>NZ_JALCBM010000005.1:29862-71220 GCF_028066395.1 Ruegeria sp.
GGCGAGGATGGAACCGACGAGGGCATCACCGGGTTCATCGTCCACTATGATCCGGCAAATGGCGTTGCCCCCAAGGGGTTCGAGGTCGTGGGGCGGGAGCGCACATTGGGGTTGTGCGGTATGCCCGAGGCCGAGTTGAAATTCACCGATCTTGAGGTCGAGAGCCGCTTTGTCCTGCAACCGCCTTCGGGGTTCAAGCGCGGGTTTGCCGATCTGATGACCGCCTATAACAGCCAGCGCGTCGGGGCCGGGGCGGTTGGTATGGGTATCGCCGCCGGGGCTGTGGATCATGCCAAGCGGTACCTGCGCGAACGTGAACAATTCGGGCGTCCGCTGCAGGAGTTTCAGGGCCTGCAATGGATGCTGGCGGATATGGACGCTTCGGTCCACGCATCCCGTCTGATGTTGCGCGAAGCCGCGCAAAGCCTGGGGCCCAGCGGTTTCCCCGACATTATGATGGCAGCCCGGGCCAAGGCGTTTGCGACCGAAGCCGCGATCAAGGTTGTCAACGATGCGCTGCAGATATTCGGCGCGCGCGGATACAGCGCCCGTGAACCCATAGAGAGAATGTACCGCGATGTGCGCATGTTCACCATCGGCGGCGGCACGGCGCAAATCCTGAAAACGCAGGTTGCCGGATCATTGCTGGGCATAAAGACACCGCAGACACGGGACGGGTATCTGAAGCTGGCACAGCGCTCGGAAAGCTGTTGATAGCAGCAACAGCCGGCTGCTCGCAGCTTTGTGATGAGAAATCTTAGAGATTTTGTTGGATTTCTTCCCCAGGTGGGCTGGCCGTCTGCACGGTTTCATCAATCCAACCCGCCTGAAAGGGGTAATCCATTGAAAAATATTTACATTCCACTTTTGTGCAGCGCCATTCTTGCACCCTTTGCGGCGACCGCAGACTCGATCAAGACCGGTTATACCAATGCCGAGGCGCTGTCCGTCGATCCGACGACCGGGGACATCTTCATCTCTGTTGTTGGTGAGTTCGGCGGCAAGGACGGCGACGGGTTCATCGCCCGGGTTGCGAACGGCTCTTCCGAGCCCGAAGTCTTTGTTGAGGGTTTGAACGGGCCGAAAGGATCGCAGATCGTCGATGGCAAGCTGTATGTTGTCGAGGTTGGCGAAGTTCTGATCATTGACCTGGCAACCAAGGAACAGCATTCCATCGCATTGCCCGAAGGTGGTTTCCCGCTGGACCTGTCGGTCAGCTCCAAGGGCGATATCTACGTCACCGACCCGCCGCTTAACACCGTGTATCAGATTTCCGGTGGCGAGGTGAGCGTGTTGATCCAGGACGAAGCGCTGGGCGCGCCGAACGGGATCTATGCCATGCCCATCGGTGATATCATGGTTGCCGGATGGGGCGTGATCACTGACCCCAACACCTGGGCGACCAGCGAAGCAGGCCGCCTGACCCGCATTCGCCCGAATGGCAAGATTTCTGAACAGACGGAACCGTTGGCCAATTTCGACGGCCTGATCCGCCGTCAGGACAGCCGGGGCATCAACTATGTCGCCACCGGCTTCAACGACGGCAAGCTGTACACCGCCGATTCCCATCTGGGGCATTACAGCGTCTCGGACAACTTGGGCGAAGGGATCGCCGACATCGCCTATCATGGCGACACGGCCTATCTGCTGAACTACAAGACGGGTGAGCTTTTCTCGATCCCGGCTGAATAACCCCCGTCAAATTCAGAATCTATCGCCCTCTCCTGCCGAAAGGCAGGGGAGCGTAAGCGCCCCAGCGCCTCGATGAATTTCAGCGGGGACGCACCAATCAAAACGCTTTTACGCATGTGAGCAGGCCGGCATTGTCAGGTTATTGTCGATGACACGCAAGAATGGAGCCGTGCGTTGATTTCAAAATGCGCGCAACCACCTTTGGAGACAAACAGATCGCGGGCTACTGTGCTTGACCGACAGTACAAATGCGGCTTCGCCACAAAGCAACTTTCCTGTCCAGGCGTCTGTTGTTGCGGATGAATCTCTGTTTGAGTTTCTGGAAGTCGATGGTCCAGACTAATTGATGCGTGACGGGCCAGCCATTCCCTTTGAACTTTCAGTACAAAATTCAAATCAGACAAAGCAACAAATCAGGCTCTGTTTCGCGACCTTCTGGAGATGGCTTGGCCTCATTTTTACCAAAGGCCTGACTGTTCACGCAGGAAATGACAGCAAAGATAGCTGTAAGAAATGTGAAGACATAACTGCATTGAGCTTGCCCGTAGTTTATCGTAGCACACCCCCTGCCGGTCGCAGCCTACCCGGATATCAAAACAAGGACTGACATAATGAAAATTGCTTTGGTCTGCTCTGGCGGACTGGATTCCGTATCTTTGGCGCATGTGCTGGCCGAGAACGGCGACTTGTCGCGTCTCGTCTCGTTCGACTACGGCCAGCGCCATACGAAAGAGCTCGACTTTGCTGCCGCTTGCGCCATCCGGTTGGGTGTGCCGCATCACGTGATCGACTTGCGCTCGGTCGGGGCGACGCTGACAGGCTCGGCGCTGACGGATGATCTGGACGTGCCGGACGGGCACTACGAAGAACAGAGCATGAAGGTCACCGTGGTTCCAAATCGCAATGCAATCATGCTGACCATCGCCTATGGCATCGCCGCGGCGCAGGGGGATGACGCGGTGGCGACAGCGGTGCATGGCGGCGATCACTTCATCTATCCTGATTGTCGACCCGGTTTCACCGATGCGTTCGACGCCATGCAACGCGCGGCGCTGGACGGCTATGCGGATGTGGCGCTGCATGTGCCGTTCGTACACCGTTCAAAGGCCGATATCGTGGCCGAAGGTGCGCGGGTGAACACGCCGTTCGATCAGACATGGTCCTGCTACAAAGGCGGCGATCTGCATTGCGGGCGCTGCGGCACCTGCGTGGAGCGGCGCGAAGCATTTGATCTGGCCGGTGTGCCCGACCCGACGGTTTATGCCGACCCTGAGTTTTGGCGTCAGGCTGTGGAAGGGAAGCGTGCCTGATGTATCGGATCACCAAGGAGTTCCACTTCTCCGCCTCGCATCAACTGACCCATCTGCCGGACGAACACCAATGCGCGCGGATGCATGGGCATAACTACATTGTGGTGGTCGAACTGGCCTCAGCCGACCTCAATCAGGACGGGTTCGTGCGGGACTATCATGAGTTGAAACCCCTCAAGACCTATATTGACGAGACGTTCGACCACCAGCACCTGAATGACGTGTTGGACTGTGTGACCACGGCCGAGAATATGGCCCGCCACTTCTATGACTGGTGCGCGGCACGCTGGCCGGAAACGGCAGCGGTAAAGATATCGGAAACACCCAAGACCTGGGCCGAGTACCGGCCATGACCCTGCGCATCGCTGAAATCTTTGGCCCCACTGTTCAGGGCGAAGGGGCGCTGATCGGCCAACCTACCGTATTCGTGCGATCAGGCGGGTGCGATTTTCGCTGTTCGTGGTGCGATAGCCTGCACGCGGTCGACAGCGCCTTTCGCCATGACTGGACCGTGATGAGCACCGAAGATGTCTGGGCCGAGGTTCAGAACCTATCCGGTGGGAGACCTCTGACCGTGTCTCTGTCGGGTGGCAACCCGGCTATTCAGGACTTTGGCCCTTTGATCCAGCGCGGTCTGGAGGAGGGTTATCGCTTTGCCTGCGAGACCCAAGGTTCACTCGCAAAGCCCTGGTTTTCAGACCTTGAAATGCTGGTCCTCAGCCCGAAACCACCCAGCAGTGGCGAGCAGATGGATTGGGTCGCGTTCGACGCCTGTCTGGCCGTCCGCCCCGCCAACACGGTACTCAAGATCGTGATCTTCGACGATACTGATTTCCGCTGGGCGCAGGACGTGGCCGGGCGCTACCCGGAGCTTCCCCTGTACTTGCAGCCCGGCAACCCGGAAACCGACCCCGATCTGCCGGTCGATCTGAACGACGCCACCGGACGGCTGGAATGGCTGATCGACAAGACCCTGAACATCGGATGGTTCACCCCGCGTATTCTGCCTCAGCTGCATGTGCTGGTCTGGGGCAACAAGCGCGGCGTTTAAACGAACTGGAGACGGATATGAGTGATATCTACAGCAACCTCACCCAATTGGGCGGTGACACCGTGTTGCCGACCAACCCCGAAGAAGCCGTTCTGGAGCGTGTGCAGAACCCGCAGGCCGACGTGGATTACAATGTGCGTTTCACCGCGCCCGAGTTCACCTCGCTCTGTCCGATGACGGGGCAGCCGGACTTTGCCCATCTGGTGATCGACTATGTGCCCGGCGACTGGTTGGTGGAAAGCAAGTCGCTGAAACTGTTCCTTGGTTCGTTCCGCAACCACGGGGCATTTCACGAGGATTGCACCATCTCGATTGCACGACGCCTGCAGGAGTTTCTGGAGCCGCGCTGGCTGCGCATCGGTGGCTATTGGTATCCGCGCGGCGGCATTCCGATTGATGTCTTTTGGCAAACCGGCCCCTTGCCCGAAGGTGTCTGGATTCCGGATCAGGGCGTTCCGCCCTATCGCGGACGGGGCTGAATACGCAGCTGCGAACCCGGTGAGGGTCCGGGCGTGAATTGATCTTCAAGCGGTCAAGGGCGTGGAGTCATCGCCTTCCGGGTCGTTGGGTCTTGAACCCGGCTCTGGCCGCCGGATACGCATCTCGGGGAAACTCGGCGTTTACGAGTTCGGGTGGGACGGCTAGATTTGACGTCAACGCGTGTTTGCGATGATTTGTGATCTGGATAACCAATGCCCATCGACCTGTCTGTCGAGCATAAACTTGCCGCGCCTCCACGGGTCAAGCGCCGCACTTTGCGGATCATCGGAACAGATGTCACGCTGCTGGAAAGCGTTCGCCAGATGGCCATGGCAGACCTGCAGTTTGACATCGAATATGAATCTCTGGACTTCCTGACCTGCCAGCGCCGCGCGGCAACACATCCCGAACACTATGATATTTACGAGCAGTGTTTTCATAACCTCGACATTGTCTGGCATTGGGGGGCCCTTCAGCCGATTGATACCCAGCGCATCACGGAATGGGGCAATATCGGTGATCTTTCCAAGCTGGGCGGGGTCAGCAAATACATGCGACAGGGCTATGGCGACGCCCCGGTGCGCAAGCTCTACGTTCAGCCCGATGGGGTGATCGGACAACAGCCCATGCGGTATATTTCGATGCTGCCGACGGCCCATAACGTCGATTCATTCGGATTTGACCGCCGCGTCTTTGGGGATGAAGGTCCGGAAGGGTCAAGCTGGGCGTGGTTGCTGGACAAGCGCGCCAAGGGGCGGATCGCAATCGTGGACGAACCCGCGATTGGATTTTTCGACGCGGCTTTGGCGGCTGAGGCCAGCGGTGATCTAAGCTTTGTTGATATCTGCAACATGACGGTGGATGAAATCGACAACCTGATGGCGCTGCTTGAAACGCTCAGGCAGCAGGGGTTTTTCTGCGACAGCTGGAAATCGGCTCAGGATGCCGAGGCTTTGCTGCATGCCGAAAAGGTCGCGGCGCAAAGCATGTGGTCGCCGTCCTATGGAAATCTCGGACCCATGGAAGAGCATTTTGTGGAAAGCGTTCCCCGCGAAGGGTATCGCGCGTGGCATGGCGGGGCATCACTTGCGCGGCACCTGACCGGGACCAAGCTTGGCATGGCCTATGAATACCTGAACTGGTGGCTGACGGGCAAGGCCGGGGCCGTCATGGCGCGGCAGGGCTATTACATGACCGTTCCCGAAAATACGCGGCAATATCTGACCGAGGATGAATGGGATTACTGGTACGATGGTCAGATCGCCCGGTCGGACCTTGTCGGCACCAGCGGCCAGACCGTTGTCCGCAAGGGGCGGCGTCGCGCAGGCGGGGCCTATCATCAACGGGTGAGCCGCATTGCCCTGTGGAATACGGTCATGGACGAATATAACTACGCCGCCCGGGCCTGGAATCGCTTTATCTCGGCAGTCCGGGAGGGCAAGCCATGAGCCGGGCATCGGGGATACGCGGGCAGGAACCGCTTTATGAGGTCATCAGCCAGATCCTGCGGCGCAACATCGAATCCGGGCGCCTTCCCCGGGGTCTAGTGTTGATCGAAGGGCCAATTGCACGGGTTATGCTTACCAGCCGCGCGCCGGTTCAGGCCGCCCTGCGCAAACTGCATGAAGAGGGGCTGATCCACCGTTTTCGCGGCCGTGGTTATCTGGTGGGGCAGGCTGACCTCGACCCGATCCGACGGCCTATCAGTGAATTTCAGTTGGATATCCCCGATCGCTCCAGATCGGCGCTGGCGATCCGTGGCACATGGATGCGTGTTTATGATCAGGTCGAAGCTGATGTCGCCGCCTGTCAGGTGTTTGGAGAATTCCGGCTGATTGAAACCGAACTGGCCGATCATCTGGGTGTCAGCCGCACGGTCGCCCGGGATGTTCTGAGCCGCCTGAACGAACGCGGGCTTATTCGCAAGGGCGCGTCCTCGCATTGGTTGGCGGGTCCGCTCACGGCGCATGTTCTGCGCGAAAAGTACCAGCTTAGCGCGATTGTCGAGCCTGCCGCGCTGACCCTGGCTGCGGATTTCATCGAGCCTGCCGAAATCAACAAGGTGCGCGATCAGATCCGACAGGGCCTGACCCGCGAATCCGACGCCTATGAGGCGGCGTTCCAGAAACATTGCCTTGAAAGGGCGCCAAACACCGCCTTGGTCGAGATGATCCGCAACAACCGGCTGTTGCTGTCATCGGTAAACGAGGCGCTGAACCGTCTGGGCCTACCGGCGGACCACGTCGCCGTCGATCAATATCGCATCCTGTTTGATCTGATCGGCTCCCGTCAGATCAGCGCAGCTGCCGAGTATCTGAAAGAGCATTTGCGCCTACTGGCGGACAAGAATGTGGCGCGGCTGAAAATCGTTGCGCTGGTTCCCGAAGCGGAAGCGATTCCAGAATACCTCTCACCACTATAATTGAATTCAGTATCCGATAATCATTTTATAATCTGACCATTTCAGATTTATACAAAGAAAATTTCCATTTGAGCGGTGTTTTTTCGCAAAAGATGGATATTGACGCATAAATAAATGCAAACTTTCATACGAAGTGCGTTTTAATCAGGTGCGCCTGAAAGCTCTGCTCTGACGTCCGGGCAAGAGCACGGAATGGACATGAAACTGTCTGCGGCCTGAATACCTAAAGAGGAAATGAATGGGTCATACGGAATCCATCTTCAGGCTGGACAATGTCTCGCGGCAGTTTGGCGAGTTGATCGCATTGAACGACATTTCGTTCGAGGCCGCACAGAATGAATACATCTCTTTGCTGGGGCCTTCGGGGTCGGGCAAAACGACCCTGTTGCGCGTGATGGCAGGGTTCGAGAAACCCGATACCGGTCGCATTCATTTTCTGGGTCAGGACATCACAGATCTGCCTGCCCATAAGCGCGGGATCGGGTTCGTGTTTCAGAACTTCGCGCTGTTTCCGCACCTGAGTGTTTTCGAAAACATCGCCTTCGGGCTGCGCAACGGTATCGAGGATGTTGCGGGCACCGAAATCGATACCCGCGTCCGGGACATGGTTGGTCTGGTCGGGCTGGAAGGGTTGGAAGATCGCGTACCCGACCAGATTTCCGGCGGTCAGAAGCAGCGCGTGGCCCTTGCAAGAACCCTGGTCATGCAGCCGAAACTGGTGCTGCTGGACGAACCGCTTGGCGCCCTGGACGCCAATCTTCGCAGCCGTATGCAGACCGAGCTTCGGCACATTCGTGAGCGTCTGGATGTCACTTTCCTGCATGTCACCGGCAGTGAGACCGAAGCACTGGCCATGGGCGATACCGTGGCGGTTCTGGATCAGGGGCGCATCATCCAATCCGGCACCCCCGAACAGATCCACGACACCCCGGCCAGCTCGGATGTGGCCCTGTTCCTGAACCGGTTCAACCTGTTTGACGGGACCCTCTCGGACAACACTTTCCGGGGGCCGTTCGGTTCGGCACCTGTGCAAAACGCACGGCACAACGACACGGATGTCTATGCCATCCGCTATGACCGCACGAAGGCATTCCGTAAGGGCGACGCGCTGCCCGGCCCGGCCTTGCCTGCCCGTTATCTGGCCAGCGAATATCTGGGGTCGTCGGTCATTTCGTTCTTTGAAACCGCCGACCACAAGCAGGTCGAGGTCGACCACCATCTCAGCTTTGGTGACCCCGGCGAATACGAGGTCGGGCAGGACTACATCCTGTCCTGGGACCCCGAGCATGCCATCGTATTTGGTAGGGAGGCCGCGGCATGAGCACCACCGCGCCGTCCACTGAACGCAACGGATATACAAGCTGGCTGCTGGCGCCGGGTGTGTTCTGGATGATCCTGTTTCTGGTCGCCCCGATCATGATGATCGTCTACGTGTCGTTCTGGACGCAGACCACCTTTGCCATCAATTCCACCCTGACGCTGGACAGCTGGAAGAACTTCTTCAGTTCCGAGGCTTATGTCGGGGCGCTCTGGACCACGCTGCGACTTTGGCTGATCGTCCTTGCGCTGACCTTCATCATCGGCTACCCGGCTGCGCTGTTTGTGGGGTTGCTGGTCAAAAGCAAGACCGTCTCGACGGTGCTGCTTGTCCTGTGCGTGATCCCGTTCTGGACCTCGTTCCTGATCCGGGTGCTGGCCTGGCGACCAATGCTGGGCAAGGAAGGGGCGATCAACATTATCCTGCAGGAACTGGGGCTGATCGACAGCCCGATCGAGGTTCTGCTGTTCTCCGAGCTTTCGGTGATTATCGGCATGACGCAGATCTATGTCGTGTTCATGGTCGGCCCGATTGCCTTCATGCTGGGCCGCATCGACCGCAACATCATCGAGGCCGCGCGCGATCTGGGCGCGGGCTTCGGGCGCATCTTCTGGAAAATCATCTTCCCGCTCAGCCTGCCGGGTGTCGTGGTGGGCGCGATTTTCGTCAGTGTGATGGTTCTGGGTGAGTTCGCAACATCCGGCGCGCTGTCGGGCCGCAAGGTGAACCTGCTGGGCAATATCATCGTCACGCAGGTGGGCTCGCTCAAATGGGCGATGGCCTCGGTTGTGGGGGTTATCCTGACCATTCTTCTTGGCATCGTCGTGGCCGGTTTCCTGCGCATCGTCGACCTGAAAAGCGAGCTGTGATCATGGACTCCAAGCTCCTCAAACCCGTTCTCGCCGTCTACGTCGCCGCGTTTATCCTGTTCCTGTATGGCCCGTTCATCGTGCTGGGTATCCTTTCCTTTCAGCAGGGGCCCGAGGGCGGGCCGCAATTCCCCATCATCGAATGGTCAACCTATTGGTACCGGCACTTGTTTGGCCTGACGCCACCTTCGCGCATCGCACCGCTGCCGGTGGGCGAGGCATTGCTGCGGTCGCTGACACTGGCCTTCATGACGATGGTCACCGCCACGGTTCTGGGTGTAATGGCAGCGCAGGCCTTTCGCCGCCGTTTCAAGGGGGCGGGCATCGTCTTTTACCTGATCGTTCTGGGCATGATGGTGCCCGGGGTTCTGACTGGCCTTGGGACCTCGTTGCTGGCCAACAACGTTGTGGGTGTCGAGCGTCATTGGTGGACAACCGCCTTTGTCGCGCATGTGGTCTATACCTTCCCCTTCGCCTTTCTGGTGATGCTGGCGATCCTGAATCGCTTTGACGGCTCGGTCGAGGAAGCGGCGTGGTCGCTGGGTGTCTCCCCCGCGCGCACGTTCCGCAAAGTGACCTTCCCGCTGATCTTTCCCGGCGTGTTGTCGGCGATGCTGTTTGCCTTCACGCTCAGCTTTGATGAGTTCCCGCGCACCCTGTTTGCGTCGGGCCGCGACCAAACCTTGCCGCTGGCCATCTACGGAACTTTCTCGGTCGAGATTCATCCCAACATCTTTGCCTTCGGTGTGATGACAACGCTGTTCTCATTCTCGCTGCTGGCGATCTACGGCATCCTGATGGGCCTCAGCGTGCGGCGCGCCAAGAAGATCGCGATGCAGGAGGACATCTCATGACCATCGCGATTGTCACAGGCGCCGGGTCCGGCATCGGGCAGGCCATTGCCGAAAGGCTGGCGGGCGATGGTTATCAGGTGCTGATTAACGACCATGACGCCAGTGCCGCCGATGCAACGGTGGCACGGATCGGCCCGGCGGCTGCGGCCCATCATGGCGATGTATCCGATCCCGCCGATGTCGCGGATATGGTGGCGCAGTGCAAACGGGCCTTCGGCACGCCGACACATCTGGTCAACAATGCCGGGCATGTCCATCAGGCCAGCTTTGCCGATCTGTCGATAGACGAATTCGACCGCATGATCGCCGTCCATCTGCGCGGGACATTCCTGTGCACCAAGGCCGTTCTTCATGAAATGTTAAACGCGAATAAAGGCTGCGTGGTCAATGTGGCCTCGCAACTGGGGCAGATCGGCGGTGTTGAGCTGGTTCACTACTCGGCGGCCAAGGCGGGCATTCTGGGCATGACGAAAGCCCTTGCGCGTGAGGTATCGGCAAAGGGGATACGCATCAACGCCGTCGCCCCCGGCCCGATCAACACTCCGCTGGTGCGTGCCCTGTCGCCCGATTGGCAGGCGGCCAAGGCGGCCGAGCTTCCGCTGGGCCATTTCGGGGAACCCGGGGACGTGGCGGACACGGTCGCGTTTTTGTGCTCGGACGCCGCGCGCATTTATGTCGGCCAAACCCTCTGCCCCAATTCAGGAGACGTGATGCTATGAGCGATACCGTGTTCATCACCGGAGGCGGCATCGGCATCGGTCGGGCCTGTGCGCATGCCTTTGCGGCACAAGGCGACACCGTGATTGTGACCGACGTGCTTGAGGCCGAGGGCCAGGCCGTCGTCGCCGAAATTCAGGCCGCAGGCGGCAGCGCCGAGTTCCATCCCCTGGACGTTCGCGATACGGCGCGCGCAAATGCGCTGGTCGCTGATGTCGAAGCACGCCATGGGGGCGTTGACACAATCGTCGCCAATGCAGGCATCGCCCATCGGGTGCCGCTGGACAAGCTGACAGATGAAAAGTGGGACCACACCTTTGACATCGACCTGAAGGGCATGTTCCGGGTGATCCGCCCCGCCATTGCGGGCATGAAAGCGCGCGGTTCGGGAAACATCGTCTGCCTGTCCTCGATCATGGGTGTCGCCTATGGCTGGGATGAACATGTTCACTATTCCTCGGCCAAGGCAGGCGTGGTGGGATTGGTGCGCGGTCTGGCCGTTGAACTGGCCCGGGACGGCGTGCGCGTGAACGGTGTGGCACCGGGCTATATCCGCACCGCGCAACTTTTATCCGAAGAACATTCGCTGGGGCCCGCCGGGGCAGAAACCGCCGGAGAGAACATTCCGATGGGCCGCATTGGAGAGCCTGACGACATCGCGGATGTCGTTGTTTTCCTTGCCTCAAATGGGGCGCGGTACCTCACCGGACAAGTGATTGCTGTAGATGGTGGCCTGTTGGTCGGACGGTACTGAATACAGCGGGGCCACCGGCCCAAAACCAAGAACAAAGACACTCGACCTCAACAAGGAGAAAAGACATGAATACGTATTCACGACGGAAATTCCTCCAGACAACTGCAGGGGGTGCAGCACTGGCGGCGGGTGGAATGCCGTTCCTTGGCGCGCAACAGGCGTTCGCTGCCAATCTGGGAGATCAGGAACTGCGCACTGTCGGCCTGTCGGTCACGGTTCAAGAGCGCATCCTGAACGATTTCCAGCAGCAATCGGGTGTGGCCTCGGTCAACGGCAAGGCCGATATCTTCCCGAATACCCAGACCGAGATCCTGTCCGGGACGGACGCTTATGATTGCTGGGAAATCATCGGTGAACGGCTGGCCGCGATGGTTGCAACCGACAAGCTGGCCCCGGTGACCGCAAGTGATCTGAAGAACTGGTCGGGCATCCGCGATACCTTCACCACGGCGTCGGATCGTTGGGACCGCAATCGCCAGATCGTCGGGCAAATCTGGGAGGACGACAGCCAGACGCGCCTGAACATGGTGCCGACGGTCTATAACTATGACTCCATCGGATATCGCCCCGACCTTGTGGATGCGGAAGAAGCGTCAACCTGGGCCGCGTTGTTCGATCCAAAGTTCAAGGGCAAGACCGGCCTGAACGTGGATCCGTTGATTGCCTTTGGTCAGGCTATTCTGGCCATGAACGCGCTGGGCCTGCTTGAGGTCGAAAACCCGGGCAACCCGGATGCGGCATCTATCGAAGAGGCCTCGAAATTCCTGATCGCAAAGAAGAAAGACGGCCAGTTCCGCGCCCTTTGGGGTGACTTTGGCGAGTTGGTGAACCTTCTGGCGTCGGGCGAGATGATCATTGCGGATGCGTGGCAACCGGCGGTTATGGCGGTCAAGGCGCAGGGGGTCGAGTGTTCCTATGCAACGATGAAAGAAGGCTATCGCGGCTGGTCCATCGGTATATCGCCGCTCAAGACATCCCCGAACCTTGAGGCGGTAACGGCCTATGCCGATTACTGGCTGTCCGGCCCGCCCGCCATCGCGGTGTCGGAACAGGGCTATTACTCGCCCACCACCAACGTCAAAGCCGTCATGGACCCCGACAAATATGCCTTCTGGTACGAGGGCAAGCCTTGGGTCGGCGCCACCGAGCGCGGCATCAAGGAAGGCGACCTGCGCGATGGCGGTTCGCTGGAAACCCGCGCCGCAAATGTCGCGTACTGGCATCAGTGGCCGGATGAGTACGACCTGCTGATCCAGAAATGGGACGAGTTCCTGTCGGCCTAAAACATCAAAGGTTCAGCCGGGACCATCGGCTGAACCTCTTCCCCACTTTTCAAGAATACAGTTCAAAAGGGTGCGACGTCCTTGGCTTACGATCTGCAACTCAAAAACGTTGGCAAAGTCTATGACAACGGCACGCCCGCCGTCATCGACTTTAATCTGGACGTCGAGAAGGGTGAGTTCATCGCTTTTCTGGGCCCGTCCGGGTGCGGAAAGTCGACAACGCTGCGCATGATCTCGGGGTTTGAAAGCGTGACCACGGGCGATTTGCTGATCCGAGGGCAGCGGGTCAATGATCAGCCGCCGGAAAAGCGCCCAACCTCGATGATCTTCCAGAACTACGCGCTGTTCCCGCATATGAATGTGCGCCAGAACGTCCGGTTCGGGCTTGAGGTCAAGGGTCTTCCTCGGGATGAGGCCGACCGCAAGGTGGATGGTATTCTGGACAAGCTGGGCTTGCTCGATATCTCGGAAATGCCGACCGGCCGGTTGTCTGGCGGTCAGCGGCAGCGGATCGCGCTGGCGCGTTCGCTGGTGGTTGAGCCCGATATTCTGTTGCTGGATGAACCGCTTGGCGCGTTGGACGCCAACCTGCGCAAAAGCATTCAGAACGAGCTGAAGCTGCTGCAGCGGGAACTTGGCATTACCTTCGTGTTCGTCACCCACGCCCAGTCCGAGGCGCTGGCGCTGTCGGACCGCATCATCGTGATGAACGCGGGCAGGATCGAACAGATCAGTCCACCGCGAGAGCTGTACACCCGACCGCAAAGCGCGTTCGTCGCCCGGTTCATCGGGTCGAACACCATCATTCCCGGCACCGTTGTTACGACTGCGGGCCAGACGATTACCCTCGACACGCCCTTCGGTGCGATTTCCGGGACCAACCGGATCGACATCGCGCATACCAAAGGTGAAAGGATGAGTATCGTCCTGCCCGCCGAAGCCGTTGAGCTGATCCCGGGAGAAACCGATGAAAGCGAGCTGCGCGGCAGGTTCGGCTCGAACGTCATCCCTTGCAAGATCGAACGGCTGCAAGTCATCGGCCACATCATGCAAATGCTGGTCCGGCTGGAAAACGGCGACACCATCAATACCGAAGGGCATGTCGACAAATACCGTGGGCGCCTGACCGTCGGTGCCCCCGCTTACGTCGCCTGGCTGCCCGGCGGCGCAACGATGATTGCGTGACGGGGGCCGGATGAGATGACCAACCAGACCATCACGCATATGGCAGCCGATCTGCAGGCAGGCCGAACGGACCCGGTTGAACTGGCCGAGGGTGTGTTTGACAGGATCAAGGGCCACAATGACCCGGCCTTGTTCATCGACCTGCTGAAAGACCGCGCCATGGCCGAGGCCGAAGCCGCGCACCTGCGATGGCGCGCAGGCATCCCCGCCAGCCCGGTCGACGGGGTGCCGACCGCCTGGAAGGACCTGTTCGACCTCAAGGGTCGCGTGACCACAGCCGGGTCTGTTGTTCTGAAACCCAACCGTCCCGCTGCAACCGATGCACCCATCGTGGCGCAGGCGGCCAGGGCTGGAATGACCTCGGTGGGAACGGTCAACATGACCGAATTCGCCTATTCCGGTATCGGTCTGAATCCGCATTACGGCACCCCGCGCAATATCCATGCGGCCAAGGATGCGCCGCGCAGCCCGGGTGGTTCATCCTCGGGGTCCGGGGCCGTTGTGGCGGCGGGCATTGTGCCCATGTCCATGGGATCGGACACGGGCGGGTCGGTGCGCATTCCGGCCTCGTTCAACGGCGTCGTCGGGTACAAACCCTCGATGGGGCGCTATCCGATGGCGGGCGTGTTCCCGCTGGCGCAGTCGCTTGACACCATCGGCCCGCTTGCCAACAGCGTTGCTGATTGCGTTCTGATCGACGCGGTTCTGCGGGGATTGTCCCAACCGCAAATCGAACCGGCAGAGATTGCCAAGTTGAGTTTCGTCATCCCCGATCAGGTGATGTTTGAGGACGCAAGCCCCGATGTTCTGCGCAACTTCGACGCCACCGTCACGCGGTTGGAACGCAGCGGCGCGCGCGTGTCCCGTATCTCGATGCCGCAGTTGCAGGACGTGCTGGATTTGATGGCGCAGCACGGGTTTCTGGCTGGTGCCGAAGCCCTGGCCATCCATCAGGATCGGGTCAACGGCCCCGAAGCCGCACAGATGGATGCCCGTGTCGTTCGGCGGGTCCTGCAGGCCGCTTCGATGAGCGCGGTTGATCTGGTCATCCTGCAACAGGCGCGCACCCGGCTGATGGCGGACACCGCAGCCCTGATCGGCGACAGTGTGGTGCTGTGCCCGACCACCGCCACCACCGCGATGGAGATCGCCCCGCTTGAAGCCGATCAGGACGTGTTCTTCGACCATAACGGTCTGACACTGCGCAACACATCGCTGGGCAATTTTCTGGATTGGCCCGGCGTATCGATCCCCAACGGAAAAGACCGGAACGCTATGCCGACCGGCCTCCTGCTTTCCGCACCCCATGGCCGGGACCGCGCGGTGCTGGCGGCGGCGCTGGCGACCGAGGACATCATACGCGGCTGATCCATCCGAAGAACTCAGAAACCTTGAATGCACAGAGGAGAAACATCATGACAAAGAAAATTCTATGCGCCTTTGGGACGGACATCGACTCCGTCGCCGGCCAGATCGGCTCATATGGCGGTGGAGATTCTCCGAACGATATTCAGCGCGGCATTTTCGCGACCGAGGTCGGTATCCCGCGCCTTCTGCGTCTGTTCAAGAAATACGAGATGCGCACCTCTTTCTTCATTCCCGGCCATTCGCTGGAGACCTTTCCCAAGGAAATGGACATGATCGTCGAGGCCGGTCATGAAATCGGCGCGCACGGATATCTGCATGAAAACCCGGTGGCGATGACCCCGACCCAGGAAGAGGACGTGCTGGTCAAATCCATCGAACTGATCAAGGGTCTGACCGGCGAGGCCCCCAGGGGCTACGTTGCGCCCTGGTGGGAGATGTCCAACGTCACTGCCGCCTTGCTGGGCAAGTATGGCTTTTCCTACGACCACAGCCAAAGCTACCGCGACTTCCAGCCGTTTTATGCCCGTGTGGGCGACGAATGGAACGTGATCGACTATTCCAAAACCGCGGGCGAGTGGATGCATCCGCTGAAACACGGCAAGGAAATCGACCTCGTGGATATCGGTGCCAACTGGTATGTGGATGACCTGCCGCCGATGATGTTCATCAAGAACGCCCCCAACAGCCACGGTTTCGTCAATCCGCGCGATATTGAAGAGCTTTGGAGGGACCAGTTCGACTGGGTCTATCGCGAGATGGACTATGGCATCTTCCCCATCACCATTCACCCCGATGTTGCAGGGCGCCCGCAGGTGCTGCTGATGCTGGAACGTCTGATTGACTATATCAACGGTCATTCCGGCGTCGAATGGGTGGATTTCAACACCATCGCCGATGATTTCCGCGCCCGCTATCCGTTCGACAGCGACAAACGCCCCGAGGTCATCTGATCTTCCCCAGCCAGAGGGGTGACGCCCCTTTGGCACACCCCCTTCAGGAGGATATGCGATGTGCAGCGCCTGTGGCTTCCCGACCAGACCGGGCCATTGGACAGACGCCGGAGCAAACACCGCCGGTGACAGGTTGCAGCTGAAATTTCGCCGCGCCCGAATTCTGAACAAGATTCTGAACAGCTATGGTCTTGCGGTCCATGACGACGGGCGGACACCCGGCATCCAGTTACGGTCTTTCACCGGACGCACGGTGATCGTGCCCGACCTCGAAGCGGTATGGTCCGAGGCCGAAGCCCAGACCGGAACCGCGCTTGATCCGCTGGACGCCAGATTCCTGCGCGCGGCGGCCTGAATGCCCGGGCAGGATGCACCCACCGACACCCGTCTGCGGTTGACCATTCTGGGCGGTTATCTAGGGTCGGGCAAAACCACCTGGCTGCGCCATCAACTGTATGAGGGGCGGTTTGGTCGGGCTCATATCCTGGTCAATGAAGCGGCGGAAACCCCGGTGGACGATACGCTTTTGCAACAGCATGCCTCTGGGCTGACACTGCTGGCCGGGGGCTGCGCCTGTTGCGCTGGGCAGGGCGATCTGCTTGGTGCCTTGCGCCAGATTTGCAACGAACGCAGCCAGACGGACTCCGGTAAAGCCCGCCTGGAACACATCGTTCTGGAAACCAGCGGGCTGGCCGATCCGGCGGCCATCGCAACGGCGATTCAGGCCGATCCGATGCTGGTGTATCATATCTTGCTGGACGAAATCATCGTGCTGGCGGATTCGGTCAACATCATCCAGCAACTCGGGACCGAGCGTCTGGGGCGGGCGCAGATCGAAGCTGCGGACCGGATCATTCTGACAAAGGTGGATGCCCAATTGCCCAGCGCGTTCAGCGCCGTTCATGCGACCTTGAAACGGTTGAACCCCGGGGCCGCAATCTCTGCCGCGATCCGGGGCGGGGCGGCCAAGTCCGAACCCGATCCCACTGCGGCCCCGATCGATATTCCCGCACTGGCCGAGCTGTCCCGGCTGCCCGCCATCGAGCCCACGCGCCTGAAGATCGACGCATCCGTGGACTGGGCCGCATTTTCGGTCTGGCTTTCGGCGCTTTTGCATGCCCGTGGCCATGACATCGTCAGGGTGAAGGGCGTGTTTGACACATCGGTGGGCTTTCTGTTGCTGCAAGGTGTGCGCAATTCGGTTCAGGCGCCCGAGATTCTGCCCCCCTCTGCAACCCGGCGGGCCAATGAAATCGTGTTCATTGGCCGCAACTTCGCGAAAGAGGATCTTGGCAAATCCCTCAGCTATTTTTCCCTGAGCGGGGGATGATATCTTAGCCCAGATGGGTTCGAATTTGGCGTAGCCTGTCTTTTCGCGCGCGGCGCGCGGTCAGGGCTTGGTCCATATCAACCTGTCTGAATTTCACCGGCGTATGCGGCTGCAATTGTCCGATCAGGTCCATATCTGCCGATATGATGGCACCCAGCGTGAAATACCCACCGCCCGACACCGCATCACGATGCAGCACAATCGGCTCTAACCCGCCCGGCACCTGAATCGAGCCGTAGGAGTAACACCCGTCAACGATATTCGACGGGTCGGCCCCCGCGCCAAAAGGCTGTTCCCGGTCGACAAATTCCAGCGGGCTGCCGCCTTTGAAGCGATAGCCCATGCGATCCGCCTCGGGCGCGACGGACCAGTCATCGGCGAAAAATCCCTGCTGTGCCTTTTCGGTCAGCCGGTGCCAGTATAGCCCCGGCAGGACCCGCAATTCCGCAGGCGTGCCCGGCCCGCGACGCAGGCTTTCGGGGACCGAGTATCCCGGTTCAATCGCATCGGCGTCGCCGACGGGGATCATATCTCCGGCCTGAATGGCGCGCCCCTCAATGCCGCCCAAAGCACCAATCGGATAGGTCGAGCGGCTACCAAGTGCGGGCGGCGTATCTATTCCGCCGCTGATCGCGATATAGGCACGCGCGCCGGACTTGAGGAAATCAAAGCTGAGCGTCTGGCCCTTTTTGACAGGGAACGCCGTCCATATCGGTTGCGGGTCCCCGTCGACCTTGGGCGGTAGATCGGCCCCCGTGACGGCGACCAGAGCATCCTGCATGAATTCGATCTCGGGGCCCATGAACACCACCTCGAACCCGGCTGCGCCTTCGGGATTTCCGACAAGCATGTTGGCACAGCGCAACGCGAACCGGTCCATTGCCCCGCCGATGGGAATTCCAAGATGAAAATAGCCGGGGCGCCCCAGATCCTGAATCGAGGTCGACAAGCCCGGAGAGAGTATCTTAAGCGTCATTGAGGGCCTCCATCAGCTTGGCATTGGTGCCGGTCATGTCGGCGTTGAATGCATCGAGGTCGAAATCGACCTCGGCAATGCGCGGCGCGTAGGTGCCTGCTTCGACCTCGGTCAGGATGCGGTCATATTCAGCCCGGTCGATAGGTTTCCATTTGACGATGTCGCCGGGTTTGAAAAACACCATGAAGTCGCGCAGATAGCTGACCTGCTGGGTCGGGTCGAAGATGGTCATCGGCGTGATCCCGAACATCTGATACCCACCCGCCCCGCGCACGGAATAGATGCACGAGAAGCACCCGCCATAGCCAACCGTCTGTTTGGGCGTATCGGTGCGCGGGCGCAGGTATTTGGGCACTTGCAGCTGTTTGTCCCGCGCGACCAGTTGATACAGAAACGGCAGACCGGCCACAAATCCCACCATCGACACGAACCACGGCTGCGCGTGATGCGCCTCGATAAACGCCTCGGCGCTGTCATAGCCGTTGATCCGCGCGGCATAGTCCAGATCGGTGCCGTCGGGGTCCTGATGACGTTCACGGAACCGCATCAGGGTCTCATGCGTCCACGGGTCCTGATAATAGACCGGAATTTCGATGATCCGCGTTTTCAGACGTTTGTCGGCATCTTCGGCCTTGTGTTCAAGGTTCCTGATCCGCTCCATCATCTGATCGGGGCTGATCACGTCAGGGTCGAACTTGACCTGAAACGACGCGTTGGCGGGGCATATTTCGGTCACCCCGTCGATGCCTGCGTCACGGACGGCGTTGCTCATCGACAGGGACTTGAAGAAAGCGTCCAGCGACATTTCATCATCCATTTCAACATAGATGTGTTCATCGCCACCGTAGGTGTATCGTGTCTTCACGGTGCGTCTCCTTGGTTATGGCGTCGCGCTGAGGTTGCCCGCGTCCAGCCAGGGTTCCAGCCATTGGGTGTGGATGTCATCGGCCAGCACATGGGCATCTGCGGCCAGCGCCTGATGCAGGGGAATGGTGGTCTTCAGCCCCGCCAGCGACAGATCATCCAGCGCGGTGGCCAGTTTCGCGATGGCGGCAGCGCGCGTCGGGGCATGGACGATCAGTTTGCCCAGCAGCGAGTCGTAAAAGGGTGGAATCTGATACCCTTCGTAGAGAAAGTGATCGAACCGAACGCCGTCACCTGTGGGCAGTTGCATCTGACCGACCTGACCGGGAAAGGGCATGAACTGCAGCGCCGGGTCTTCGGCATTGATGCGCACTTCGATCGCATGCCCGCTGCGCGTGATGTCATCCTGCGTGACCGAGAGCGTCTCACCCCCCGACACTCGGATCATTTCCTGCACCAGATCCAGACCTGTGATCATCTCGGTCACCGGGTGTTCGACCTGAATGCGGGTGTTCATTTCGATAAAGAAGAACTCATTCGTGGCACTGTCATACAGGTATTCCAGCGTGCCCGCCCCGACATAGTTCACCGACCGGGCCAGAGCTACGGCTGATGCACACAGCCTTTCGCGGGTTGCATCATCCAGACAGACCGCACCGGCCTCTTCCCACACTTTCTGGCGGCGGCGCTGCATCGAGCATTCGCGCTCAAAGCAATGGACCGCGTTTGTGCCATCGCCCAGAATCTGAACCTCGATATGGCGCGGCGATGCAATGGCGCGTTCCAGATACAGCCCGCCATCCCCAAAGGCGCCTTGCGCCTCGGCCTGCGCCTGCGGGGCCATTTGCGCCAGCTCTTCGGCAGAATGGGCAATGCGGATACCCTTGCCGCCGCCCCCGGCCGAAGCCTTGATCATCACCGGATACCCGATCTCGGCTGCTGTCGCCAAAGCGTCCTCGGGCGTTTCCACCCGACCTTGAGAGCCCGGAACAACGGGCACCCCCGCCGCCTGCGCCGCCTGACGGGCCGAGACCTTGTCGCCCATCCGGTCAATCGTGTCGGCAGATGGCCCGACAAAACGCATGCCCGCTGCCTCAACCGCACGAACGAAATTGGCGTTCTCGGCCAGAAAACCATACCCGGGATGAACGGCGTCGGCATTGCAATCGCGGGCCGCTTGCACCAACGCCTCGATATTCAGATAGGATTGTGATGCTTGCGCAGGGCCGACACAGACCGCCTCATCCGCCATGCGCACCGCCAGCATCTCGGCGTCAGCTTCGGAATGGGCCTGTATCGTGTGGATGCCCATTCCTTGCGCCGCGCGGATGATCCGAACGGCGATCTCGCCCCGGTTGGCAATGAACAAACGCTTGATGGGCATGGGCTCAGCCGTCCAGTTGCGCCAATGTCTGACCGGCTGTTACGGCGGCTTCGTTTTCCACCGAATACCCGGCGAAGGTTCCGGCGACGTCGGATTTGATCTCGATGAAGGTTTTCATGACCTCAACCAGCCCGATCACATCCCCAACGGCCACAGCATCGCCCTTGACCTTGTAGACCGGCGCGTCGGGTGTTGCTTGCGTATAGAATGTTCCGGGCACGGGCGATTGTATCTCTGCCATCCGTTGTCTCCTGTGCATGTCGATTACAGCGTCGCCGCGATTTCACCGGCGGTCGCGATCTGAATTCCGTTGTCCGTCAGGCCCTTGCGAATGGCGCGCCCCATCTCAAGCGCGCCGGGGGTGTCCGAATGAAAGCAGATCGATTCAAACGCGATCTCCAGCTCGTCCCCTTCCACAGTGGTAACTTTGCCGGTCTTGCAGGCCTTGACGCATTTCTCGGCGACCTGCGCTGGATCGGGGCGCCCGACCTGCCGGGCAAACACAATCGAGCCAGAGTTGTCATAATCCCGGTCGGCGAAAAATTCGCGGATCACGGGGTGGCCCACGCGTTTTGCAGCAGAGTATGTTTTGGACATCCCCATGCAAAACAGCAGGGCATCGGGGCTGATGACCTGCAACGTGTCAACCAGCGCCTGAGACAAGTCCTCATTTACCGCCGCTTCCATGTAAAGCGCGCCGTGCAGTTTCACATGCTGCAGCGGCACGCCGTGGCGCCGCCCGAATTCGCGGATTGCCCCGACCTGATAGACCACATCGTTGATCAATTCAGCCGGGTTCATGTTGATGTAGCGGCGACCAAACCCCCTGAGGTCGAGATATCCGGGATGCGCCCCAAGACCCACACCATGGGTCTGTGCCAGCTTCGCCATCCGGTCCATGGAATTCGGATCGCCTGCATGGAACCCGGCCGCGATATTGGCAGAGCTGATGACGTCCATGATCTTGTCCTCGGGTGCATCACCCAGCACCCAATGGCCAAACCCTTCGCCCATATCGCAGTTCAGATCGACGATCGTCCGCATGCGCCAAGCCCTCTGTTTCAAACCGCAGGGCAATCATTGGCATTTCTTAGAAAATTGATATTTCTTTTTTTTGCTCATGTATTATCACAAAAACAGATGATGATTGCACGGGTGCCGGGGCCATGAATTTCAAACACTTGAAGTATTTCGTTGCCACGGCTGAAACCGGACAGGTCAGCCGGGCGGCAAAGCTTTTGTCGATCTCACAATCCGCCGTCACCAGTGCCATTCGCGAGCTTGAGGCCATTCTTGGCGCAACGCTTTTCGCCCGTCGCGCGCAGGGTATGGAGATGACTGAGGCCGGGCAGCAATTCCTGCACTCTGCACGGGACATTCTTGAACGGCTTGACGCGGCACGCGTGTTGGATCAGCGGGATTCCAACATGTCGGGGGTGATCAGGATGGCGGCGACCTACACGGTTATCGGCTATTTTCTACCCTACCATCTGGGCCGCCTGACCCAGCTTTATCCGGGGCTGGACATTCAGATCGTCGAACTGAATCGCCAAAGCATCGAACAGCAACTGCAGTCCGGTCAAATCGACATGGCGGTGGCGCTGACCTCGAACATTCAGAACCCGATGATCGAGACGGTGACTTTGCTCAATTCGCAACGCAGGCTTTGGGTGCCTGCGGGTCATCCGCTGGGTAATCAGGATCGGGTCGCATTGCAGGATATCGCGCAAGAGCCGTATGTCATGCTGACAGTGGACGAGGCGGCGCATACCAGCATGAAATACTGGAATGCGCATAACTGCGCGCCTGACATAAAGCTGCGCACCTCATCGGTCGAGGCGGTCCGCTCCATGGTTGCGAACGGCCATGGCGTGACGATCCTGTCGGACATGGTGTATCGCCCCTGGTCGCTTGAGGGTCGGCGGATCGAAACCGTCCAGACCACTGTCGCCATCCCGACCATGGATGTCGGCATGGCGTTTCGCAAACAGGCGCATTTGTCAGACGCGACGCGGGTGCTGCGGGATTACTTCACCAATTCATTCCTGTTGCCCAAGCCCGCATTCTGACGCCGCTTGCAGTCTGTCGCTTTTCTTGCAACCAATGCTGGCAATGATTGTTGGCCTCGGGCTTGTCGCGCCCTTCTTCGTCTATATTCTGGCAGGCGTTGTCGCCGAGAAACTGCTCAGGCATTCTGCCGAGGGGCAGAAATGGCTGGACGCGTTCGTGTTTTACATCGCCCTCCCGGCCTTGCTGTTTCAATCGGTTCGTACGCTTCCGGACGGGACCTCTGACATTGTCGGCTTTCTGATCCTCACCACGATGGCGACTGGGCTTATGTTCCTGTTCGGATGGGGCGTCGGTCGTTTTGCCAAATCCGGTGATCACGCTGCCGTCTACGGCCTGTCCGCCAGTTACTCCAATATCGGCTACATGGGCCCGACATTGACCGTTGCCGTCCTGGGTCCCACGGCAGGTGCCCCGGCGGCCTTTATCTTTTGCGCGGATGTCTTGCTGATCTTCTCGATCTGGCCCGCCATGATCCGCGCCGAAGGGTTTTCGGTTCGGGGGCTAGTTGGGTCCTTGGGGAAGGTCATTCAGCACCCGTTCATTCTGGCCACTTTGGCCGGGCTTGTGTTTGCCGCCAGTGGCTTGACCATGCCCGACTTTATCAACACGCCGCTGGACGGCTTTCGTAACGCCGCAGCCCCTGCGGCATTGTTCTCGCTGGGTCTGACCCTGTCCCGTCGCACGGCAAACCATCTTGAGATACCGCTGAGCGTGTGTCTTGTCGGGAAGCTTGTGCTGCACCCGTTGCTTGTGGCTGGCCTGTTCGTGATCTTTGGCGGGTTTGATCCCATCTGGATTGCCACGGCGATCATAATGGGCGGCCTTCCACCGGCAGCCAATGTCTACGTAATGGCCCGGGCCGAAGGCATCAGCACGGAATTGGCTGCACGCGCCGTGTTTTTCGGAACAGCTTTGTCTGCTGTGACCTTACCCGTCATCATCGCCATTCTGGGGTGATGACTATTTACTGAATAACACAGTTTTGGGGCCAATCCCGGCCGCTGATGGATCGGATTTCAGAGGCATCAATCCACGCCGGGCGCCCGGATTTTGCAGCTGCATTCACAAGGTGTAAATCGGCGCAATGCCTTTAGATGTCGGGTGAAATTTCAAGCGCGGGGAACGTCTGAAAGGTGGTCATGCATTGGGCGCTGACCACCTTTCACACGCGTCTGATTGATCGGGCCGTTCATGCGTTTCACCCGCCCATCGGGTCCAGGGCTGGGGTTCGCCATTGTGGCCAAAAGCAAGCTGATTCCAGACGCAGTGAGGGGGTTGGCCTGACCCGGATGCGATGCTTGAAACGGGTCGGCGCTGTCAAAAACTTCGCAACAAAGTCTTGCAATGCTTCCAGTTTGAGACTTCACTTTAACAACAATGTGGCGCAATCGGCGACAAAGTCGTCGTTTTTACCGCTTTGACGCCGAATTGAAAACGTCATCATCTGACGATTAAGAAAGAATATTACAACAAGGAGACGGAAGTGGCACAAAAATTATCCGCAAAAATGGTTCTTCTTGCTGCGGTTGCAATAGTCGGACTGACGCCCACCCCCTCAAGCGCGCATTCCGATCTGACCCTCGTCAACTTTGGAGGCAGCGCAGCGCGGGCGCAGATGCTGGCGCTGCTGCGGCCGTGGGAGAAAGAAACCGGCTCGTACGCGACGATGGAGGAATATAACGGCGGTGCCGCCGGTATTGCCGAGATACGCCGTCAGGTCGAAGCAGCCAATGTCACCTGGGATGTGGTTGATATGGAATATTCCGACCTGATCCAGGCCTGTGACGAAGGGTTGCTGGAAAAGATCGATATGGGTAGCCTGCCAGCCGCCGGTGATGGCACCGCCGCCAGTGACGATTTCCGCGACGGCGCGCTGCATGAATGCGGTGTCGGCAATCTGATCTGGTCGACCGTCTATGCCTTTAACGGAGACCAATTCGCCTTTCCGCCCTCGACAATTGCGGATTTCTTTAACACCGAAAGTTTCCCGGGCAAACGCGGCGTCCGCCGCGATCCGCGCGGCATACTCGAATGGGCACTGATCGCCGATGGTGTCGCAACCGCACAGGTTTATGAGGTGCTGGGCACGCCCGACGGGCTGGATCGCGCTTTCGACAAGCTGGCCAGCATCCGGTCAGAGATCGTCTGGTGGGAACGTGGCCCTCAGCCCGCCCAACTTCTGGAGGACGAAGCGGTTTCGATGAGCATGGCCTGGAACGGACGTCTGTTCCGCCCGATCGTCGAGGAGGGGCGCGACATTCGCATCGTATGGGACGGTCAGATCTGGGAATATGATCTTTTCGCCATTCCCAAGGGCGCGCGCAATCTGGAAGCCGCAAAGGATTTCATTCGCTACGCGACCAGCACCGACAAGCTGGCCGAATGGACCACTTACATCTCTTACGGGCCCGCGCGCAAATCCTCTGCGGCAAAGGTCTCGCCCGAGATGGAGCCGCTGCTGCCCACGAGCGAAGCCAATCTTGGCAACGCCCTGCGCTTTGATTCCGGTTGGTGGGCCGAGAATATCGACCGTATCCGACCCCGTTTTGATCGCCTGACCTCGCCCGACTTCGGGACCGAGGGTGCACAAAGCGGTCGTTTCTGACGCCAAAATCGGAGAAGATTATGCAAGGACCAAAAATCGATAAAACCATCTTCTGGACGGCGCTGGTTGTCATCGTCTGTTTCTCGGTGCCGCTGGTGCTGTTCCCGGCAGAGGGCAAGGCCGTGCTGGGCAAGGCTCTGTCCTGGTCGACCAAGACACTGGGCTGGGCCTATTTGTGGTTCACCATCGGCGCGTTCGGCATCCTGCTGTATTTCGCCTTTGGCCGGTTCGGCAATGTGCGTTTCGGTGGCCCGGATGCCCGGCCCGAGTTTTCGCTGCCCAGTTGGGTGGCCATGCTGTTCTGCGCCGGTATCGGTGCCAGCGTGATGTACTGGGGCACGATCGAGTGGGCGTATTACTACTCTGGCCCGCCGTTCGGCATCGAGGCAAAAAGTCAGGAAGCCACGGAATGGGCGGCCATGTACGGGCTGTTCCATTGGGGCTTTACGGCCTGGGCGGTCTATTGCATTCCGACCCTGCCGCTGGCCTATCTGTATTGGAACAAGGGCCAGTCGGTTTTGCGTCTGTCCTCGGCCTGCGAAGGCGTGATTGGCCGCAAACATGCCAATGGCACGCTGGGCAAGATGATCGACGTGCTGTTCATGTTTGGCCTGATCGGCGGCGTTGGTACCTCGCTTGGTCTGGGCACACCGATGCTGTCGGCGGGTCTGGCCGAGCTGTTCAATGTCGAACGCAGCTTTACCCTTGATCTGATCGTCATCGCGATCTGGTCGGCGATCTTCGGGTTCTCGGTCTATTCCGGCCTTGAAAAAGGCATCAAGGTCCTGTCCGACATCAACTTGTGGCTGATCCTGTTCGTGCTGGGCTTTTCGTTCCTGTTCGGCCCGACGATCTTCATGCTGGATACGTTCACCAATTCGATCGGGCTGCTGGTGCAGAACTTCATCGAGATGAGCTTTTATGTCGATCCGATCACCAAGGGGCAGAATTTCATTACGGCCGCGGAAGAGGGCAAATCCTATCTGGATGCAGGCGGCACCTTCCCGGAATGGTGGACCATCTTCTACTGGGCCTGGTGGATTGCCTATGCACCCTTCATGGGATTGTTCGTGGCGCGTATCTCGCGCGGGCGCACGATCCGCGAACTGATCACGGTCGAGATCCTTGGCGGGTCGCTGGGATGCTGGATCTTCTTTGCGGTGCTTGGAAACAGCTCGATGTTTTTCCAGTTGGAGGGCGCGCTGGACCTCAGCCAGATGGTCAGCGACGGGCAGGCACCTGAAGCCATCGTTGCCACGATCAAAGAACTGGGCGGACGCACCATTCCCTTTGCGGTCCCGCTGCTGATCGTGTTCGTGGTGCTGGCTTTCATCTTCGGGGCCACCACGCTGGACAGTTCGGCCTATACGCTGGCGACGGTTGCGACCGAAGACACAGGCCAGGCGGTCGAGCCCGCGCGATGGCACCGGTTCTTCTGGGCCATCGCGCTGGCGGCGGTGTCACTGTCGCTGATGTTCGCGGGCGGCAAGGACAGTCTCAGCGCGCTTCAGGCGGCGTCGGTTGTCGTGGCGCTGCCCTTGATGGTGGTGCTGGTGATGATGACCATGTCACTGATAAAATGGCTGAAAGAGGACTATCCGACCGAAGAGCTGGAAAGCCGCAGCGATGTGCGGATACCGGTTTCATCAACCAAAGCAACGCCGGGAGAGTAAACAATGTCGCAACGAATCTCGTCACCTTTCGGCACGGTCATGCTGTCGGAAAGCCATCATGAAAATGTGTTGGAAAGGGTGTTCGGCGAAGACATCCCCGAAGGCCCCGCGCGCAATCCGCGGGTGCCAGCGGTGGATGTCTACGAAACCGCCGAAGCCTATATCCTGCTGATGGACCTGCCCGGCGTGCGCAAGGATGACATCGACGTCAAGTATTCGGACGGAACTCTGTCGATCAGCGCCGAAGCCAAGGGTCTGCAACGGGACGATGGCCACTGGATCATGCATGAACGCCGGGTTGGCCGCTATGTGCGAGGCGTAAATCTGGGCCGTTCGGTTGATCCGTCGAGCATTTCGGCAGAATTTACCGACGGCATTCTGGAGCTGACGATACGGAAACCGTCAGGCGAAGCCACCGAGGCGGTCGATATCGCCATCGGTTGATTTCGCCTGGTGGCTCGCCAAATCCGAAGCTGGGGCGTCACAATAAAGGATAGCCATCCTGGATTGCACAGGGCCTTGAAGATCGCCTGAGGGGCGAGGCTTTGGACAGCCAACAGCCCAGATGAGGTGTGATGTGGCAAAGGATCAAAACGACGGTCTTGTCCGGCAAGACCGTCGTTCAGGCGACTATTGCGGCTTGTACGCGGTCACGTCGATTTCGATCTTTGCGTCCACCATCAATTGGGATCGCACGGTCGAGCGTGCGGGCCCGCCGTTTGGAAAGTAGCTGGCATAGACGCGGTTGAAGGTCCAGAAATCACGCGGGTCATCCAGCCAGACGCTCACCTTTGCGACGTCGTCCAATGTGCAGCCCGCTTTTTCAAGAACGGCGATGACGTTTTCCATGGTTCGCTTGGTTTGTGCCTCGATCCCGCCGGGTTCGATTTCACCGTTTTCCTTCATGGCCACCTGACCGGAGACGAACACAAAGTCTCCGGCACGCACTGCGGGTGAGAATGGAAGGGCTTGACCGCCTGCGCCGGTACGATCTGCGCCGATACGTTCAATGGTCATGTGGATCTCCTGTTTGTTCCAGATGGGTTCGGGTTTGAGAAAGCGTGGGGATTGGGGCGACGGCGCCAAAGCCGCAGGTCGACAATGCCGCTGCGGCATTGGCCCAGCGGGCTGCGTTGCAGGCGGGCAATCCGCGCAGCAGAGCGGCCAGAAATGCACCGTTGAAACAGTCGCCCGCGCCGGTTGCGTCTTTTGTTTTGACCGGCACAGGCCCGAGTGTCTGACATATCGATCCGTCCGAGATCATGACACCTGCCGCCCCCAAGGTCAGCGCGACGACCGAAGCCCCGAGATCATGATAGAAACTCACGATATCTTCGGGGTTTGCCAGCCCGGTCAGTTGGTACGCATCATCATAGCCCGGTAGCGCGATGTCACAGCTACGCATGACGGCATGGATCGCGTCCCGCGCCTGATCCAATGGCCAGAGGGCGGTACGCAGATTGGGGTCAAAGGCGCATAGACCGCCAGCCTGTTTCACGATGCGAAACCCTTGCAGCACGGCGTCGCGCACATTTGTGCCAATGGCCAGGCTGATGCCGGAGGCGTAGAACATTTTAGCCGATGTCAGCGCATCTTTCGGAAGATCACCCACGGAATACCGGCTGGCGGCCGACCCCCGGCGGCGATAGGTAAAGTGATGGCCTTGCGCATCATGGGTGACGAAATACAGGCCCGTTTCCTCGGTCGTGGATATGTGGACATGTTCATCGGCGACGCCTTCATCGCGCCAAAGCCTGCGCAGATCGTCGCCGAATCGATCCTGACCGACACGGGTCAACATGGCCGCATTTACACCTTGCCGCGCGGCGGCAATCGCGACGTTTGAAACATCCCCGCCAAATCCCAGAAGGAACCGCCCGTCCGGTTGCTGATTGAACTCGACAAGGGGTTCTCCGAGGCAAAACAGATCAGTCATTGTTGCCCCTTCGGGTCGTGGTGGTGGGCGTGTAAACTGGGATCATACGGCGTTTTCCCGAAGATGCTGGAGGCCGCGAAACAAAGCCGTGGTTGTGCAGGTTTCTGCGGACACCGTGTTTGCCGGACAGCCAACAAGCTGCAACGCGGTTTCATAAAGCTGTGCCAATTGCCCATCCGCAATCAGGGTAACCGGCAAGCGATCGGGATTGGCAGCCAGGATTTCCTGCCCGATCAGGTAGCCTGACAGAAACCAGGTGCTTTCCGATGGGGTGATCATATCGGTCAGAACACGGCTTCTTGTCTGGAACAAACCGTTCAGCAATGGCACATCCTCGACAGCATGCACGCCTGATACAAAGGCTGACAGGTTTAGGTCGCTGTCCTCGGTCAACTGACCGAAAATGGCGTGTTCGCGCGTGATCGCAAACAGCTCACCCGTGACATAGGTGTGGAACCCCATAAGCGTTCCATGGTCAATGCGCGCCCATTTCGAATGCGTCCCGGGCATGCAGAACAACCCGTCGTGCCCAAGGGCAACAGCGCCGCAAATCTGGGTCTCTTCACCGCGCATCACGTCCGGCATCGGGCTTTTCAGGGATGCACCGGGCAGAATGAACAAGCGCCTCACTCCCGTCGCCACAGGGCGCGAAAGCAGATGATCTGTGTTCACCGGGCAGTCTGCATAGGGTGCCTCAAAAAGCCCGCCTTTCGCACCAATCATGCCGCAGGCCAGAATTGCCGCGTCTTGCGGCAGCCCCAAAGGATCAATCAGCCTGTCGACGCTTTCGGCAAATCCCTGAGCCTGAGCAGCCTTCAATCCGATATCCAATCGGCTGGAGTTCAGGATGGTGCCCGTGTCATCAAAGCTCCATGCCCGCGCGTTGCTGGACCCCCAGTCAATACCGGCGCCAATCGTGTTGCTCACCAGACCTGCCCCCGCGCAACAACGGGTGTGGGGCCAATTGCTTTGTCACCCCGGACCAGTTCCACATGATCCAGCATATTCGACACGACACAGGCGTGGTTGGGCACGATCCGAAGCCTGTCGCCGACCGAGAGGTTGATCGCCCCGGCACTTCGAATCCGGCCATGTTCCTCGCTTAGCTGATCGACGGTCAGATCGTCGCGATCCAGCACATGGCCATACCCATCCAGCCCAATCAGATCCGAAGTCAGAACCTTCGAGCCCGCGTCGATCACCGCGTGATGGTCCGACGGGACCGAAACCACCGTCACCAGAACCGTCAGCGCGCAATCGGTCCAACCGCAGGTGCCGCGCGCAACCAGCGAGCGGTCATTATAGACATAGGTGCCGATCCGGTATTCCGTCGCCAGCGGCATTTCATGCGCTGTCCACATGTCGGGCGATCCGCCCGACGAAATGGTGTCAACGGTCATCCCGTTGCCCTCGATCAGCGTTTTTGCGTTTTGCAGCCAGTCCAGCACTTCGGGCGCGCGGCCAGAAGGCGGATAGGTCATCAGCCCGGCGAACCGCAGCCCCGGCAGGGCGTCGATCTCAGCTGCGAGGTCCTGCGCCTGTTCCGGGTTTGCCACGCCGCACCGATCTGCCCCTGTGTTGCATTCGACCAGAACCGGCAGGGGATCGGGGGCATCCGCAAATGCCCGACTCAGCCCGCGCGCCACCTCGCTGTTATCCGCAACGACGCGCAGGTTTACGCGGTCGGCCAGGGCGCGCAGCCTTTTGGTCTTTGCCTCGCCCAGAATGTTGTAAGTGATCAGTATGTCGGAAATGCCGTCAGCAATCATGGCCTCGGCCTCGGAAATCTTCTGACAGGTGATCCCGATGGCACCTTTGCCGATCTGATACTGCGCCACACCGGGAAGCTTGTGGGTTTTGATATGCGGGCGCAGCGCCAGCCCGTGTTGATCGCAATAGGCCTGAAACCTGTCTATGTTGGCCTCGGCCACGTCCAGATCGACGATCACCGAAGGTGTATCAAGTTCCGGAAAGCGGGTGTTATGCATGTCTTTCCTCCTGTATGGGGTTCGCCCCAGCGCGAAGGGGCATCAACGTTCGACAACAGGCTTTTCGCCGCGCCCGGGCCAGATCGCCGCCCGGTGCTGCAAAGGAGGTGAGAGGCGTATCGCCGGTCATATCCGGGCTCCGTTCTCGTCAAAGAGATGGATGTCTTTCGGGTGGAACGTCACGGTGGCGTCGGTTCCGATTTCGTCTTTCCGGTGTCCCTGTTTGCGAATTCTCAGCAGCGATGGCCCGCCGAAGTCGAGCGTCTGGATCGCGTCCGCGCCAGTGAACTCTGACTGGATGATCCGACCCGAGATCGCGTTGCCCTCGGCCCTGTCATACTGCCCATCGGTGGGGCGCAGGCCGATGGTCAACGGGCGTCCGGCTGGCCCGGCATCGGCTTGGGTTCTCAGGGTCACTTTGCCAACCTGCACGGAGTTCCCGCCTGCGGAGTGCGCAGTCAGAAAGTTCATCCGGGGATGGCCGATAAAACCTGCGACGAACAGGTTCGCGGGCCTTTGAAACACTTCTTCCGGGGTGCCCGACTGCTGAACCTTGCCTTCGTTCATCACGACAATTCTTGAGGCCATGGTCATGGCTTCTAGCTGATCATGCGTGACATAGATCGTGGCCTTGCCAAGACGGCGATGCAGCGCGATCAGTTGCTGGCGCATCGTATCCCGAAGCTGCGCATCAAGGTTCGACAGAGGTTCATCCATCAAAAACACCGCCGGATCGCGCACGATGGCCCGCGCAAGGGCAACTCGCTGGCGTTGCCCGCCCGAAAGCGCATCCGGGTATTTGTCCAGTTGTGAGGTGATTTCGACTATATCCGCGGCTTCGCGAACGCGTTGTTCTGTCTCTGCCTTTGACGGCCTGCTCGCGCGTCGGGTCAGCAGCGGATAGGCAATGTTTTCAAATACAGATTTGTGCGGGTACAGCGCGTAATTCTGGAACACCATGGCCACATCGCGATTGCGCGGCAGGGTATAGTTCACCATCTTGCCGTTGACGTGAATCTCGCCCGAGCTTGGGGCCTCGATACCCGAAACCATCTTGAGAATGGTGCTTTTGCCACAGCCCGAAGGCCCAAGCAGGACCAAAAACTCGCCCGGCTGCACAGACAGTTCGAAGTTCTCAACGACATCGAAACTGCCGTAGGATTTGCTGACCTGCTCGAAATGGATTGCGTGGTTTGTCATCGGTTAACCTTTGATCGCCCCCGACATGTTCTGGGACAGGAAGTATTTCTGAAGCGCGAGGAATAGCAGCGTGATCGGAATGGTCGCCAAAAGCGACGCGGCAGAGATCAGCCCCCAATCGACCACAAAGTTCGACTTCAGGCTGGAAATCCCCACCGTAAGCACCTGCTTTTTGTCGGATTGGATCGCCACAAGCGGCCATAGAAAGCTGGTGTATTGCAGCATGAAGGTGAAAATCGCATGCACCACCAGCCCGGGGCGGATCAGCGGCAGCGTCATCTGGGAAAACACCTGCCATTCGCTTGCCCCATCAAGGCGCGCCGAATGGTCCAGATCTGCGGGCAGGGATACGATGAAGCTGCGCAGCATCAAAATCCCCAGCGGATTGGTCAGCGCCGGAAGGATCAGCGCCCAATAGCTGTTCAGCAGGCCCATGGACCGGATGATGAAAAACAGCGGCACCACCAGCGCCGCAACCGGCACCGCAACTGCCAGCAAAAGTGCGACGCTGATCAGGTTCTTTCCAAAGAACTCCAACTTGGCGAGCGCGAAAGCTGCCATCGCATCAATGATGAGCTTGAGCAGGGTTATGGCGATACCGATAAAGAGTGTATTCAGCGTCCACCGCGCGAAATTTGTTTCGCCAAAAAGCTTCTGGAAGTTGCCCCAATAGATCGAGGCCGGAATCCAGTCTGGCGGATAGGTGAACAATGAGTTCGTTTCCTTGATCGACGTCGACAGGATGTAGAGAAACGGCGTCAGGGACACGATCGAGGCAAAGCACAAAACGACATAGGCCGTCAGCATCATCGCGCCTGTAGGTTGCAGCGACGCGATTGGACGGTTTGTGAAAGACCTTCGCAAAGACATCAGCGCCGCTCCCGGAACAGGATCGTCTGAACGGCGGTCAGGGCCAGAACAAGGATCACGAGCACAAAGGACAGCGTCGCGCCGTATCCCGGTTCGTTAAAGGTGAACAGGCTGCGATAGATGTACCAGGTCGTCGTGACAGTCGCGTTCACCGGCCCGCCATCGGTCAGGACAAAGACCGAGTCGAATATCTGCAGATTGACGATTGTCGCGAAGATGAACGAAAAGAAGAATGTTGGTTTGAGCAGCGGCAATGTAAGCTGGAAAAACCTGCGTCCCGGCCCTGCGCCATCCAGTTCCGCAGCATGGTAAAGGTCGCGCGGCAGGCTTTGGATACCGGCCAGAAACAGCAGCGTCCAGAAACCCGCTCCTTTCCAGACCTCGACCATGGCAATGGTCGGAAGCGCCAGATTTCGGTTGCCAAGGAAATTGACCGGCTCGCCCGTGATCGCGCGCAGGATAATGTTCAGGATGCCGAAATCCTGATGCAGGACAAATGTGAACATCAGCGCCGCCAGCAGGATCGGCTGCAAGGTCGGATAGTAGATGATCGTCTTGAACGTGTTCTGCCCAAACCTGACAGTGTTCAGGCTCAGCGCAAGGATCATCGCAATAATGAAAACCGCCGGGATGGCCATCAGGGAATAGACCACCGTGTTCCGTATGGATTTTACCACCAACGGATCGGTGAAGGTTTGCCGCCAGTTTTCCAGCCCCACATATTTTGCGGGCGACATGATCCCACCGGTCTGAAAACTCTGGATCAAAAGCGCGACCACGGGCCAGGCCAGAAACAGGACAAAGAAAATCAGCGCAGGCGCGAGAAACGCATACGCGGTCAGGTTTTGCCTGATCCGGGCCTTCAGGCGCAGTTTTCGATGTTCGGTGGTCGAAAGCAATTCCGGGTCTCCTGTTCGCCTCGGGGCAGTGTGCCCACCCCGAGGCGGCGCTTTTACTGGACGATGCCGTCGATGATCTCACACATCTGGGCGATGGTTTCCTCGCCGTTCAGATCACCGCGATAGGCGGATTCTGCGACCGGCCAGATCGATTGCAGGATCTTCAGGATTTGCGGATGGGGCTGGATGCCCTGCACACGGGGCACAAACTCCTGCTGGATTTTCTGCATGGCAGGGTTTTCGGCAAACATGCCGTCGACAATGTCACCCCGGACCACTTGCAGGTTGACCTGCTCGGCAAACCGCCCGACCTGCGGCCCCGAGGCCCAATGCTTGATGAACTCCCAAGCGGCGTCTTTGTTGCCGCTGGCCTCGGCCATCGAGAGGATGCCGAAATTGCCCATGACGGTCTGCCCGACTTCACCCGGCGGGGCAAAGGCGACATCCCATTCAAAGCTTGGCGGATCAGCGATAAGTGCGCCGATCTGCGGTGTTTCGCCGTGGTAGATCGCGATCTTGCCCGCCTTGAACAGATCGAACTGCTCCTGCGTGGACAGGGCCCCGATCTGGGGCGTAACACCGGCGGCATGCATATCGATCAGGAACTGAGTTGCCGCCTCGGCTCCGGCCAGTCCACAGCCGCTCCAGTCATCGTTCAGCAGATCGGCGCCCGCATTATGGACATATGGCAGCCAATCCCAGAACGCGAAATCCCCGGTGCGCGTGCGGACCGAGAAGCCGTGGACGCCGTCACCCGTCGTCTTCTTGGCTGCGTCCATCATGGCTGCATAGGAATCGTCCCATGTGTCCAGAACACCGGCCTCGGCCAGCAGGTCCTTGTTGATGTAGATATTGTAGACCGCGCCCAGAACAGGAACCCCCCAGGTGCCGCCATCCTGTTCGGCCAGAGCCCAGGCGAATTCAGGGATTTCGGCCCGTTCATCCGCCCAGTCGGCGCTGTCCACCAAACCGGTCATGTCGTGCAACGCGCCCTGCTGCGCATAGGCCGGGTAGATCAGGTCAACCAGATAGAGAACATCCGCCGGATTGCCGCTTGCAAATCCGGTCGTCAGCTCTGCGTTCATGTTTGCCCAGTCATAGGTCGTGAATGTGACATCGACATTGGGTTCGACGGATTTGAAATCGTCGATGATCATGGCTTCGAACTTGGCCTCGTCCGCCGAGTGCGGTCCCTTGATCATTGTGATGTCCCCGGACAGATGCCCGTCAGCCCATGCGGTGCCTGCGGTCAGAACACCGCACAAACAGGCCGAGCTCAAAAGCCGCGAAGCGGCTCGTATTTTGCGAAATGGTAGGTGTTTCATCGTTGTCTCCTTGCGTTGGACTTTCCTTTTTTGTTTTTGGAAGTGCATTGACCCACAGACCCGGGTTCGGATTGTCTGGTCTTTGCACTTCAATAGGACGCGGCCTTCAAAGATGTTCCATGCGGATTCTCGGATATGGGCCACAATGCTCGTGTCAGTCTTGTGTAGGGCGTCTTGCGCGGGTTGTTCGGGTAGGGGCCATCGACCGCGGCATAAAGGATTTCACTGGCCACGGGCGCAAAGGCACCATGGAAATGGTTGGTCGATTTCACGATCAGCACCCGCTTTTTCGTGATGTCGATGCCGAGATTGGTGAACAGATCGGGCGAGAACGCCTGACTACGGTTGGAGTTCAGAACGATATCCATATCGCCGATCCGAATGGCCGCGCTGTCACCCAGCGGAACGATTGAGGCACCAAAACTCTGCACCGCATTGCGCACCAGCCGGGATACGGTAACGCGCGCATCAATGGGCTGCCCGGCATGGGCCGAGGTTTTTCCCCCGAACCTGAGATCGAACTCTGTCCCTTCCCCGGCGGCGAAACACAGCCGGACCGCCATCGGGTCCCAGATCGTGCCAAGTGCCACCCCGGTCAGCCCCATATCCAATGCGTGCTGTAATACGATGGTGGAATCGCCAGCGACGCCGCCGCCGGGATTGTCCCAGACATCCGCCACCACCACGGGGCCGGTGCTTGCATGACAGGCCCGCGTCAGTGCCTCGCGCGCCTCAAGGAACTCGGGCGTGGCGCGGCCGCGAAAGCCGAACAGTTCCATGCCCAGTTCGCGTGCGATCCGGGTGCCCTCGGCGGGTTTGTTGTCGGTGATCACGACGATCTTTGCCCCAAGATCGGGCGAGTCGCCCGCCATGAACCCGTGGATGGCGGAGACCGACAAAACCTGTCCCCCCGCCTCAAGCGTTTTCATGCGGTCCACGAACCCGCGCATTGGTTGCTGGCTGGTGGGCAGAACATCCATCATGCGAACGTCAAAGACCTGAATATCAGGGGTGATCTCACCACGCGCGGCGCGCAGGGTCAGATCGACACAAGCCTCGCCTGCCTCGACGAAATCGGTGTGGGGGAATTCCTTGAACACGGTGATGATGTCGGCGGCCTCGACGCGCTGGGCGCTCAGGTGGCTGTGGGGGTCGAAGCTTACGCCGATTTTGCAGGCAGGTCCGACGATCTGGCGGGTGCGGGCCAACAGGTCGCCTTCGCAATCCACACAACCATCGGCGATCATGGCCCCGTGCAGGCCAAGCACAACCGCATCCAGCGGCATCGCCGCGTGTAGCTGTTCCAGAATTTCGTCGCGCAGCCGTTCCCACGTGCGGCGGCTGACCAATCCGCCGGGCTCGGCCCAGGTGGCGGTGCCTTCGATCAATGTGAACTGTTCGGTCGTGGCGCGGGCGCGTAGCGCGGGGAACACGGCGCTGCACAAGGTAGGCGTTTCCGGGTGTTCGCCCGGCGGGGCATAAAAGCTTTGCTCAAAATCCGTGAAATCCGTGCGCAACGGCGAGAATGAGTTGGTTTCGGTTGCAAGGGATGCACAGAATACACGCATGGGCTTGTCCATCTTTGGTGTCGGGTATGCCAGGGACGGGGAGCACGCCCCTGGCATTGCTCGCGTCAGTCCAGATAACCGTCGGTGTTTGCGGCCTCGACCTGCGCTTTGAACAGGCTCAGAAGTTCAGACGCCTTGGCATCCAGATTCTCGGCAACATGTGCCTCGAACGCGGGCTGTGTTGCGGCGGCCATGGCGGCGCGCTGCTCATCCGAAAGGGCCGTCACTTCGATCTTGTCCATCAGACCGGCAAGACCCCGGTCCGAGGCTTCGATGATCCGCGACAGACCCCGGCTAGCCGTGACACAGTTTTCCGCCGCCACGCGCAGGGTGGCCTGTTCGCTTTCGCTCAGACCCTCAAAAAAGGCGCGGTTCACCATGAAGGTGTAGGGCGAGAACAGGTGATTGGTCAGCGTCATATATTGCTGCACTTCCGAGAAATTCGCGAAGGAAATGATCGGAACCGGGTTCATCTGACCGTCGATCACACCGGTCTGCAGGCCGGAATACACCTCGCCCCAGCTCAGCGGATAGGCTTCGGCGCCCAGGGCCTGAACGATTTTCTGATGCGATGGCAGGGTCATGGTGCGGATGCGGATACCGTCGAAATCCGCCAGATCGGCAATGGGGCGCTGCGAATTGGTGACGGCAAAGAACCCGCCCGTATCGGGGAAGCCCAGAACCACCACGTCGCCCATGGTTGCCTCGATATCGGCGGCCAGCGCCGCGCCGAACGGGCCATCGAAGACCTCGTAGGTGGACGCGTTATTGGCGAAGGCAAAGGGCAGGTTCAAAACGTCGATGTTCGGGTAATAGCTGGCCAGCGCCCCGGTCGAGGTCAGTGTCGCCTGTATCACTCCGTCACGTAGTTGCTGCACATGCTCGGCGGCGGAACCAAGCTGGTTCGACCCGAACACTTCGACCGTGACGCTGCCATTGGTGTCGGCGGTGACGATGTTCGAAAAGACCGCCGTGCAGGCATGGGCCGGGTTTTCGAACGGGTCCGTTTTGTTATCATGGCCGAAGCGGATAACGCCACCCTCGGCAAGTGCGGCTGTGGACGCAAGCGCAGCTATCGCACCGGCGGCAAGGCCTTTGGTCAATGTCTTCATGATTACCTCCTGTTTTTCATTTGAAGACGGGGTCTATTGGGCAAATCCGAAGGCACGCGGCAGCAAAAGGGCTGCGTCCTCCCAGAATGCAAAGAGAAAGAGAATGGCGATTTCAGCGATCAGAAACGGGGCCAGTTTGATCGATATCCGCTCCAGCTTTTCGCCGGTGACCGAGGACAGAACGAACAGGCATGCCCCAACCGGCGGCGTCATGAGCGAGATGTTCAGTGCCAGCACAAAGATGATGCCTGCGTGGATCGGCTCCAGCCCGATCTGTTCCGTAAGCGGGACCAGAACCGGCGCAAGAATGATCAGGATGGCGGTGATATCCATGACCATGCCGACAACAAGCAGGATGCAGATGATAATCGCGATCACCGCGTATGGGTTGCTGGAAATGCTCAAAACGGCCCCGGCAATCGCCTGTGGGATACGCTCAAAGCTCATCCACCAGCCGAGGATGCCCGCGAATGCGATGATGACAAAGATCACGCCGGTGATGCGCGCCGTGCGCACCAGCATGCCGTAAAATGCACCCCAGCTGAGCGAGCGATAGACGAAGACCCCGATGAACAAAGCATAGGCCACGGCGATCGAGGCCGCCTCGGTCGGTGTTACGACGCCTCCGAGGATGCCGCCCAGAATGATGATGGGCATCAACAGGGCGGTGATCGACGATAGAAACGTATCCCACACCTCGCGCAGGGTCGCGCCGCGCACCGCCTTGGGCAGGTTTTCGCGCTTGCCACCGATGACAATGACGCCCATGCAGACAATGCAGATCACCAGCCCGGGCAGGATGCCTGCAGCAAACAAGCCGCCGATGGATACCCCCATGAGCGATCCGTAAACCACCATCAGACCCGAGGGCGGAATGGTGGGCCCGATAATGGACCCGGCTGCCGTGACGGCGCAGGCATAATCGCGCCTGTACCCTTCTTTCACCATGGCCGGGACCAATGTTCGGCCAAAGGCGGCAGCATCGGCAGTGGCCGATCCGGTCAGCCCGGCAAAGAACACCGAGGCCAGCATGTTGGTATGGGCCAGCCCCCCGCGAAATCGCCCGACCAGCACCTGCGCCAACCGGACCAGCCGGTCGGTGATGCCGATGCCGTTCATGATCTCACCCGCAAGAATGAAAAACGGCATGGCCAGAAACGGGAAAATGTTCAGCCCGTTGAATATCTTGCTGGGGCCGACGGCCAGAAAGTTCATCCCGCCCATGCCAGCCAGCCCGACCACACCGGCCAGTCCTATTGCAAAGCCGATGGGCATGCCAAAGAGGATCAGGCCTACAAAAACGGCGGCGACGATCATGAGTGCGCCCCGCTTTGATCAAGCTGGGTGCCGCGATCCCGCAGCATGGCCAGAACCAGTTGCACCACCGCCAGCAGGGCCGAGACCGGTATCGCCCAGAAAAACGGAGCCAGGCTCACGCCGAAGATCAGCGCCTGACGATTTGATCCGCTTTGGGCAAAGCCGATACCGAACCAGAACACATACAGAAACAGGACGATGGCCAGCACGTCGATAACGATCAGAATGCTGTGCCTTACGCGGGTCGGCAGCGCTGTGACCAAGGCGGTCAGTCCGATATGCTCGCGCCGGGCAATACCTGACGACACCGCAAGCAGGGCCGCCCAGATCATCAGATAACGGGCAAGCGTTTCCGGCCACGGCAATTGCCACCCGAACCAATAGCGATCGATGACGCCGATCCAGACATCCAGCACCAGCGCCACCATAAGCATGGCAACAATCGCCTCGGTCGCTCTGTTGATGCCCTGGCTGAGACGGGCCGCGAAAACTGGCGCCATTTCACCCTCCAATATGAAACTGAATTAGATTTAGAGGTCAGAATCACCTCTTGGTCAATCATTTTGTGTTCTTTAAGTACGAATTTCTCGCGTAAATCTAGAGAACCTCAACTCATTTCGTACTCAAATTACAAATTTCGACCATAAGAGATCGTACGGCCTGTCAGGCCGCCAGCCACGAACCACAGGTCGTGATCGACATCATCTCAAACCTGCGGCCGTTATTTGACTCATTGCCCAACCGCGAAAAGAAAGCGGTGAATTTTGGTCAGGAGCGTCTGGAACAGGTCAAAACTGAACTGCAAAACTTGCCGGTGCGTTCAGGTCAGGCATCCGAGGACTCCGTCCACAGGTTGACGTCACCGTTGACAGAGTACTGATCGATCTCGGCCAGCTCGTCTGACGTAAACTCAGTGTTTTTCAGCGCTTCAACGCAGTCGACGATTTGCTCCGGTCTCGATGCACCGATCAACGCTGTGGTGATGCCCCCGTCTCTGAGAACCCATGCCAATGCCATTTGCGCCAGCGTCTGCCCCCTGCGTTTGGCGATGGCGTCCAGATTGCGCAGGTTTTCGATGACGGTCTTCGTCAAAAGGTCTGGGTCCAGGGATTTGCCATCCGCCGCGCGGCTGTCCTGAGGAACGCCGTTCAGATATTTGCCAGTCAGCATCCCCTGAGCCAGAGGCGTGAAGGCAATCGAGCCGATCCCCAGTTCTTTGAGCGTTTCCTTCAACCCGTCAGCCTCAACCCAACGGTTGATCATGTTATAGCTGGGCTGATGGATGACGCAGGGCGTGCCCAGGTCCTTCAGGATCGCGGCGGCTTCTCGGGTGCGTTGTGCGCTGTAGGACGAAATCCCGACATACAACGCTTTGCCAGACCGCACGATCTGATCCAGCGCGCCCATTGTCTCTTCCAGGGGTGTGTTGGGGTCAAAGCGATGGGAATAGAAGATGTCGACATAGTCGAGCCCCATGCGCTTCAAGCTTTGATCACAGGATGCGATGACGTATTTTCGGCTGCCCCATTCCCCGTAGGGTCCGGGCCACATGTCGTAGCCGGCTTTGGATGAGATAACCAGTTCATCCCGATACCCGGCAAAGTCGGTTTTAAGGATTTCGCCAAAGGCTTCCTCGGCACTGCCGGGGGGTGGGCCATAGTTGTTGGCCAGGTCAAAATGCGTAATGCCCAGATCAAAGGCTGTTCGGCAAAGCCTTTGCTTAAGGTCGTGGGGTCGGTCAAAGCCGAAATTGTGCCAAAGCCCCAGCGATATTGCCGGCAGTTTCAACCCGCTGTTGCCGCAGTAATTGTAGGTCATGTTGTCGTATCGACCCGCGAAGGGCACATAAGGTCCGTTGGTCATAAAATGCCGTCCTCTGAGATTGATGGGTTGTACCTTGGCAATCAACTGAGGGTTCTACCGATGTCGTTTCCGACCCGCCAATGCGTTTGGCGAATAGGGCGAGTTTGAAAACGCATTCAGCGACG
>NZ_JALCBM010000005.1:71320-76097 GCF_028066395.1 Ruegeria sp.
ATTCTCGCGCGCGAGCAGGGCAAACCCCTGCGGACCGAGGCTTTTGGCGAGGTTGATGCAGCCATCAAGGGCTTCCGCGAAGCATCCGAGTTGATCAAATGGCTGGAAGGCGCATACACCCCTGTGGAAACCCCCGGTGTGCGGGCTTTGAGTTTCCGCAAGGCGCGCGGTGTCTATGCGGTGGTGACCCCGTGGAACTTTCCCATAAACATTCCGGTCGAGTATCTGGCCCCCTGTCTGGCGGCGGGAAACGGGGTGGTCTGGGTGCCAGCCCCCACGACCTCGGCCTGCGCAGGCGTGCTGATGGAATGTATCGCAGCCGCCGGTCTGCCGGATGGGGCAATCAATCTGGTTCACGGCCCCGGTGACGTGGTGGGGGATGAGATCGTCGCAAACCCCGGCACAGATGGCATCGGTTTCACTGGCAGCCCGCTGACCGGGGCGACGATTGCGAAACGGGGTGCGGGCAAGCCCATGTTGCTGGAGCTTGGTGGCAATGGGCCGGTGATTGTTCTGGACGATGCCGATCTTGACAAAGCTGCGGATGCGGCCGCCTCGGGAAGCTTTTTCAATGCCGGTCAGGTCTGTGCCGCGACCGGGCGCATACTGACCACAAGATCCGTGCATCGGGAGCTGGCCGAGAAACTGGCCGAACGGGCGCGCGCGATCAAATTGGGCGATCCGCTGAAGGACGACACCACCATGGGGCCGCTGAACAACCCCGCCGTGGTCGCGAAGATTCACGAACATGTCGCCGATGGTGTGCGTCTGGGCGGCGACCTCCTGACCGGGGGCCGCGCGGTCGGGGACCTCGGTTCGGATCTGTTCTACGCCCCGACCGTGATCGACAATGTCCCGGGTGAGGCGCTTTTGAACAATGCGGAAACCTTTGGTCCGGTGGCGCCGATCATTGTCTGCGAGGATGACGACGATCTGATCAGGGTGGCTAATTCCGCCGGTCACGGGCTGTCTGCAGGTGTCTTCACGCGCGACCTTTCGCGGGCCTTCCGCTTTGGCGAAGAGATTGAGGCCGGTATCGTCAATATCAACAGCCCAAGCAGCTACTGGGAGCTGCATCTTCCATTTGGTGGGGCCCCGGGCAAATCCAGCGGCATCGGGCGTCTGGGTGGCAAGCACACGTTGCAGGCGGTTACCGAGATCAAAACCATCACGTTCAATGTGCTTTGAGGGTTTGGTGGCGGTCTGATCCGGGTCAGCGGACAAAATTTGCCACGGGCTGCCATTCCGCCTCGTGGTCCAACGGGATGCAGGGGCGCGGCACTTCCCGGAATTCGAACCGGGACAGGACGGGTGAACTCAGGCCCGGCGCATCGACTTCCACGATCTGGTCCGGGCCGAAGAACTCATCAAACCCGGCCCGGAAATGCCCGCGGGACTTTACGGTTAGCGATCTGACCTGCCGCAGGTCGATGCCCAACATCTCGAAGAAAACGGGATCGGCGCATTGCGTGCGGACCGAGATCACCACGACTTTGACACCCGCTATGTCAATCAATGCGGTTGGTCCCAGATGCATGTGCCGGTCGGCATAAAAGCCGCGTCGCCCGATACAGTTGCCGTCGCTCAGCTTTTCAACGGTTGCCGCGTGCGAGAAGGGGCGCGAATAATCCGGCGCGTCATGATCGGTGAAACTGGCGTGAAAGGTTTTCCCCTCACCTGCGTCATGGGCCGCCTTTGCCACATCGGGGGCGTTGATAAGGCCGACATAGGCGCCAGCAGCATGGGCCGCGACAAGTTGGGACATAATCCAGGTGGTGGCCCCGGTGCCTCCGCCGCCGGGATTGTCAGCGACATCAGCCAGCGCAACCGGGGGTAAGGATGGATCGGTTCCGGCATCCACAGCTTTGGCGATGGCGTCGTCCAGACTGGTGAGTTGCGGGCGATAACGCTGACGATCCCCCCATGCAGCCGACGCCAGACAATTGGCCAGACGCCGGGCCTCGGCGGTGTCGTCATCTGTTGTGACAAGAATGCTCAGGCCGTTTTTGGGTGTGTCGGCATAGGCAAAGCCTCCAAACAATGAGATGTTCAGAGCCTCGGGCCGCAACGACTCTGCCGCCTGTGTCAGTTCGGCAAATGGCCCGGATTCGGTCAAAAGCGTAACCGTTGGCGGGACGATTGGCAGACGGATGAGGTCGGAGGTCGGAGAGATGGCCCCCGACAATATGCGCTGCAAGGTATGGGCGGCCTCGTCCCCGCGCTGAGACATATCCACATGCGGGTTGGTGCGGTAGCCGACGATCATGTCTACCGAGCGCACCATTCGTGACGAGACATTGGCATGCAGATCCAAGGTGGCGATGATGGGGATATTTGGGCCCACCTGACGGCGGATGGCCGCAAACATGTCACCATCGGGATCGTTGCTTTCGGTTGTGCGCATCGCACCGTGGTTGCAGATATAGACGGCGTCGGGCGCGACCTTGGAGAGCCCGTCGCACATGCGGGTCACGGCGTCTGAGAAGAATGTATGCTGCACCGGCCCACCGGCCTCAACCAGACCAAAACCAACGGGAATGATGTCTGCGCCAGCAATGCGAGAGGCTGCACAAAACGCACGTAGTTCGGCGGGCAGTCGTGACCGGGACGCATGCAACTCGTCCTCCATCTCATCACCCCAGACCAACACACGGTCCTCAAAGTCGGATCGGTGAACGACAGGCGCAAAGCGATTGCTTTCGAGCATAAGCCCCAGAACGGCAATGCGCGGGTGTTTGAAAGTTCCGGTCTGCATGAGATTAGGCCTAAGACCCTGACGGCCCGGATGCCAATTCTGAGCAGGCGTTTAGCGATGCGGGTCACGCATCGTTCAGGAATGTCCACAATTCTTCGGCGGGTTTTGGAAGTGGATCAACGGCCCGATACAGGCGAATCTCGGTCGGAATGCGCCAGCGGTCATCACCGGCATAGGCAAGCCGTCCCAGTTTGATGTCATCCTGAACCATGCTTTCGGGCACCCAGGCAAGGCCACGCCCTTCCCGGGTCAGGGACCGCAGCACCCCGGCCAGATGGGACGTAAAGACCTGAGTGACAAAGACGGGCGTCGGCGGTTCGTTCAGAAGGTTGTTTACCGCTTGTCCTATCGCGGATTCCTCGGAATAAGCGAGCAAAGGGATCGGGTCGTCGGGTTCGCCGGGCAGTCGGTCGACCGGTGCGCCATGCGCATCTGCCATCGTCACGGGGATCAGCGCGTCGCGCCCGACGACAGCGCTTTCAAACAATTGTTCAGCCAGGGGAACGGCAATCGCGGGATGCGCATGCGACATGGCAAAGTGGCAGCGGGATTCACGTAAATGGCGCATGCAATCCAGAAAATTCATCGATTCCAGCCGAACATCCAGATCGCGCCCGCCCGGAACCGTGCTGGAAAGCCATTGGGGGAAAAACCATAGTGAAAGCCCATGTGGAATGGCAAAATGCACCTTCGGTTTGGCGTTTTCACTTTGTGACGACAATTGCTCCTGAATACTCTGTAGCTGGCGGCAGACCTCTTCGGCGACCGGAAGAAACTGCTTTCCGGCGTCGGAAAGGCTCACGGGTTTGGTGTTCCGGTCGAACAGTTCAGCGCCCAGCCACTCTTCAAGCGCCTGAATGCGTCGGCTTAGCGCTGACTGCGTGCCGCCACGCACCTGCGCGGCCTGCGTGAAGTTACCAATCGCGGCAACCGCCAGAAAATCTTCGAGCCAGCGTTTTTCCATATGTCCTGTTCCGGAAGCTCCTGCAGAATTCATACGCGCCCCGACCGTTATGAACAATTGTCATTCTCAAATCCAGACACTGCATTCGCCACCCGGGACGCGCGCAAGTATCACCGGGGGCAACCCGGATGTGACAAAAGAGAGGCGTGCAGATGTTCGACGAATTCAAGGGAAAATCGGTGCTTGTCACCGGCGCAAGCTCGGGGATCGGCGCGGCTGTTGCGCGCAAATTCGGTGCGCTGGGTGCGGTTGTCGGCGTTCACTACAACGCTCAGCGCGCGCAGGCTGATACGGTAGCAAAGGATGTGCGGGCAGCGGGCGGAACAGCGCATGTTCTGCAGGCGGATGTTGCGGATATCGACGCATGTACCCGGTTGGTGGGCGATTTCATCGATAAGGCAGGGGGGCTGGATGTCCTGATCAACAATGCGGGTTCGATGGTGCGGCGCATGCCGGTCACGCAACAGGAACCCGATCTGTTTCATCAGGTGATGGATGTAAATGCCACATCCGTCTATGCCGTCAGCCGGGCTGCGGTGCCGCATTTGCGGCAATCAAAGGGCGCGATCATCAACCTGACCTCTATCGCCGCACGCAATGGCGGTGCGATCGGCTCCGGGGTTTATGCGGCTTCCAAGGCGGCTGTCAGCAGCCTGACCCGCTCGCTGGCCAAGGAAGAAGCACAGTATGGTGTAAGGGTGAATGCGGTGTCTCCCGGGGTCATCACAACCCCGTTTCACGACGCCTTTTCGACACCAGAGGCGCTGGAGGCCGTGCGCACGACCATCCCGATGGAGCGTCTCGGTTCACCCGAAGACTGTGTCGGAACCTTTCTGTTTCTGGCCAGCCCGTCGCTGGCCGGATACGTGACCGGCCAGATTGTCGAGGTAAACGGCGGCCAGCTGTCGCCCTGAACCCGATCAGTCGCCCAGTGGCTGCGGCCCAATGCGCCCGTGAAATGCGGTCAATGATGCACGAACGCGACGAAGCGCTTCGTTTGTGAGAGCAGGTTGTGCCTGTGCGACCGCTGTCGCAAGCGAGTCAATCAGAACCAGATG
>NZ_JALCBM010000005.1:76197-86023 GCF_028066395.1 Ruegeria sp.
TCAAATGCGTCCGGGTCAAGCTGCGCCCGCGTCTTTTCGAGCGCAGAATTCAGCGCGCCGACCACCAGATCAACCGGTGAATTGTCCCGAGGTGCCGAGGACTCCTGACTGGGTGCGAGATATTGCATGCTGACCGCAACATTGCGGGCCAGCTTGATCTTGAAGTCACGATACCCGTCGCAGCCGAGTGTCCGGCAGAACCGGATAACCGTCGGCGTGCTAACGTTGCAAGCCTCGGCCAGATCGGCAATCACCATCTGACTGACCGCTTCAAGGTTTTCCATGACAAAGTCGGCGACACGCTGTTCACGCGGAGCAAACTCACCATTTGTCCGCCGTAACACTGATATCAGATCCAGCACGGCAGGGGTGCGTTGCGCGGTTTGAATGCTCAGCTGTTCTTCATCGTCCTGGTCGATTTGCGACCTCATCCATGTGTCCTTTTTTTGCGATAGCTCACCACGATGTTGTATCAACAATTCGCCAAAGGTCAGCTTTATTTTACCGCACCGGACGTCAAGCCGGTCACGAGATAGCGTTGCAGCCAAGCGAACACGATGGCAACCGGCAGGGTCGCAACAAAGGTCGCGGCCATGACATAGTGCCATTCAATCGAGTATCGCCCGGACACCAGTGACAATATCTGTATCGGCAACGTGTAGTTTTCCGCGCTCCGCAGGCTGGTCAGGGCGATGACAAATTCGTTCCAGGTGTTTACGAACGTGAACAGCGCGGTGACCACAAGGGCCGGGATGGCCAGGGGCAGAAATACGCGCCGCAGCGACAGCGTGGACGAGGCGCCCTCCATCCAGGCGGCTTCCTCAAGATCGCGCGGGATCGTCGAGAAATAGCTTTCCAGCATCCAGACCGCAAAAGCCATGTTGAACCCGGTGTTGATCATCGCCACCGCAAGCTTGCTGTCCAGAGCCCCGGCCAGAACCAGAAGCCTGAAAAGCCCAAGGATCAGCACAATGGGCGACAGCATTTGCGACACCAGCAGAAAGCCGCGAAACGCCTGCTTGCCGTGAAACCTCATCCGACTGAGCGCATAGGCCGCCGGAATTGCACAGAGAATAGTCAGAGCCGTGGAGACCGTTGAAATGTAAAGAGAGTTCCCAAGGGCAACTCCGAAATTCGTGGCCTGCCACATCTCGATGAAATTGCCCCATGCCAGACGGCTGGGAATCCAGCGAGGATCGTAAAGCTCGGTCTGCGGTTTCAGCGCGCTCATGAACATGACGGCAAAAGGGAACAGGCAGAAGGCCAGCAAGGGTGCCAGAACCAGCCAGGATACAATTGTCGTTTTCATTTTGCTGTTCACTGCGCGCCCCTTTCGTTCTTCATTGCGAGGCGGACGTAAATCAGGCTGAAAATCAGCAGGATCGCGAACATGATCAGCGACAGCACCGCGGCCTCACCCACTTTGCCAAACCGAAACGCGCTTTTGTAAAGATAGGTCACCAGAATATCGGTGGTGTTGACCGGCCCCCCTTGGGTGGTGACCCAGATGATCGGGAAGGAATTGAAGACGTAGATTGTATTCAGCACGACCGCAATATTCACAAAGGGGCGCATCATTGGCAGTGTGATGCGCCGGAACCTTTGCCAGCCATTCGCGCCTTCCATCTTGGCGGCCTCGTACAGGTCCTGCGGGATTGAGGACAGACCGCCCAGGAAAATTGTGGTCGTGAAGGGAATGGTTGCCAGAATGCCAACGATGATCTGCATGGGAAACGCGGTGCGATAGGATGCCAGCCACGCGACATTCTCATCAATGATCCCGGCAAAGATCAGCGCCGAGTTCAGCATGCCGCTTTCCCCGTTCAAGGCCAGACGCGCGGTGATCGCAAGCATCGCCAGCGAGATTGCCCAGGGCAACATGATGATGACGCGGGCGATGTTGCGGCCGTAAAAGTCGCGATGCAGGATAATCGAGGTGGGCATCGCGATGATGAACGTGCCGGCCACAATTGAAACGGTCCAGATCACCGTTCGCCATAGGGACGCATAAAGCTCGGGGTCGACAAAGACCGCCGAATAGTTCTTGAGACCACCAAATCCAAGCACCTGACCAAAGCGGTTCACATCGCCAAAAGACAACGACCCCAGTTGAAACAAGGGCCAGAGGATGATGGCTGCTGAAAACAGGAAGCCAGGGAGCACCAACCCATAGGGAACTGCCGTGTTACGTTTCTGGGCCATCAGCCGGTTTGTCCTGTGTTGTCGACAGGAATGCTGTCGCCATTCAGTAAGAATTACAAGAAAAAAGAAACTTTGTTACTAATTGGGTCGATCGTCCGGATAAATTAGGCTGGAGGTTATGCAAATTGCGAATTATTTAGTGCAAATGTTGCATTGCGATACCCTGAAATCCAATAAAATCTCCACAATATATTGAATATTCTCAGTAATTCCGCCCTCCGCGAGTTTTGTACTTAAGGTATAGATTGTTGTGCGATTTATGTAATTATGTTAGAAAATGCGCGGTTGATGCTGTTCCATCAAGCTCAGGTTCAAGCGCGTCAACATGGAGGGAAAATCATGATACGAAAAATTGGAAGTGCGGTCTTCTCCGGGCTTTTGGCATCGACGTTTGCGCTGTCCGCGCAAGCCGCAGAAATCCGCTTTACCTTGGGTGAGTACTCGGCTGAAACGCGCAAATCATTTGAACAGGTCGCCGCTGCGTTCGAGGCAGAGAACCCCGACATTGATGTCATCATCGAAGTCATCCCCTGGAGCAACTATCTCCAAACCCTGACCACCGACATCTCGGGCAATAACGCGCCGGATATGTCCGTTCTGGCCTCGATCTGGCTGAAGGAATTTGCGACCCAGGGGCTGATCGAGCCGATGGATGACCTGATCACCCCGGAACTGAAAGACAAATTCATTCCGGCATTGCTGGGGCCTTCGGTTATCGATGGTGAGTTGATGGGCCTGCCGATTGCCGCCTCTGCGCGGGCTATGATGGTCAACAATGACCTCTACGAGGCCGCAGGTATGACCCCGCCCGCAACCTGGGAAGAGTTGCGCGATACCTCGGCCAAAATCTCGGAACAATCCGACATCTTTGGATTTGGCCTTCCGGGCAAAGAAGACGAGGTCGACGTTTACTTCTATTATGCCCTGTGGTCGTTTGGCGGTGAGATCTTCGATGAGGAAGGTCGCAGCGCAATCGCGTCCCCGCAGGGCGTTGCCGCAGCGCAGGTCTATGCCGATCTTGTGGCGGCGGGGCATACACAGCCCGCACCGACGGCAAACAGCCGCGAGGATGTGTTCAACCTGTTCAAGAACGGCAAGATCGGAACGATCTTCACCTTCCCGATGCTGGTGCCCCAGATCAAGGCCGAAGCGCCGGATCTGAACTATTCAGTCCTGCCATTCCCGGTCGAGGCGCAGAAGGTTACGATGGGGATTACCGATAGTGTTGCGGTGTTCCGGACCTCTGACGCAAAACCCGAAGTGCAGAAATTCCTGGACTTTATCTATCAGCACGATTTCCGGCTGGCGTTCAACCTCGCCGATGGGCTGCTGCCGGTGATGACCAGCGTGGTCAATGACCCGGTCTATCAGGAAGATCTGGACATCAAGGCATTTGCCGACGGTCTGGCCTATGCAAAGTTCCAGCCAACGGTTGAGCGGTGGGATGAGATCATCGACATCACCCGCAGTGCATTGCAGACGATCTATCTTGGTGATGCGACCCCAGAAGATGCTCTGACTGATGCGGCGGCGAAGATCGACCAGCTGCGCGGTTTCTGATCATCACAACAAAGGCGGGCTGGGCCGGGATGCTGGCCAGCCCGCATTTCCTTTAAATCGGATAGAGATACCTAAATGGTGTATATGGAGAAATTCAGGCTGGATGGCAAAACGGCGGTTTTGACCGGTGCCAGCCGGGGGCTTGGCCGGGTCATGGCGCTTGCGATGGCCGAAGCCGGTGCCGATGTGATCATCACTGGCCGTACGGAAGAGTCGCTTGCGAAGACAGCGAAAGACATCCGCGCACACGGTGGGCGCAAAGTTGATACGGTCGCCTTGGACATGAGCGAACCCGAAGCCTGTCAGGCCGGGTTTGAGCATATTCGCGACACTTTTGGCCCCGTTGATATTCTGGTGAACAATGTCGGCAATCGTCTGAACGCGGACTCTATTGTCGATCAGTCGTTGACGAGTTGGCAGAAGACGATTGATACCAATCTGACGAGCTGTTTTCTGGGGTCGAAAATCCTGGGCTCGGCCATGATCGAACGCGGCACGGGCGGGCGGATCATTTCGATATCATCGATGAATGCTTTCGTGTCGAACAGGGGTATTGGCGATCGGGCCTATGAAACGTCCAAGGCCGCCGTTCTTCAGTTCACCAAGGCCGCCGCCGCCGATTGGGCGCCCCATGGTGTTACCGTCAACGCGATATGTCCGGGCCTGTTCATGACGGACGCCAACCGTGAATGGAACAGAACGCGCCCCGAAGTCATCGAGAAGCTGGTCAGCGGCATTCCGATGGGGCGTGCGGGCGAACCCGACGAGATTGGCGCGCTTGCGGTCTTTCTGGCCAGTGATGCATCCAGCTATATGACGGGTGCCGGGGTCGTTTTCGATGGCGGCTATACCCTGTGGTAACCTCCGGATTTCGCTTGCGCGATATCCATCTTGGAAAGGGCTGGCAGCGCCAGCCCTTTTTTACACGCGAAGCCCGCTGTCGCGCCGAAAGATGTGTACTTTTCCGGGATCGACACCAACCTCAAGCGGTTGACCTGATCCGATATCGATACGCTCGCGAAAGGCACATTTGACATCGGCCTCGGCCAATGATCCGTAGATCAAGGTCTCTGACCCGGTGGGTTCAAACTGATCGACCCTGAGCGTGAGCTTTGTCGGTGCATCTTGCAGCAGCCAGGCATCCGGCCTGATGCCGACAATAATCTTTTCGCCCGAGTGAAGATCAGCGTGCGGAACCGTGATCTTCTGTCCGTCCGAAAGCACGGCGTTCGCCGTGTCAGCGTCGGGTTCGTACCGGGCCTCCATGAAATTCATAGAAGGCGACCCCAGGAAACCGGCGACAAATTTGTTGGCGGGGCGGTCATAGAGGTCAAGCGGGGCGCCCACCTGTTCAATTTTACCGTGGTTCATGATCACGATACGGTCGGACATGGTCATCGCTTCGATCTGATCATGGGTCACGTAGAGCGTGGTTGTCTTCAACTGCCGCTGCAGGGCCTTGATCTCGGTGCGCATTTCGACACGCAGATGGGCGTCAAGGTTGGACAGGGGTTCGTCAAACAAAAACATGTTCGGGTCCCGCACAATCGCGCGCCCCATCGCAACCCGTTGACGTTGTCCCCCGGATAGTTCGGATGGCATCCGATCAAGATACGGCGTCAAGTTCAGGATATCTGCGGCGCGATGCACCTTTTCCTCGGACAGAGCGCGATCTTCACCGCGCACCTGTGGGCCGAACCGGATGTTGTCGGCCACGTTGAGATGGGGAAACAGAGCGTAGGATTGAAAGACCAGTGCGATGTTGCGTTTCTGCGCGGGCAATTCATTTGCCCGTTTGCCACCGATGCGCAACTCGCCCGACGTGATGTCTTCGAGACCGGCAACCATGCGCAGCAAGGTGGATTTGCCGCAGCCCGAGGGGCCGACAATGACGACGAACTCGCCTTCTTCGATATCCAGCGACAGGTCATTGAGCACCTGAAAAGCGCCGTAGGATTTACATATCCCATCTAGTTCTATTCTGGCCAAGTCACCTTCCCTCGTGTACCAAAAGTTCAGAAATACCCCGGATATGTACTTTTACAACGTCAGGGTGGGTTTTTCCAGTGAAATGGGCCTTACCCCAACCAGTTATACTTGGGGTCAAACCCCAATATGCGACGGGCTTTTGCAATGGACAGAAGCGTTTCACGGCCATCAACCGGCGTGCGAAGTTCCACATCCGGAAACACATCCGCCATAAGATCCGCGCTATTGCGTTTCATGGTCGTGTCGCTGTTGGCGATCACGAAACAGTCCGCACCCACAAGATCAGCATTCAGCGCCTTGCGCGTTGCCTGCGCAGCATCGCGGGCGTCGATATAACCCCACATGTTCCATTGCCGCAGTGCCGTGTCATCCTGCCACCCTTCAAACTGCGCATAGCCATCCGGTTCCATCACATTGGAAAGGCGCAGGCCGATCATCGTCAGATCGGGGTTCCAGCGGCAATATTGCCGGGCCATTTCTTCGCCCAGATCCTTGGAAAGCGAATATGAACTTTCGGGGCGCATCGGATGATCTTCGTCCACCGGCGCATATGCGGGCGGGTTGTCGGGCGAGAACGGCAACCCCAGTGTCGTTTCGCTGGACGCCCAGACAATGCGGCGGATGCCGGTACGAACGGCGGCTTCGAAGACGTTGTATGTGCTCAGGATATTGGTGTGGAAAATCTGATCATCCGTCGCCAGTTCCGGTGCCGGGATGGCCGCGAAATGGACGATGGCGTCAGGGGTTCCAAACGGGCGAAAAGGTGAATCCGCGCCGCCACCGCGGTTCATCATCGCCATGGTCTGACCAAAGTCGCACAGATCGACTTTCAGGAACGGGCAAACCGGATCAGTGGACGAAGCGCGATCAACGTTCAGCACGTTATACCCATGCTCGACAAGATCGCGGCATACAGCCCGCCCAGCCTTGCCGCTTCCCCCGGTCACAAGAACATTCTTCATTGATTGGCCCTTACTTCCAAAATCCCGTCTTTGTTCCGTTCATTCTGTCGAACATCGCCTGTCATTTCCAATCCGCCATGCGGCAGTTCGATAGGCGGATGAACGCAGGACATTGGTGGGCTGCGGCGCGCCAAAGTAAGCTCTGCCAAGATGGTTTTCCCAGGAAAGACAGGAATTTGACGAAAGAGCTGCTCATCCGTGCGTCCCGGGTCATCGACCCGTCTCAGGATTGGGACGGGCCGGCGGAAATCCTGTTGCAAAACGGAAAGGTAACAGGGTTCGGACCCAGCCTGAGCACCAGTGCGGCTGTGCCCGTCCTGAATGCGGATCAAGGAATTGTGGTTCCGGGTCTGATCGATTTTCACAGCCATGTGTGGTGGGGCGGCACGTCCCTGAGCGTGAAACCCGAGCCCGTTGCGCGAAGAAGTGGCACCACCACATTTCTGGATACCGGCAGCGCTGGGGCGGGCACGATGGCAGGCTTTCACGCCCATATCGCGCAGCAGACGGATTTGACCATTCTGGCCTACATCAACGTATCTTTCGCCGGTATTTTCGGGTTCTCGGAAAGCGTCATGATCGGTGAATGTGCCGACATCAGATTGCTTGATGCGCGCGAATGCGTTCGCGTGGCCAAACAGTTTCCGGATTTTGTACGCGGCGTGAAAGTCCGGGTCGGCCAGAAGGCCGGTGGCGATCAGGGGATCGCGCCGCTTGAGGTGGCATTGGACATCGCCGATCAACTGGGATTGCCGGTGATGTCGCATATCGACTTTCCGCCTCCGGGGGGTCGGCAAATACTGGATTTGCTTCGTCCCGGCGATATCCTGACGCATTTTCTGCGCCCGTTCCCAAACTCAGCCGTTGATAGTCAGGGTGCGGTCAAAGCCGAATACTGGAAGGCGCGCGAAAGGGGGGTGCTGTTCGATGTGGGTCATGGCTATGGCGGGTTCGGGTTTGAAGCGGGCGAAGCGGCCTTGGATCATGGTTTTCCGCCGGACATCATCAGCAGCGATGTCCATGTGCTGTGCGAAAACGGCCCGGCCTTTGATGTGTTGTCGGTGATGAACAAATTCTGGTCCATGGGTATGGAACTGCCGGACGTGATCCGCGCGGCAACGGCAACCCCTGCGGCCATTCTGCGACGTCCTGATCTGGGGACGCTTGCACCGTGTGCCCGCGCGGATGTTGCAATTCTCGATATTCGCGAAGACGCGACAGAGTTTGTGGATGCTATCGGCGTGCGACGCAGCGTAGATCGGTATTTGTCCTGTTCCGAAATGGTGGTGGGCGGTCACGTATGGCCAACGTCGGGAGGTTAGGCATGCGCGCAGGGATCTATCTTTATCCGTGGGATCTGAAGGATGCGGGTGCGTCAGCACTCGTTGCGCGTTTGGGTGATGCGGGCATATCGGCGATCCACCTTGCGACCTCGTACCACGCCGGTAAGTTTTTGCGCCCGCACGGGTCATCCGGGAAAGTGTATTTTCCGCAGGACGGGACCGTATATTTCCACCCGGACCCCAGTCTTTATGGTCGGATAAAGCCTCGGGTCGCTGACCTGATCAAGGACTTTGATCCCCTTTCGGTTCTCGCGAAAACAGCACCCGATCTTGAGCGTATCGCCTGGACTGTCGGGCTACACAACACTCCGCTGGGGCAGCAACATCCGGACCTGACCGCGCGCACGGTGTTTGGCGACCCGCTGTTCAACTCGCTTTGCGCGTCGCAGCCGGATGTCCGGAACTTCCTGACTGCGCTGTGCTGTGACATTGCGCGCAATCAGCCCGTGGCCGAGGTTTCGGTTGAAACACCGGGATGGCAGGCGTTCCGACATGGTCACCACCATGAATTTGAGTTGATCGAGCTGACCGCTTCGACGGAGACGTTGCTGGGTTTGTGTTTCTGTGATGCCTGCAAGCTGGGGGCCACGTCCTGCGGGATCGGGTTCGACGCGTTGAAAACGATGGCTGCCGACGCTCTGGAAAGGTTCTTTGCCGATGGCACCGAACCCGGGTTCGACCCTTTGGCCGATCCGGAATGGCGTGCATTTCATACTTGGCGGGCAGAGCAGGTCACGTCTCTTGTTCGACGCATTCGGTCCGAAATGCCGCGGGATGTGCGGTTGTCGATTATCCCAACGACGCAATCGCCAAACGCATTGTGCCTGACTGAAGGCTCCGATCTGGCCGCGCTGTCCCGGGTGGCGGATGCGTTGGAAATTCCCAGCTACCAGAACGGCGTTTCCGCGATGACAGACGACATCGTCAAAACCCGGGAACTGGTCAGGGGGTCGGACAATCTGGGCTACATCCTTCGTCCTTCCTATCCGAATCTGACGGATGCGTCCCAGGTGCGCGCCGCCGTTCAAATGCTGAAAGGGCAGGGCGCCAAATCAATTTCATTCTACAACTATGGTCACATGCGGCTGCAATCCCTCGACTGGATTCGCGCCGCCCTGACCTGAGAGGTGAGGGTCACATGAGGTATGCAAACAAGGTCGCTCTGGTCACAGGTGCAGGGCATGGGATTGGCGCGGCAATTGCAGAGAAACTCGCCTCCGAAGGGGCCGCAGTTGCGGTTCTGGAAATCAACGCGCAGACCGGCGCGGCGAAAGCCAAGGATATCGAGGCCGCAGGTGGGCGCGCATGCTTTGTCGAGGCGGACATTACCGATCTGGCGCAGGTCGAATCGGCGATCGCCGAAACCGAGAAAGCCCTTGGTGAAGTGGATGTGCTGGTGAACAACGCCGCGTATAGTTTTGCCGGAAGCCTGGATGAGATCGCCGCCGAGCTTTGGAATCGTGAGATCGACGTGAACCTGAACGGGCCTTACAATTGCATACGGGCGGTGCTGCCGGCGATGAAGGCAAGGCGCGCCGGTGCAATCGTCAATATCGCGTCGGTCAACGGCGTGCGCTATTTCGGAAGCCCGGCCTATAGCGCGGCCAAGGCTGCCGTTCTCAACCTGACGCAATCCGTTGCCAGCGAATACGGCGCTTTTGGCATTCGCTGTAACGCAGTCCTGCCGGGATCGGTCCGAACCGACGCCGTCAGCTGGCGCATGCGTTTGGAGAAAGACCCGCAGGTTTTCGAGAAACTTGCAAAATGGTA
>NZ_JALCBM010000005.1:86123-123356 GCF_028066395.1 Ruegeria sp.
CGCACCATGTCCGCCGCTTTTTCGGCGATCATCACAACAGGGGATGCTGTGTTGCCTGACACGATCTTGGGCATAATCGAGGCGTCAACCACACGAACACCATTCAACCCCCGAACCTTCAATTCCGTATCAACGACAGCGGCGTCATCCATCCCCATCCTGCATGTCCCGACCGGGTGAAAGATTGTCGTTGCAATGTCCCCAATACTTTCAAGAAGCTCCTCATCCGAGTGGACAGCGGGGCCGGGCAGGATCTCCTCTGGCTTGTATTGTGCAAGGGCTTTTGCTGTCATGATCTTGCGTACTTGGCGCACGGATTCCACGGCAATCTGCCTGTCGCGGTCGGCCGAAAGATAGTTGAGCTGGATCTTGGGTTGCTGACCAACCTTTGTAGACTGGATATGGCAGTTGCCCACACTCTCGGGCCGCAGATTGCAAACCGACATTGTTATGGCGGGGAACGGGTGCAGCGGGTCCCCCAGTTTGTCGGTTGAGAGCGGCTGCACATGGTATTCCAGATCAGGTGTTTCCATGGCCGGATTGGATTTGGTGAACATTCCGAACTGGCTTGGCGCCATCGACATCGGGCCGGATTGGGTAAATGCATATTGCAACCCAATAAGGGTCTTTCCGACCAGGCTGTTCGCCAGCGTATTCAGTGTTTTGGCGTTTCTGACCTTGAAGACGGTTCTTATCTGCAGGTGATCTTGCAGGTTTTCTCCGACCCCGGGACTTTCGTGTTGGGTTTCGATTCCAAGATCAGAGAGGATGGTTCCATTCCCGATACCCGATAACTCCAGTATTTTCGGTGAGTTGATTGCCCCAGCCGCCAACAGCACTTCGGCATCGGCGAGGGCGTGAAAGGTCTGACCCTTGCGGGTGAACTGCACACCCTTCACGGTTTTTCCGTCAAGTAGCAGGCAATCTGTATGTGCGTGTTTCAGAACCCGCAGGTTGTCGCGTTTGAGCGCCGGTCGCAGGAAACCGGTGGCGGTGCTCCAGCGGACGCCATTGCGTTGATTTACCTCAAAAAATCCCGACCCTTCATTGTTGCCGTCGTTGAAATCCGCGCGCGGCATAATTCCAAATTCCTTGGCTCCCTGCTGAACAGCATTCAGGATGTCCCAGTCCAGCCTTTGCCGGGAGACTTTCCATTCGCCATCCCCACCGTGCATTTCCGATGCGCCCGAGTGATGATCCTCTGATTTGATAAAATAGGGCAGGACGTCTTCCCAACTCCAACCTGTGTTGCCCAGCTGCGCCCAATGGTCGTAATCCACAGCCTGCCCGCGCATGTAAATCATGCCATTCACGCTGGTGCAGCCGCCCAAAACCTTACCCCTTGGATAGACAAGCGAACGGCCATTCAGGCCCGGTTCATTGGCGGTCTTCATCATCCAGTCGGTGCGTGGGTTGCCGATACAATACAAATACCCGATTGGAATTTTGACCCAATGATAACTGTCGGACCCCCCGGCCTCCAACAGAAGGATGCGGAGCTTCGGGTTTTCGCTCAGGCGGTTTGCAAGCACGCAACCTGCGGTACCGGCACCTACGATGATGTAGTCGTAGCGACCTTCCAGAATGTGGGTCTCATTCACTGTTTTCTGCCGCATTCGGTGGTCAACTTTCCGGGTTCTGTCGATCTATCTTGAAGCTTTTACAGGATTCCTGAGAAGTCCAACCTTTTCAATTTCTACTTCGACCAGATCACCATCTTTTAAATACAGCGGAGGTGTCCGGGTGAAACCAACACCGCCAGGCGTGCCGGTCACGATCAGATCACCTGCTGTCAGGGATGTGAATTGAGTGATATAGGCAATTTGCCTTGCGACACTATGGACCATCTGGTCTGTGCGGGCAGACTGGACTGTGGTTCCGTTCAGCCGACAGGTGATTGCCAAATTCTGCGGGTCGCCGATTTCGTCGGCGGTGACAAGGTATGGGCCAAAAGCCCCCGTCGCCGGAAAGTTCTTTCCCGGCAGAAACTGTGTTGTGTGGGTCTGCCAGTCGCGTACCGAGCCGTCGTTGTAGCAACTGTATCCGGCCACTTTTGACAGGGCATCCTCCTCGGGGACTTCAAAGCAGTCTTGCCCGATCACCGCCACAAGCTCGGCTTCAAAGTCGAGTTGATCGGATGTTTTCGGAACGATCATGGCGTCGCCATGCGCACATTGCGACGCGGCAAAACGGCTGAAAAGCGTTGGATGTATTGTCGGAAGGTGCTGGGTTTCGACCCGGTGGTCTTCGTAGTTCAGACCGACGCAAATGATCTTGTCCGGATTTGGAATGGGCGGCAGCAGGCGGATATCAGGCAAGGCGACAACGGGCGCTTCCAAAAGGGCCGCCTGCGCGACCTTGATGAATTCCGTGGTGCCGAGAAGGTCTTTCAGCGTTGCAAAGCGACTGCCAAGAACGGCCCCAACATTGGCGATGGCGTCACCGGACCGAACACCCCATGTCGGGCGGCCCTCATGCTCAAAGCTCAGGAGTTTCATGGTCGTCCCTTGGCTTAACTTGAATGGTCATTTCGATTTCAATGGGGGCGTCAATGGTAAGCTGGTCCTGATACAGGGCCGCACGGGCATGTCTGCCGCGTTCTTCGCCAAGAAGTTCGACCCAGAAGTCGGAGGCCCCGTTCATGATCTGCGGTGCGTCTTTGAAACCGGGTTTGGCATTTATATAGCCCACCATTTTCACGATCCGAACCATACGGTCGAGATCCCCGATGACATGCTTGATCATCGAAAGGTGGTTGATTGCGGTAAGACGGGCCGAGGCGTAGGCATCTTCAAAAGGGATGTCTCCAGCCTGCCCGGGATATGGATTGTAGTCCTCACCATTGTCATCCACCTTCGTCCCGACCGTACCCGAGACATAGACGATTTCACCGACTTCGGTGCCGCAGGTATAGTTCGCGACTGGAAGAGGCGGACGAGGGAGTTCAATTCCCATCTCGGCAAGACGTTCTTCGATCTTTGACATGACCCTGACCCTTTTCCCTATTGAATGTTGAAAGTGATTGTTTTGGCTTCGGTCACAGCGCGCAGCGTGTGCTTTCCGCCCAGACGACCGATGCCGCTTGATTTTCCCGGGGCGCCGCCGAATGGCAGGTGAAGTTCCCAGTAGCAGCTTGGGTTGTTGATATTGACAAGTCCGGCGGCGATCTCTTCCCCGAACCGGAAGGCCCGGGACAGATCTTGCGTAAACACGCCAGCGGCCAGCCCGTGACCCGCAGAGTTGGCAACGCGGATCAGGTCATCATCGTCTTCGCAAACGATGATGGGGGCGACGGGACCGAAGGTTTCGGCTGTGTTCAGCAAAGCTTCGCCCGGCACGTTGTCAATGACGGTCGGCGCAAAGAACTGGTCCGAGCCGAGGTCCTTGATGCGGCTGCCGCCTGTCAAAACCTCTCCGCCCAGTCGCACGCCATCGGCGACATGTTCTTCGATCTTTGCGATCACCGAAGGGTTGTTGAGCGGCCCCATCGTGACGCTGTCTTTGATGGGATTGCCAACCGTGATGGCCCGGGCGCGTTCGGTCAGCTTCTCGGCCAATGCCTGATGGATGGAGCGCGTCGTCAGAATGCGCCCGGACGCGGCGCAAACCTGTCCGGCATTGAAGAAACAGCCAAAGGCCGCCGCGTCTGCCGCCTTGTCCAGATCCGCGTCGTCCAAAACGATCACCGGACCGTTGCCGCCAAGCTCCAGCAGCATCGGCTTGCCTGCGCCGCGCTTGGCAATTTTGCCGCCCGTGAGCGGGCTGCCGGTAAACCCGATGCCGTCTGTGCCCAGGTTTGAAACGGCTTCGTCCCCCACCACATCACCCGGCCCGTGAACCAGATTGATGGCACCGTCTGGCAGACCTGCAGCGGCGATGCATTCCATCAGCACCCCGGCGCAGGCTGACGTTGTGGGTGCGGGCACCCAGACAACGCCATTGCCTGCCGCCAGACAGGGCGCGAGGTATTCTACAGGGATATTGACCGGGAAATTCCAGGGCGTGATCACGGCATATACGCCCCGTGCTTTGCGGAAGCTTATCGCACGAACACCGGGCGTTTCGACTGGGATGTATTCGCCCTCCATCCATTTGACCAATTCGCCTGCCTCGCGAAAACCTGTGATAGCGGCGTCAACTTCGCCATATGCCTCGGTCAAAAGTGGTTTGCCTTGCTCGCGGGCAAGGATATCGGCCAGATCACCGCGGCGTTTCTGCACCTCATCGGCGACGGCGTCGCACAGGGCCGAGCGTTCCCAGACCGTCATGCGCTGCAAAGCTTCGTGGCCCTTGCGCGCGGCCCTGATCGCTTCTTGCGCGTCGATGCGACCGCTTTTTGCCACATGGCCGACAACCGTGTCGTCCGCCGGGTTCAGCGTTTCGAACTGATCCCCAGAAAGCGCATCGCGCCAGTTGCCATCAATGAAGTTTCGGTAGGTTTTACAGTGCATCAGAGTTGGCCTGGCATCAGTTTTGCATATCCGCAGGGGGCACCAGTGCCCCCCGGGCAATAAGGTGCTGGCAGCTAAATGCGCCTTCAAAATCGATGTGTTCCCCCGAGACATCAAAAAGCGGAAATGCCCCGCCGTCGGCTTTCAACACCGCGATATTGGCGGTTTGCCCGACTTCAATCCGCCCCAATTCGGGATGACCTATGATCCCGGCCGGGCGGGATGTGGTCGCCGCCAGCGCGGCATCGAAACTGACGCCAAGCGCCAGCAGTTTGTTCATCGTGGTTAGCACATCATAGGCGGGCCCGTTGATCGACATGCAATGAATGTCAGAGCTGATCAGGTCGGGCACAAAACCGGCGTCAACCATGGTACGGCAGGTCTGAAAACTGAAACTGCCCATGCCGTGCCCGATATCGAACAGGACTCCCCGCTCTTTTGCCTTCCAGGCCGCATCCCTGATCTGGCCGTCATCAATCGGTGCGTTCGGCTCGGGCCGACAACAATGCGTAAGAATATCTCCGGGGCGCAGGGAGTCGAGAATATCGACGATGCGCGGCGGCTCCAGATCGACGTGACACATCAAGGGCAGGCCGGCGCGTTCGGCGGCATTCAGACCACGTCTGAGTGCCCCATCCCCATTGTCCCCGGCTGCTATCCGACCTGCCCGCACCTTGATGCCCACAACAAGATCCGAAAATTCACGCGCTGCGTCAGCACAGGTTTCCGCATCCAGCAATTTCGGGTTCTCGGCTTCTCCGATCATGACGCGTGGTGAAAACCCGTAGATACCCGGAAACGAGATGTTCAAAAACGCAAACGTGTTGAATGGGCTTGGGCGGTGAATGAATTCTTGAAACCCCAGGATATTCGCCGCCCCGGCCGAGCCCGCATCCACGAATGTTGCCGTGCCAGACCGGCTTGCCGCCCGTTCGGGTTTCACACCAAGCGCCGTGGCCCCCCAATAAATGTGTGCGTGAATGTCGGTAAGGGCCGGGATTACCACGCTGCCGGTCGCATCTATCTGCCGTATTTCAGGCGTGGGAGGGGTTTTGCCTGCGTCGGCGATCTTGCCGTCTTTCACAAGAACATCCGCTACTGCGCCATCAGGCGCGAGCGAACCATTCGAGCCGAAAACCTTTCCGCCCTTAATCCAAACGTCTTTGATCGTATCCATTCCCAAGCCTTTGATTCGGGTGGTTTCTTGCCTGATTTTTGAAAATTAACCCAACTTTCTGCTCTTCCGAATGCATCTATCACAGTACTGACCAGTCAGTCAATATTGACATCACATCTCGCTTGGTCCATGACTCGGCGCATTCACAGGAAAGGCTACTCTGAGAACCAAAGACAACACGGGAGAGATCAATGCATAAGAAAATGTCATCAAGATCGCGCGCTGCAGCAATCGTAATTGCCAGCACGGCTGCATTCGCAATAACTGCGCCGCAGATTGCCTTGGCAAAGGATACGGTTCGTGTCCGATTTGCCGAATACAGCACCAAGACCGGCCCTTTTTTCAAGGATCTGGCTGCTCAGTTCAACGCAAGCCAGGACGATATCGAGGTTGTTGTCGAACACCTGCCCTGGCCGGAAATGCAGCAGCAGCTTATTACGGATATCTCCGCCGGGACGGCGCCTGACATCTCGCATATGGCAACGCGATGGATGGCTGGCTTTGCCGTTGATGGTGCTTTGGCTCCGATCGATGATCTGATGTCAGACGGGTTTGCCGAGACTTTCGTTCCAACCTTTCTCGACCTGCAGAAGGTTGATGGTCAGACGTGGGGCCTGCCGATTGCCGCGTCTGCCCGTGGCATGTTCTACAACAAAGACCTTTTGGCGCAGGCAGGTGTAGAGGTGCCGACCACATGGGAAGAAACACTTGCTGCGGCTGAAAAAATCTCGGCGCTGAGTGACGAAATCTATGGGATCGGGGTGCAGGGCTCGGGCCTCGACACTGAAGGATACTGGTTCTATTCGTTGTGGACGCATGGGGGCGACATCATGGATGACGATGGTCGCAGCGGGTTTGCATCCGACGCCGCCGTGGCTGCGACACAGAACTATATCGACCTCATCAAGGCGGGCGTTACCCAACCGGGCGTTCTGAGTTCCAACCGCGAGGACCTGCAGAACCTGTTCACCGCAGGCAAGCTTGGCATTGTTCTGTCTGGCCCGTGGCTGAACGCTCAGCTTGCAGACGAAGCACCTGATCTGGACTACGGCATCGCTGAAATCCCGATCACGACTGACCGCGCAACCTACGGCGTGACGGATACCATTTCGATCCTCGCCGACTCGGACGTGAAGGAGTCAGCGATGGAGGTTCTGGAGTTCTTCTTCAATGATGAAAACCGTCTGGCTTTCGGCAAGAACGAGGGGTTCGTTCCGGTTCTGAACTCGATGTCGAACGAACCGTATTTTACCGAAGACCCGAACATGGCGGTATTTCTGGACATGTCACCGGTTGCCAAGTTCGCACCACTGGTGCCCCAATGGGAAGAAATGGCTGAAAGTCTGAAATCTGCTTTGGCCAAGTCCTATTCCGGCGAAGAAGATCCGGCTGTCGCCCTGACCGCAGCGGCTGAAAAAATGAATGCTCTGCTCGACGAGTAAGCGTCTTATCGTTTGGCCAAGCACTATGCCACCCGGCGCGGATTTCACCAAACGCGCCGGGTGACATTAACATCTACCGACGTTGGGATAATGATGAGTGCAATGACAAGTTCCAAGCCAACCCCGGCTACAACGAAGGCCACCCGGCCTCGGCCAGGACAAGGGTTTTCCAATCTGGCGTTCATTCTTCCCAGCATTCTTCTGTCTTTCGTGATTATCGGCTACCCGATTTTCGAAGTCGTTCGGATGGCGGTCAGCGATGTGAATCGTTTCGGGAAAATCCAGGGTTTTGAGGGGTTGGGCAACTTCTTCAAAGTCTTCGAAGACCCGATTTTCATCCAATCCACCTATCAGACGATCATTTGGACGGTTTCCGTGGTGGGCGGCACAGTGCTGATCGCCATTCCGGTCGCCATCATCCTGAACGAGGATTTTCACGGCCGGTCCATCGCGCGTACAATCGTCTTGTTGCCATGGGCCGTGTCGCTTGCCATGACCGCGCTGGTCTGGCGGTTCGTTGTGAATGGTGATTTCGGCACGCTCAACCTTGCGCTGACGCAGCTTGGATTGCCGTTCAACAACCACCCCTGGCTGGCAACGGCCACCAGTGCCTTCACCATCGAAATTCTGGTCGGAATTCTTGTTTCCATCCCCTTCACCGTCACGATCATCCTTGGCGGCCTGACCTCAATCCCGGTCACCCTCTACGAAGCTGCTGCGATGGATGGGGCAACCAAGTGGCAGAGCCTGACACGCATCACGATTCCGATGCTGAAACCCTTTTTGCAGATCGCGATTGTGCTGAACGTGATCTATGTCTTCAATTCGTTTCCCATTATCTGGATCATGACCAATGGCGGGCCAGCCAACGGAACCGACATTCTGATCACCTATGTCTACAAGCAGGCATTTGCTTTCGGCAAACTGGATATCGCTGCCGCTGCATCCGTAATGATGTTCCTCGTCCTGCTTGGGTTCTCGGTGCTGTACCTTTTCATGACGCGGCAACTGGCGGAGCGGAATTGATGCCCAGAAAAGTCGTGCACTCGGTTCTCTGCTGGCTGGGCCTGTCGCCGCTGCTGATTGTTGTGCTGTTCCCATATGCCACCATGCTGTCCACCGCCTTGAAGCAGAAAGATGAAATCTTCCAGTTCGAGACGAAGTGGCTGCCCGATACGCTTTACTTCGGGAATTTTGTCGAACTGTTTGTCGACCGCGGGTTTGGCCGGGCAATCGGGAATTCGCTGTATATCAGCATTGGCGCGACGCTGGTATCGCTGCTGGTTGCGCTTCCGGCGGCCTATGCCCTGTCACGATTGAGAATACCCGGCCAAAGCGCCTTTCGGACCTATTTGCTGGTGACACAGATGATCTCTCCGATCGTCTTGATCATAGGTCTGTTCCGCCTGTTTGCGTATCTGGGCATGATCAATGACCTCAATGCCTTGGTGTTTGCGCATTCCGCGTTCTACATGGCCTTCGCGGTCTGGATGCTTCAAAGCTATTTTGACACGATCCCCAAAGAGCTTGAGGAAGCCGCCTGGATGGATGGCGCAAGCCGCCTGAAATCGTTCTGGCGTGTCTTCCTTCCGCTTTGTCTGCCGGGCATTGCCGTTACATCACTGTTCACCTTCGTAAACAGCTGGAATGAATATGCTATTTCCCTGACGATCCTGCGTGAGGGATCACTTCAGACCGCACCGGTCAAGATCGCCTTCCTGACCGGCACACTTTACGAAACCGAGTGGAATATCATCATGGCTGCAACGCTTATTGCGACAGTTCCGGTCGCAATCGTGTTTGCCTCGATCCAAAGCTACCTGATCCGGGGTTTGTCTTTGGGAGGAGTAAAATAATGTCGTCCATTTCGATCAACAACCTTACCAAGTCCTATGGCAATGTGCAGGTTCTGCATGGGATTGACCTTGAGATACAAGACCGGGAATTCATTGTGCTGGTCGGCCCGTCCGGCTGCGGAAAATCGACGCTGCTGCGTATGATTGCCGGGTTGGAAAACATCTCTGACGGCGATCTTTACATTGACGGCTCTCGAATGAACAAGGTCAGCCCACAAAAACGCGACCTGGCGATGGTGTTCCAAAGCTACGCACTTTATCCGCACATGTCGGTTGCCGAAAACATGGGCTTCTCGCTTTCCCTGCGTGGCGAGCCTAAATCCGTGATCGAAAAAGAAGTCGGTGAGGCTGCAAAAGTCCTGCATCTTGAGGACTATCTTGAGCGTCTTCCCAAGAATCTGTCCGGGGGACAAAGACAGCGTGTTGCGATGGGCCGCGCCATTGTCCGCCATCCCAAGGCGTTTCTGTTTGACGAACCGCTGTCCAACTTGGATGCCAAGCTTCGTACGCATATGCGGGCCGAGATCAAGCAGCTGCATCAGGCGCTTGGCGCAACGTCGATCTATGTCACCCACGACCAGATCGAGGCGATGACCCTTGCAGACCGCATCGTTGTCCTGAACGCGGGCCGTATCGAGCAGGTCGGCACACCGCTAGAGCTTTTTGACAAGCCCATGACAAAATTTGTGGCGGGCTTTATCGGCGCACCAACAATGAACTTTTTCGACGGCGTCGTCGAAATCGGCGAAGATCAGACGCCCTTGGTTCGTTTTGGGGGTGTGTCTTTTCGAATGCCGCAAAATGCCCGGGTAGAACGGAATATGCCGGTCACGATAGGCATCCGCCCTCAACATCTGTGCGTCACCTCGTCAGCCGAGCGAAACGGGTCGCAAGGCGTGCGGGCCTCGATCGAACTGATCGAGCAGACAGGCTGCGAAACCAATTTGCTTTTGGACGTTGCCGGAGCCCCGTTTATAGTTCAGACCAAGAACCGGTTTCATGCACACGCCCCAGACAAGTTATACGTTCATCTGGACACCGAGACGATGCATGTGTTTGACACCGCAAACGAGCAAAGACTTAACTAAAAGCGAGCACATTATGGCAAACCGAGCTGCCCGGCAGACAAGACGGGACCCGGAAAAAAAGTCCAGGGACATTCTGAAAGCAGCCCGGAAAGAGTTCGCCACTGCGGGGTTCGATGGCGCGCGCGTGGACAAGATCGCGGCAAAATCCAAGTTCTCGAAGGGATTGATTTACCATCACTTCCAGTCGAAGGATGAGCTGTTCCGCTCGGTCCTGGAGCAGCTTTATCAAGAGCTGAGCGAAGAAAACGCAGAACTTTATCTGGACGATTTTGAACCCGAAGAGGGTGTGGTCAGGCTGATCGAACATACGTTCGATTACTTCGCAAAAAATCCGGATTTCATCACGTTGGTCAACAACGAAAACCTGATGAAAGCGCAGCATCTGAAGAAGTCGGAGAACGTCCGGAAATCCTTTGAACCGTTGCGGGAAAGCCTTGCAACGCTTTTGAAACAAGGGGCAGAGCAAGGTGATTTTCGCGGGGATGTCGACTCGACCGAGCTTTACATCTCGATTGTCGCGCTCGGCTATTTCTACCTGTCCAACATGAGCACGCTCAGCGTTGTGTTCGACAAGCCATTGGGTGGGCCGGACTCGGTCGCAGTTCGAAAGCAGCACATCACGGATGTGATCCTCGGGTATCTGAAGAACAAGGAGGGTTAAATCCAGCGCGATGCCTCTTTCGAATTTCAAAGCGACAAATATTCCATGGAGAAGCCACATTGACACGCCATCGGTTGTAATCGACCTGGATGTTGTCGAGCGCAACCTTGTACGAGGCGCAGAGCTTGCCAGATCAATGGGTGTCCATTTTCGGCCTCATATCAAGACACACAAAATCCCTGCATTTGCACAGGCCCAGATGATGTTGGGTGCCAGGGGCATCACTGCTCAGAAGATTTCCGAAGCCGAAGTGATGGCGGATGCCGGGATCGAGGATATCCTGATCTCGTTCAACATTCTGGGTCAGAAAAAACTGGACCGATTGCGTGCACTTGCCGCGCGCGTCAACGTTCAGACAGTTGCAGACAACCCAACAGTTATCGAGGGGCTCAGCGCGGCCTTTTCAACGGCGGCCAAGCCGTTAGGTGTTCTGATCGAAATTGACGGTGGTCTGAGCCGTTGCGGAGTAAGCGATATCGAGCTTGCAGTGGCATTGGCGCGAAAAACCGAAGACGCGCCGGGGCTGACATTTGCCGGTTTCATGGTCTATCCCGCACCCGGCGCATGGTGGGAGGCGCAGCACTTTTTGACGAGTTGCGGTTCCGCGTCAAGCGCAGCGGGCCTGACACCTTCGGTCCTGTCGTCGGGCGGCTCACCAGACATGCCTCAGGTGCGTGCGAATGAAAACTTAACAGAGTATCGCGCCGGTAGTTACATCTACAACGACCGCTCGCTGGTTGCCTGCGGTGCCTCGGACGTAAGGGATTGCGCTTTGACGGTTTTTACCACGGTCGTCAGCACCCCAACCGCGTCACGGGCCATTACGGATGCGGGCAGCAAATCGCTGTCATCCGATTTGTTCGGGCTTGAGGGGTACGGGATGGTACGCGACCGGCCCGACGCCACCGTCTTCGCGCTTAGCGAGGAACATGGGCATTTGCGGTTCCCTGAAAACAAACGTCCAAATGTGGGCGAACAACTGTGCATTATCCCAAATCATGCCTGTGTAATCTCAAACCTCGTAGATCACGTGCAGTTCGTTCGGGGCGAATTTTGGGTGTGCGAACAAAGGGTCGAAGCCCGGGGTACTGTTTTGTGAAGGCGAGCCAAGTTTAGCCTGACAGGGCAGAGCGGGGAACGCGGTCCATTTGCCGGTTACGCCATCTAGACGCTGCAATGCTCAAACCGGAGGCATATTTCTCGCCATATCGACTGACTAGTCAGTAACTATTGACTCAATGCAATTGCGTCATGTAGAACGTTGCACACAAACCTGCGGCCGATTTCACCGTCACTTGGAAAAGGGGCCAACACAGTTATGCGATATCAGGCAGGCAAATTAAGCAATGGATTAAACCGCCTGGTTGAGGCTGTTGTCGGTGCATTGATGGCGGTCCTGGTCCTGGATGTGTGGATTGGTGTAATGGATCGATACCTGTTTCACTGGCAATTGCCGTGGCCTGAGGTGCTTGCCAGATATCTGATGATCTGGGTGGCTTTACTGGCAATTTCTTCAGGAATTGCGCGAAGACAACATATTGGCATGACTGCGGTGCTCGGCAGAACCCCGCCACGGGTTCGTCGTGTCATCGGCGTTGTTTCGGATTTCCTCGCTGCGATGTTGTTTGCTTACCTGCTTTGGTTTGGCGTTGATTTCGCAATCGGAGGTGCCAGTCGGCAGGCAATGATATTTGGTATGTCACTTACTCTGCCTTTTGCAGCGGTGCCGACTGCCTCGGCTTTGTGCTTGCTGCAAATTATCCTTGTGGCTCTCCGGGATTCGGGGTCGACCGGGGGCGACTGATCAAGTGGAAAATGCGTAAGTTATGGCTGTTGTCTTCCTACTTGTCCTGCTCTTGATCTTTGGGATGCCCATAGCGTTTGCGATTGGCATTGCAGGTGTTGTTGGTCTTTCGACTTTCGGCGGAATGCAATTCACGTCCTTGGGCCCTTCCAAGATGTTCAATGGGCTAAATATTTTTCCCTTTTTAGCAATGCCATTCTTTATCCTTGCTGGTGAGATCATGTCCCATATCGGAATTACATCCCGATTGGTCCGCCTGGCAAATGTACTCGTTGGCCACTTTAGGGGAGGTCTGGCACATACAAATATGATGGCGTCTGTCTTCTTCTCCGGATTGACAGGAGCGGCAACAGCAGATGCGGCCGCGTTCGGCCGGACTCTTGTCCCCGAGATGGTTCGGCAGGGTTACAGTCGCGACTACGCCTGCGCCGTGACCGCCGCGGGATCAATTATCGGGCCCACGATCCCACCTTCTGGGATAATGGTAATCTACGGCTCTTTGATGGGGGTATCTATCGGCGGCCTGTTTGCAGCAGGTGTGCTACCCGGCCTGCTAATTTGTGTCGCGTGCATGTTGGTCATTGCAATTGGTGGCTCCTCGCAATGCCTGCCGCGCGCTGAACGAAGAGCGTCCTTGAACGAAATCCGTCAAGCCTTCACGGACTCGCTGACCGCACTGATGCTCCCAGTAATCATTCTAGGGGGTATTCTTGGGGGTGTCGTCACGCCCACCGAAGCAGCCTCTTTGGCTGTCGCTTACTCTCTTTTCCTTGGGGTAATTGTCTACAAGGCGCTGACTTTACGTACCTTGTTCAGAATGCTTGTTCGCACCGCGCGCATCACCGGTATTGTCTTCGCAATTATTGCATTTGCGAATATCTTCGGATGGTGGATGAGCTTCAGCAGATTGCCTCAAGAGATCGCGGAAACCGTCCTAAGCTTGTCAGGAAACAGGTATGTTGTCGTCGCCCTGATCATTGCCATCTTGCTGGCAATCGGGATGCTGATGGACATCACTGCGATCCTCATTCTGCTTGCTCCGGTTCTGACACCTCTGGTTCTGCAAATTGGGCTAGAGCCCATTCACGCTGGAATTATCTTTATTCTGGCGTTGAACATATCTCTGATGACACCCCCGGTCGGTGCCTGCCTGTTTGTACTGTCTTCAGTTACCGGGGAGGGGCTTGAGAAGATAGCAGCAAAACTGTGGCCATTTCTGCTGGCAGAACTTGGTGTGCTGTTCGTGGTTGCGTTCTTCGAAGATATTGCGCTCTTTTTGCCCACTGTACTTGGGTTTTTGGAATAAGCGAACATGACACAGCGTAAGGGAGAACATCAGAGCAAAAATAAAACTGACTAGTCAGTAATATACTTGCCTGGGCGACCTTGGTGAACCCGCTGCGCAGGCAGTTCCATCAGGAAGGAAAAGAGAATGATGAATTCTAGTCGCAGGTCGGCGTTTCTTGCTTGCTTGATCGCTGTAAGCACCATTGCTGCAACTGCAACCTTCGCACAGACCAAAACCCTGAAGTTCGGTCACGACACGAAACCTGACCCATTCGACAACCCGGCGCACGCCTGTGCCGCCGTTTTTGCAAACATTGTGGGGGCGGATACAAACGGTGCCGTTGAAGTAGAGATATTCCCGTCAGCGGCGCTGGGAACCGCGACAGAACACGTTCAGCTTGTCCGTGATGGCGTAATACAGGCGACACTGTCTTCTACAGGGCCTCTTGCGTCCTACTATCCCAGAATCGATGTGCTGAACATGCCGTTTGCTTTTGATTCCAATGCGATGACATACGAAGTTTTCGATGGTCCATTCGGGAACGCTCTGGCGAGGGATATTGAAAATGCTCTTGGCGATGTGGTTGTGCTGGGTTTCCCGGATACGGGCGGCTTCTTTGCCGTAACCAACTCCAAGCGGAAGATCGAAACGCTGGATGACTTCAAAAATGTTCGTATCCGCACGATGACCCTGCCGTCCCATCAAAAGATTGTGCAAGCCCTGGGTGCCGAAGCGTATCCGCTACCATGGGGAGAAGTATATTCTGCGCTACAAACAAAGACGATCGACGGGCAGATGAATCCGATCCCGATAATTTCGTTTTCCAACTTTTCCGAAGTGCAGCCGTACCTGACTCTGACCAACCATCTTTTCTCGCCGTACACGTTTATCCTGAACAGGGATTTCTGGGATGGGCTCAACGAAAATGAACAGCGCGTTGTTGGCTATGCGGCTACCTCTTGTATTGCGGCAAGCAGAGGTCTGTCCCGGATCATCGAAGCCTCAGATCGCGGTCTGGCGGGTCTTGTGGATAAGATGGAAGTCACTGCATTCACGCCGCAGCAACGGCAGGCGATGAAAAGTGCAACGCAACCTGCATTCGAAGCGCATGTGCAGGAAAACCTCGATGTGCAGGCAACCAAGCTACTTGGGCTTCTCAAAGAACAATTGTCCAATACCCGATAAGTTTTGGTCACGAACGGATGCGTTTCTTTGGCGTATTGTTGCGTGAAGCCTGAACTAACCGCCCAATCCAAATAGGATTGAGTGCGCCGCTTGGAAAATTCCAAGGCAGAAAGCGCGGAGATATCATCGATCGTGGCGCTTTCTGCCTTCGATCTTACCCAGGGCCAATCGGACTCGGATAGTCGATGATGCGTATTGCATCGCCTCTGATGGGCGGCTTAAACATCGGAAACCGCGTGCGATGTCTGTTTTGGTGGCGATGCCAAGGCACGCCTTCTGATCGAACCGCACCCTCGATCAGTTCGAGTGTCCTGAGCGTGCAAGACGTTCAGATATTTTGCGTCAAAAACCCCGTATCGCGGGAACAAAGCCCCGGCGTCGATGCCAGGGTTGAGGCGCTGTTTTCCAAAGTCAGCGCGCCATCTAGGGAATTGCCTGCCGGCGCTGCAGCCAGGTCCCCAATTCCTTTTCGGCGGAAGAGATGCTTTCGCGGTTCAGAATTTGCGACGTCATTGCCTTGGACACCGCCCGCACCCGTTTGTTGATGGCTATGTCCCGGCCATCAAATGGCAGATCGCCGACATCCAGCTTTTCGTAGATCGACAACAATCGGTTCTGTACCGTCCGCAAGGCCAGCTTGCGGCGAAGGGCGATGGTTTTGTCCGGCAAGCCCAGTGCAAGATCGGACAGGATGGCCAGCTCGACCTCGGTCAGCGCCTCGCCCGAGCGGCTCTGATCGCGCTGGATCTGGTGGATTTCACGATCAACCATGATCTGCGCTTCCACAAGAACCGCGCGCAGGGCCAGATGCATGCGCGAGGGGCTTGCGGTTTTCAGGACATACCCATAAGCGGCCTCTTTCGGGACGATCTTTGCGATGCCGCGCAGATATGCCTCATCGGAATAGTTCGACCAGAACAGAATGCGCGTGGCGGGGCGTTCGGACCAGATGGTTCGGGCGGCTTCAATGCCGTTGCGCTCTTTCATGCGCAGGTCCATGACGATGGCTTCGACCGCATCCCGCCGCGCCTGTTCCTCGCCCTCGCGCCCGTTGGTGGCCAGTGCGACATCCGTGGCTTCGGGCAATGCCTCCTGCACCAGTTCCAGCAGATAATTGGCATGCATCGCGTCATCTTCGACCAGAAGGACCTTCATGCCACCCCCTCGCTTTGCGGACATTCCGAGACCGGCAGGCAGACACAGATCCGGGTGCCGCTGTCATAGCAAATGTCGAACTGCGCAGCGATCAGCCGGGCGCGGGTGCGCATATGGGTCAACCCGCCCGACGCCTGTTTTGTCTCTACCGCCATCTTGCTGCGCCCATTGTCGCGCACGTGCAGATGCAGACCGTCGCGGCATTCAATCTCGACCTCAATCCGGCTGGCGTGTGCGTGACGGACTGCATTGTTGATTGCCTCTTGCGCGATGCGGAACAACGCAATGCGTTTGGCCTGCGGCAGCCGGTCGATCAAACCATGCGTCAGGTCGCGCACGTCAATCTCGATCTGCTGGTCGGCCCCGATGGCCCGTTCCAGATGGGTCCGCACCGCGTGCTGAAACCCGAACAGTTCCAGCAAAGATGGGATCGAGGTGTCGATGATTTCGCGCAGACCCTGAATGCAGTTCTGCACGCTGCCGCGCAGGTTTTCGATATCCTCGCGCGTTTTGCAACTTTCAAGATCACGGCTGATCCTTGTCATGTCCGCCAGGGTCTGGTCGTGCAGGTCCATGCCGATTGTCTGCCGCTCCAGCTCCAGCGCGTCGGTCAGGCTGAGCGCACCAAGCCGCAGCCCTTCTTCCCGGGCCTGCAACTCGGCCCGCATGATCGCCTCGCGCCTGGCCTGTTCATTCGCGCGCAAGGCATAGAAATAGGGGGCAAGGATATCCGCGATGTTGCGCACCTGATCGACGGCGTTCTGGTCGTAGAAATCCGGTTTCTGCGAGGAACAGTTCAACGCACCGATCGTCCGGCCCAGCACCTTCATCGCCACATTGACCCGGCTGCGCATGTTGTATTTCAGGATCGGTTCGCAATCGGCCCCATCGAACACATAGCGCGGGTCGTCCAGCGCATTGCCGGTCAGCAGGAAATCGCAATCGCCGCGCAGAATATCCCGCACCGGCGAGACCTCGACAGGCGCGCGGGTGCGGCTCCAACTGGTGCGCAGGCCGACCTCGTAACTGGTGTTCCAATAGCCTTTGTCGTCGATCAGGCAGACGTCCAAGTGATCGACCTCAAGGATGCGGTCGATCTCGGATTTGACCGAGCGCAGCGCGGATTTGATATCCAGATTGCCCGCAAGGTGGTTTGATATCCGCAGGTAATAGGCAAGATCGGCCATCAGGACGCTTTCAGCAGACCGGTCCGTGGCGACCGGCGGGATTGAGTATAGAATTGCCGCGCTGCGCTGTCATGCGGGTTTCCGCAGCGTGTTTGCGGGTTTCCGCAATCAATGCGCGCGTCTTACTCTTACCTGATGGCGAAGGTCAGGGAATCCTTACCGCGTCGGCCCTGATGGACCGGCACAACATACGCGCGGCGGTTGGGCCGCTCTGGGAGGATAAAATGACATTGAAGGCCATACTGCTCGGCGCTGCGGCCGGGATCATAACCTTTGCAGCCCCCGTTGCCGAAGCGGATACATCGGATAAACGCATCGCTCTGTCGAACAATTATGCTGGCAATTCATGGCGTCAGGCGATGCTGGAAAGCTGGCAGAAGAATGGCGATCAGGCGGTCACCGACGGGGTTGTCGCGGCTGCGGATGCGTTCACGACCTCGGAAAATCAGGCCACCGAGCAGGCCGCACAGATTCAGAACATGATCCTGCAGGGCTATGACGCCATTGTCATCAACGCGGCCTCACCAACCGCAATCAACGGCGCGGTCAAAGCGGCCTGCGATGCGGGCATCACGGTGGTTTCCTTCGATGGTATCGTGCAGGAACCCTGCGCCTGGCGCATCGCGGTGGACTTTCAGCAGATGGGGCGCGAGCAGGTGAAATACCTGGCCGAACGGTATCCGGATGGCGGCAACCTGCTGGAAATCCGCGGCCTGGCGGGCGTCTTTGTCGATGACGAGATCAGCGCCGGCATTCATGACGAGGTGACAAACACCAATTTCGAAATCGTCGGCTCGGTCCATGGGGACTGGGCGCAGGACGTGGCGCAAAAGGCAGTGGCCGGTATCCTACCCAGCCTGCCCGAGATCGTGGGCGTCGTGACGCAAGGCGGTGACGGCTATGGTGCGGCGCAGGCAATCGGAGCCACGGATCGCCCAATGCCGACCATCGTCATGGGCAACCGTCAGGACGAGTTGCAATGGTGGGCCGATGAACAGGCCGCAAACGGGTATGAGACCACCTCGCTGTCCATCGCACCGGGCGTCAGCACGCTGGCCTTCTGGGTGGCGCAGCAGATACTGGATGGGCAGGATGTGCCCAAGGACCTGACCGTGCCGTTTCTGAAAGTCACGCAAGACGATCTGGTTGATGCGCTTAAGACCACGCCCAAGGGCTCGGTCGCCAATGTGGAATACACGCAGGATCAGGCCAAAGACGTGATCGCCGCTGCCAAGTAACACCGCAGTGGGGGACGAAAGAAATACGGGACCCGGCGCAACATCTGCGCCGGTTGTCACACTGGAACAGGCCCATATGTCCTTTGGGCCTGTTCACGCCTTGCGCGCCGCGTCTCTGACCATCAGCGCGGGCGAATGTATCGGGCTGGTCGGTCACAACGGGGCCGGGAAATCGACCCTAGCCAATGTGATCAACGGACGGCTGACGCAGACGCAAGGGGCCGTGCGCTATCGTGATGGCGTTGGTGAGCTGCGCAACAGCCAGAACGCGCAAAACGCCGGTGTGCGCAGCGTGTTTCAAGAGCTGTCGCTGTGCCCGAACCTGACGGTTCTGGAAAACCTGCGCATCCCCTATCGCACGATGCCGCGCAAAGGCTGGCGGCGGGCCGCGCGGCAAAAGATGATTGATGCGCTTGATCTGGTCTTTCCCGGCCATGGCATCCGCCCCGGTGCAACCGTGGGCAATCTGACCATCGCCGAACGCCAGATGGTCGAGATCGCCATCGCCTTCGCCGACCGCGACCGGGAACCCAGCCTTGTTATTCTGGACGAGCCGACCTCGTCTCTGGACGCAGCCATCGCCCGGCAATTGCTGGATCATATCAAACGGTTCTGCGCAGCGGGCGGTGCGGTGCTGTTCATCTCGCATATGATGGGTGAGATTTTCGAGGTCTCGACCCGGATCATCATCATGAAAGATGGCCGGATCGTTGATGACCAGCATGCCAGTGCCTTCACCCGCAGCTCGATCGTCGATGCGATGGGGCATGTGGCCCCCGATGATGACAGTGCAGATACCGACCAAACAGCAAGGACGCTGGGGGCCGAGGTTGTGCGCAGCCCAAACGGGCTGAACGCGCGCGCGGGTGAGATTGTGGGCCTTGCCGGTCTGGCAGGCCATGGTCAGGCCGAGGCGCTGGCGCAGCTTTACTTCGATCATGCGCCGAAATGGAAATCCACCTCGGAACCGGATGTTGTTTTCGTCGCCGGAGACCGGGCGCGCGACGGGGTAATGCCGCTCTGGTCGATCCTGCAAAACCTGTCACTGACCACCTTGCCCGAGTTCAGCCGCAAAGTGATGGTGGATCGCGGGCGCGAGGCCGGGCTGGTGCAAAGCTGGCAGGATCGCATCGGCATCCGCACCGACAACCTGCTGAACCCGATCCTGTCACTGTCGGGTGGCAATCAGCAGAAGGTTCTGTTTGCCCGCGCGCTGGCCTCGTCCGCCCCGATTGTGGTGATGGACGACCCGATGCGTGGCGTCGATGTGGGCACCAAGAAAGAAGTCTATCAGATGATCCGGGATGAGGCCGCCACTGGCCGCAGCTTTCTGTGGTATTCGACCGAGACCGACGAGATCCTTGAATGCGACCGGGTCTTTGTTTTCCGCGCGGGACACATCGCGGCAGAACTGACAGGGGATGAGATCACCGAGGAAAACATCCTGCACGCCTCGTTCGAAATGCAGGAGGCCGCGCATTGACCAGTGACCGTTTGCGCCTTTTGCTGCCCGTCCTGTCTCTGGCCGTTCTGCTGGGCGCAGTGTTCTATCTGCAACCGCGCGCGATGAGCTATTTTGGCCTGAACCTGTTGTTCAATCTGGCGATCCCCGTGGCGCTGGCCACCATCGCGCAGATGATGATCATCATGGTCAACGATATCGACCTGTCCGTGGGTACATTCGTCAGTTTCTGCGCCTGTGTGACGGCCACGTTTGTTCATGACACGCCGCTGCTGGGCTATGCTATTCTGGCAGGCGCGATCCTTGCCTATGCCGCGCTTGGGGCGCTGATCCAGCTGCGCGGGTTGCCTGCCATTGTGGTCACGCTGGGCATGTCTTTCGTGTGGGGCGGGCTGGCGGTCTTGATCCTGCCCTCACCCGGCGGGGCCTCACCGGAATGGCTGAGAACGCTTATGACCCTCAAGACGCCTCTGGTGCCGATTGCGGTGATCGCCCCGCTGGTGATTGCCTTTGCCGTGCATCTGCTGATCAGACGGTCCTGGATCGGTGTAATCCTGCAGGGCGTCGGCGGCAATGAACGCGCGATGGAGCGCGCGGGCTGGTCCGTTGTCCGCCTGCGTGCCACCTCCTATGGGCTGGCCGGGCTTTTCGGCGTGCTGGCGGGCATGTGTCTGGTCGGGCTGACCACAGCGGCGGACGCCAATATCGCCCTGCGCTACACGTTGCTGTCGATTGCAGGCGTGATCCTTGGCGGAGGTGAGTTTGTCGGTGGCCGCATATCCCCCTTTGGCGCCGTGATCGGTGCGCTGACCCTGACGCTGGCCGCCAGCTTCCTGTCTTTTCTGCGCCTGTCCCCGGACTGGCAGATCGGCGCGCAGGGCGCGATCCTGATCCTTGTTCTGGCCGTCCGGCTGCTGTTTGTCCGCAAGGAGGCGACGGCATGAATGACACCCGGCCAAACCCGATACGTGCAGTGCTGCAAAAACCGTGGCTCTGGGCCTATCTCGCCGCCGGGTTGACCTTTGCCGCGACCAGTCTGATTGCCGGATCGGGCGCAGGCTCGCTGTTTTATGCGGCGCTGACCTTTGCCTCTTTCTCGGCCATTGTGGGCATTGGCCAGATGCTGGTGATCACGCTTGGCCCCGGGAATATCGACCTGTCAATCCCGGCCACGATGACCTTGGCCGCAACGCTGGCGCTAAAGTTCATGGATACGCAAACCGCCCTGATCCTGCCCGGGCTGCTGGTGGCCATCGGGGTCGGCATCGGCTGCGGCGTGGTCAATTTCCTGCTGATCCTGCTGCTGCGCATCCCACCAATCATCGCAACCCTGTCCGCCTCGTTCCTCTATCAATCACTGGCCATCTGGTCGAACCGGGGCCTGCGCATCAAACCGCCCGAACCGCTGGCCGACTTCGCCACCGGAGGGGCGCTTGGCATCCCCAATGTTGCGGTGGTGGGGATCGCGCTGGCCATCTGCGCCTGGCTTTTGCTTGAACGCGCCATCGCCGGGCGCTGGATTTCGGCCATCGGCCAGAACTTGCGGGCCGCGCGTCTTAGCGGCGTGCCGGTGAACGCGGTTCGGTTCGGTATCTATGTCAACTCGGCCATCTGCGCCGCGCTGACCGGGTTTCTGCTGGCCAGCTTTTCCGGCGGGGCCAATCTGAACATGGGGACCGAATACATGCTGATGTCCATCGCCGTCGTGGTGATCGGAGGGTCCTCGATCGGGGGCGGCAATTCGAACGTACCGGGCATCTGGGGCGCGGCGTTGTTCATGTTCCTGATCGTCTCAATGCTGAATTCCTACGGTCTGGGGGCCGGAATTCGCCTCATCCTGACAGGGCTTGTGATTGTGGGCGTGGTCACCCTGGCCAGCCGGAAAGGATATGACGCATGACCGTTTTACAGCATTACGAGATTATCCGGCCCGAGTTCCGCGATCTGATCCATTTCAATATCGGATTGACGCAGATATCTTCGGGCCATGTCTGGACCGAAGGCCCGGTCTGGTTTCCGGCGCATGAGATGCTGCTGTTTTCGGACATTCCACGGGCGCATATTTACCGCTGGACATCGGACGGCGTCGGCCTGTTTCGCGCGCAGTCAGACTATGCCAATGGCAACACCCGCGACCGGCAGGGGCGTCTGTTGACCTGCCAGCACGGCACCCGATCGGTGATGCGCACGGAACATGACGGCAGCAAGACGACCATTGCCGCCGCGTATCAGAACCGGCGGCTGAATTCCCCCAATGATGTGGTGGTGCGTTCGGACGGGTCGATCTGGTTCTCTGACCCGACATACGGCATTTCCTCGGATCTGGAAGGCTACCGTGCCCGTTCCGAGCAAGACGGTAATTTCGTCTATCGCGTCGACGCGGAAACCCTTGAGATAACGCCGGTGTTGCGCGATTTCGTGCAGCCGAACGGGCTGGCCTTTTCGGCTGATGAATCCCGCCTGATTGTCGCTGAATCGGGCAGCAGTCACGATCCGTCCGTGCCCTCGGTCCTCAGGGCCTTTGACGTGACGCCGGACGGGCAGCTCTCCGATATGCGCGATCTGGCCGAGATCGAACCGGGCCTGCCCGACGGGCTGCGGGTGGATCAGTATGACAATATCTGGTGTTCTGCCGCGGATGGGGTCCACGTGTTTTCGCCAACCGGGGATTTGCTGGGCAAGGTGAAAGTGCCCGAGACGGTCTCGAACCTGACATTCGGGGGGGTGCGGGGCAATGTTTTGTTCATCACCGCGACCTCCAGCGTCTATGCACTCTATGTCAATGCGACCGGGGCTGGGGTGTAAAGACCCTCTCCGTTCTGCGGGACGTTGCGAAACCTTGCGTTGACCCTCTCACCCAATCCGTTTTCTCAAGGGGGTCCCCGTTCGATATGGACCGCCCTGCGGCGGGCGGCCGAAAACCTTGGACATACTTGAGCGTCGTTAGTGGCCTACAGCTATCCCTTTGGGCTGACCTCAAACACAACTGAACCGACCCAGTCGCTGGAAGGGTCCCTAAGCGCGCTGGATTTGACGTGATAATTCACCTTGGCTCAATCGCAGGGACGAACGACCTGTCTTTGCACCCCCAGCCCCGCGATTCCCAATTCCATCACGTCGCCCGGTTGCAGGTAGATTTGTGGGTTTTGTCCCAAACCAACCCCCGGCGGTGTCCCGGTTGCAATGACGTCACCCGGCTGCAGGGACATGAATTGTGAGAGATGTGATACAATGGTCGCCACCCCGAAATGCATCGTTCTGGTCGAACCGTCCTGATACCGATGGCCATTCACCTCCAGATACATCGACAGGTTCTGCGGGTCGGCAATCTCATCCCGTGTGACCAACCATGGCCCAATCGGGCCAAAGGTGTCGGCTGATTTCCCCTTGATCCATTGACCCGAGCGGTGCATCTGAAAGTCGCGCTCGCTGAGGTCGTTGATCACGCAATACCCTGCAACATGGTTCAGGGCGTCCTCTTCCGAGACGTATTTCGCTTCTGTTCCGATCACCACGCCCAGTTCGACTTCCCAGTCGGTTTTCTTCGATCCACGCGGGATGATAACGTCGTCATTCGGACCACAAATCGACGATGTGGCCTTGGCAAAGATCACGGGTTCCTCTGGCAGCGCCATGCCGCTTTCAGCGGCGTGATCGGCGTAGTTCAGGCCAATGCAGATGAATTTCCCCACATGTCCGACACAGGGCCCCAGACGGGGCGCGTCTTCGACCAGGGGAAGTGTTGATGGATCAACATCCCTCAGCCGCGCCAATCCCGCATCGCTTAACATGTCGCCTGAGACGTCACCGATGACCCCGGACAGGTCACGTATTGCGCCTTCGGAATCCAAAAGGCCCGGCTTTTCCGCACCAAGGGGGCCAAAGCGAAGTAGTTTCATTTGTGTTTCCCTTTTTCCTAGATCGTCCAGCCGCCATCGACGGCAAGCGCCTGGCCAGTGGTGAATGCGGCGGCGTCACTGGCGAGGTAAAGCGCGAGTTCGGCAATCTCATCCGCTGCGCCGATCCGGCCCATTGGCTGGCGCGCGATGAAGTCACTCATTGCTTGTTCGTAATCCCCTGTGGCGCGCAGTCGGTCGTGCAGGCTTGGGCTGTCCACCGTGCCGGGACAGATCGCGTTGCACCGGATGCCCTGGGTGACAAAATCTGCGGCGATGGCTTTGGTCATGCCAATAACCGCGGCCTTTGACGCGCAATAGACAAAGCGGTTCGGCACCCCTTTGAGCGAGGAGGCCACCGATGACATGTTGATGATGGACCCGCCCCCCTTTGCAAGCATATCGGGCAGGGTCAGGCGGATCAGGCGGTACATGGCTTTGACATTAAGATCAAAGCTGAAGTCCCAGTCTTCTTCAGGACAGTCGAGGATCGTGCCGTTTGCCACATACCCGGCGCAGTTGAACAAGACGTCCAAGGCCGGCAACGTGGCGACCGCAGCCTCTACGGCTGCGCTGTCGGTGACATCAAGTTTCAAGACGCTGATCCCGTCCAACTTGGACAGCGTCTTTAATTTGTCATCGCTGATGTCACTGGCAATGACCCGAGCACCCTCTCTTGCGAACAACTCGGCCGTGGCGCGACCAATGCCCTGACCCGCCGCTGTGATGAAGATGGTTTTACCGGATAGGCGGCCATTTGTTTGCGTCGTCATGTATCCCCCTTAATGATTTTCTGAAAGCAACTTGACAGCAGAAACATTCATGCGATCTCGCGGCCTTCCGAAGTGGCGCGATTGAACAGTTCCGGCATGCGTTCGTGCAGCAATTCGATCCTGGGCATCAGCTGGCCCAGATGACGACGCATCGCGTCCTGGGCGTCCTGTTCGTTCCGGGCCAGGATCGCATCAACAATTGCGCGATGTTCTTCCAGCGATTCGACAATCCGCCCGGGCGTTGGCAGCAACAGCCTGCGCGCACGGCTGACCTGCAGCGACACGGTTTGCGCCACATCCGCTACACGGTCAAATCCGGTGAAACTCATCAGGAGTTCGTGAAACGCCTCATCCGCTTCATAGAAGCCTGAAATGTCATCGTCTTCGACCAGCAATGTCTGCAGGCGCATGCTCCGGTTGAGGATTCTGCCTTGGTCTTCCGTCAGATGCCGCGTGACTTTCCTAACGACCGCAAGCTCCAGCGCTTCGCGCAGAAAGACGCCTTCCTGAATCTCGGGCATCGAAAAGTATGAAATGCGTGTGCCCGATTGCGGGACAACATCAACCAACCCTTCGGACGCCAGACGCGTGATCGCCTCGGCCACGGGCGCGCGCGATACGCCCAGCTGATCGCAGATCAACGCCTTTCGCAGGTTCTGCCCGGGACGAAACTCCATACCAAGGATCGCGTTTTTGATCGACAGGTAAACCTGCTGAGACAGCGCGCCCTCGGATGCGGAAATGTGGTTCAGAACCCGGGGGTTGATATCTTGGTCTTTGTTCATGTGGCGCTACTTATCATTCTAACATGTTAGTTGACAAGCGAGAAGTGAATGCCTAGCAATCATGGGTCTATGAACAGCGACAGATGCAAAAATGCGTGAGATGCAGACATCCATGGACGATAAAGGGTACGTCATCCAGCTCCATGCCGCCGACAATGTTATGATTGCCTTGCGGGATTTGGGGGCAGGGCAGAGGGTTGCGGGGCTGGACACCAAATTGGTGTCGGGCGTTCAGCGGGGCCACAAAATCGCCGTGGAACATATTAAATCGGGTCAGAACGTCATTCGCTATGGCCAGATCATCGGGCAGGCAAAATCCGACATCGCACTGGGCGAACATGTTCACACACATAACCTTGGAATGGGTGCGCATCAGCAGGACTATGCCCACGCCACTGCCAATAGGCCGTTGGAACCTATCACTGAAGGCAGGAGTTTTCGTGGCTTCAAACGCGCCGACGGCAAGGTCGGCACCCGGAACTATATCGGCATTCTGACCTCTGTGAATTGCTCAGGGTCTGTCGCGCGATTTATTGCAGAGGCCGCTGAAAAGGACGGGTTGCTGAATGCGTTCCCCAATGTTGACGGCATTGTCCCCATCGTCCACGGGACGGGCTGTGGCATGTCGGGGAAGGACGAAGGCTATGCGACGTTGTTCCGGACATTGGCAGGCTATGCACAGCACCCCAATTTCGGGGGTATTCTGCTGATTGGTCTGGGCTGCGAGGTTATGCAGGTCAGCGATCTTGTGGGCGGGCGGCCTATCCGAGCCGATGGCGCATTGCGCTACATGACCATCCAGAATGAGGGCGGGACACGGCGCACCATCGAACGCGGCCTTGAGGAATTGCGCGGCATCGCTGAACTGGCCAATGGTGCGGAACGCTCGCTTCAGCCAATCAGTGAAATCACCGTTGGGATGCAATGCGGGGGGTCGGACGGGTATTCCGGCATCACCGCCAATCCGGCGCTTGGCTATGCGTCCGATTTGCTGGTGCGCAGCGGTGGGACAACCATCTTGTCCGAAACCTCAGAGATTTACGGGGCTGAGCATCTTTTGACGCGTCGGGCCGAAACCGAAGATGTCGGCCGCAAGCTTATCGAGCGCATCCTGTGGTGGGAGGATTATACCGCAAGGAATGCCGGTGAGATGGACAACAACCCCAGCCCCGGCAACAAGCGTGGCGGGCTGACGACGATCCTTGAAAAGTCTCTGGGCGCGGTCGCCAAGGGCGGCACGGCGCCGCTGACCGATGTCTACTTGTTCGGTCAGATCATCGACAAAAAAGGCTTTGTATTCATGGATAGCCCGGGGTTTGATCCCTGTTCCGTAACCGGACAGGTTGCCTCCGGAGCCAATCTGATCGTTTTCACCACCGGCCGTGGATCGGTCTCTGGCTATCAGCCGACGCCCTGCATCAAACTGGCGACGAATTCTGAGATGTTTGCCCGAATGGCGGATGATATGGATCTGAATTGCGGTGATATTGTCACCAACGGTGTTAGCATCGAAGCCAAAGGACAAGAATTGTTCGAAATCCTGATCCGCGTGGCCTCTGGTGAGAAAACAAAAAGCGAAGAATTGGGATTTGGGGGTGTCGAATTCGTGCCGTGGCAAATCGGCGCCGTAATGTGAAACCTGTTCGGCCTCGGACAAGGCGGTTGCCGGGATTGAAATCAAGCACTGTGGCTCTCGGTTCTTTCTCATAGGGGGGTATGGATGCGGGTCAGTCGCAGAGCAGAACGAACCGGAAGAGTTCTTCAACAACCCGAAATCGGAACGCAGATCCTTCAGGTTTTTTCCAAGGATATTCACGAACCGTTCAGCGTCATTGATCGCCATCACCGCTTCCTTACAGGAGGCGGGGTCATTCATGCCTCGGCTACTGCCGAACGGGTGATCGAAGAGGAACAAGCCTGTGAGACCCCTCGGGATGCCATGGTGGAAGGTGTTCTTCACCACTCTGCCCGCTGGCCTCCAAGTGTAAACAAGTGTCTTAACCTTATCAAAAAATCGGGATCACGGCTTGTCGCGATAAATCCTTAGTACTATTGTCGGCTATTGAAGAACGGAGTAATCCCACATCATGATGCAGGCAATCGATTTCAAACGGCTGGACGAACCTTGCGCCCCGCCGTCAGCGCAGATGGCAGAGCGGTCTGTGCGGATCATCAACCATCTACGTCTGGTTGCACTGCAATGCCGGTCTGCGGCGCGGGTTGATCTGGATCAGGCCTGCGCGCTTCTGCTGGCCGATCCGGCAGACGCACATATGCGCCATGCTGAAACACTGATGCGCGGGTTTCGGCAAGCGGTGTCCAAACGGCCGGTGTTTTATCGTCCAGGAACAACCGAGCTGTCCTTTGACGAAGCGTGGCTGGGCCGTCTGTTCGAAGCGGCCGAGCGGCAGGATGATGACAGTTTCCGGTTTTTGATTCAGTCCCGTGTGCCGCGCTGGACCCAAAGAAATCTGGCCTTTCTGATCCGCTCGATTTCCGAGCAATTCCATAAGATTTAGAATTATTCTAAAAAACTCTTGGAATTTCCCGGCGATCCTCTAAATTGAGGTGACAACACTGTTTTTTATCTCAAAGCAGTAAGGCCACCTACAGGATTTAAGGGATTATCATGACCCAGACAGCCATCGACCTGACCACAGATTCGCGCGCGGCCATTGCCGACGCTCTGAACCAGTCTGTTGCGGAAACCGCAGTGACGACGATGCTGGCGCAGAACTTTCACTGGAACGTCACCGGCATGGCTTTTGGCCCGCTGCATGACCTGTTCCAGAAGATCTACGAAGACCACTTTGTCGCGCAGGACGATCTGGCCGAGCGGGTCAAGGCGCTGGATGCTCATGCCGAAGGAACGCTGGCAGGTATGCTCAAGCGGTCAAAGATCAACGAGCATGAGGGCGACGCGACCGACAAAGAGATGATCAAGATCATGCTGGACGCGCAGGAAACCCTGGCTTCAACCCTGGCGGGTGCCGGTGAGCTGGCCGCCGGGCATGGTGACACCCTGACCGAGGACCTGTGCATCAGCCGGGGCCAGACGCATGAAAAATTCGCCTGGTTCCTGCGCGCACATCTGCGCTGAATCAGTCGGCCAGGGTGATATTCACCTTGGCTTTCTTTTTCTTCAGCTTCTTCAGATAGGCCGGTCCCCAATGGGTGTACCGGCCCATTTTTTCCTGCTGGCAGATCAGCAGTTGGATAAACGCCTCTTGCTGATCTGGGCGTTTGATCGATTTGTACAGCTTCTTCTGACTTTTCGTCATCGAACAGCCGATGCAATGTCCCTCGCGGCGAAATTTGCAGACGTCGATACAGGGAGAGGGGGTCTTCTTGCTCATGAAAGGGGCTCGCTGAAGCAATCGGTGCGTGGCTGGACTAAGGCTCTGTCTTGACCCAGATAATACCCATTGTCGAGGGCGCCAAGACCCGCGGAAGGTGTCTTTGTTCCGACAGAATACCCTATCGGGTGACCGGTGTTTTATCAGAGCTTGCCTGAACCGGTTTTGGTCGGAAAATCCGATGGTACCGGCGTCGCACAACGCGCGCCATGTCGGAAAACGGGCGCAGGTAGATGTCCAGCAGACGCGAGGAATGGGCCTCGGACGGGGGCAGGCCGAATTTCAGATCGGTATCGCGTTCGGACAGGTAAAGTGAACCGAACAGCCAATCCCAAACCGCAAAAGCCACGCCAAAATTCTTGTCGTGATGCTGGCGCGCGATGGAATGGTGCACCTGATGTTGCGCCGGGGAAATCAGGATATGTTCCAGCCACGGCCAATAGCGGATCGAGATATGGGAATGCCGCAGGTTCGACCCCGTGACATGGAACACAAAGGACATCACGTTGACGCCCAACACCGTGTATAGGTCCACTGCGTTGCCGAAAAAGAACAGGAATGTGGCCATTACCGTTCCCTGTGCAACGGCACCGCGCATGCCGTACAGCAACCCTTCCAGAGGATGGGTGCGGTAGACGGTGATCGGGGTCAGCGTCTCGGCCGAATGGTGGGTCTTGTGGATCGCCCACAGCAGGGGCCAGCGGTGCATCCAGCGATGCAGCAGGTATTTGGTGAAATCATCGACGATGAAGATCGTCACCGTGAACAGCGCAACAATGACACCTTTGGGTGTGTCCGAAAACACCCCGCGCTGCAGGAAATCGATGTCATGCAGCGCGTAGTACAATGCAGTGGCAATCGCCAGCTGCGATAGCAGTAGCGGTGAGATGAACATCGTGAACACACGGTTGATCACGAAAATCTTGTAATCCGCCCGCGCAGACGGCGAAAACAGGATCTTGCGGTCGAAGACCTGCCCCAACGCCCGTTTGAACGAGGATCGGCGCACCGCGACCAGCCAGACCAGCGCAATCAGAATTGTCAGGAGGAGATAGCCGAAGAAAATCCGCTTCTTCGGGTTGGAAACATCCGCAAAGACGTTGGCAATGTACTCGAAAATTTCCACATTTTGCCTTTCGGCTAAGTACCCGACGATGCGAAATGCACCGTCGGGTCGGGGTCACAAGACCCTTAGTCGTTTTCGGCCGAGGCGTTCTCGCCCAGTTTCTCGGCCAGAGCCGCCAGATCAGCCGTCGCGTCATTGGCGCGGGATTCGATGCCGAACGTGTCGATCAGCAGTTTCTGAACTTTCAGCATGTTGACCTGATAATCGTCCAGCGTCATCTCGCGACCACGGACAAAATTGCCGTCCGCATCGATGTCGGACACCATCTTGCCATCAGGCATCGCCGGGCCAAAGCCGATCAGCCAGTTCATGTCAATCGCGGCAGCGCCGAGGTTGTTCTTGCCCGATTGCAGCGCCATCGAGAAGCCCTTCAGCTCACCCCAGTGCTTGGCGTAGTTGCGCAGGGCCTTGTCGGTGTCCTCACCCGATTTGATCTTGTCGATATCTTTGTAAACTGAACCGGCATATTTGAACGTGGCTTCGGCCAGCGTTTTTTCCCAGTTGGTTTCGATGATATCGGCATAGTTCTTCAACTGCGCCCGCTGCTCATCGGTCAGCGCCTCGCCATTGGCCGACGCGATCAGCGCACGACCGTCGCGGAAGGCGTTGAAGATGGTGGTCATGTACTGGGTGTTCTTGTTGCCACCTTTGTCAGCACCTGCGGCGTAATAGGCCGGGCCAAAGACAAACTCGGTCTTCAGGTCGATGACGCCATCGCCATTGGCATCCGCTGCTGCCAGATCCTTCTGCTTGGACACGGCATAGTTCTGCTCGGGCGACAGGCTGACCGAATGGGCTGCCGCGCCGAAGTAACCGAACGCCTCATCCCAGGAATGTTCCTTACCGGTATAATGCGCGCCTTCGGAATAGGGCTGGTCATTGGGCTTGTTGTCGGCGTCCAGCTTCTCGTCCAGATAGTTGTCGACCGCCTGATTGTAAGCCATCGCACCCAGCGTGAATTTCGAGATCAACTGACCCCAGTCCATGCCGTTCACCGGGTCATAGCCCTGCTCGGATGCAGCGGCCAGTTTGATCATCTGCAGTGCGACATCCACACCCGACTGGTTGCCGGGCCACGCGGTCATCGCGCCTTTGTAGAACTTGCCCGAGATGTTCTTGCCCTTGGAAATCTCATTCACGGTCGATTGCTTGACCGGGAAGCCGTCCTTCGACACCGGAGCGATGATCGCCAGATCTTCTTCCGAGCCGTTGAAATAGGCCAGCATCAGGGCCTCGACTTCGGCTGCGTTGTTGCCGCCATCACCTTTGGCTGCCGCCTTTTTCAGGCTGTCATGCAGCACGTGACGCGCGATCTGGCCGGAGTAGGACACCGAGTTGGTCTTGTCCCCTTCATAGCCTTTCACGGTGACCGGAAATGGGCCGTAGGCCTGATCCGCAAAAGCTGTTCCGCCGACAAATGCGGCCACGACCAGCGCCGAGGTGAGTTTCAGTTTGGGCTTGAGCATGGGAGCTCCCTTTCATTCATAACCGACTAAAAGTATCGGATATTAAAACCTGATTCTTTTAGTCACCTTATGAGTGCTGGAGTCAAGACCTATCGCGGTTGAACCGCCATATTCAGTACCGGGCGGGCCTTGTTAAAGCCATTTAATTTCAATGTGATACTTTTGGTTCAGGCCCGTTCGATGTTTTCTGCGATTCGAATGGCTTCTTTCACGCTCAGGCGCAGCGAACGCCAACCCCGGCAGGCGTGGCGTCCGGCAGCTAGTCGTGTTTGGGGCTGTTGAAGGATCTCACCGGCAGTGCCGAACTCGACCACCACGCCTTTCTCTATCTCTGTGATGTAATCCGAGATCTGGGTGGCACCCCTCAAATCAATGGGTCCTGATCCCCAGGGTGGCAAATGCAATCAGCATCTGTTGAAAACAATAGATGCTGATTGCCAACCGGAACAGTTGAGCTTCTCAATCAACCGTTGGCGCATCATTTCACCAAGGCAAGGGTCCGCGTCATTTCATTGGTCAGGATCATCAATGACTCGTCACAGCCAAAGCCCGGCTTTGACAGCATGAACGACGGATCGCAGGCCAGGCCGATTTGCGTGGTGATCCGCGTGGACTGATCCGTTTCATTAGCAGACCCGCCAAGACAGGCACCCACGTCATTCTGGCGGGCATAGATCAGAGCCTCGATGGTGTTGTTGACGCCACCCAGATCCGGAGTTTTGACCTGTACGAAATCGGCAGCCTTGGCCTTTGCAAAGGCCTTGATGTCGTCCAGCGTGTTGCACCATTCATCCGCTATCAACCGTACGCGCAGACCCTTGGCCCGGATGCGTTCGCTGAGCGCGCTGAACATTTCGATCTGTTCGGCCCGGTCACGCATCACCGCTGGCGATTCAATGTATAGATCGTAAGGGGCGGCTGTCTGTTCCAATTCGGCAAAATAGTCGACCATCCGGTCCGGGTCATTGTCGAACAGCTCGGCCGCGCTGCCGTAGAGATCATAGTGAATCGCGGGCTTATAACCCTGTGCGCCGATCTCGTGGATACGGGCCACCAGCTTGCGGGTATATTCCTTAAGCTTTTCACCGCGCAGGCCCAGATCGCGCACGACCTGCGGAAAAGCCCCGTGTGGCAGAAGATCGGCCTTTTTGACAATCGCCTTGTCGATGGCCAGATGATCAAACGGTTCGCAATTCGCCAGGATCGGGATCGGCTTGGCGACCAGCTTGGTATTGTATTCGGCGGCCACAACCTCAGCAATTGTGGTCCTGTTGGCCAGAGCGGTCGCGTGCAGGATCGCCTGTGTGATACCATAGCGCAACGCGGTGTGAACGCGGCGGCCGTCATGGGTCATCTTGTCGATTTCTTCAGCCAGCGGGCGGAACTTGTCCACGGCCTTGCCAATAAGAACCTTGGGGAGCGTGTTTTCCAGAAATGGCATGTGCTCTTCGGGCTTGAACAGCGGATCACGCCCGGCCTGACCCGAGAAAATCACATCCATGCAATCGCCAAACCCGACCGAGCCATCTTCGAGCGTCAGCATCACCGATATGCACCGTCCGGGTTGCACGATGGTTTCAAATCCCGGTGTGATCGGAGGATCGCTGTAAACCAGCCCGTTGGGCTGCGCGCCCTTTTTAATGCTGAGCAGATCTTCGTTGTAAAACCCTGCGCGGCCTTCGGCGAAAGTTACCTTGGTGATCTTCATTTCAAAATGCTCCGGGGTATCTGGACGAAACAGGGGCCCGATCTTCGGGCCCCTGAAAGCGTGTTGGTGATCAGACCTGATTGTTGCTGTCGCGCTCGATCAGATGGTCGATCGGCTCGGGCGTGAACAGACCCTTTTTCATCACCACTTTCACCCAATAGGCCGCAAACAGCGCACCGGCCAGCAAGACGCCCCCGGCGATGCTGAACACCTGTTTGGTCAGCTCTGGTGCGGGGGAGGCATTCCAGATCGCATAGGCCATCCCGATAATGCCCAGAATCTGCGGCAACGGATACAGCGGTGTTTTGAACGGACGATCCCGGTCAGGATAGCGGCGGCGCAGAACGATCACGTCGATATGGACGATGATATAGGCCAGCAGCCAGGCAATCGCCGCACCAACCAGCAGCAGGATGATCGCATCCGCGTTGACGCCGTAGACAAAGATCGGACCACCGGTGACAACGGCCACAAAGACGATGGCAACCCAGGGCGTGTTGTATTTGGGGTGCAGCTTGCCAAAGGCGGAAAAGGTCTGTCCGTTTTTGGCCATCCCGAACAGCATACGCGGAACCGCGGCGAGCGATGTGTTCACGGTCGAACAGGTCGCGGTGAATGCCGCCAGTGTCAGGAACACCAGACCGGTTTCACCAAACACGGCGCCGACATATTCGTAATGCGGCAGTGCCGACCCGGCCAGCGTCTCTTGCGGGACGTAAAGCAGGGCTCCCAGGCAATAGACCACATACATCGCCAGAATGACGGTTGCGCCGATGATCATCGAACGCGGAATGTTACGCTCGGGGTCTTTGGTTTCAGACACAAGCGGGCAGACGAATTCCAGCCCGACGAAACCCCAGATGGCCAGCGCCAGAAGGGCCAGAACATTGGAATCGGCAAAGACCACCTTCAGAACCAGCTGGCTTTCAGGCCGGGGCAGGGCAACGCCATAGATCGACGCCAGACCGATCAGTGAAATCGCGGCAATCATGATAAAGGACAGCGCCGATTGCATGGTGGCAAAGATGTCCACGCCGCGTATGTTCAGCAGCGTGAATATGGCCAGCAATCCGATGGCCAGAACCATGGGCGGCAATTCGATGCCGATGACCTCTTTCAACATCAGCTCGATCAGTACGAGTTCCGCTGAAAGTGCGAACATCGCCACCACAAGATAGCCCGCAAACACCGCCACGATGGCCGGAAAGTTGCCGATTGCGGCCTCGGTATAGGTACTCAGCGTACCGGGGCTTTTGAACAAAAGCGAAAGTTCGGCAAACGAGAACACATAAAAGAGGGCCAGCAGATAGGCCAGTCCCATGGTTGTGAAAAAGCCAAAGCCGCCGATACCGGCCCCTTGCAGCATAAGCACCATGACACCTTGCGACACCACAAGGCCCACGCCGACTGCGAGTAGCTGAGAAAATCCAAGCGTCCTTTTCAAGGTGCCTGTCTGTTGTACATCTGAGGTCATTCCCTGTTCCTTTGTTTGGCTTCAATCAGAGCGCCTGTCGCACATGGTGAAAACAAACCGTGCGAGTTCTGTTCGCTAGCTAATGATACCCCTCATTTTAGGGTGGTTTATTATATATTGCCCCCAATAAGGGGTATATACCTCCAAAGAGGTATACGAGACTTATCATTTTTCGGCGCCGAAGGTGGGCGCAAGTTCCGTATCGTGGCCGTGGTGGATGATCACACGCGAAAGAACCTGGCGCTGGTCGCAGATACATCGCTATCGGGTCTCCGCGTCACGAGGGAGTTGAACCGACTGATGGCAGAGAAAGGCGTACCGAACACCATCGTTTCAGACGGTGGCACCGAGTTCACCAGCGTGGCCATACTGCGCTGGGCGCAGGACAACATGATCGACTGGCACTACATCGTGCCTGGCAAACCACAACAGAGCGCCTTCGTTGAAAGCTTTAACGGTAAGCTTCGAGACGAATGCTTGAACAAAACGCTCTTCGCCTCATTGGCAGAAGCCAGTTCAGCGCTGGAAGAATGGCAGGAGGACTACAACACCCAAAGATCACTCTCGGCACTCGGAGATGCGCTTAAGAACGCCGCAGGGATCATAGAGTGGAAGATATGAGGAGGCGTTGCGGTAGTTGGTGGTTGTCTGCTGCGAAGGAGCCAAGCACAATCAGCCACGAAACGTTGCGGTTACCGTCGCGGTCACTCTGCCGAAAGAAACAAAAGCACCCTCGGGTGCCTTGTGTAAAATGCAGAGATATTCTGCCTTTCCGGAAAGGCTAACCCATTGTAGATATAGACAATTCTATTAGTTACTTTTGCTAACTTGCCTTCACCGCCAATATATATTGCCTTTGTGACCCAGCTCAGGATAACGATCCGCCATTCTTGACAAGCCAACTGCAATGCAGCCGTTCAATTGTTGGGAACTATTTGGCTGACGCCCATAGAGACGAGGTTGCCATCGGGGTTTAAAACCCTGAGGCAGTCCAAAGGAGTTCGCGACTGACAGAAAGCATGGAACGGAACAATTACGCCCCCAGAATCTGACGGCCCATTCGGTCACCATAGACCTTGCCGGTAATGAAATTACGGCGCGTGCGTAACCCCAACAAGGCCACGACCCGTGTGTCGATCAGTAGGCCGGATACATATGAGCGACTTCCGAGAACATGCGAAGAAATCATTTGCGAACAGCAGTCGGTACATACATATGGGCCGCTTTGGAGATTGGCGCGTTGGAATGCGTCCTCCCATCTTCTAGCGACGCTGGGGTCGGACGTGGAGTTTGCCATTCCAAGGTGGGCTTCTCGCAACTCCGCCATGAACGCTTTCTGAAGTTCTTATGCACCCTCCTCAAACTCTTGATTCCGGACTGCCAGCCTCTGCTCAACCGGCAGCTTGCAGATCTGAGAACGGTATCCTATTCTGCAGATGCTCTTAGCAGGAGCATGGCACTCGCCGTTTCGAAGCTGCAGGCAGCACTGCTCATCAAAAACTCAACTTCTTCAATAGCTCACTTTCCGGCTTGAGGGACGTCTGGCGAGTGGCGTTTTATCTCAGGCCCGGAGATAGCAATGTTGATCGAAGATATCCGACCCACCACCCTCACTGGGGTCAAACGGCTTGCAAAAGACCTGAAAAAGACCAAGGGCATCAAACATTCTGATGCGCTGGACATGGCTGCGCAATCTGCCAACTGCGAAAACTTTCACCACGCCCAAAAGATACTCCCGATGCGAGGCGCGAAGCACGACGCACCCTACGTGCTTCTGACGATCTACTGGAGCGACAAGGACCGCGGCCATCAATGTGGCCGAGAAACTCTGCGAATTGAACTCTCCAATCCCATCCTCGACCTCTGCGACAAAAGCGGCCTGAAATATGTCCGCGGCTTTGGAAACCTCAGAATGGTCGCCAGTGACCATTTTGTTTGTGACGAGATCGCTCCAAGCCAGGACTATGCAAGGGGTCGGCTTTGCACGGCAGAACGATCGCTGCGCTTCATGGAATACACGGGCCTTAGACCCTATCGAAACCGAAGCACGTACCCAAAAGTCTTGGACGAAGACAAACTGCCAAACACAGATCACGCAACATCTTGGGTCGACCATGAGCACGGCCAGTTCATTCTAGTCGATGAACCCTATGGCAATGTGCCTGATACCCATGCACGTGCGGACTGGTCCGAACGTACCGGGTGGCGCATTGAGAAGAGCGCGTGGCCCGGCATGTATAGCCCATACAACTGTGACCTCTATGTCGGCGTCGATGGAAAATCCGGCTACGATTTCGATGCCTTGATGGCAAAGATCAACGCAATGCCTGCCCCTATCGTCAGCGAGTCCTGGACAGGGGACTCTGTGTCGTCGTGGGAGACCTTCTTGAGCCCGATAGCAAAGACGCGCCAGGATGAGCGCCGCGCAAGATGCAAAGGCATGATCTATCCTTCGGCCAGCAAAAACACCGTGCCGTACACCTACAATCCGGGCTGCCGTGACCGCCGTCCAGTCGGCGAGCTTGGCATCGAGGGCCATATGGAAGCAGGACGGATCATAAAGACCGCCATGCGGTCGCGCCATTCGCGCGACGCTGTGTACACCTGATCAGCCCCACTTGAGTGGTCCAATTTGATTGTTAGTGTATGACCGGC
>NZ_JALCBM010000062.1 GCF_028066395.1 Ruegeria sp.
CCAAGACCCAGCACAAGCCCCCACAGGAAGAATGAATTGTCGATGGCAAACACCGTTTGCCACGCCGGGGAAAAGTAAAGTTGGTCGAAAACCACCTGCTCGGGGATGTTCAGAATGAACAGCGACACGCCCGCCATTACATAAAGCGACAGATCAGGCAGCAATGATCCGACCAGTGCGGCGGCCAGAATGCGGCCCTTGGCCGGGCGGGCAAAGACGGCGGCTCCGATCAAAAGATGCGCGGGGGTGTTCATCGGGGGCTTTCCCTTTGGCCTCAAATCAGGTCATCTGCGCCTCAACGTATAGGAGGCAACCATGGTTCGCGCCATCATGATTCAGGGCACCGGCAGCAATGTCGGGAAATCGGTTCTGGTGGCCGGATTGGCCCGTGCCTACACGCGACGCGGGCTGCGGGTGGCGCCGTTCAAGCCGCAGAACATGTCCAACAACGCCGCCGTCACCGAAAACGGGGGTGAGATCGGGCGCGCACAGGCTTTGCAGGCATGGGCGGCGCGTCGTCCGACCCATACGGATATGAACCCGATCCTGCTGAAGCCTGAAACAGACACGGGGGCGCAGATCATCGTGCAGGGTCAACGCGCGGGCACTATGAAGGCCGGGGATTACCGCAAGGACAAATCGAAACTGCTGGGCGCGGCGCTGGAAAGCTTTGACCGGCTGTGCTCCGATGCCGATCTTGTCCTGATCGAGGGCGCGGGCAGCCCGGCCGAGACCAACCTGCGCCCCGGTGACATCGCCAATATGGGCTTTGCCTGCGCCGCTGATGTTCCGGTGGTGCTGGTAGGCGACATCCACCGGGGCGGTGTGATCGCGCAGATCGTTGGTACGCAAGCCGTGCTGGACGCACAAGACCTGCAGATGATCCGTGGCTTTGCCGTCAACCGGTTCAAGGGCGATGTATCGCTGTTTGACGAGGGCCGGGACGACATCGCCGCGCGCACCGGCTGGCCCTGTCTGGGCGTGGTGCCGTGGTTCCATGACGCCTGGCGTCTGCCGGCTGAGGATATGATGGACATCCGCTCGGCCACTGGCGGTGCCTGCAAGGTCGTGGTCCCTCAGCTAGAGAGGATGGCGAATTTCGACGACCTTGATCCCCTATCCGCCGAGCCTGGTGTAACGGTCGAAATTGTCTCCGCCGGGCGCGCCCTGCCCGGCGATGCTGATCTGGTGCTGCTGCCCGGCAGCAAATCGACCATTGGCGATCTGGCCTATTTCCGGGCGCAGGGCTGGGATGTGGACCTGTACGCCCATGTGCGGCGTGGCGGTCACGTGCTGGGCCTGTGCGGTGGCTATCAGATGCTGGGGAACACGATCGACGACCTTGATGGCGTCGATGGCCGCCCCGGTAGGGTCGAGGGGCTGGGCCTGCTGGATGTCGACACGATCATGGCCGGACAGAAACAGGTGACCCTGCGCACCGCGACCGCCCTGCCCGGCGGCGAATCCGTCAGCGGGTATGAGATTCACATGGGCCGCACCACCGGCCCCGATTGCGCCCGCGCGTGGTTGGACATCGAAGGTCGCCCCGAAGGCGCCGCCAGCGCCAATGGGCGCATTCGCGGCAGTTACCTGCACGGCATTTTCAGTTCGGACACGTTCCGCGCCAGCTATCTGTCGCAACTCGGGGTCACGTCCGAAATCGCTTATGAGGACGGCGTCGATCAGGTGCTGGATGCCCTGGCCGATCATCTGGAACAGACTATGGATCTGGACCTGCTGCTGTCGCTGGCCGAAACACCGCGCCAGCGCTGAGGGTTATTCGAGCTTTTGCGCCACCAGGGCCCGGTAGATCTCGCGCCGGACCATCTTGCGCAGGTTGCGGGTGATGCGTTCACCCAGCGCGCCCTGCAATTCCTCGCGCACGATCTGGGCGATGAATGCGCGCAATGCCTCTTCATCGTCGGAAAGCTCGGCGGTCGATTGCGCCTCATCCGCGTCGGCAGCTTTATCCGAATGCCGGATGAACGTGGCCGAGGTCTTCTCCTCGTCCTCGGCCTCTTCAATTCCGTCGCGAACGGCCCAGTTTACCGACCGGGTACGGGTGCCGGAATAAGCATCATTGGTCTCACCGTCCGGCTCCCACTGATCTTCGGTGCGGGCAATCGCGGCCTCCAGCGCTTCGATCTTGGCGCTCAGGCTACCGGCCAGATCCCGCTTGGCGGCCATCTCCGGGGTGGCCGGAGCTTCGGCCACAGGCTCAGCCGGAACCGAATCATCTGGCGTCAACCGCATCGGCGTGGCCGAACTGTTTGCAGCCTCCGCATCAGCGGGCGTCAGCTTCAGCGGTGCGGGCTTTTCTTCTGCCAAAGGCACGTCACTGACCCGCAGCGCGTCGGTCAGAACCAGTCGGCCCGGCTTTTTTGCAGGGGGTGTCGGGATGAAAAGAAACTCCGATTCCTCACGCCCGCCTTCACTGACCAATCGCTTGATCGAAGACAGCACGTCATCTGTATCTGTATTTACAAGTCCATCTGACATTTTTTACTACCGCTCTCAGCCTTGGCCCAAGTGTAGCCAATCCTGCCAAATGGAACAACCGGTAGTAACGTTTCTTAGTCGCGACGCAAGGCCTTGAGCACCCGATCCAGATCGCGGCTCTGCTTGCTGACCCGCGACGGGGCCTTTTTGACCAGATTGTAATACAGCGTCGGATCATAAATCTGCACCGCCAGACCCAGACGTTCCGCCGTCAGCAGACCCTGCGCCTGCAGCAGCTGATACGCCGCCAGAGACCGTTCCGTGCGCGAGGCCACCTCGGCCAGTTGCGCATCCAGCAGGTCCTGCTGGGCTGCCAGAACATCCAGCGTGGTGCGCGCACCCAGCGTCGCCTCTTCACGGATACCGTCAAAGGCCACTTGCGAGGCCCGGACCCGCTCGGTCGAAGCGGTCAGGCTGGCCGTGGCGGCCTGGAACCCGGCATAGGCATCAGTGACGCCTTGGGTGATGTCCTTTTGCACGTTCAGCAGGTTCGCCCGCGATGCATCCCGCGTGGCCATGGCGCGGCGCACGGCGGCGGCCAGTCCACCACCCGAATAGATCGGCTGGTTGAAGTTCAGCGAAACCCCTGCCGTGTTGACGTAATCATCATTGTCAAAGCTTTCGGTGACCCCGGCATCCGCGTTCAGGCTGACATTGGGGCCCAGATTGGCGCGCTGCTGCTGCACGATCAGATCCAGCGCCCGCACCTGATGCTGCGCCGACAGGATCGCCGGGTGATTGCGCTGTGCCAGATTCTGCGCCTCGGACGCCGAACGTGGCAGGTTCGGCAGGCTGGGCTGACCCGAAGTGCGACCGGGTTGTTTGCCAACCGCGTTGACATATTCTGCCTGTGCCGTGCTCAGATCACCACGCGCAACCGCCAGATCGGCGCGCGAACTGGCCAGTTGCGCCTCGGACAGTGCGACGTCCGTCCGGGTCACCTCACCCACTTCGAAACGATCGCGCGAGGCCCGCAGTTCCTCGCTGGACAGATCGACGTTGTTTTGACGGATTTGAACGGTTTCTTCCTGCAGCAGCACGCTCAGATAGGCTGTCGCGGCGCGGAACAGGATCTGCTGTTCGATGTCAATCAGGGTCTGCCGCGTCGACAGCACGGTTTCCTGCGCCGACTGCTTGCCCAGAACCGAGGCGCCGCCATCATAGATCAGCTGGCTCAGCGTCAGGCCCGAGAAAAAGTTCGTCGGGCGGTTGGTGGACACAACGGCCCCCACCCTTTGACGGGTGTAATCTTCGCTGATCTGCACCGTCCAGTTGATGATCGGACGCAGCGCCGACAGCGCAATGGCTACATCTTCATCGGCTGCACGCAACAGGGCGCGGTTCTGTTCCAGCAGACCGCTGGTGTTATAGGCACCAATGAACGCATCTGTCAGATTATCGGCCCAAACCGGCCGACCGGGCAATGCACTCAACGCAATTCCAGCTGTCAACGCCAAAGCCCTGGCCAGCTTGCCTCCTGCCGTCCCACGCATGCTCTCAACCCTCTCAAATCAAAATTACGCTGCTGCACAAGCAATTTGCGCCCTTGTGTTGAAGTAATCAAGGCCGCAAAAATATCTATTACGTTACTATAGCGAAAATGCACACTCGGCGCAAAAAGCGGGCAAAACCGGGGCACTAGCGTTGAACGCATAGCGCCAGGTGACGCGCCCACCGGATTTGTGACCGATCCGAACCGTGCCCAATTCACCTTCCATGAACAGACACGCGATACGCCCGTGTTCCTTCAGTTGATCCAGCAGAGCATCCGGCAATTGTTCGACCCCGCCCTGCACCATGATCACGTCATAGGGCCCGTGTTCGGCCGCCCCCTGATCCAGCGGACCGGTATGGATGATGGCGTTGTCGATATCCGAGTCCATCAGGATCGTCTGCGCCTCAGCCGCGCGGGCCTCGTCATCCTCGACCCCGATCACCAGCTCCGCCATGCGCGCGGCCACTGCGGTGGAATAGCCAAGACCCGGCGCGATATCCAACACCATCTCGTCATTCGAGATGTTCAGAACGTCCAGGATTTTCGCCAGCGTGCGCGGCTCCAGCAGGCAGCGCCCATCGCCCAGATCGATCAGATCGCCGACATAGGCGGCCTCTTGCTGCGCGTCCGGCACGAATTTCTCGCGCTCGACCGACAGCATGGCATCAATGATGGGAAACTTCGTCACATCCGAAGGCCGTATCTGCGTATCCACCATCGTAAGGCGCCGGGCTGCGAAATCTGTCATCTGACCGCTCTTTCCAAATTTCCCTAGTCTGATCCGGCTTGTGCCACATCCGATCCCCTGCGGCAACGGCCCAAAGGACCAAACCCGCCGCGTCATAAAGATACAGCCTCTTTTCGCTCGGATTTCCGGTTTGTATGCCAGTTTTGCCACCAACCCTCTGGACGCCACCTGCGAAAGCTGTTAGAACGCCCCTCACACCACGGCAAGTGATTGATTTTACTTGAAAAGGCGAGTTGGCGGAGTGGTGACGCAGCGGATTGCAAATCCGTGTACACCGGTTCGATTCCGGTACTCGCCTCCATTTAAGTTCAAGCACTTTTAGGAACGAAAAGAGTCGCGCACTAGAAATTGGTGGCGATTTTGGTGGCGAAATCATAAATCTGCCTTCACGAGAAGTATGGCTGAACCGCCATATACTCCGCCTGATCCAGCTCAGCTTCAAACAATGTGTGTCAGTCAGAGCGGAAGCCCCGACTGCTCGAACACTAGATTTCCCCACCGACATCCTTAAACCTCTCAACCAAGGCAGAGATTTTTTGGAAAACGCTTTGCTTTTTCGTTCGGAATTGAGGGTTCAGCGGACTCATTTTGGGCAGGATATCGTTTAAATCATCTCCGTTTTCGCTGGCAAAACTGCGTTTAATCGACGACGAAATATAGCGTTTTGCCTCTTTCGGTTTCAGGTCTTCGGAATTGATGAGATCTTCGACTTCACGATGCTGCTCTGCCCGTGCAAAGGCAAAGAAAGCATCTATCACATTGGCTTTATCGTCCATTTGATCTAGATCGGTTGTGTTGATGAACTCGATCAGCAGACTTTCCTTTGCCCGGTGCCCTAGGCTGGCACGAATGATGCGGCGAGCATTTTCAATCAGATCCCCCTTATCATTGACCTGTTTGTTTTTCTCAAAAATTAGCTCGAGGATATAATCCAGATTGATTTCCTGAGACTTGAGAAGATCAACCTCGAACACAATATCATCCCAGTCGATACTGGATACTTCTTGTTCTTTTCCGGTTTTCTCTTGACGTAGCCAGTCGCGAATATCGTTGTAGGTTGACCGGTAGTCCTGCACCGACCTTTCAGACGGCAACCTTACCTCACTCAGTTCACGCAGATCGTCGTCGCTCAGATAGTGCTTTTCCTTAAAGGCTTCGACGGCATCAGCGTCGTTGGGGTCAATGTCCTGAAACGCTTTCAAGGCTGCAAATTCATCGTAGTTCTGAAGAATGTTCTCAGCCTTCAGGTACTCACCAAATAGCTTGGCAAATGCCTTCTTATCGGCTTCTTTTACGATGTCTTGAGGTTTTGGGAACCGTTCTTCCAGTTCCTTCACAATATCGGTGAACCCTCGCCGCGCCTTACCGGTTTCCTGATCCTGAAAACCCGTCATGTATTCGTCATAACTCTTTTCAAGAACAACATTTTTGGTGTTCTTGTCACCAAATAGTGTAATCGCATCCACGGTGGCTTGCTCCAGATCGCGGAAAGCAACAATGTTCCCAAAGGTCTTCGTCGCATTGAAAATGCGGTTTGTGCGGGAAAAGGCCTGCATCAAGCCGTGATAACGCAGGTTTTTATCTACGAATAAGGTGTTCAGTGTCGGGGCGTCAAAACCTGTCAGAAACATCCCCACAACAATCAGTAAGTCGATATCCTGAGACCGCACGCGCGCAGCCAGATCACGATAGTAATTCTGGAAACCGCTACTATCGACGCTGAAGTTTGTCTTGAAATAGGCGTTATAGTCTCCAATCGCCGCGCTCAGGAACTCTTTGGCGCTGCTGTTCATGGCCGACACATCAAAGCTCTCGTCCTGAATGTCACCGATTGCATCCTGTGCCTCATTGGCGGCAAAAGAGAAGATCGTGGCAATCTTCAGGGGCTTATCTTGGCCTTTCTGCAGCTCCGCGAGCGCCTCATAGTATAACTTGGCGGCATCTACGCTGCTCACGGCGAACATGGCGTTGAAGCCGCCCGCGCCTGCCTGTGTCCGGTGCGTTTTCTGGCAGAAATTGTTCAGGATATATTGCGAGACCTCTTTGATCCGCTCGGGATGCAGAAGTGCTTGCTTGTTTTCCGCAGCGCTCAGCTTTTTCTCGTCCTGCTCGCTCTCAATCGCCTTAAATTGCGGGCGGACATCATTGTAATCCACCTTGAATTTCAGAACTTTCTCGTCGCGGATCGCATCCGTAATCACGTAGGAATGCAGCTCAAGTCCAAACACGCTGGCTGTAGTTTCCGAACCGAGGGCATTTTCGGGAAAAATCGGCGTGCCAGTAAAGCCGAACTGATAGAACCGTTTGAATTTCTTTTGCAGGTTCTTTTGCGCCTCGCCAAACTGGCTGCGATGGCATTCATCAAAAATGAAAACCACCTGTTGCTTGTAAACCGGCAGATCCCCTTCAGACTTCATCAGATTGTTCAGCTTCTGGATCGTGGTGACAATGATCTTGTTGTCCTCCTTACCCAGATTGCGCTTCAGCCCTGCAGTGCTGTCAGATCCATTTACGCTGTCGGGTGAAAATTTCTGATATTCCTTCATCGTCTGATAATCGAGGTCTTTGCGGTCCACTACAAAGAACACCTTGTCAATGAAATCCATTTCGGTTGCCAGACGCGCTGCCTTAAAACTGGTCAGCGTCTTTCCCGATCCGGTGGTGTGCCAGATATAACCGCCGCTTTCCGGCTTGCTCCATGTCTTGGACTGATAAGAACTTTTGATCTTCCACAGGATCCGTTCAGTCGCGGCGATCTGGTAGGGGCGCATGATCAGCAGCGTATTGCCCACATCAAAAACCGAATATTGCAACAACACATCCAAGAGCACGCGCCTTTGAAAGAACGTCGCAGTGAAGTCCTTGAGATCGCGGATCAGGCTGTTGTCGGACTTTGCCCAGTTCATGGTAAAGTCGAAACTGTTCTTGTTCCGCTTGACCGTATTCGCGAAATAGCGCGTATCCGTCCCGTTCGAGATCACGAAAAGCTGCAGGAATTTATAAAGCGAGTTTTCGCTGTTAAAGCTCTCCTTGCTGTAACGGTGGATCTGGTTGAACGCCTCGCGAATGGCCACGCCGCGCCGCTTTAGCTCGATCTGCACAAGCGGCAGACCATTGATCAAGATCGTCATATCATAACGGTTGGCATGGGTGCCGGTTTGTTCAAACTGCTTGATCACCTGCAGCTTGTTACGCGCTTTGTTTTTCTTATCAAACAGGTAGATGTTCTGAATGCGCCCATCATCAAAGACAAAATCAAGGACATAGTCATCATGGATCTTGCGCGCCTTGTCGGTGATGCTGTCGCTGGGAATATCCAGATAGCTGTCATTGAACCGCTGCCATTCGTCATCGGAAAAACGGACGCCGTTCAAAGCCTCTAGCTGCGCCCGTACATTGGTCAGCATGGCTGCAGGGTTGGTCAGGGCGGGTAGGAATTCATAGCCTTGGTGCTGCAAATCCTGAACCAACTCGCGTTCCAGATCATCTTCGCTTTGGTACTGCTCAGAGGCCTCCCAGCCCTTGGTGTATTTATCAAGAACGATGTAATTCGGCGTCTCTGCAATAGTCGTTGTCTGCTCAGGCATTTTGGTCTTTCGGCTCAAAAAAATGGTAGTAGCTAAACAAATAATTCACGAGTTCGCCCAGCTTTTCTTGGTCGTTCCTCTCAAGCTCTGCAACCTCTTCGCCAGAGTGCGCTGAGTGGCTCGACAAATTCACTATTCGAGAGGCAAATGGATCCGGGTTCCCATCAATTTTTGGCAGCAAGTCACCCCACCTATTGTAGCCTAGGAATGTGGATGTTTTCTCCAGAACGTTCCTTAAATAGTTGAAATGGAATTTTTGCACTTGGCCGTTATCGACAGCTTTCTTTAAATCCGACAACAACAACAGATGATAGGAAAACGGGGAGTCACTACCCTGTTCCGCCAAAGCAAACGAACCATCAGCTGCTTTGCTTAATCTATATTTGGCAGAGTGGTTTGGCTTATAGATTAATTTGGGCCGGATCACTGCGGCAATTGCAGCGTCGTTGTCAGAGGCTTGCAAGGCGGCAACGACGTTTTCTCTATCATCGGGTGCCACAACGGCATCGACAAGCGTCACCACTTCGCCGCCGTTGGCAATAGCAGCCTGCAGCGAAGCTTTCACTTTCTCGACACCCTTGTATTTCTTATTGTTAAATTCATTGAATAAAACGTTGTAAAACAACGGGTTATGTGTAGTTATGATGAACTTAAGATTCGACTCCGTTGTCTTGATCAACTCAGCCAAATCTACTGCCAGCTCAATCAAATGGCTGTCGTCAAGAGAGCTTACCGGATCGTCAATGAACACAACTTTCAGGTCATCAAATACATCGTCATCGCGCTTTTCTGGATCCGGCTCCGTCAAGAGCTCAACGACTTCCTGCAATAGAGTATAGAAAACGCTCCAAATTAGGTTGCTTTCTTCACCCTTTGAAATCTTGATATTGTTCTCAATGTTATCGCCCCCAGTGTAGGCAAATCGGACCTCTGGAAAGGTATCAATTTTTTTAGCGCGATCACTTAAGTCTAGTCTGGACTTAAGGGGAAAGCTTGGCGTGATACTTCTGCTCGTATAGCGTTGAAAATTGGCGACGATGTTTTGGTCCTGCCCTCGGTCCCGCAACACCCAATCGGTAAATGAGTTTGGCTGGATGTCGATTTTCCGAACTTCATCATTCTCCTTGTCATTGTCCCACACAAACAAGTCTTCGGTAAAAGCGCTGTAGTAAAGGATCTTGCGACGTGTGGGCTCTTTTTCTTCACCATCTTCGGGCTTAGGGGCGACCAGCTCTTTCACCGCACGAGACAGGCGGGTTTTACCCGTGCCGTTGAAGGCATAGATCAGCTGTACTTTCTTGTTTGATTTGACGAGCTCTTCCGCAACTGCCTTGATCTTGTCGTCTTGCGTTTCTTGGACTTCAGCATGCTCGCTCATTTATGCGGCCTCTTCAGGTTTGGGGAAGCTCAAGAGCAGGTCGCGGTAATATTCATATTGCCGCTGACGCAACTTGATTTCGCGCGGAAGGCCCTCGCTGAGCGAAGTGGTCAGAGTGTTGAATTTGTCTAGGATAGCGACGATGCGGGCTTGTTCTGCAAGTGATTTCCTAGGGTCGTTGGGGAATGGTACTGGGACCGTGATCTTCTTGACCGCCGGTACAGTTAACTGAGGAATTCCTCCCTTAGTTCCACTGATGGGTGTCATTTCCAAAACATAGTTCAGGAAATCAGTCGAAATTAAGGTATTGTCAGCGACCAATACTATCAGACGAATGATTGGTGTGAACTTTCCATCTCTGACTGCATGATATCCAATCTTAGCGCCGCGGGCTGCAATCGTTACCGCGTCACTTTCAACTCTATAACTATCAGAGAACCCGTATAACCCTTTCTCTCCGACAGCATTAGCATACACTGGGTATGGGAACTCTTCCGATGGTTCTGTTTGGCCCTTTGCACATTTCTCAGGGACATCCCCGCCAGCCAAAACCGACGTACATAGTTCGCCGAGTGGCTTCCATTGCACATCACCCTCTTTAAAACTCAGAAGTTGGTCGCGGTAGTGGTTGTATTGTTGCTTACGGACCTTAAGCTCGGCTGTCAGCTCGGTGAAACTGTCCAAAATCCGAACAATCTCAGCTTGGATCGCAATCGATTTTTCTGGGTCTTGAGGGCATGGGATCGGGATCAAAATCTTTGCCATATCATTCGCGGATACGTCGATAACCTTAGCCCCTTTAGCAAGCTTCCTCTTTGCCTTGTCGAATTCTGGAGTTTGAGCGAAATAAGCAAAGTACATACCTAGAACCGAGGTGATCGGTTTAAAGATAGTTGCGTGTCCACCGGTTACCGCTTGTTCTTTTCCAAAGTATACTAGCGGGGTGCCAACATCCTCGAAATTTTCGCTGGTGTTCGTGATGATCACATCACCCTTGTTCACCTTTTTCAATGTTGCCGCCGTTTCAGCAGAAACGAATGAGATCGTTGAGTTGGTTGAAAGGCCATAATAGGTGTAGATTTGCCCATAATGGATTGCCGGAACACCTGATTGGGTGAAATCCGATTTAGGCAGGCCATTTCCCCGTACCAACTCGCCAAGTTCACCCAACGGGATCCACTCAACATCCGCTCCATCGAGCAGCTTTTCTAGAAAGCCGCGATTTCTCATGCCTCGATCTCCGCGACGATCGCGTCGATATCTGAACGCAACTTGTTGATGTTAGCAACGGTGGTTACCAGCTTTGCATTCAGCTCGTTGATGTTGGTCACTTCGCGGGTGTCCTTGGGTTCTAAATAGGCGCTGACGGACAGGTTATAGTCTTGTTCGATCACTCTGACCTGATCGACTGTCTCGGCGACATGGGCTTCGCTCTCTTTATTGTCGAAGATCCTCATAACCTCAGCAATGTGATCATCCGACATTTCATTGTTGTTGGTTTTCTTGTCGAAAAAATCTTCACCTGTGGCATCTATGAACTGCACGTCTGTGTTTTGCTTGTTTTTGGCCAACACCAGAATATTTACCGCAATCGAGGTGCCGTAAAACAAGTTGGGTGCAAGCGCGATGACGGATTCAACATAGTTGTTATCGACCAGATACTTACGGATCTTCTGCTCTGCCCCACCGCGATAGAATATACCCGGAAAGCACACAATTGCCGCGCGGCCCTTGGCCGACAGGTAGTTGAGCGCATGCAGCACAAAAGCAAAGTCAGCTTTGGATTTCGGGGCCAGCACACCCGCAGGCGCAAAGCGTTCATCGTTGATCAGGGTCGGGTCATCCGCCCCCACCCATTTGACCGAGTAAGGCGGGTTGGACACAATGGCATCAAAAGGTTTTTCATCGCCGAAATGCGGATCGATCAGCGTATTGCCCAGCTGGATGTTGAATTTGTCATAGTTAATGTTGTGCAAAAACATGTTCATGCGCGCGAGATTGTAGGTCGTGTGGTTGATTTCCTGCCCGAAATACCCCTCCTCAACCCCGTGATCCTTCAGGAAGTATTTGGCCTGCAGCAGCAGTGAACCGGAACCACAGGCAGGATCGAAGATCTTGTTGATGGAGGTCTGGCCGTGGATCGCGATTTTCGCAATGAGCTTAGAAACATGCGGGGGCGTAAAGAACTCTCCGCCGGATTTTCCAGCATTGGCCGCGTAGTGCTTGATCAGGAATTCATAGGCATCACCAAACAGATCACGCTTGCTGCCATCAAACGTCAAAGGCAGACCTGCGACCCCTTTAAGCACAGCGGCCAGACGGCTATTTTTGTCTTTGACGGTTTTGCCCAGTCGGTTGCTGGTGGTGTCGAAGTCGGCAAACAGGCCCTTGATGTCATCCTCGGAGGCGTAGCCGCTGGCAGACCCCTCAATCGCCGCGAAGATGGCGGCAAGATCGGTGTTCAGGCTGTCATTCACGTTGGCGGCAGCGGTGACATTTGAAAACAACTGGCTGGGATAGATGAAGTAGCCTCTGGTCTTCACAGCCTCGATGACAAAATCATCATGGATGTCACTGTCGGACATGCCAGCATAATTGATGCTGTCATCGTCTGCTTCGGCATAATTGGTGAAATTTTCGCTGATAAAGCGGTAAAACAGAGCACCCAGCACAAATTGTTTAAAGTCCCAGCCGTCAACGGCGCCACGCACGTCATTTGCGATGGCCCAGATTTGGCGGTGGAGTTCACTGCGCTCTTGTTCACCTGTCATTTTCCTGCCCCTTCTTGTTTTTGTTCTTGCTCGGCGATCCAGCGGTCAATTTCGCTTCTTCGAAACCTCCACGCGCTCCCCACTTTAAAACCCGGAACCTTACCCTCTGATGCAAACCGGTATGCCGTTTTCTCGGCAATTTTTAGATACTCAGCGAGTTCTTTTACGGTCAAAATATCACCGTTGGGCATTGCAAAATGTCCTCCGTTGGGAATTACGATTGAAACTAGGGTAATGATGAGGAGCCAACAAGTCCCATATTTGGACAATGGAAACGTGTTGAGGTGGCGACTCGATATTGTCCATAAAAGCTGAAATATCAGATCCGACCGTGTGCTTTACACTTTAGGCAGCCACTCAACGCAACTGCCTTTTTTGCTGGTTTTCAAACCTTGCTCGCAGCGTCCTAAGCTTTCACTATGATCATCTGCCCCACTTCCAGTTTCTTGGCGTTCAGGTCTAGTTCTTGGATAATGTACTCACCGCCCCCTCCGTAGACATGACGCCAATAACCGTTCCCCTCCGTGTCGATGAACAGGCAACGGATATCGCTGTAGTCGCCCCAGACACCGGCAATGGCCACCAACAGGACACTCTCTGGCAAGCGGGTCACTTTTTTTAACGTGCGATAATCGATGCCATAGTCGCGGGATTGGCCATAGGACATGGTGAAATGATCATGCGGGAAGTTCATTGATTTTCCTTTTCAATTCAAAGGCTGTGGCTATGGCCGCGTTCACGTTCATTTAGTTCTCGCTCAGCCGTTGTTCGGCACGTTTCGCTAATTTCAAGCTGGCCTCTAAGCCCTCTTGAAGCGACTCGTAGGTCTGCTCCTCTCTCAGCAAGTCGGCCAATGTGGCGACCGACAAGAGATGCGATTTCATCAGCAGCGCCACGCAGTGCGCCAACCCATTCACTTTGCTCTCGATCACGTTCGTCGAGCGTGTTTCCAAAGCGCGCAATTCCTGCGCTGAAGTTTCGCAGGCCTTCACCAACCGCTCGACGCAGGCGAGCAAATCGCGTTCCAAGGCTGTCAGGGGTGTCGCCATTTATTGCCCCTTGATTTCGATGCAGATGATCGGCATGCCCGCTATCGTGCAGGTTTTTAGTACGGCCTGCTCCGGGTCCAGCGTCAACCAGATCTGCCCCGCCTGTTCGATCCGTGTCAGGCCAAGCTCTGTCATTTCCAAGCGCGTCAACAAAACAATCCAAAGCCAGCTCACCACCATGGTCGAAGCGATCCATGCCATGATCAGCCCAGCGATCACCCAAGGCGATATCGTCAGCCGGCGCCGGATCGTCTCGCTCCGCCTCTGCAACTCGCTCCTGCTGTCGTTCAGGAAGTAGCGGATATCGGTTTCGATGGTATTCAGCGCGCTTGTCGCAATACCGCTGAAGTCGATCCTGAAGTTCTCCAACTGAGAATTCATCAAGGCGGTGTGTTCCTGCCTGATCACGTCCAGATCCGAGTTCAATTTCTCGCTCAGCCGGGGTGGCTTGCCAGTTTTCATGGAAAATCTCTCCTTTCAGCCGCCAGCGTTCGCCGGTGTCTGGGTCTTTTGCGGTAATGTAGTTGTTGCTTGCGCGCGGAATGTCGAAGCCCGCATCAGTCAGAGCCTCGACCATGCTAGCGCGGTTGGTGATGGTGCCAACGCTGATCTGGTCGAGAATCCAGCCGTGCAAATCATCGCGCCCCCGCGCTCGTGTTGGCGCTTGCATCATAGCTCCAGATATCGACTGGATAGCGAAACAGACCAATGTAGTTGCTCAGCTTTGAACAATGCGCTGCCAGATAAATGTAGCGGATATCATTGGACGAAAGCGCCCGGTATTTTGGGTTTGAGAACAGATCAAAATCGATCTGTGCGTAGTATTTCACTGCCATGATCGCCCCTTTATGCAGAAACGATCTTTGACTTGATCCACGCATCCAAATCTACGCGCCGATACAGGATGCATCCCGCGCTATTGGCAAACTTCGGGCCACGGGTTCGGTTTTGCTTCATCCTCAGCTTGGAAAGCTGGCTTTCTCTACCGGAAAGAGTGGAACTGGTTCACGCAATCCAGACTGATTATCCATCGGGTATCGAGAACTATTGGCATAGAAGCTTCGCAGATAGACGCGCTAACGGCGAATGGTTCAACCTGACAGCTGCCGACCTAAAAGCGTTCAAGTGTCGAAAGTTTCAGTAAAAACTTGCGCATTGATCCCGCAACATTTCTCGGCATTAGAGTGTGCCTTTGGCATTTAAGATACTGATTTTAAGAGATATAATTTTAACCTTGGTTCGAAGTCAAAACAAGTACTCGCCTCCATTTTATTCTAAATCATTGACTTAGCTGTGTGGCGCTCGGGTGTGACACAAAGTGGGACACACCTAAAATGATGCCTTCATCCCACCTAAGCCCTTCAAGACACGGAGATTATTACTTCCGGTTGCCTATCCCTCCGTCTTATGAGCAAAAGCGAGCATCTGTAAGGATATCGCTGCGTACTCACTGCCCGCATAACCGCGACCCATCTGCGGCCCATTCGCGATATGCTCGCCCTCCCAGCCCGACATGCCGCCCAGCGGCCAGGAGAGGTCGCTTTTTGGCGCCAACCCGGCTCGGGGCCGCGACTCGCTTGACAAGTCGACTATTGGTGCCGCATGTGCCTGTCTGTTGGTGTCTGTGACAGCAGATGAAAAGGGAATGCGCCAGCGGTTTTCCGTCAAACGCAGCCGCCCCCGCGACCGTGACCGGAGAGGGTGCCCAAGCCACTGGCCAAACGGCCGGGAAGGCGGGACATCCGACAGGGCAACCGCTCTGACATCCGCAAGCCGGGAGACCTGCCAACGCCCGAAGTTGAAACCGGACGGGGTGTTCCGGTGTCGGGTCCCCGTCGACCCGCATGAAACCCCGTCCCCCGCGAGATATGTTTGGGGGGATGAGAAGACATGACCAAAACCACACCAGTCGAATTGCTGGTCTGCACCACCTGTCGCCGTGGCCTGCCTGTCGAGGATGACGCCCAGCGCCCCGGCACGCTGTTGCATCAGGCGCTTGAGCAGGCCGACCTGCCCGATGGCATCACTCTGAAAGCCGTCGAATGCCTGTCGAACTGCAACGAGGGCTGTTCTATCGTTTTGCGCGGGGGGCCGGATCGCTGGACCTTCGTTTACGAACATCTCAACGAAACCGACCATGTCGACGTGATCGTCGAAGGTGCCACCAAGTATCTTGAGACCGAGGACGGTTTGGTCAAATGGCGCGAACGTCCGGAACATTTCCGCAAGAACTGTGCAGCCCGCATTCCCCCGATTGGAGCCCTGAAATGAGCAATCTCGAAAAACTCCCCGTCACTGTCATCACCGGCTTTCTGGGCTCGGGTAAGACCACGCTGGTCAAGCATCTGATGCAGAACCCGCAGGGCAAGCGTCTGGCGGTTGTGGTCAATGAATTCGGCGATGTCGGTGTCGATGGCGATATCCTGAAATCCTGCGCCATTCCCGATTGCCCGGCGGAAAACATTATGGAACTGGCAAATGGCTGCATCTGCTGCACCGTGGCCGACGATTTCATTCCCACAATCGAGGCGCTGATGGCGCTGGAGCCGCGCCCAGATCACATCCTGATCGAAACATCGGGCCTTGCCCTGCCCAAACCGTTGCTGAAGGCGTTCGACTGGCCCGATATCCGTTCGAAAATCACCGTGGATGGCGTGATCGCTCTAGCAGATGCCGAGGCTGTGGCTGCCGGTCGGTTCGCACCTAATGTCGAAGCCGTAGATGCCCAGCGCATGGCTGACGACTCCATCGACCACGAAACACCGCTGTCCGAGGTGTTCGAGGATCAGATCTCCTGCGCCGACATCATCCTGCTGACCAAGCCTGATCTGGCTGGCCCCGAGGGTGTCGCCAAGGCCAAGGAAATCATCGCCGCCGAAGCCCCCCGTCCCCTGCCCGTTGTCGAAGTCGCCGAGGGGGCCGTGGACGTCCGCGTTGTACTGGGTCTGGAGGCCGCCGCCGAGGACGACATGGACGCCCGCCCCAGCCATCACGATGGCCACCACGATCACGAACATGACGATTTCGAAAGCATCATCGTCGAACTGCCGGAACAGAGTGATCCGGCGGAACTGGTCGCCAATATCGAACGTCTGGCCAATGAACTGAACATCCTGCGCGTCAAGGGCTATGCCGCCGTTCAGGGCAAACCGATGCGCCTGCTGGTTCAGGCCGTCGGCGCCCGAGTGCGTCATCAGTATGACCGCCCGTGGGAGCCGGGCGAAGAGCGCCGCTCGCGTCTGGTGGTGATTGCCGAGCATGATGACATCAAAGAGGCCGCGATCCGTGATATCCTTGTGGGCGTGACCGAGGCTGCCGAGTAAAGCTCATGCATGTCGTCTTCCGCGAAAGCCACGGGTTAGAGGAAACCGAGACCCCAACCGATCTGGGCCAGAGCCCGGCGGATCTGGTGGTGCTGTCCTTCTCGGACAGTGACCTTGGCGCTTTCGCGGCAGGCTGGCATCGCGGTGGCGGGCCTGACGGGCGGATGCCGACGATGCGGCTGGCCAATCTGACGGCGCTGAAGCACCCTCTGTCGGTCGATACCTATGTCGAACAGACGCTCGAAGGGGCCAAGGGCATTCTGATCCGTCTGATCGGTGGCGTACCCTATTGGTCCTACGGGCTGCAGCAGGTTCTGGCATTGGCGCAGGCCAAGGGCATCGCGCTGGCCGTGCTGCCTGCGGATGGGCGCGAGGATACGCGGCTGGATGAGTATTCCACCCTGCCGGTTTCAACCCTGCGGCGGCTGGCCCATCTGTGCGACACTGGCGGAGAGGTCGCGGCACAAGCCGCCTTGGCGCAGATGGCGCTGGCGGCGGGGCTCTATGCCGGGCCGGTGATGGGCGCGAAAACCCTGCCGGAATGCGGCGCATGGTGCCCGGATCGTGGCGTGATCCCGGTGGACGCTGCGTTCGAGGGTGACGCCAAACGCATCCTCGTGACCTTCTACCGCGCCTATCTGACCTCGGCGGATACTCAGCCGGTCGCGACCCTGATCTGCAGCTTGCGCGCGCGCGGATTTCAGGCGGTTGGCCTTTTCGCGCCATCGCTGAAAGCACCGTCCGCAGCCGATTGGCTGCGCGACCAGATGCAGGCGCTGGCCCCTGCGGCAATCATCAACGCGACGTCCTTCTCGGGCAAGGGCGCATCAGGCACATCGCCTCTGGACGCCGCAGAGGTGCCCGTGTTCCAAGTCGCGCTGGCCACCTCGCGCCGCAAAGCCTGGGCCGAGGCGGAACGCGGCCTCTCGCCCGCCGACCTCGCCATGCACGTGGTGCTGCCCGAAGTGGATGGGCGGATTTCGGCGGGCATTGCGTCCTTCAAGGAACCCGGCAAGCGCGACCCGCATCTGGAATATTCCCGCTTTGCCCACCGGGCCGAGCCGGAACGGATCGAGGCCATCCTCGACCGTGTCACCGGCTGGCTAAACTTGGCAGACAAACCAAAGGCCGATCAGGTGCCCGCGCTGGTGCTGTCCACCTATCCCGGCAAGGACTGGCAGATGGCCCATGCGGTCGGGCTGGATGCGCTTGCCTCGGCCGAGGCGATGCTGGCCGATCTGCAAACGCAGGGATATGTCACCGAGGATCGCGACCGGCCCGAGGGTGGGCGCAATCGCGCCCGCCCTGGGGGGCGGGTCGGGCGCGATCCGGGGCTGACGCCCCGGGAAACGGGTGATGTGCTCGCTGCAGAACTGACGAACGCCAGTCTGTCATGGCCGCTACAGGACTACCTGACCGCGCTGGCAGCCTTGCCCCACCAATTGCGTGAAGACCTTGAAACCGTCTGGGGCAAACCCGAAAACGACCCGGTTTTCGCGGATGGCGCGTTCCACTTCACCGCTCTGCGTCGCGGCAACGCTCTGGTCGCGCTGCAACCCGAACGCGGTACGCCTGAGCTGCGCGACGACGACTACCACGACCTGTCGCGCACCCCACGCCACAGCTATGTCGCCTTCTATCTGTGGCTGCGCAAGGGCCTCGGTGCCGATGCGCTGATCCATATCGGCGCGCATGGCACGCTGGAATGGCTGCCGGGCAAGTCGGTCGCCCTGTCCGAAAATTGCTGGCCCGAGGCCCTGATCGGCGACCTGCCGGTGATCTACCCCTTCATCGTCAACGACCCCGGCGAGGCTGCGCAGGCCAAGCGCCGGATCGGAGCCGTCACGCTGGGCCATATCCCACCCCCGATGAAAGAAAGCGGCACACCGGACCGGATGGTGCGGTTGGAATCGCTGCTGGACGAGTTCTCGAACGCCGACGGGCTGGACCCCAAACGCCGCGACCGGTTGCAGGAAGATATCCGCGACGAGGCGCAGGCCATCGGGTTGGAAAGCGATCTTGGCCTCGATCAGGCGACCTGCACCGCCGAGGCGATCACCCGCATCGACCGGTTTGTCTGCGACATCAAGGAAAGCCAGTTCGGCGACGGGCTGCATATCTTTGGTCGCGTCCCGGACGTGAAGGGCAATTTCGATCCCGCGCCCTCAGCCCATGCGGAACGTGCGGCCCTGATCGACGCGCTGGCGGGCAAACGGATTGAGGCCGGGCCGTCCGGGTCCCCCTATCGCGGTCGCTCGGATGTGCTGCCGACCGGGCGCAACCTTTATACCACCGACCCGCGTTCTGTGCCGACCCGCGCGGCCTATACCCAAGGCGTGAAACTGGCCGAGGAACTGGTGCGGCGGCACCTGCAAGAGGAAGGCGACTACCCGAAGGGGCTGATCGTCGACCTGTGGGGCTCGGCCACCATGCGCACGGCGGGTGAGGAATTCGCCATGGCGCTGCACCTGCTGGGCGTGAAACCGATCTGGGATAAAGGCTCGGAACGGGTATCGGGCATAGAAGTGCTGCCGATCACCGACCTCAGCCGCCCGCGTCTGGACGTAACCCTGCGCGTCTCGGGGCTGTTCCGCGATGTGTTTCCGACGCTTTCAGCGCTGTTCGGACAGGCCGTGCGCGCGCTGACCGAACGGGACGAAGCCCCGGACTGGAACCCCTATGCCGGTCAGGAACCCGCCGCGCGGGTCTATGGCCCGGCACCGGGCAGCTATGGCGTCAACATGACCCAACTGTCGGAAATCTACACCGACGAAGCCCGCGCACAAGCGGGTGAGGCGTGGCTGGATGCCAGTTCCTTCGCGCTGGAAGGCGAGCACATCGCGCAGGATATCGACGGCATCACTCAGCGCGTCGCCAATGCGGACAGTTTCGTGCACCTGCAGGACCTGACCGAAACCGACCTGCTGCTGGCCAATGACTATGCCACGCATGAGGCAGGCTTTGCCGCCGCCAAGAAAGTGACCGGCGGCAGCGCGCAGCTGTACCATCTGGACAATACCAACCCCGACACCCCGCGCGCCCGCACCCTGCCCGAAGAAATCAGCCGCGTCGTCCACGCCCGCGCGGCCAATCCCGGCTGGATTGCAGGGATGCAGCGGCATGGGTTCCGGGGCGCGGCGGAGATTGCGGCGACGCTGGATCACATGGCCTCCTTCGCGCATCTGTCGGGCACCGTCGCTCCGCATCTGTTCGACCTTTACCACGACGCCACGCTGGGCGACGCCGAGGTCGATGCGTTCCTGCAAGAGGCCAACCCTCAGGCGCATCAGGCCATGCAGGACCGGTTCCGCGCGCTGTTGGAGGCGGGGCTGTGGAACACCCGCCGAAACTCGATCCGGGCCGATCTGGAGGGGCTGGGATGACGGCCCCGGTTGTTCAGGGCTGGTGCCCCGGCGCGCATCGTCCGATGATGTCGGGCGACGGGCTGGTCGTGCGGGTACGTCCTCGACTGGCGCGACTGGAGGCGGAACAGGCACTGGGCCTGTGCAAACTGGCCGAGCGGTTCGGCAACGGCACCATCGACCTGACCAACCGCGCCAATCTGCAACTGCGCGGGGTTGCCGAGGATGATCATCAACCTCTGCTGACCGAACTTGCTTCGCTGAATCTGCTGGATGCAGAGCCGGGCATCGAAGTGCGGCGCAACATTCTGGTCTCACCGCTCTATCAGGCCGGTGACCTCACCGCACGGCTGACGCAGGAGTTGATCGACCGGCTGGGCGACCTGCCCGCCCTGCCCGCGAAGTTCGGCTTTGCCATAGACACTGGCCCCGCGCGTTTGCTGTCAGCGGATTCAGCAGATATCCGGTTAGAGACTAGCCACGACGGTCTGATCCTGCGTGCGGATGGGGTCGAGACCGGGTGTCTTGTATCCGAGGCCGAGGCCATCGACCACCTGATCGCACTCGCCCGCTGGTTTTCCGAGAATTTCACCCCCGAGACCCGCCGCATGGCCCGTCTGGTTGCCGCGCAAGACCTCCCGCAGGACTGGCAAGGTCACGCCCCCGGCCCAGTCGGCTCCGCTCTTGAACCCGGCGGTTGCGATCTGGGCACGTTTTACGGCGCAGCGTTCGGACAATTGCCCGCGCGGGCGCTGGCCGAGTTGATCGAAACTTCAGGCGCGGCGGCTCTGCGTGTCACCCCGTGGCGGTTGATCCTGCTGGAAGGCGGGGCGGCGCTCAGCGCGGATGCGTTTGTCACAGATGGCACCGATCCGCTGATGACAACCGACGCCTGCCCCGGCGCCCCGCTCTGCCCGCAGGCGCAAATTGCCACCCGCGACACGGCCCGGGCGCTGGCCCCGCGCGTCAGCGGCGGCCTGCATGTCTCGGGCTGCGCCAAGGGCTGCGCGCGGATGGGTCCGGCAGATGTCACTTTGGTGGGCTGCAACGGACGATTTGATCTTGTCAAACACGGCCGCGCAGGGGATGAGCCCTGCCAGCGTGGCTTGACCCCGGAAACACTGATGAGCATGGACCTGACCTGATGCCCTATGAATACGAAACCGACGGCGCGGCGATCTACAAGCAAAGCTTTGCCACCATCCGGTCCGAGGCCGATCTGGCCCGCTTTGACGCCGACGAGGAGCAGGTCGCCGTCCGCATGATCCACGCCGCCGGGATGGTGGGGCTTGAGGAATTCGTGCATTTCTCGCCCGGTTTTGTGGCCTCTGCCCGCACCGCGCTGGAAAACGGCGCGCCGATCCTGTGTGACGCGCGCATGGTCAGCGAAGGCGTCACAAGGTTTCGCCTGCCCGCCGATAACGAGGTGGTCTGCACCCTGCATGACGAGCGCGTGCGCCCACTGGCCGCTGAGATGAGCAACACCCGCTCCGCCGCCGCGCTGGAGCTGTGGCGCCCGAAACTGGAAGGGTCCGTGGTCGCCATCGGCAACGCGCCGACTGCCCTGTTCCACCTGCTGAACATGCTGGAGGACCCCGACTGCCCGCGCCCCGCCGCCATCATCGGCTGCCCGGTTGGCTTCGTCGGCGCAGTTGAATCCAAGGACGCCCTGTGGGAGGCTCAGCCGGTGCCGTCCTGCATCGTCAAGGGTCGTCTGGGCGGCAGCGCCATCACCGTCGCCGCCATCAACGCCATCGCGAGCCGCGCCGAATGAGCCCGGGCAAGATATACGGCGTCGGCCTCGGCCCCGGCGACCCGGATCTGATGAGCGTCCGGGCCGACCGGCTGCTACGCAATGCCCGCCATGTGGCGTTCTTTCGCAAGCCGGGTCGCAGCGGTCAGGCGCGCAAGATCGTCAACGGCATGATCCCCGGCGACGCGGTGGAATTCCCGATGGAATACCCCGTGACCACCGAAATCCCGCTGAGCGATCCGCGTTACAACGAACTGCTGGCGGCCTTCTACGAAGACTGCGCCGCGCATCTGAAAACCCTGTCTGATCAGGGCGAGGATATTGTCGTACTGTGTGAGGGTGATCCGTTCTTCTACGGCTCTTTCATGCATCTTTACAACCGCTTGCGCGACGAGGCTGAGGTAGAGGTTGTGCCCGCCATCACCGGCATGTCTGGCGCGTGGACCGCAACCGGAGACCCGATCACCTGGGGCGACGATGTGCTGACCGTGCTGGTTGGCACACTGCCCGAGGACACGCTGGCCAAACGCATGGCGGAAACCGACGCTTTGGTGGTGATGAAGATCGGGCGCAATATCGACAAGGTGAAACGGGCGCTGCGGACGGCGGGGCTGTATGACCGCGCCTGGATCGTGGAATATGCACAGATGCCCAATCAGCGCGTCTGCAAACTGTCCGACAATTGCGAGGGGATCACCCCCTATTTCTCGATCATCATCGTGCATGGTCAGGGGCGGCGACCATGAGCGGTTGGGTCAAGATTGCAGGTCTTGGACCGGGGAATGAAGCGCTGGTCACGCCCGAAGTCACCGAGGCGCTGGCTGAGGCCACCGATGTGGTAGGCTATATTCCCTATGTCGCGCGGGTGGCCGAGCGCCCCGGCCTGACCCTGCATGCCAGTGACAACCGGGTGGAAATCGACCGCTCGCAACACGCATTGCAAATGGCGGCTGAGGGCAAGCGGGTGGTCGTGGTCTCCTCCGGCGATCCGGGTGTATTTGCTATGGCCGCAGCGGTGTTTGAGGCTTTGGAAAACGGGCCGGTAGAATGGCGCGACATTCAGATCGACGTGCTGCCCGGGATCACCGCGATGCTGGCGGCGGCGGCGCGGGCGGGTGCTCCGCTGGGGCATGATTTCTGCGCCATTAACCTAAGCGATAACCTCAAGCCATGGGATTTGATAGAAAAGCGTCTGCGGCTGGCGGCGCAGGGGGATTTCTCGATGGCGTTCTACAATCCACGTTCGAAGTCCCGCCCGGAAGGCTTTGTAAAGACGCTGGAAATCCTGCGTGAAGAATGCGAGCCTGAGCGTCTGATCCTGTTCGCCCGCGCGGTGTCGCGCGAAGATGAAGCGCTGCGCATCTCAACGCTGGCCGAGGCAACGCCCGAGATGGCCGATATGCAGACCGTGGTCATCGTCGGGTCCTCCCGCACCCGCGTCATCGAACGCGACGGCGCGCCCATTGTCTATACGCCGAGGTTCACGCCGGAATGAGCCAACCAGTCCAGAACCTGCGCCACGTTCGACAGTTCGACCCGCTCCGGCAGGGCCGGACGGTCGATCATCAACACCGGCACGCCCAGCGCCCGCGCGGCGTCCAGCTTGGCGCGCGCGCCGGTGCCGCCTGCGTTCTTGGACACGACAAGTTCCGTCCCGTGGCGCTGCATCAGCGCACGGTCATCACTCTGGGTGAACGGGCCGCGCGATACGACCACGTCGCAATTCGGCAGAGGCAAAGCGCCCGGTTCATCAACCAGCCGCAGCAGGTAATGGTGCTGAGGTTGCGTGGCGAAATCCTCAAGGTGCATACGGCCCACGGCCAGAAACACCCGCTGCGAAGCGCCATCAAGCGCTGCGACCGCTCCGGCGACATCGGGCACGAGGCGCCAATCGTCACCGAGCTGCGCCGTCCATGCGGGGCGAGTCAGCGCCGCCAGCGGGGCCTGGGCCACACCACAGGCTTCAACCGCATTCCGGCTCATCTGCGCAGCAAAGGGATGGGTCGCGTCCACTACATGGCTGATCTCATTCTCGCGGATATAGGCCGCGAGACCATCCACGCCGCCAAAGCCGCCCACGCGCACCGGCAAGGGCTGCGGACGCGGGTTTTCGACTCGTCCGGCGTAAGAATAGATCGCCGCAACACCCTGTTCGGAAACGGCTTTGGCCAAAGCGTTGGCCTCGGTCGTGCCGCCAAGGATCAGGAGTTTGGACATGCGTGACGCTCCGTGGTTGACTGTTCTGGGCTTGGGCGAAGATGGGCTTGATGGCCTGTCGCCCGCAAGCCGTCAAGTGCTCGATCGGGCCGAGGTGATCATGGGGCCGCCGCGGCATCTGTCGCTGGTGCCCGAATCCGAGGCCGAGCGGATCGAATGGCCGGCGCCCTTCGCCGAGGGTCTGCCGATCCTGACCGGATTGCGCGGGCGCGCCACGGTGGTGCTGGCCTCGGGCGATCCGTTCTGGTTCGGCGCGGGTTCGGTCATCGCGCGCAATTTCGATGCCGGAGAATGGGCGGCCCTGCCCGGCCAGTCGACCTTTTCGCTGGCTGCAGCGCGACTGGGCTGGCCACTGGAGAGCACGCTGACCTTTGGTCTGCACGCAGCCCCCCTGACCCGGCTGCGGCCACATCTGTCCTCGGGCCTGCGCGCCATCCTGTTGCTGCGCGACGGCAAGGCGGTGGCGGAGCTGGCGACCTATCTGACCGAAACCGGCTTTGCCGACAGTGCGCTGCATGTGATGCAGGCATTGGGTGGGCCGCGTGAAAACATCCAGACCGTTTCCCTGACCGAAGCGTTGCTGGGCACGTTCGACCATCCCGTCTGTGTCGGGCTGGAAGTGACTGGCCCCGGTCGCGCCTTCCCCAAAGCCTCGGGCAAGCCGGACGATATATTCGAGACCGACGGGCAGATCACCAAACGCCCCATTCGCGCCCTGACCCTATCGGCGCTGGCCCCGCAGCGGGGCGAGCATCTGTGGGATATCGGTGGCGGCACCGGTTCGATCAGCATCGAATGGCTGATGTGCGATCCGACCCTGACCGCGACCACGATCGAACCGCGCGAGGACCGCGCCGAGCGTATCCGGCGCAATGCCGACACGCTGGGGCAAGATCGCTTGAACGTAGTGCATGGCACCGCGCCGGGGGATTTGGGCGGGCTGACCAGACCGGATGTGGTGTTCATCGGCGGCGGGTTGAGCACCGCTTTGCTGGAATGGCTGACCGCCGAATTGCCTGCGGGCACCCGGCTGGTCGCCAATGCGGTGACGTTGGAAAGCGAGGCGCTGCTGGCGGAGTGGCAGGCGAAATTGGGCGGCGATCTGCTGCGGATCGAACTGGCGCAAGCTTCGGCCCTCGGCCCCCGTCGCGGCTGGAAATCCGCCTACCCGGTGGTGCAGTGGAGCGTGACGCTATGATTGTCGCCGGGATCGGATTTTCCTCTGCTGCCACGGTGGATAGCCTGCGCGCTGCCTTTGACCGGGCCACCGCCGGGCAGGCCGTTCAGGCATTGGCGACCCCTGCCGGCAAACAGGGTCATCCCGCGCTGGTGGCTTTTACAGACGACCTCGCCCTGCCCCTGCATTTCATTGCAACGGATGATCTGGCCGGGCAGCGCACCCTCACCTGCTCGACCCGCAGCCGCGCCACCTATGGCACCGGCAGCGTCGCCGAAGCATCCGCCCTTGCCGCCGCCGGAACTGGTGCGCGGCTGACCTCACCCAGACAGATTTCGGACGACCGGCTTGCCACATGCGCCGTCGCCATCGGAGGACAGACATGACCGTTCATTTCATCGGTGCCGGACCGGGCGCCGCCGACCTGCTGACCCTGCGCGGGCGCGACATCATCGCCTCATGCCCGGTATGCCTGTACGCCGGGTCGCTGGTGCCTGAGGAGATCCTCAGCCATTGCCCCGAGGGCGCAAAGATCGTGAACACCGCGCCGATGGATCTGGACCAGATCATGGCCGAAATCGAAGCCGCGCACCAAGCTGGTCAGGATGTGGCCCGGCTGCATTCCGGCGATCTGTCGGTCTGGTCGGCGATGGGCGAACAAATCCGCCGCCTGAAGGAAATGGGCATCCCGGTCAGTGTGACCCCCGGCGTGCCCTCTTTCGCGGCGGCTGCGGCGGCTTTGGGCACCGAACTGACCCTGCCCGGTCTGGCGCAATCGGTG
>NZ_JALCBM010000063.1 GCF_028066395.1 Ruegeria sp.
AGAAGGTTGAGCAAACTCTACATCAGAACGAGGGAAGTTCCGGGGGGGCAGGTCATATGGTGCTTAAGTATCGGATAAAGGGCGGCCGCGCAGTGCATGGAAGCTGGTTCCGCCATTGGTTCATTCTCTATTGGTTTAGTTCTGACGCGCTACATGCGCCGCGATTGATACACTCATAACTTCCAGCGAACCAATAGGTCCGGCCCGCACCTTCGCACCAAATCACAATCCTCTCAAAATCAACGGAGCCAAAAACACGGCCTCTAGGTCCGAACTGATGGGATATTAACGCCCGTTTGACGTTGCGCTGACGGCCTGTCCCTAAACTCGCAACCATAGCCCAATACGTGAGGGATAGGAGGTACCGGTGACTAAGAAAACTGAACACACGAGTGAGTCCCCCACATGCATCGCATTGGATGGATCGATTTGCCGCCAACCTATTGCGGAAGACGGTCGCGGCATACTCTGCGAAAAACACATGATGCGTCTGCGACTGGGCGAGAAAATAGCGATCAGTAAACAAGCTGGACACGCCGCTGAGACAGTACTGGATACACTGATCGCGGATTTCGGTGGTTCAGCGAACATCACGAACAAAGAGAGAAACTCCAACACTGTAAACGCCGACGAACAAGAAAATAGATCAGACCTTCATGAACAACGACGCGACGGTTCTTCTGGCTCAGGGAAAGAAAGGAATGAGACGTCGATTAACCTGATATCAATCGCCGTACTTTCTGTGTTCGTGACAGCTTATGCTGCTTTGATCCTGTATATTCAGGCCCCCCGCCTGGATTTGCCTTTTGGCATGACCCTTTCCGGTTTTAACTCTACGACCGCAGCGCTGCACAATTTACCCCTGGTCCTTTTGGTGACCTTTCTAGCCGCCATCATACTGATTTTTGCGAGTATCGCCGCTGCGTGCGTTTCGGGTATTCTTCTTTTGTTTTTCGCGTTGATAGGGCGCGTTGTTCAAAACGTGTCCCAGATGATTTCGACAGTTTGGGTCAGGTTCGCAGTGGGCAAACGCGTTCTGATGTTTCTGCATAGCCGACGCGAGGACCCGTCTCGGCCCATGCTGGTCGAACGCGCATTGAACAAGATCGAAAAGCTGCTCAATAAGACAATAAGTTGGCTCGGGAAGGCCCGGCTAAAGACGCGGAAAGGAATTCGCTACGCGATGGGGTTTCCCTACCAGGTGATCTATCTGGGCAAAGGACCTCAGGGGCGCGTTGTATTTGCACGTCTGGCTGTGGTTGCACTTGTTCTTGCGCTTGGGCTCCCGTTGGCGATTTTGAACGCGGATGACCGCGATCGCCAGGTTTTCCGGGTGGCTGCCGAAAAAGAGATTTGCGCCAACTACGGGTTGAACAAGGAATGTCCCCAGATTCAGCCGAACAAGATTCTGGACTTGCTTGACGCACAAGCCGCACTGGCGCGGAATTACAATCAGCAAACCAACGATGACGGGGCGACGCGTGTAGCAGGTGAGGCGACTGAGATTCAAGAGCCCTCTCTATTAGCGCAATTCTCACTATGGGCGCGAGACACTTTTCGCCCTCGCGTGGCGGTTGGAACATTTGTCTATTCCTCTCGAGATACAGCACCAACCGCCAGCCATGTCGAGGCAAAGTCCGGTACGCTGGGGAAAACTTCATTCAGAACCGAGCCGGTGGTTCACATCGGTGACTTTGGTGATTGGGTGTATGTAGCCAAGGTCGATGATCCAAAAAAGCGACTATTAATCCGGCGCTCAGCGGTTTTGGAGTTCTCGCTGAATACCAAGATCAAGGTGTTGAACAGGCCAGAGGGCGGAGACCCCGAACCTGGCACAGAGAAATTGGTCACAGTCCTGCAAAAACAAAACACTGAATTGCGCGCGCAAGTGAACGCGCTCCAAATGCATCTGCAAGAGGTGAACGTCAAAGCCTTGAACGGTTTGAAAATTGCGGCCACCCGCCGCAGCAAGCGTTTCTTTGCCCTTGTTCCCATCGTGCAAAACATCGTTCCCGGCAATGGTGGTGGCGGCACCTCAGTGTTTCCCGATCTGGGCGCATTGGTTTCACATGGCGTAGCTTCCAGAGTGCCCAGCGTGTTTGACGACCTTGTCCGGCGCCATGGCAATGCAGTTATTGCGAAATGTGTTCGCAACGGTATCTCGCTGAGTCCAATTCAGTTCGCAGAAAACCAAGCGCGTTGGCCGGAAGGCAATGCACCCAAAAACTATGGACATGCATTGACTCACCTAGACGAACTGATGAACGGCAAGAAGTCAGAAAGCAGCTCAAACCTTGTGTTCATTATAGGCGGAGCGAGTTTTACAGGGTCTTCCGAAGCGAACTTGCGCCTGTCTGAAAAGCGCGCGAAGTGGGTCAAATCCCGATTGCTGGCGGATTTGTTCAAGGACTGGACGAGCAACGCCGCCGATCTCGCATCGCAGGCCTCTTCCGAACAGAAACTGCATTTTGTCGCGTTCGGCATGGGTGAACGGATGCCGATAGGCGCGAACTCTAGCCGCGCGGTCGAGATCTTTGTGTGCGAGCTCAAAACACCGTCTGCAATCCCCGCGCTAACGGAAGATCAAATCGCGCAAAACTGATGCTATTCCTTAAGAGGTCTCCCTATGAAACTCTCTGATTTTGAACGGAAACTGTCAGACCTAATCAATGCAGGGAAATTTGAAGAAGCCGAAGCGTTTCTTGCCAAACATGTTGAAGAGCTGGCGTCAGAGGATCAAATTCAGGCATTCTCTGCCGCTGTCACGTTGAAGGGTTTAGACTACGAGGAAAACCTGCATGAAGGCGCTGATCTGGTCGGCCTCGTGACGAAATGGGCGCGCCGAATTCGCAACGGCAAGTACAAAGGAATGATTGCGCAATATCCGAACAAACTGCGCATTCTGGAAGAAGGGGATAGTTGGCATCAATACCCTGTCATCCTCTGGGACGTCATCGACATCGTTTCTCGGGTGTTTCCAACTTACTCCTTGTCCGCGCCAAGTGATCTTGCATCAAACATGGCGTTGGAATCCGAGCATGTTGACAAAATCCACGAACTTGACCCAGACATTTTCATGTTGTCCATGGGTGGAAACGATTTGTTGGGAGACGGGCGGTTTGTGAAGCTCTTGAAACCGTACCAATCCGGTTCTACCGCTACAGAACTGTTAAACGAGTTTGCATTCCGTTCGGCATTGATTTCCGTGATGGATAGCTATCGCGCCATTGTCAACAGCGCGCTGGCCGCAAAACCAACGCTGGTTGTTTTGATACATGGTTACGATAATGCGTTACCGCGGAATAATGGTAAGTGGCTAGGCAAGCCATTAGCAAAAAAGGGTATTCCGCTCGAAATCGGGCGTGAAATTGTTGAACTGATCGTCGGGCGCTTTAATGAAGCCCTAGCGGAGTTTGCGTCTGATTTTGCCGGTAACGTACGCTACGTTGACGTGCGAACCTCTGTCGGCGGCAACGTGTCCAGTTGGTATGATGAGATTCACCCGCGCAACCCTGGATTCAAGCGCGTGGCAGACAGAGTCTTGCGGGTCCTCGGCGGTTTTGGAACCAGGCCATCGATTGAAGGGTTATCCCAACACTCTGCTGCGATGCCCTTTTCCGGCGGACCGCAACCAGAAGCCATCATCGGTCAAGCGCTGTATGATCGCCTTAAGCAACAATCTGTGCTGCACTATATCGATGCTGGTGCAGACTTGGCGTCTGGTTCGCATCATGTGGCGGCCGCGCATGCCGATCTCAAGGTGTTGGAGCGGGAAATGCATCTTCCCGACGACCCGGAACTTGTGAAGGCCCGGCAGGATTACCGTCTGCCGAACGCAGCAGCAACATATGAGCGCGTTATCGGTGATCGAAATCTTGACGAGTTTTACGTTCTTTCGCGGGGTGCGATGGTGGGAAACGCCGTTGCCCGACTTTTCGTACGCTCGCCTGGGTTTGGGTCCAGTTTTGGAACAGGATTTCTGATTGGCGGCAACCTACTACTTACAAACAACCATGTGCTAGGCGACCCAAGCCTGGCGCGGAGCTCTCAAGCGACCTTTGGACATGAGTTCGACATTGACGGCACGCTTAGCGAACCGGCGACGTTTCGCATGACAGAGGATGTGTTTCTGACTTCGGTATCCCACGACTACACAATCGTGAGCGTTGAGCCGACGGCCAGCAACGGGCGCAGCCTGTCAGAGTTTGGTCAAATCGAAATGCTGCCCCGGTCCGGCAAGGCATTGAAGCGTGAATACGTTAACATTATTCAGCATCCGCAGGGTGATCTGAAGAAAGTAGCATTGCGGGAAAACCTTGTTCTCGGGCGGCGTCGGCAGTTTTTGTATTATGTCACGGACACTGAGCCGGGCTCCTCTGGAGCGCCGGTCTTCAACGAAGAGTTCCAGCTTGTCGCCCTTCATCATATGGCGATACCTGATCCTGCAAATCCTGGTCAGTTCGTGGCAAATCGGGGCATACGCGTCAGCGAAATCCTCAAAGATATTCTGAACAAACGAAATGCGGGCAGCGCCTCGGCAGCCGAGGTCGATCAGGTACTGTTGCAAGCCAGAAACGGATCAGATCCATTGCCTTTGAACGCACCGGTTTCGACCCCCTCGATTGGTTCTGGCAACCGATCCGATCGTATGGATGAAGACGCATGGATGGAGAACGTTGACACGACCAACTTCACGCCAAATGTATTTGAAACAGGAACCGTACGACCGCGATTGTCAGCGCATGATGCATATTGGCCATCATCACCACGCAACACCCCGGACAACTGGCATCTTCCAGAGGAGTTTGCGGATCGTTCCTTCGAACTGAATTTGACAATCCTAAAGGGTATGGTCGAAATCAACGCGTTCGCACCGGTGACGGATGGCCACAACAAGCTGGTCTTTGCGCTGCGGGGATGCAAGCTTGGCAATGGTGGGTCGAGGCTTGAGGGCGTCACCCGAGCACAGCTGCAACCGATCTCGCCGGACCATGAGAGCTTTCGCTGCGTGATCGGAGTCGCCGATACCGTTTCAGGCGAGTTGTCGCTCTATTCTGCCTCGACGGTTCCGCGTAGAACGCAGATGCTAAAATACTATAACCGCGTGAATTTCGGCACGTCGAACGTATTGTGCAACATGCTTCCCACCGGGTGTTACGAGTACTGTGTAGGTTCGCATATTTCTGTATCGAATGGAGAGATCAAGTTCGTCCTGCGTCAAGGAAACGGACCGCTTCCTGCCAACGCCAGCACTGTAACGACACTACGTACCCACAACGATCTGGCCTACGGAACTCAGGACTATTGGGACCGAACCAAACCCGGAGACAATATTCATCCGGCATTCCTCACTGTAAGTTTTTCATCGCAAGGGTGTCTAACGCTGCCGGGAACCCAAAGCGGCGGTGGTTCATCTCACACAACGGGAACTGGAGAATGGCGGCGGTTCCGCAAGGCCGCTGGGTTTGATGGTGAAAGACACGGGGCACGTTATGACGTTCTGTTGCTGAGCGGGCACGAGGCAGCAGCCTTTTCGGCTACCGATCCGGCGGACTGGCCGCGTTTGGCTTGCTTGCGACACGGCTCGCAGGGTGAACTCGTGGCAAAGCTCCAACAGCAAATCAATGCGGCAAGCGATGGCAACTTTGGCCCGGGAACCAAAGAACTGCTCACCGAAGTTCAAAACGACACCCTTGGTTTTGCAACAGGGACATGGACACCGGATATGGCGCGATTGATGAACCTTCAGTTCTAAGATTCATTCGCTTTTTTGCGGATCCTTCCAGTCATCGCCAATGGACTGGTCGGGTCCGCCGTCTGGTGTTTCTTGTGGGTGGTAACTATGCGGAAAGTCAGGTTAGATCTCGGAAAAGCTGAAAATCAACGCTCTCATCCCGCCTGAGCAACGAAGTGGGGTACTTTCCATCTTCCACGAGTTGGTCAGGTTTGAACCCTTCTTCCTGATCGCTCAAAGCCGCGACAAGCTTTCGCGCGCGTTCCATATTTCCATGTTTGGCATTAAGGCCGATTGCATATCGCAGCGAAGGCTTGAAAGTTGGCCTGAAACTAAGCGAGCGCTCAAAATGCCGAAGTGCAACCTGTTCCATGCCCAGTGCCAACGCTGACCCGCCCAATAGCGACTCGGGCAAAAACTCTAGCGTTGAACCGCGCAGTAGTTTCCTTGATCGTTGCGAGGACTCATATGCCAATTCCAACTCATGGCTGTTTAGCTGCGCGGCAGCGAGTGTCCACCAAGCGAAAGGATTGCCAGAGTTCAGTTCGACCGCACGTGTAGCGTGAGATAAGGCATCCTTAAACCGACCCTCAAGGTAATTTAGACTATTGGCTACCAATGCCAGAACCATTGAATTGTTGGGCTCTTTTTCGAGCGCTTGGGAAGAGAGTTCTCGGCTTTCTTCCAGAATACCTGCATCCCCATTTTTGTAGCGTTCGAAGAATTGGATGACACGAACTTGGGCCCGCCAAGCCAGATGTGTCGCATGCGGATCATTCTCATAGGCGGACGCCAACAGGCGATCGGCGTCACTCGCTCCTTTTTCGGTCATGGTGAACATGCTCGAAATCGCCTTCGAACTCATCATGGGCGGTGCGGTTTTTTTGTCACCCAGGCGCTGACTGAAACGGTGCCGGATGGTCTCAGCAATCTCGACCACCATCTGCGATACTTCTGCGTTTTGTAGAGGATCGTCCAGAAGGGATTTGATGACCCGATGCCCGGACCAAATTTGCAACCCAAACGGCGCTTCGCAAAGTCTGGCGCGCATGAACACCCAACCATTTTCACTCTGCACCGCGTTTAGCGTGAGCTGAAACTCTGGTTCATTCTGTGTCTCGGTTGCTGACCCAACGACATTTGCGCCGATGACCTGATAGAGCATTGACGAACATTGATCTGCCGTCACTTCAGTGAACCACTCGGCCAAAGGACTCGGCCCAGGCAATGTCTTGATGGCCAAAGCTATGGTGGGTGGGTGCGCCGATGGTTCTGCGAAGCGTGGCTGTCGTGAGGGTTCCGTACTCTGATCAACGGTGCGGCGCGATCGTTCCAATGCAAGCCAGTTTTCGAATTCAGGATCGCGTACATCAATACCTTCTGCGAATTCTCCAGAGCTGCCCTCAATAATGCGTATCTCAGCAAGGTTCAGAGATATTCTTAACTTTGTCGAAGTGACGAGCGCGCCGTCAGCGCCGAGGCTTTTTTTGCACTGATAGATTGCCTGACGAAGACTGCCCGCCCCCTGATCCTTTCCCCGATCGCTCCACAATTTGTCCTGAAGCCATGTCCTTTCACGGCTTCCATTGGGGGAGGTCAAAAGCAGCAACAAAAGGCCACAAATCTTAGCCGACCTGGGCGTCAGATCAACGCCTTGATCGGTCTCCAATCGAAATGGGCCTGCCATATGGACGACAACACTCACAACTCCGTAGCCTCTCAAATAACTTTAGCTGCACAAAAAATCACGGTCCTTTGGATCGGCTTCCGTTATTAATGCGTTAAAAGTGCAACCGCGCAAGAGCAACGGCATTGACTCCCTCAATTTTGCGCTGACTGTTGATAGGGTTACCTGCGGAGGGGGAATAGCGATGACTAGTTTGACAGGACCCGGCACCGGTCCCGGAACTGGACCGGGCACAGGACCAGGAACAGGACCGGGGACCGGACCTGGCGCGGGCAGTTCAGGTGATGTCGGATTGGCAGGCGAGGTTTTCATCAGCAGGCACGCTGGCTCACCTGCGTCACCATTTCTAAGCACTGCACTTAACACATCACGTGACGGCTTAATAAACTACTGGGACGGTCGCGGCAGGTCGGTAAAGCCATTCCCTGCTGACGCGTCATATCTGGAAGACGTTCGAGACCCGACCAAGGCCATGATTCTTGATTGCGAACTGCGCAGCCGTTTGGCTGTTCTGGGATCAGCCAACAAGAGTGGCAGCGTCACCGATGGCAAGGCCAAACTTGTGTATCTGCATGACGTTAAGGGGACACCAAAGTCTCAAATTTTGGTCAAGCTAAAGAGACCGAAGGAAAAATACTTTAAAGATCAGTTGCGCTGGGTTCGCGCATATGCGGACCTTAGGGCTGACAGGATGCCAGAGATTCAGGTGCAGCTGAGCGACATGCTGTCATTCTTTGGCGCACATGCATACCTAGACAACGGACGTCGTAGCAAAACGCTCTTGTACCTATCGGTTACGCTTTCGGTGGCAATCCATGTGGCTGCATTGATGAAGTATCGTCTTCGACAAAAGCGTCCAATAGACTATGCTGCTGAAGTTCAGCCAATTATTCAGACCCCTGATCATTCAACTTTCCCGGCCGGCCATTCGATTGAAGCGTTTGCGGTTGCCACAGTTTTGCATCGCTTCATGATAGGCTCACTTGCTGGTGAAATTGGAAATGTGAAATTCGGCAAAGAAGAAGCCCCATTGCCGTTCCTGCTGGCGCATAGGATCGCCACTAACCGTGTTGTTGCTGGGGTTCATTTCCCAATTGATTGCCGCGCAGGTGCCTATATCGGCGTAGTTTTAGGAGAGTTGATTTACAATCTGGGTGCTAGTGCTTGCAAAGACTCGAGCGACGCACAAGCCGAAGTTCTGCGTGAACTCAGAGTGCAGAAATGCAATCCCAAAACAAAATGGGGTCATTCACATGATACACCGGATTTTCTGCTGAGTGACTTTGGGGAACTGTCCGAGAAGGGTGATGTGACGGAGCTGGTAGGTGGTTTTGCTCCGCTATCGATAGCGCGTCATCTTTGGAATGAAGCAAATCAGGAGTGGTGAAATGGCAAAGCGCTCCTCATTTTCTTCCAGACCGCCGCGACCCGACTATTCGGACCCCTACGTGGATTGGTGGGCCATGGCAGAAGGCAGCAGGACCCAGTCTAGTGACAGAAGCACACAGATAGAAATTCAGCCATTTTCGCGCAAAGTCTTTGGTCTGCGTGGTTCAGAGAAGCGGAATTTTGATGTTCCACTGCCAAAGGGCGCAACCAACTTCAACTTTTGCCCTGAAGCTTGGGATTCCTGGACGGCCAAAGCGTCTGACTACCCACATATTTGCGCCGACGATGTTATCCTGGGGGTGATTGATACCAGCTTTGCGTTGGGTCAACGACGCCTGCGATTTGAAGGTGGGCAGTCTCGGCTGTTGGCGGCCTGGCAGCAAGGGGCAGATGTTTGCAATCGAGGCGCACCGCATCTTCCTTTCGGGCGCGAACTATCGACTGTTCAGATCGAAGAGAAACTTCGCAAACACAGCGGAGGAGACTTAAGGAACCCTTTGAATCAGGAGAGCTTTAACCGCGCCACTGGCGCTGTAGATGCGGATAAACCAAGCTGGGAAGGGTCTAAGGAACTTCAGCTTTCTATCTCTCATGGTACGCATGTTCTTGACGTGGCGGGTGGAATAAACCCAGGTGCATCTGGTGCAAGCCTAGCCGACGGCCGCCGACGCTGCCATTTGGTGGCTGTATCTTTGCCTCCGCTTTTCTTCCACGGCCACAGCGGGAACTTTCTGCAATATCACGCTGTTCTGGGTCTGATCCGAATAATTCGGATTGCAGATGCAATTTCTGCGGCTAAACGCAAAGCCAATTGCTCTGGTTTTGATGAAGATCATCAGTTTCCAGTTGTCGTGAACTTCTCATTTGGTTTTGAAGCAGGACCAAAAGACGGCTCATTGGATATGGAACAGGCGATCCGAAACGAAATACGCGATCGGGCCTGCGATCTTGACGACGACGAAGTGGTAAGAAAGCGAAAACGGAAGTGTAAGCCTCGGAAGGTTAGAACCTTCGTCAACATGCCTGCGGGAAACTCAAACCTGATGCGTGTTTCGGGGCGTGATGTGGTTAAACCGGAAGGCCATGACCCTTTCGAGGCTGTCCTTCAGCCCAGCGATCATTCCTCGACATACATCGAATTTTGGTCAGAGCCGTTCAACAGAAGTTCTGGCTATCTGAATGAGCTCACACTTCACGTTGATTTGCCCGACGGTCGGAAAATCTCAATCAAGATAAAGAAGCCAAGGCGGCGCGTCCCCAGGGTACGGCCAATACTGGCGGCGGACAAATCGGGCCAGATTGGGCGCGTTTATTACAACCTGAATCAGTCGACTTTACGCTCAAAGGATCAGGTAAGACTGCGCGTTGTTGTTGCCATTGCACCGACTCTCGTGTTTTTTCCGATGAAAAACCAATTCCTCAACACAACTGTGAAGCTTGCACCTGCGGGCCGTTGGAAGTTTACATTCACCGGGCTCACAAACACATTGCGATTTGACGCATACATTCAGGCAGATCTGTTCGGCGGCCCGTTGCCGCAAAATGCAAGACGCGCCTATTTCGATCACGAGAAATATCGCGACTCTTTGGAAAGTGGTCATGTGCGCGACAGTTTTTCCTACGAGGAACTGCCCAAGCCGCTTGACAACGGACCGATCAGCCGCGTGGGAACACATAACGCACTTGCGTCGACGCCGTATGTTTCCATGATTGGAGGGTATCGCAACTCTGATGGCCGCCCCGCCAACTATTCTGCCACAGGGTATCGCGGCCCGCCTGCGTTCAATAGTCAGTCTGATGTCGATGTAGTTTTCCCTTGCGACGACAGCGTTGCAAACGCAGGTATTCTTGGAGCTGGGCCTCGGGACGGTGCGCTGCTGGCGATGAACGGGACCAGCGTGGCGGCGGCTCTTAGCTCGCGCATGATGATCGACTTCCTGTTGGCCAATCCAGACTCTGAACTTGGGCAGCCATGGCTACAAACACAAGCGCGCGACTACGCGAATGACGGTCGCCCCGAATACTACAGGCGTGCAGCGCCATTGAAAGCAGGGGCTGGGCATCTGCCGTATCCTGATGGGTACTGTGACTTTGGCCCAGGAGTGGGGATGCGTGCACGCAGAAGCGGGATTTGATGACATGGCCATAATGCCAGGGTGCAATGACTTTTTGCTGCGCCAATAGATTCACAGTTTAAAAAACGGAGCGGCGACATGCGCGGCATCTGTAGGCGGCTCTGTTGCAAAGGGATGTCTTCTTCTTCGCTCCGCTTTGCAGGCTTTCATCTAACATTACTTGTTCAACGGACTGGATCGACGTCGGCGGCGGTTTCATCAGATCGCTAAGCAATTTGCGGGCAAGAGCCTCGCCGCGTTCAATGTCAATGTCTGCTATGCGGGCTGCAACCGCAGCATCCGGACGGTGCGTTGGATGGCGACTTTGGGCCGCCCATGTAGGCGGCCCAGAGGTGTTAGATTTCAATGGCTTCACCAATGGCCAAGGCATCCTCAAGTTCAACACCAAGATACCTGACCGTGCTGTCCATCTTTGTGTGCCCCAACAGAAGCTGAACGGCGCGAAGGTTGCCAGTCTTCTAATAGATCTGAGTGACTTTCGTGCGCCGCTGCAACACGAACAAATGCCGACTATTGATGAACCGAATTTAAATCCCAGAAGCGAACCCCTTGGGGGTTTGGCCTGTTACAGACTTGAAGGCGCTAATAAAAGCGCTCGGCGTTTCAAAGCCGACATCGAGCGCTGCGTTCGTCACAGATTGTCCCTCAGCCAGTTTTTCAATCGCAATTATCACCCGGGTTTGACGTCTGAGTTCCCTGAACGTCATCCCGGTTTCCTTGCGTATTCGTCGTATGAGGTTTCGCTCGGAAAACCCTAGCTCCTTTGCCCAGTCCACAATGGTCTTTTGTGACTCTGGGTTCGAACGCAGCGATGTTGCGAGAATGGCAATGCGCTTATCTGCTGGCAACGGAAGCAAAAGAGCCTCGGTATCAGCTTGCCTAATTTCATGCAGCAATACGAGGGCAAGGGGGCCTTGCAAACCCTGCTCTGCTCCTTCTGCCAAGCGAACCAGAACTTCCCGAAATAAAGGGGAAACGGAGAGGACCTGCAAATGCACCGGAAGATCGGCATACGCAGGGCTGAGATATGCGGTCCGCATTTTGACCGCACCGTTGCATCGGATTTCATGTTCTGTTTGTGCCGGTATCCACAATGCGCGCCCAACCGGCAGGACCCAGAGTTGGTCCTTCGTGGACATCCACATCGTTCCCGAAATCGCGTGAATGAGCTGATGAGCCTCATGCGAATGCGGCTCAATCAAGGTTCTGGATGGGTATGTCAAAGCAAACCCGGTCAGACCGGGCTGCCTTGAGTTTGGCATTTTAGGCGTATCTTTTGTCATTATATCGACAGACTGTAGGGGCTTTGTCGAACATGATCAAAGGGCACACAACGCCCGGAGAAATTTCATGTCGAGTAACGAAACGCTCCAGTTCATCAACGTGGCGCATTTCTTCGATCATTTCTTTCTTCTGATCTTTCCAACTGCGGCACTGGCAATCGCCGCGGACTGGAACTTGGACTATGCAGATGTGCTTTTGTTGGGGTCTCCGGTCTACATCATGTTCGCTCTGGCAACGCTCCCGGCTGGTTGGCTGGGAGACAAACTGGATCGTATGACGTTGATCGCGGTCTTTTTTATCGGGTGCGGTGTATCGAGCCTCGCCATCGCGCTTTCAGAAAACGCTTTGACCATGAGTATCGGCCTGGGCCTGCTCGGATTGTTTGCGGCGATCTATCATCCGGTTGGACTCGCTCAGATCACACATACCGGCAAGCGCACAGGGCGAGCCTTGGCTGTAAACAGTGTTTTCGGGAATATGGGGCTGGCGGGTGCAGCCGTCGTAACCGGGCTTCTCGCCCAATATGTGGGGTGGCAAGCAGCATTCTATATGCCGGGAGTCATTTCTGTCCTGATCGGAGTGGTTTTGTTCGTTAGATGCCGGACAAAACACGCGCCATGCCATGTCACCTATGCAAACAAGAAGAATGATCCGCAGGTCATCCAACGCAGCACTCAGGTACGTGTTTTCTTGATCGTTTGCATATCGGCCCTATTTGGCGGTTTGATTTTCAATATAGTGACAATCTCACTGCCGAAATTCTTCGATGAACGACTCACAGGGCTTGGGGGTGACTTGACCTGGGTGAGTGCTTCGACCGGGTTTGTCTTTGGTGTCGCTGCATTCGCGCAGCTCCCGGTTGGTGAACTTCTCGACAGGATTGGTGCGCGCTCTGTCCTCCTCCCATTGCTCGGCGGGCAAATCGTGTGTCTTCTGACGCTAACGCATGCAACCGGGATCACTGCACTGATACTTGCTCTGTTCCTGGTTATCTTCGTTTTCGCCGAAATCCCGATCACGACATGGCTGCTTGGTCAATTTCTTGAGCCGCACATAAGATCGCGCGCCGTTTCCATCGAATATGTCCTTTCTTTGGGTGTCGGGGCCGCCGCCGTACCGGTCCTGGTGGTGGTGACCAAAAGCGGCGTTGGTTTTGCGGGCCAATTCCTTGGTCTGGCGGTAGCAGCAACAGTTATCTTCATCACTGCACTGTTTCTTCCGGGAAAGAACACTCAAGTGCCCGAACGCACACTTCGGCTAAGAGAACAATAAGCCCGACGAACAAACGCCATCCTTTAATTCATTTAAGGACCAAACGATGATTGAAGAACCAACCCCTCTGACTGTTCTGAAAAACTTTCCGCGCCCGACCAAAGCGCAGGTGGCCGCATTTCAGGGTGTCCCAACTGGATTTGTGGCAGATGCCTTGGGAGGTGGTGGCGCCCTTGCCTCCTCAATCCGCCCAGTCGGCGAGGGGCGCGACATTACATGCGTAGCGGCAGGACCTGCGTTGACGACGATCAACGGGCCTGCCGACATTTTGGCAACCGTTGCAGCACTGAATTTCATTGAGCCCGGCGATATTCTGATTGCTTCTGTTGACGGTCATCGAGGCTGTTCTGCGGCAGGTGACCGCGTGATCGGAATGCTGCACAATGCCGGTGGCGCCGCGTTTATCACAGACGGGCCTGTCAGAGATTACTCCGGCATTGTCGAAATAGGGTTGCCGGTCTGGTGCACTGGTCTCAACCCCGCATCCCCATTCACATCCGGGCCGGGACAGATCGGCATGACAGCTCAGGTTGCTGGCCAGAGTATCAGCAGCGGAGATATGATCGTGGCTGATCAGGACGGAGTTGTCGTGGTTCCGTTTGCACTGATCGACGAGATCATACAACGGCTTGAACACATCCGGTCGCTTGAAGCCAAACTCGACGCTGAGGTGGCAGCGGGCAGGAAGGTGTCGCAAACAGCGCTGGATATGCTGGCCGACGCTCAGTCTACTACGTACCTGTAGAACTCGCGGGTCCATAAACTGGTGAAGGCAGGTGCTGGGCCTTGCCCCAGAAAATTCATAGCGTTGGATGCGTCAACAGATGACCGGTCCCGGTCGACGTGCGGCAATGGCACTGCCGCCCGAGCATCGGCGGCTCAGAACCCGTGTCGGTCACCGCAAATTCTCGCTGCGCGCACTCGCCGCGCCGATTTTCTGCACACGCGAACGGTATCGTATCGCGGAACTAGAGAGCACAGCGACCGTTTGCCGGTACCGCAGCAAATTCACAAGCCGCACAACAACCGAGCCTTTGCGAATACGGCGCAAAGGTCCGTTCACCTGTATTGATAGCTTTTTGTGACATTGTTGGACTCAATGACAGCGCATAACGATATCGCTAAACGCCTTAGTCCGCTAACATGCATCCTGTGTGCTGATGAAATTGATCAGCAGCAGGAACAGTTCGCGCTCGGTTGTGATGTCAAGCTTGCGATAGATGCGTTTGCGGTGGTTCTTGACGGTGCCAAGCGAAATACCCAGCTTTTCCGAAATCGATGTGCTGGGATGGCCGCGCAGTACCAGATCGCAAATCGAAAACTCCCGCGCAGTCAGCGTGTCCGCGAAGAGTTGTTGGAGCACATCTTCGATCACCAGCGAAGGTGACGCCAAGGGGCGGCCCACAAAGAAGGTTATGCGCCCGCCTGGTGCAAGGGGAAAATCGGCTTCCAGCGCTTCGGACAAGATATGCCCATGGCCCAGGTCAATCGGCGTGCTGGGTGGGTTGTCGCGGGCTTGTGCCACCGCATCGGACAGCGTGACATCGCCTCCAACAAGGTCATGCCATCCGGGGCTGGCATATATGATCCGGCGGTTGACGCTTTCTATGATGAAGGTATCGGTTGAGGGAAAATCGGTTTCGGTGCTAACGCCATCTTTCAGCGCCTTCAACATCAGGTTGCGGTTGAGCTTGCTTAACGCATTGAGCATTGGAAACAGCGTGTTCAATGCCTCCAGCTCTTTGGAATGGAAAGGGTCGCCACGCAGAAAGAAATAATTATCCACTGACCCACCGATCTTGGGGAACAGAAAGGCGATTTCATCGACCATTCCGGTCTGGGGCTGAAATCTGAGGGTGTATTCATCCAAGTTGTCGCGCACCTGCCGTGAGGATTGTCCGAGAGTGGAGTAGCTCAGCAATCCAGCCTGACCGTTTTCACGCCAATGTCGAAAAAACGGATCGAACCTGTAGGTGCCCGACAGATACAACTCAATCTCCCATTCGGGCACGGTGTCGTGAATGAAATAATGCGGGATGGAGTGGCGGGAATATTGCATCACGCCATAGGTTTCCGCCCGCAGATACCGCGCCAATGCACTTAGCAATCTGTCATGAAAGGCCGCTGTGCCGCAAAGGTTCGTCGGTTCTGACAACTCGGCCAGAAGCTGATCGAACCGTTCTGGAAAGATGTGTGCGATCTGCGTCATGCGCTGCTGTCAGGTCCTTGAATGGTCCCTTTAGGGACCCTTTGAATCGGCGCCGTGTTTACTATCCTTCGACCGAAAACAATGCCTGTGCGCATTAGTACCAAGATTTGCTTTCAGTAAAAAGCACGACCAGGGAGAAATGACATGGCGCGCGATCCTCGCTACGATATTCTGTTTGAACCGGTGAAGATTGGCCCCGTTACGGCCAGGAACCGCTTCTTTCAGGTGCCACATTGTTCAGGGACATCCGACAACGCACCTGATGCCAACACACGCATGCGCGAGATGAAGGCCGAGGGTGGCTGGGGTGTGGTCTGCACTGAAATCGCCGAGATCGCCAATACCACCGAATTCTGGCCCTTCCCGTCGCTGCACCTGTGGAATGATTCCGATATCAAACGTATTTCGCGGATGCCTGAAGCAGTGCATCGTCATGGGGCGCTTGCAGGTGTTGAACTGGGTCACGTGGGTCTGGCTGCCGGCAACCGCGCCTCGCGCACGCCACCGCTTGGGCCAAGCTCGCGCCTGACGCTGGAATCGGTCGAGCCGTTCCAATCCAAGATGATGGACAAACAGGATATCAAGACCGTCCGTGAACAGCACATCGCTGCCGCAGTCCGTGCCAAGAAAGCCGGGTTTGACATCGTTTACGCTTATGCCGGTCATGGTCTGTCCATCTTCAGCCAGTTCCTTCAGCCCAGCTATAACACCCGCACCGATGAATATGGCGGCAGTCTGGAAAACCGCGCCCGCCTGCTGCGCGAGGTGCTTGAGGGCATGAAAGACGCGATTGGTGATACCTGCGCTGTGGCCTTCCGGTTTGGCGTCAATGAAATCGACGGTGACATGACACAGGGCAAGGAACTGGTCGAGATGCTCAAGGACATCCCGGATTTGTGGGATGTAAACATTTCGGACTGGCCCGAAGACAGCCAGACCTCGCGGTTCTCGAATGAAGGTTTTCAGGAAAGTGCCGTGGCCTTTGTGAAGGGCGTGGTGGACAAGCCCGTGGTCAGCGTCGGCCGCTTTACCTCGCCTGACACGATGCTGAGCCAGGTCAAGCGCGGCATCACGGATTTGATTGGTGCGGCGCGTCCTTCGATTGCCGACCCGTTCATCCCCACCAAGATCGACGAAGGCCGCGTAGACGAGATCCGCGAATGTATCGGATGCAACATCTGCGCGTCGGGTGAGCTGTCCTATGCGCCGATGCGCTGCACGCAAAACCCCACCGTCATGGATGAATACCGCCGTGGCTGGCACCCTGAGAAGGTTCTGCCGAAGGGCTCAGACGACAACATCCTGATCGTTGGCGGCGGCCCCGCCGGGCTGGAATGCGCCAGTATCCTGTCCAAACGTGGCTATGAGGTAACTGTCGCTGATACCCGCGAGGAAATGGGCGGGCGTGTGTTGCGTGAATCCGGTCTGCCGGGCCTGTCCGAATGGATCCGGGTGCGCGACTATCGCCTGTATGCGTTGCAGCAGCTTGGCAATGTGAACCTCTATACCGGAAGCCCGCTGCAAGCCGAGGACATCATGGAGTTCGGCATGGAACGCGTGGTGATCGCAACCGGGGCGACATGGCGGCGCGACGGCGTCGGCCGTTTCAATCCGACACCGATTCTGAGCGGTGATGAAACCAACGTTCTGACACCCGACGATATTCTTGACGGCGCCGAAATTACGGGCCCGGTTGTCATCTATGATGAAGATGGGGCCTATCTCGGGAATGTTCTCGCCGAGAAGCTGGTCAAGGATGGCCATGACGTGACCTATGTCGTTCCGGCCCCGGAAGTGGCTCCCTATCTGGCTCTGACCATGGAGCAGCACAAGGTGATTGCCCGACTTATGGAACTGGGGGTGCGTATCGAGCGACTGAAATCGCTTGCAGGCGTGGCGGATAGCAGCATCAAATTTGCCTGCGTCCATGGCGGAGAGGGGCTGGATTTGCCGCTTGGTACTGCCATTGTACTGACCTCGAAACTGCCCAATGACGAAGTCTATCAGGATCTTGTGGCGCGTCAGGACGAATGGGCCGATGCAGGCATCAAATCGGTCGACCGGATCGGTGATTGCGAAGCGCCAAGCATCATCGCATTTGCCGTTCACGCGGGCACCCGCTGGGCTCGGGAACTGGACAACGAGGAAAACACCAAGCCGCCAGTCTATCTGCCGATGCCGCTGGCGTAACCACGAATGGAAGACGGATCATGATCAAGGCAATCCTGATGATTGCCGATCCCATCAACAGGTCAACCTTGATCATTCGCCCATGCCGCAGCAGGGTTCCCTCTTCTGTCCTTGGAGCCTCCTACGTCGACTGAGAGAGCCTTGTGACCAGCTACAAAGCACATGCACCAGCGGCTGTTGTGCCCTCGTTCCACGCTGCGGTGGTCGAACAAGGGCGGCTCGATTTTTGAAACTCAGACCGGCTCCATCGGCCGGTCTGGTGATATCTAGTGCAATGCAGCACAGGATTTGCTGCGCAGCGTAAGCGGATGCTGTGTCAGCAAGCACCGCAAGAGCAATGGCGGCTTGGTCCGCCGAACCGCCGTCAATGTGCCCTGCAACTATTGTCCGTTGCGAACCCGCACCTAAAATTTTTTGGCGATGCGGCAGATATCTGCTTTTCTTTTCGGGCCGCTTGCTGAGACGGGAATTGTTTTTTAAGGTCTGAATACACAGTCACAATCTACAACGGGAGGGCACTAGCTGAACATGCGTATCATCTGCCGACTTCAGCATGGTCCCCGTTTCGCCCTGTAAATGCGTTTACAGGGCGGGCCTGAGAAACAACCTTTCTATCGGTCTGCCACAAGCCGCAACGCGGCACCTCTTTCTATGAGCAGAGACTCCGATGACTGTGATGAACATCAACGCTTTAAGCGTAATCCGTGGCGACCTCCTTTTCGATGAACTAAACTTGGCAATTTCCAAGGGTGATCGTATTGGATTGGTCGCCGCAAATGGGCGCGGTAAGACAACACTTTTGGAATGCATGGCCGGTCAATCCGAACCGACCAACGGGCGTATCGTCCGGACGCGCGGTTTGCGAGCGGGATATGTGACCCAATACATGCCGGAACGCGCCTATGCCAAAACCTTCTATGAGTGGGTGCTGGGCGCCCTTCCTGCCGAGCAGGCAGAATACGAAAGCTGGCGCGTGGATGTCGTGCTTGGTGATCTGAATGTTCCGTATGAGTTGCAGCATCGTCTGCTCAACGAATTGAGCGGCGGGTGGCAAAGGACTGCATTGTTGGCTGCCGCCTGGATTCAGGAGCCAGATATCCTATTGCTGGATGAACCGACCAACCATTTGGATTTGCATCGTATAGGTTTGCTCCAGAACTGGTTGTCTGCCTTGCCACGTGAAGTGCCCGTTGTCGTGACGTCTCATGATCGAGCATTTCTTGATGCGACAACCAACAAGACGCTGTTTTTGCGAGCGAAAGGTTCACGTGTTTTTTCACTCCCATTCTCGGCAGCACGGGCGGCGCTTGATGAAGCGGATGCTGCTGACCAAAGGCGGTTTGCCAATGACTTGAACAAGGCGCAGCAGTTGCGCAAGCAGGCGGCGAAGCTGAAGAACATCGGCATCAATTCTGGGTCTGATCTTTTGGTAACCAAGACCAAACAGCTCAATGACCGCGCGGCGCAGATTGAAGCGGGTGCCAAACCTGCCCACTACGAGCGCAGTGCCGGTGATATCAGACTGGTCAACAGCGGAACGCATGCCAAAGCTCTTGTCACTTTGGATGACGCACGGGTTGAAACGCCGGACGGTCGCTTGTTGTACAAGACCGGGCGGAAATGGATTTTGCCGGGAGACCGCATCGTGCTTCTGGGGGCCAATGGCGCCGGCAAAACCTGCTTAATAAAAATGGTACAAGATGCACTGTCGGGGAGTGATGGGGCGGTCAAATGTGCTCCTTCGGTTGTGCCAGCCTATTCTGATCAACATCTCAGCCAACTTTCGGAAAACGATACACCGATGGTCGCTGTTACAGGGCAGTTTGACATTGGTGATCAACGCGCGCGGAGTGTTCTTGCGGGCGCGGGCGTGATGATACAGATGCAAGACACTAAGATCGGCGCGCTGTCTGGCGGACAAAAGGCGCGTTTGGCGATGCTGATATTGCGGCTCAAAAATCCGAATTTTTACTTGCTTGATGAGCCGACGAACCATCTCGACATCGAAGGACAAGAAGCTCTTGAGGATGAATTGATCACACACAATGCATCATGTTTGCTCGTTAGTCACGACCGCAGCTTTTTGCGCAATGTCGGCAATCGGTTTTGGCTTGTCACAAATAAAGGGCTGGAAGAAACGGATAGCCCCGAGCCGTTTTTGGCAAGAGAGTTGGGTTCAGAGTGATCATTTTTGCCCAACAGGTTGTGCAGGGCGGTCGTCGTCGAAACGGTCTTTCGTGTGTTTTCGGCCAAAGTCCGCTCCATCCTGCCTTTTGCGAGTTCAGGCAGCCTTTGATCGTGCGCTCGCGGCAAACGGCGGGTTCGACGGACTGCACCGCAGCATAGAGTCTATGGGGTGAAGGTCTGGAAAGGACCGTCCACGATGAATAAACTTGGCGCGCAACTACAGATGCTGCGGTGCCTCTGTGGTCTGCAAGTTGAGCCAACTCGGCCGTTGCGATTTCGTGCTGCGTGGGCTCGTGGCACCGAATTTGTCGCACCTTCACAAGATCCATGATGCGCTGTAGCGGGCACCACCATCCAGGCTGAAATTAATCCTGCGTGGTACTCGACGTCCGCGTGATATCAGCAGGACCAATAAGATGAAAACCTCATTGTTCTACCAAGACGACACCCGGCTTCTTCTGTAGGGAGGGCGGGATTTCTCATTCTGGCCAGGTAACTTGTTTCCGCTGAAAATGGATACAACCGGCACGACTCTCCGCCGATTCCGGATAGAACGACCATCCCTGCCGCTTAAGCTGGGACGCGCGAGCGTTTCGCAACAGACGGGGAGAACAAAAGTGAGAACCTATACACGTCGAAGAATCCTGGGCACCGCGATTTCAAGTGTTGCGGCGACAACCCTTGCGGCACCGGCAATCGCTGCGTCGAGAAAGATCAAAATTGGTCTGGCCACACCGGCATCCGGTCAGATGGCCGCGTTCCATCAACCCGTTCCGTTCATCCTGGACCAAATTCAGGCGGCCACCGGTGGCAAGATCGACATCGGCGGGAAAATGCATGAGATCGAAATCGTCGTGAAAGACCACCAAAGCAGCCCGAACCGGGCGTCCGAGGTTGCTCAGGAAATGATCCTGGGGGACGGCGTGGACATCGTGACGTCGTTTTCCGCGCCCGAAACGGTCAACCCCGTTTCAGACCAGTGCGAATTGAATGGTGTGCCGTCCATCAGCTGTGTGTGCCCGATGGAACCCTGGTTCTTTGGGCGCGGCGGCGATCCCGCCGTCGGCTTTGACTGGACCTTCCACTTTTCATTCACCGGCGATGATTATGGTCGCTCCATCGTTTCTTTCTGGGACAAACTGCCGATTGACAAGGTTGCGGGTGGTCTTTGGCCCAACGACGCGGATGGCCGCATTCTGGGTGATATCTGGGGCGGCCTGCTTAAAGAGAGCGGTTATCAGGTTGTTGACCCAGGTCGATTTGATCTGCCAGTCAGTAACTACGCCGCACAGATCGCTGCGTTCAAAATTGGCGATGTGAACGCCATTAGCTCGTTGGCGCCGGGGCCTGAATTCGTACTGTTCTGGTCGCAATGCCAGCAGCAAGGCTATCTGCCAAAAGCCATGGTCGCGAGCAAATCCTGCGAGTTTGCGGATGTCCAGTATTCGCTGGGTGAGCGGGCGGCTGGCATCGCCAACCCGATCCTGTGGACGGAATATCACCCCTATCAATCCGGGCTGACAGGTCAAACTGCGGGAGAGTTGGCCGAGGACTACGCAGCCAGCACAGGCCGTCAGTGGGAGCAGACGCTGGGTCATGTTCACGCGCTGATGGAGATCACGTTTGACGCCCTGCGTCGTGCCGAAGACATCGACAGCCCGGATTCCATTCGAGACGCGATTGCTGCCTCCAAGTATCAATCGGTTGCAGGACCCATCGACTTTTCCAGTGGGCCTTTCCCGAACACGTCAAAGACGGATCTTGCCTTTGTGCAATGGGTGAAAAGCGACAAGTTCCCCTATGTTCGTGAAGTTGTCGACAACAGCTTTGCACCCTCAGTGGAACTGACCGCGGAACCCATATTGATCGGCGGCTGATCGGCAATATCGAGCAGGTGACAAGGGGGTGACGTGGGCTTGCGGCCATGCCGCAGGTCCATGTCTTTCACCATTCACCTGGAAATGAGGGGTCCGATCCCCGCACATTGCCCCGCAGGAAGAGTGGAAAACATGAGATGTTGAAACTATCATCCGTGAGCGTCGCGTTTAAAGGGCTCCACGTACTGGAGGATCTGGATCTGGACGTGTCCGAGGGTCAAATCCTTGGCATCCTGGGGCCGAACGGCGCCGGAAAGACCACGCTGTTCAATACGATCAACGGAAATGTCGTGCCCGCGTCCGGGGAAATCAGGTTTCGCGATGCTGTGATCAACAAAAAATCCGTATGGGACCGGTCTCCGCTCGGGATTTCACGCACTTTTCAGGTTCCCAAACCGTTTCACGACATGTCGGTCTATGAAAATGTGCTTGTCGCGGCCCATTTTGCCAGAAACGGCAGCTTCAAAGAGGCAAAGCACCGCGCGGCCGAGGCTCTGGAAGAGGCTGGGCTGGCGGATAAGGCGGATGACAAGGCCGGTATGCTCACGCTGCTGGATCTCAAACGGCTGGAGCTTGCAAAGGCTCTGTCGCAAGACCCTGATCTTCTGTTGCTGGACGAAATCGCCGGGGGCCTGACGGATCAGGAATGCGGCGAACTTCTCAGGATCATACGCGCCGTTCATGCACGCTCTACAACCATCGTGTGGATCGAACATGTACTGCATGTGCTGGTGAAAGCGGCCTCAGAACTAGCAGTTTTGTATGGCGGCAAGATTATCGAGCGCGATACCCCCGACAGGATTCTGTCAAACGCCAAGGTGCAGGAAGTGTATCTTGGTGTCTGAGAGCAATAAAGAAACAGCGCCTTCCCGGCTTTTCGTCAAAGGGCTTGAGGTCAGGCATGGGTTTTTCCAGGCGGTTCACGGGGTCGATATCTCTGTGGCGGCAGGCGAAGTCGTTTCGATCATCGGTGCAAATGGTGCGGGCAAGTCTTCTCTGCTCACCGCGTTGATGGGTGCTGTGACCGTAAGTGCCGGGTCGGTTCAATGGCGTGAGCAAGAGATCGCGAACGCGGCAACGGCCGATATCATCAAAAGCGGTATCGCCCTTGTGCCCGAAGGTCGCCGCCTGTTTGCGACCCTGACCGTTGATGAAAACCTGAACATTGGACAAAGCACGGGGCGGCCCGGTCCGATCGACAAAGACACCGTGTTCACTTGGTTTCCGGCGCTGCGCGAACACCGCTTTCGAAAAGCCGGAGAGTTGTCGGGCGGGCAGCAACAGATGGTTGCGCTTGGTCGCGCCATGCTGGCCAATCCCGAGATTTTGCTCTGCGATGAAATCAGCCTTGGTCTGGCACCCACGATTGTCAAAGACATGTACAAGGTCCTGCTTGACCTGCGCGATACAGGCGTCGGCATCATCCTGGTAGAGCAGGACATTACACGATCGCTGGACGTCGCAGATCGGTTCTATTGCATGCTTGAGGGCAGGATCACGCTTGAAGGCAACCCCGGCGATGTCGACCGGGACACCGTCGCCAGGCATTATTTCGGCACACATACAGAAGAGGAGCAGACGTGACCTCAATCTGGCTCAATCAGATTATCCAGGGCATCCTCGTCGGCGGGCTTTATGCGCTTTACGCCTCTGGATTGTCTCTTTCAGTGGGTATCCTGCGCTTTGTGAATATCGCCCATGGCGATCTGATCATTCTGGCCTGTTTTGCCCAGTTCCTGTTCGTCGTCGTATTTGGGATACCGCCGGTTCTGGCGGCATGTGTTTTGGTCGTCGTTTGTGCCATCGTGGCCTGGCTGATGCAAAAATACCTGCTGGACCGGATTCTGCATCATGGCATCATGCCCACCGTTCTTGTGACCTTCGGCATCTCGATCTGTATCCAGAACAGCCTGCTTGGCGTGTTCGACGCCGACAGCCGAAAGGTTCCGGCGGGCGATCTGGACATTGCCTCGGTGGCATTAACGGATGACGTCTTTATTGGCGTGCTGCCGATGCTGATTTTCCTGTCTGCGGTCGCGCTTATTTTCGTTTTGAACTATTTCCTGTTCTCGACACAGATTGGCACCAGAATTCGCGCCGTTGCCGAAAACCCCGATACGGCAAACCTGATGGGCCTGCCGACGGGGCGGCTTTATGCGGTGTCGATGGCGATGGTGGGGGTCTCGATTGGCCTGACCGCCGTGTTCCTGTCGATCTGGACCAATTTTGACGCCTCTGCCGGTCAATCCCGGCTGTTGATCGCGTTCGAGGTGGTTGTCCTGGGGGGGCTCGGCAGCCTCTGGGGGACGCTGATCGGTGGGATCATCCTTGGCGTTGCCCAGGCAGTGGGTGCCCAGTTCGACGCAGGCTGGCAGGCCCTGAGCGGGCATATCGTGTTCCTCGCGATTTTCCTTGTCCGGCCGCGCGGCTTGTTTCCAAGGGATTAGAGCAATGACAAATCAAACCATCGAGTGGGTCTTGCGGGCCGGTCTCATCGGCTTTGGCATCTACCTTTGCGCATTGCCCTTCGTGTCGGGCCTGAGCACGACCGCGATGGCGACGTCCTTTTTGGTCACCCTGACGCTCGCCATGACATTCAACCTTCTGGCAGGCTATGCAAACATCATCCTTCTGGGCCAGCATGCGCTGGTTGGTATCGGGTCTTATGGCTTTTTCGCGACAGCCGTGCTGCTGGGGGTGAACCACTGGATTGCCGTCCTGCTGGCAGGTGTTGCGGCCTTTCTGCTGGCGATCCCGCTCATTGCGTTCATCCTGCGCCTGCGGGCCGCCTATCTGGCCGTCGGCACCTGGGTGTTTGCTGAAACGGTGACTCTGGCCTCTGGCAAATTGTCGGCTTTCAACGGGGCGACAGGGATCAGCATCCCGGTCTCATTGGCAAAAGCCTTTGGCGCCCGCACCGCTGACCGGGTTGAAACGATCTATTGGATGGCACTGGTTCTGTCGGTGGTAACCTTTATCAGCATCTGGGTGTTCTTGCGGCACCCATCGGGCATGGCGCTCAGCGCGATGCGCGACAATGAGGAAGCGGCTGCCAGCATTGGCGTGAATATCAACCGCGCCCGTGCCTACAGCCTGTTATGTGTCGCGCCGATCATGGGTCTGGCCGGAGCGATCAATACGCTGCAACGGTTGGGCGTCACGCCGACCTCATCTTTCAGCCTAATCGACTGGACGGTCTACCCCCTGTTCGCCGCCATTATCGGAGGGATCGGTCGTATCGAAGGCCCGATCATCGGAACAATCGTCTTCTTTGCCATCCGAACATGGCTTGCGGATTTGGGGGCCTGGCATTTCGTCGTTCTGGGCGTGGTCGCCATCGCCGTTATCTATCTGGAGCCAGGCGGTATTCTTGGCTTGATCCGGCGCTACGCGAAGGTTTCAATTGTACCGGTGGCACACAGAATGCGGAAATAGCTGAGCTCGTTATCGGCGTGTGGTACTGAATGGATCCTGGCGGTAGTTTCCACTTTTTCATTTCCTCATGCGTACTCTGAAAATTTCAATCAGAATTCGCAGCGTGGCCTTCATTGGCCGACATGCGAACCTGACCAACATGGCGCGATGAGCGTGCTGCACCTGCGAACGAATGCTGCGTCAGCAGTAGCCGCACTTGCAAAAGGCCGGTTTGTCCGCGACTTTATCCTCGCCCTCTAAGTGCTCGCTGTGCCACGAACGAATGGCACGTTTTTCCGCTGCC
>NZ_JALCBM010000064.1:0-3105 GCF_028066395.1 Ruegeria sp.
GGCCCGACCAGTTCCATCGGCAAATCCAGCAGCCGCCCAACGCCCATGATCGATTTCATCCAGTCGACTTCGGCGTCACTGGTCGCGATGCGAAAACCCCCTGTTTCGTGCCAGCCGATGCTTTGACCGGTTTCGACCTCGACCCGCTTGTAAGTCTCGAGCGAGGTCTTGTTGATCCAGCCCGCAATGCGGCTGCCAACGGCATGGGCGATCTGCCCGGCGGCGTGCCAGGTTGACCCGCTGGTCAGTTCGGCCTTTTCGAACAGGATGGTGTCGGTCCAGCCGTTTTCGGCCAGTTGGAACTGCGCGGCGACCCCCATGATGCCACCGCCGATGATGGCGACGCGCGTTGTGCGGATGCTGTCGGTCATGCAAAAGCCTCTTTGGCGGGCCGCAGCGAAACACGGGCCGTATAGCGGGTACAGGCGATTTCGACTTCCACCGTCAAAGATTTTTCGTCGAAAAATCTCGGGCTGCCGGAAATCATTGCAAGGGCCACAGATCGGCCAAAGCGATAGGACCAGGCGGCAGAGGTGATCTGACCCACCACCTGACCGGCGAAGTAAATCGGTTCATCATGTAGGGGAATCGCATCGGGATCATCAAAAAGCACTGAGACGATCCGCCGGTGTTGGGCGTGAGCGTTCAGGACCTCTTCGCCAACGAATCCGGTTCCAAAAGCACAGAAGGCCTCTAACCCAGCTTCGAACGGCGTGGTGCCCGGCGTCAATTCATGCCCGAAGGCGCGAAATCCGCTTTCGATGCGCAAACTGCCAGAGGCATAAAGCCCCGCGTGGCTGGCCCCGGCGGCGATCAGCGCCTCATGCGCGGCCATGGCCATGTCGGCGGGGATATAGAGCTCATAGCCTTCTTCGCCGGTAAAGCTGAGCCGCCCGACCCAGCCGCGCGCGAGGCCGATTTCCACCGGAGCAAAGCAGAACCTTTTGAGGTCGGGGATCGGAGTGTTGGTGGTGGCCTGCAGCACATCACGCGCCCGCACGCCCGCGAGGCCGAGGATTGCGTAACCGCTGGTAACATCTGTGAATTCCACGCGGAATGTACCGCGCGTTTCCCGCATCCGCTTGAGATCACGCACCACTTCGCCCGCGCCGGTGATCATCAGATAGGTTTCGGATCCGTGACGCTGCACCGTGACGTCGCTTTCGATCCCACCCTTGCGGTTCAGGATCTGGGAATAGGCGATGCGTCCTTCTGGGATATCCATCTGCGCTGTGCAGAGATGATTGAGGAAGGCGCAGGCATCCGGTCCCTGCACCATGATCTTGCCAAACGCGCTTTGATCCAGAATGGCGGCGCCGTGGCGGCAGGCCTCGACCTCGCGGCCCACCTGCTCGCGCCATTTCGGCACGCCGAAAGTCAGCGGCAGATGCGCTGCCTCGCCGCCGAAATGCACCGTGCGCTCCCAGCCGCCTCGGCTTTCGAACCGGGCCCCCGCGGCCACCAGACCGGCATGAACGGGTGAACGGCGTTGACCGCGTGCGGTTTCCATCGAACAGCCCGGATAGGGGTTGTCGTAATGACGACCCAGAACCTCGGGGATGCGGGCCTCAAGCGCGCCCAGCACGTTCATTTCAGGGCTGAAACGGCGGATATCGGCCTCGTTCAACTCCATTGTCGGCTCGCCCGCGATGATCCATTCCGCCATCGCTTTGCCTGCACCACCCGCCAGCGCGATCCCGGTGGAGTTCATGCCACCCATCAGGAACAGCCCGGGTACTTCGGGGCTTTCGCCCAGCATGAACTGGCTGTCCAACGTAAAGCTTTCGGGACCGTTCAGCAGCATCCGTACTTCGGCCTGTTGCAGCGCCGGGATACGGCGCAGAGCGTTTTCCATCATCGGCATGAAATGGTCCCAATCCTCGTCCAGTAGATCGAACGAGAAATCGGCGGGCAACCGATCCAGCGGCAGGCCCTTGGCGTGAGGTTCGAAACTGCCCACCAACAGCCCCTCGACATCGTCACGGGCGTAAAGGAACGCGTCCTGATCGTTCAACGTCGGCAGATGCGCCCCTTTGCCCAATGCCTGAACCTGCGCTAGGGGCTTGGTCAGGATGTAGAAATGTTCGCAGGCGTAAAGCGGCATATGGGCGCCCGCCATCGCCGCGACCTCGCGCGACCACAGCCCGCAGGCGATCACCACCTCATCGGCTTCGATCACGTGATCACCCACCTCGACCCCCGCAATACACCCGGCCTTTTTGCGCAAGCCAGTCACGCGCGTATCCTCGAATATCCGCACGCCGCGCGCGCGTGCGCTCTTGGACAGCGCCAGCGCCACGTCCGAGGGGTTCACTCGCCCATCCGCAGGCGACCAGACCGCGCCGATCACGTCATCGGTTTCGATCAGCGGCCAAAGCTCTTGCGCGCGGGCGGCATCGACCACCTCGGCCTCCAGCCCGAAGGCACGACCCAGCGAGACCTGACGTTTGATATTGGTCAGCCGGTCCGGGTTCGTGGCCAACGTCAGCGAGCCGGTCTGCACCCATCCGGTGGCCTGCCCGGTTTCGCGCTCCAACTCGGCATAGAGGTCGATGGAATAGTTGATCAACTTGGTCAGCGTGGCCGAGGGGCGCAGGCGGCGTACCAGCCCTGCTGCGTGCCATGTTGTGCCGGAGGTCAGTTTCGAGCGTTCCAGAACGACAATATCCTGCCGCCCCTCGCGGGCCAGATGATAGGCGATAGAACAGCCGATGACGCCGCCCCCGATGACCACAGTGCGCGCATGGGTTGGCAGGTTCATATCAGCACCCCGTCCCGGATCATCTCTGCAAGGGTTTCACGAAAGGCCTCCAGCGCCTCGTCAATCAGGTCGGGCGTATGGGCGGCGCTGGTCAGGCCCGAGGTATAGGCCATCATGTCCACACCGCGCGCCAGCATCCCGTCGCGATAGGCACGCACTTGCGCCGGGGGCAGGCCCCGGATTTCGGCGGGCGTCAGACCGTCCAGCGTGGCGCGTCCGAAATGCAGGTGAAAGATTGAGCTGTCGCCATAAGCCAGCCCAGTCACCCCGGCCTGCGCCATGATCGCGTTCATGCCGGTTCGCATCCTGTCGGCCATGGCATCGGCCTGCGCTTGCGGTTCACC
>NZ_JALCBM010000064.1:3205-18844 GCF_028066395.1 Ruegeria sp.
CCCAGTGAGGGCGCGACATCGCTGCCCGGTTTGGCCCCTTTCAGGGCGTGATCGTGCCAGCCATGGAAATGCCCGTCCACGCGCAGCACCCGGTCCTTGCCCGACCACGCCCGCCCCAACCGCAGGGCCAGCATGGTGGCTTCGGTCCCCGATGCGGTAAAGCGGGTGCGGTCTGCTGACGGGTATAGCCGGTTCACCCATTCCGCCCACTCGATTTCAGCCGTGTGGCAATCGGCGCTGAAAATCGACCGCTCGGCCTGTTTCTGCACCGCTTCAACGATCACCGGATGGCAATGGCCCAGCATCTGACTGGCACTGCCCATCTTGAAGTCGATATAGCGGCGGCCTTCGATGTCCCATTTCTCGGCCCCCTTGGCCCGGTCGATAAACAACGGATGCGGGTCGCGATAGCGCAGCTCATGGCTGACACCGCCGGGCAGGGCTGCGCGGGCGCGGTTGGAGAGGGATTGATTGCTCATGGCTGTCGTCCGATCCGCGCGCGGCTGAGATGGATATCAAAACGGTCACGCAAGGCGCGGTCGGTGGCGTCCGGGATGTGCTGCGGGAAATGGCTGGCCAGCAGTTCTCGAGTTCTGTCGCGCGCGACATCCGCAACGGACCGCCTGCCATCCTCTTGCCATTCATCCGGTGTGCGACGGTCGCCGACATGCGGGTAGAAGTAGTCCGATTTCATCCGCTCGAAGGTGTGGAGTTCGCCCAGATAATGCCCCGGGCCCCGGCAGACATTGGCGATCACCTCGGCGGCAATGTTGTCCGGCGTGGCCTCGACCCCGCGGATCGTGCGCAGGATGTTGCCCAGCAGATCATTGTCGCTGACATAGCCTTCCAGCGACACGCCCAGCAGGCTGGCGTGAATTCCCGCTGCCTGTGTCACGATATTCGCACCGGCATGGGCGGCCATGGCGACAGCCAGACTTTTCTCGGCCCCGTATTGCGCATCCAGCGTCTTGGCGTCGGTGATCCCGGCAATCGACGAGGTCGGCAGGCCGAAATGCCGACCCATCTGCGCGGCGGCGGCCATCAGGATCGCCTGCTCGCCCCCGCCGCCCGACATTGACCCCGTTCGCAGATCGGCCACCAGAGGTTTTGGGGCGAAGATCGCCCGGACCTGCGGATCGACCAATTGCGCGAAGACCAGACCCGCCAGCGTTTCAGCCACTGCCTGCACCAGTGATCCGGCGATGGTCGCGGGGCTGGTCGCCCCTGCCTGCCCGGCACTGATCAGTTGTACCGGGAAGCCCGCCTTGATGGCGGCCTCCAGCACGTCGCAGGCATCTTCGGCAAAGCGCATGGGGGGCACGACGTGGCAGACCATGACGGTCAGGAAGGGGCGCGCGCGAAACGCGGCCTCGCCCCCGGCGATGGTATAGCAGAGATCAGCGATTGCCGGGACGTTGGCGGGTTCGGTGATCGAGATCGACACATGTTTCGACGTGCCCATCAGGCAGGCATACGCGGTGTTGAGGTCCATCGCGGCGGTATCTTCAACATCGCGGGCCACGACGGGGCGGCTGAAATGGTGAATGTTTTCCATCTCATCCACCAGCCGGGCCGCATCATAAAGATCGGCCAGGGTCGAGGGGCGATAGGCGCCGGTGTCGATATCGAACACGCCCGGCGCCGCGCCGCCGGTGGACATATGCACCCGCGCGCCTTCGATGCGCAGATCATGCTCGGGCACTTGTCCACACAACGTGAAATCCCGCCGCGCCTGCGCCAGCGTCTGCTGCACCAAATCGCGCGGGAACAGCAATCGACCGTCACCGTCCACGCTGCCACCGGCTGCCATGACCCGCTCAATCATCGACGGAATCGCCTGGCTGAGGCCCAGCGTTTCCAGCAACGACAGGGCGGCCTCTTCGACCAGTTGCACCTCATCCAACGACAGTGGCTTTAGCCGACCGCCTGTAACCCCCGGCCAGACCGGCGGGTGGGTATCGGGCTCTGTTGCTTGGTTCAGGCGGTCCTTGCGACCGCGCCGCCGGTTTGTCTGGGTCATCGACTCATGAGTTCAGCTTTGCATGACTTCAGAGTGACCAACATAAATCATATTTACAAAGGCAGTTTTCTCAGCAAATGATGAGTTCATCTCATCTATAGGATAGCTATGACACCGTCCCTCCCCGCCTTGCGCGCCTTTGATGCCGCCGCCCGGCAGGGCAGCTTTCGCGCCGCTGCCGAAGCGCTGGCGGTGACGCCGACCGCGATCAGCCACCACATTCGCGGACTAGAGGATCAACTGGGCCTCAAGCTGTTCGAACGCACCGGGCGCGAGGTGACCCTGACCGAGGATGGCAGGCGTCTGGCCGAGGCAACGGCGCAAGCCTTCGGTATATTGGACGACGCGGTACGAGCGATGCGGCGCAGTTCCCGCAAAGTGGTGCGCTTGGCGGCGGGGCCGATTGTCACCGCCCGCTGGCTGATGCCCCGGATCAGCGACTTCTGGCAATCCCACCCCGAGATCGAGCTGGAAGTGGTGCCGACCTATCAGCCCGGCCTGCTGGACCGTGAAAACGTCGATATCGTGATCCGGTGGGAGCGTCTATCTGAAATGCCCGAAGGCGCGGTCAAGCTGTTGGAGTTGAGCCCGGTTGCCATCGCCTCGGACGATCTGGTTGCCCGGCTGGGACCTATAAACGCGCCCGAGGACCTGCTGCACCTGCCGCTGCTGCATCAGCGCAACCATTGGGGATGGCTGGACTGGTTCACGGCCATGGGGGTGCGGGTGGATGACGCGCTGCGCGGTCCGGTCTTTGAGGACGCCAACGCCCTGCTGCGCGGAGCCGCTGCGGGTCAGGGGCTGATCGTCGGCTGGCTGCCCCTGATCGATCAGGATCTGGCCGAAGGCCGGGTTGTGCGCCTGTTTGACGAGGCCATCGCCCCGACCCACGGCTATTTCGTCGAGCAACACAGCGCCAGCCAGACCCGCCGCGAAACGCGCACCGCCATGGCATGGCTGATCGGTCAAAGCGCCGGGGATACTGGCGGGCGAGGCTGAGGCCCCTGCCCGCCGAGGCCGATTATTCCGGCAGGTATTTCTCGGACCAGCTTTCGCCTGCCGCGCCTGCGTCGATCATCGCGGTGATCTGATCTTCGTCAAAGCCGACCTCTGCCAGTACGGCCCTTGTATCGGCACCATACTTTGGCATCGGACCGGGGATATGGATCGTGGCAGTCGCAGGCCGCACCGCGTTGGGTGCAACCAGATCACACCAGCGGCCCATGGGGTGCTGATCATGACGGATGACGCTGAATGTGCCCTGGTTCAGATCGACCTGCCCCGCGCTTTCGTGCTGCAACACCGCGTCGCGGGTGTCGTGCAGCGAGCCCAGCGGCATCACCGTGCTGGCGCTGCCTGCAAAAGCCTGTGCCCAGTGTGCAGCGGGTTGCGTGGCGAAACGGTCCGACAGGCCCTCGGCCATCTGACCCTCGGGCAGGTCCGCCAGATCGGCCAGTTCGGGCACCCGGCGCAAGGCCTCGTGCCGCTCGGTCGGGGCGGCGAAGAACATCCAGCCATCGGCGGCGCGGTAGCAGTGATAGAACGGTCCCCAGCCCAGAACCTGCCGCCCCGAGGGTTCGTCAAAGGGCGCACGCCCGTCGAAATCATACATCAACTGCGCCTGAATCAGGTTCCCCGCCCCGGTCAGTGCCGCACGGGCAATGCCGCCCTTGCCGGTGCGTTGCAGCCGCAGCAGCGCTGCACCCAGTGCAACACAGGCGCAATAGCCGGTCAGCACGTCGATGGTGCCGAAATGCGCGTGTTCCTCGGGCGTCTGCATGCCGCCGCCAAAGCGCACCATAACCCCGGTCGCGGCCTGAGCCAGATCGTCATAGCCCAGATGATCCGATTTCGGACCGCGCGCCGGGCCGCCAAAGGCATCGAGCTGCACCAAGATGAGGCGCGGATTGATGGCGGCCAGATCGTCGGCGCTCAGCCCCAACGCATCACGTTGTTCATCGGTACCGTTCATGGTGATGACGTCCGAGGCCGCGATCAGCCGTTGCAGCGCCGCGCGCCCGTCCTCGGACCGCAGGTTCAGCAACACGCTTTTCTTGCCGCGATGGGCATGCAGGCCAAAGACCACGGTGTTCCACGGATCGACCGATGGCTCGACCGGCTGGACCGAGGTTACCTGCGCGCCGTACCGGGCCAGTGTCGAACCGATGGTCGGGCCCGCGATCACATTGGTCAGGTCCATAACTTTCAACCCGTCAAGCCAGCCCTCCGTTCCGCCACCAATCGCGCCATCGCGGGGTGGTTCGGCCAGAATGTCAGCAAGCGGGGCGCTGTTGGCGTCCGGCCCGGGCCGTTTAACCAAAGCGCCTGCGTCATCGTCCAGCCAGGCGACATTGCCCATCTGACGCATCGCGCCATGCCTTGGATCGTCAACCTCAAGCACCAGCCCCGAGGCCAGCGCGTGCGGATCAGCCAGCCATTCCTTGGTAAACCGCTGCGCCGTGGCCGGAGCTTTGGCGGCGCCAAACAGCGCCTCCCACTCATGGGACGGTTTGGTCAAAAAGGCGGCCTTCATCGCGGTGGACACCCGCGCCCGGTCACGATCACCCACCGGATAGTTGCGCATCGACCAGTGATCGGGCCAATCGGCAGTGTCCAGATAAGCGTCGAAATCGGGCAGTTCATCGGCCAGATCACCCAGCCCCAGCGTCTCCAGCACGCGGCGCGGATGGGTTCGCACGCTGCCTGCAACCACATAAAACCCACGCCCGTCGGCGCAGGTATAGGTGCGGTAGAACGGGTCCAGGAACTCTTCCAGCTCAGCAAAGCTGAGGTTCATCGGCAGCCCCTCGGCGGCGCGGCGGTCCAGCTCCACCTCGCGCGGGGATTTGTAGCGGTCGGGGTAATCCTCGATCTGTTCGCAATTGTAGATCAGTCCCTCCAGCAGGGCCGAGGCCAGAGGCACCTCGATATGATCCCCGCCATTGCGATCCCGCGCAGCCAGAGCGAATTGCACCGCCATCGCGCCGAAAGAGGATCCATAGGCCGAGGCCAAAGTCAGCGGCGTGAACGAGGGGTTGATCCCCATCAGCCGCCGATTCAGCCCCATATCAGTGAACTGTCCGGTGCGCGCGGCAATCACCGCCTCCCACGCGGGCAGGTCCGCCAGTGCCGGATCGGTGGAGGCAAAGCCGGGCAGCGACAGCGACACGATGCGCGGGTTGATCTGGCGCAGGGCGTCAGGGCCCAGACCCAACCGCTCCATCACGCCGGGGCGGAAGTTTTCGATCACCACATCGGCGCGTGCCACCAGCTTGCGGGCGGTTACCAGCCCCTCAGCGGTCTTGAGGTCCAGCGTCAGCGCCGTTTTGCCCCGCGACAGCATGTCGGTTGCGGGCTCCTTCAGGCGTGGGCCGCCGGGCGGGTCGATGCGGATCACCTCGGCCCCCATATCCGCCAGCATCATGCCGACCAGAGGCCCGGCAAGATACTGACTGAAATCGAGAACGCGGATATGTTCAAGGGGCCGAGTGGTCATCGATGGTGCTCCTGTCCTGATCATCGAATCCTGTGGTGCTGTTTGGCGGCTACATTGAAATCAATTGCGATGAAAGGGTTGGCTGAAACGACCGGCGCATGTCGCAATTGCGCGAAAGGCGCAAAGAAATCACCAGCGCCGTTTATTCCTGCTGACCGATCCAGTCCAGAAACCGCTGCGCCCCCGGTTTCACAGCCCCTGACGCAGTGACCGAGCAGAAATACCCGCGCGCCGTGTGGCATTCATGATCACAGGCCAGCGCAAGCGAACCGCTCGCCAGAAACTCCTGCAACAGCGGACGCCAGCCGATACCAAAACCCAACCCGTTCTGGATCGCACGCAGATAGACCATATAGCTGAGATAGCTGTCGTGGGCTGGGGGTTTGGGGATCTCGATCCCCGTCCCGTCGAAGAACCGGTTCCAGTCGCCACTGTGATCGGCCCCGGACATATGCAGCAAGGTGCGTTCAGCCAGCGCGGGCCGGTTCAACGCTTGTCCTTCGGGCAGTAAATCGGGGTGACACACGGCAACCATGTCTTCGCCAAAGATTTTCCGGCTTTGCGCGCCCTGTAATCCGGCATGACCGAAAAGAATGATTGCGTCACACTGGCCAGCATCGAAATCGGCATTCTGATCGCGGGTGATGATCTGCAGCTTGGTGTCGGGGAATTGTGCCTGAAACCCGGCCAGTCGGGGCAACAGGTAGAGGCTGGCAAAGCCGATGCTGGCGCTGACGACGATGGTGCCGTCGTCCCGTTGCGCGCGCAGGGCATCCAGCCCGTTGCGAATGGCGTCGAACCCTTGTGAAACGGCTTCGGCCAGCAATTCGCCCTCTTTCGTCAGGGTCAGACGCGGCTTGCTGCGCAGGAACAGGGGTAGGCCCAGTTCAGCCTCAAGCGCTGAGATATGGCGGCTTATGGCGGGTTGTTGCACATTCAGTTCCTGGGCGGCGCGCGAAAAGCTTAGGCGCCGGGCGGCGGCCTCGAAGGCGTTGATCTGATGTAGGGGGATTGGGCGTGCCATCGTCATGCCATTGATGAATGATCTGTATTCACCATTTCCATCTTTGTCGCGCGGATCAAGTGGGCCATCCTGAAAACAGCATCAAAGCGGGAATGATCGGTGCAGAAAACGGTTCTGGCCCTTGGCGGCGACGGGATAGGTCCCGAGATTCTGGAGCAAGGGCTGCGCGTGGCCCATCATCTGGCAGAGCGGTCGGGGATCACCCTGTCGGTGCATCATGACCTGCTGCATGGGGCATCCTGGGATGCGCATGGCACGTTCTGCACGAAGCAGGTTCTGGAACAGGCGCGCGTGTCAGACGCGGTGCTTGTGGGGGCCGTTGGCGGGCCGAAATGGGACAATATCCGGGTGCCGGGTGGGGCGGAAAATCAGGACGGGCTGATGTATCTGCGCCATCATCTGCAGACCTATCTGGGCCTGCGACCGGCCCGCGCATGGGCGCCATTGATGGCCCAGACCCCGTTTCGCACCGGACTGGCCGACAAGGCCGATGTGCTGATCCTGCGCGAGATGTGCGGCGGCGCGATGTTTGCCTCCGAACGGGGGCAGCGCATCGCGAACGGGCTGCGGCAGGGCTATGACCTGACCGCCTATGACGAGGCCGAGGTGGCGCGCTTTGCCCATGGCGGGTTCCAACTGGCCCGCGCGCGACGGGGGCGGCTGGTCAGTTGCGACAAGTCCAACGTGATGGAAAGCTACAAGCTGTGGCGCGCGGTTGTGACCGAGGTGGCGCAGGACTATCCCGATGTCGCGTTCGAGAACATGTTCGCCGACAATTGCGCCTATCAATTGATGCGCCGCCCCGAGGATTTCGACGTGGTGATCGGCTGCAATCAGTTGGGCGATATCCTCAGCGATCTGACGGCGGTCTATGCCGGTTCGCTGGGCATGTTGCCCTCGGCCTGTTTGGCGGCAAACCCTGCGGAAGGCCCAGTCTTCGGCATGTATGAAAGCACCGCCGGGTCCGCCCCCGATATCGCCGGGCGCGGGATCGCCAACCCGGTGGGCACGATCCTGTCTGTCGGCATGATGTTCCACTACAGTTTCGGCCTGCCCGAAATCGCCGCCCAACTGGAACCGGCAATCGAGGCGGTGCTGACCACAGGCATCCTGACCCCCGATCTGGGCGGCACCGCAACCAGCGCCGAGATGACCGATGCCATCCTAGAAAGGCTGGATGCGTGAGCGTCTATGACTACGTGATCGCAGGGGGCGGCTCGGCCGGATGCGCGCTGGCGGCGCGGCTGGCCGAAGACCCTGACGTCTCGGTTTGCGTGGTCGAGGCCGGGGGTAAGGGGCGCGATCTGTTCATCCGCATGCCCGCCGGGAACGGGTTTGTCTTCGGCAACCCGAGGCTCGACTGGGGGTATCATTCGGTGCCGCAGCCGGGGCTGAACGGACGGCGCATCTACTACCCGCGCGGCAAGGCGCTGGGCGGGTCGTCCATCGTCAACGGCATGATCTACATGCGCGGCGTGGCGGCGGATTACGATATGTGGCGTCAGGCAGGGCTACCGGGCTGGTCCTATGCCGAAGTCCTACCCTATTTCCGCCGCTCCGAGGGTGCCCGCGACCGCCTCGACGCCTGGCACGGGCAGGATGGACCGTTGAAAACCGAACCCGCCCGGAATTTCGGCGAGATGGAGCGCGCCTTCATCGCCGCCGCCAAAGCCGCCGGGCATCGCGAGATCGCGGATTTCAACGGGCCCGAGAGAACCGGTGTTGCCCGCAACGATTCCACCGTCAGCAAGGGGGTGCGCCAATCCTCGGCCATCGCCTATCTGGCCAATCCACCGCCGAACCTGACCCTGCGCACCGACTGTCAGATCGCGCGTATCGTGCTCGATGGCACCCGCGCCACCGGAGTGGAAACGCTGGACGGCCAGACCATCCGTGCGCGCCGCGAAGTGATTGTCTGTCAGGGCAGTTTCGGCACCCCGCATCTGCTGATGCTGTCCGGCATCGGCCCGGCGGATCATCTGACGCAACACGGCATTCAAGTGCTGGCCGACCTGCCCTCGGTCGGGGCGAACCTGTCGGACCACCCGGATGTGCCGATGCAATATGGCTCGGACCGGATGGACCTGAGCCATGCGCGGTATCAAAGACTGGACCACGCCGCGCGTCTGATGGGCAAATGGCTGCTGAACGGCTCCGGTCCCGGTGGCGGAGCGTTTTTCTCAACCATCCTGTTTCACGCCCTCGACGACCCGGCACTGCCCGAGTTGGAGGTGTTCATGACCCCGATGGTGGTCGAGGAAAATCTGGGCAATGGGGCCGGTGAACAGGTGCCGCTGCTACAGCGCCTTGGCCGAAAGTTATTGGTGCGCGGGCGCAAGATGGCGCGTCCGGGCGTGCAGCTTGACATCAATCTGGAGCGTCCCCGATCCACCGGCACGGTGCGACTGGCCAGCGCCGACCCGCGCGCGCATCCGCTGATCGACCCGAATTACTTTGCCGATCCGCAGGATATCGACCACCTTAGACGCGGCGTTCATGCGATGCGAGAGATCATGGCGCAGGACCCAATCGCCAAACTGGTCACGGGCGAAATCGGCCCGTGGAAAGATGCGCATAGCGACGACGAAATCACCCAAGCCATTCGCGAAACCGCTTATACCGGCCACCACCCGGCCTGCACCGCGCGTATGGGTGATGTGCTGGATGCGGAATTGCGTGTACATGGGGTTCAGGGGCTGCGGGTCTGCGATGCCTCGGCCATGCCCATGCAGATCACCGGCAATCTTTATGCCACGGTGGTGATGATGGCGGAAAAGGCCGCCGACATGATCCTTGGCCGCCCGCCCCTGCCACCGGAATACCCAACGGAGCCCTCTTGATGACCGATATCCGCACCTTCGATTATTTCGCCAATAACGCATGGCACGCCCCTGCCGAAGGCGGTTACTTCGACAGCGAAAATCCGGCCACGGGTGAGGTCTGGGCCCGCATCCCCGATTGCCGTCAGCCGGATATCGACCGCGCGGTGGCTGCTGCCCATACGGCCTTTCACGATGGTCCCTGGGGCCGGATGCAGCCTGCTGAACGCGGGCGGGTTCTGCGACGCATGGGCGACGTGATCTCACGCCATGCTGACCGGTTGGGTGCAGTTGAGACCCGCGACAATGGCAAGCTGCCGTCGATGATCACCCCCGGGCTGCGGGCCGGTCAGTGGCAGGTCGACAGTTTCCACTATTACGCCGGGATGTGCGACAAGTTCGAAGGGCGGATCATCCCCGCCGAGGCACCCGATATCCACAACTATGTCAAATGGGTGCCCTTTGGTGTGGTGGCGCAGGTGCTGCCGTGGAATTCGCCCCTTGGCACGCTGTTCTGGAAACTCGCACCCTGTCTGGCGGCGGGCAATACGGTGGTGATGAAGCCCTCGGAACAGTCCAGCGCCTCGACACTGGAACTGATGGAGGTGCTGCTGGAGGCCGACCTGCCCCCCGGTGTGCTGAATGTGGTCACCGGTTTTGGCGCGACCACCGCGCAGCCGATGATCGAACATCCCGACGTGCGCATGGTCAGCTTCACCGGCGGCACCGCTGGCGGGCGGGCTGCAGCAGCGGCGGCGGCGCAGCAGGTCAAACCGGTGGTGATGGAGCTGGGCGGCAAGTCGCCCCAGATCGTGTTGCCGGATGCCGATCTTGATCTGGCGGTGAACGGGGTGGCCGCCGGGATTTTCCCGCCGGGCGGGCAAAGCTGCATCTCGGGCTCTCGGGTGCTCGTGCATCGCGACATCATCGACGACTTCACCGCCCGTTTGGTCGAGGTGGCAGGCAAGGCCCGGGTGGGCGATCCGCTGGACCCGGATACTCAGATCGGCCCGATGGCCAACCGTCCCCATTACGAAAACGTTCTAGCCCGTATCGCGGCGGCAGAGGAAGCCGGGCACAGGCTGCTGCTGGATGGCCGCTCGGCCGGCCGCGAGCGGGGCTATTACATCGGCCCCACCATCTTTGCCGACGTACCCAACACCGCCGATCTGGCGCAGACCGAGGTGTTCGGGCCCGTCCTCAGCACCGAAGCCTGGCAAGATGAAGAGGACGTCATCCGTATCGCCAACGCCTCGGTCTATGGGCTGGCAGCAGGTATCTGGAGCCGCGATGTGGCCAAGGCCATGCGCATGGCCGACCGGATCGAGGCCGGGACGGTCTATATCAACAACTATTTCAACGCCGCCACGCAATCGCCGGTGGGTGGCATGAAACAATCCGGTTACGGTCGCGAAAACGGCTTTGAAGGCATGCGCTGTTTCATGCAAACCAAATCCGTCTGGTTATCGACCAACCCGCATCAACCCGATCCCTTCGCCTAGGCAAAAAGGAAGCTAGCATTGAAACGTATCTATGATTTCGCACGACGTCCGGCGGCCCGCAATTACACGATTGCCGACCTGCAGGCCCTGAAAGGGTCGGGCCGGAAATTGTCGATGTCCAACCCCTCGACCCCAGATGAACTGCAGGCCTGTCTGGATGCGGACATCGATCTGCTGGTCGTCTGGGACGAACATATTGAACATACGCGGCAGGTTGCGCCGCATATCTTTGCCGGGGTCGGCAGCACCTGGGCGCAGTTTGGCTCGACTCAGGAAATCATGGATCACGCCTTCGACATGATGCGCAAGGGGGCGGATATGTACTACACCCTGCGCTCGTTCGACGTGATGGAGGCACTGGCCAAGGAAGGCATCCCGGTGCAGTCTCATATCGGTCTGATCCCCACCTTCAGCCACTATTGCGGCGGTTTGCGCGGCTGGGGCCGCACGGCAGATGAGGCGATGGAGATCTACCGCACCCTCAAACGCATGGAGGACGTGGGCGTCTTCGCGGTCGAGGCCGAATGCATCGCCGAAGAGGTGCTGGAGGCGGTGAATGACAAAACCTCGATCGTCACCTTCTCGTTGGGGTCGGGCAATGCAGGGGATGCGATCTTCAGCTTTGTCAGCGATATCTGCGGTGAGGCCAGTGAAGAGGATAAGCCCCCCAAACACGCCCATGCCTTCGGCAATCTGCAACGGCTGCATGATCAGGTCAGGGCCGAACGCACCGCCGCCATGGGCGCCTTTGGCAGCGCCGTGCGGGATGGCAGCTTTCCCTATCCACAGAACAACATCCGCATGCATGCGGATGAGAAAGACAAGTTCCTGGAAGCGTTGGACAAAGCCTCGTGACCGCAATTGCCCGGCTGGCCGGTTTCGCGGCCTTGGCCCAGCCGGGCACGGATCTGGCCGAGGTAATCGCGCCCGCCGTAGCGGATTGCTTTGGCTGTATCCTTGCGGGTGCAGACAGTGAGGTTGCCCGTCAGGTGGTTACGGCCCTGCAACCTTTTGGCGCTGGTCCGGTGGCATTGTACGGGCGAACCGAGACGCTGAGTGCTCCCTACGCGGCGCTGGTCAATGCAGTCGCGGGCCATGCCTGGGATCTGGATGATTGGGAGGAGCCGGGGAATACGCATCCGACCGTGGTCCTGCTACCCGCACTTCTGGCCGCCGCGCATATCAGGCCCGCAAGCGGGGCCGATCTGCTGGCCGCCTATGCGGTGGGAACCGAGATCATCATGCGCTTGGGCGAGGCGCTGACGCTGGATCACTACGCGCGCGGGTTTCATTCCACCGCAACGCTGGGCACGATCGGCGCGGCCGGGGCGGTGTCACGGCTGCTGCAGCTGTCTCGGGCGCAAACGGCGCATGCTCTGGCCCTGTCGGTGTCGCAGGCCACCGGGTACACGCTGCAATTCGGGTCGAACGCCAAGCCCTTGCAGGCCGGTTGGGCCGCGCGCAATGGGCTTGAGGCCGCGTTGCTGGCCGCGCAAGATGTCACCGGGCAGGTCGATGTTTTGGATCACGACCGTGGGTTCTCGGGCCTGATGGGGTGTCATGACGCGGATCGCTTTGCCCGCGCACTGTCCCGTTTGGGTACGCCATGGGCGGTTCAGGAATACGGCCTTATCCTGAAACCCTGGCCCTCTTGCGGCTATACCCACCGGTTGATGACCGCCGCGCTGACTTTGCGCTCGCAGGTGGCACATCGGCTGGACGACATAACCGCACTCCACGCCTGCCTGCCCGATTTCCACGCTGAAATCTTGCCGTTTCATGTCCCAGATACCCGAAATGAGGCCCTGTTTTCGGCCCCCGCCTGCATTGCCCAGATGTTGGTCACCGGCAACCTAACGCTGGCCGACAGCGCGCAAGGGTTCTGGACCAACCCGACGGTGGACCGCCTGATCCGGCTGACCTCAATCACCCCGGAGGACGCGCGGAATACCGATCTGAACTATGATCCCGATCAACCGGATGTATTGCGCATTTCTTTGGGCGAGGAGGTGCTGGAAACCGCCTGCCCCTACCCGCTGGGTGCGCCGCAAAACCCAATGAGCACCGCGCAGCTGGCCGCCAAATTCGCCGCGCTGACCCGTCAGCCACCGGACTCTTTCCAGGACCTGCTGGACTGGCCCAACGCCCCCGACATCGCCGCATTCTTCCAACGGAGGACCCCATGAGCAAACGCACAGGCGGCCGCGCCGCGCGCAGGCAATCCCGGGCCGAGGGCGCGGGCTCGGGTCCGACCACCGCCATTTGGCCCGGGATCGAAGGCGGGCAGTACGCACCCCTGACCCGGGCCGAGATCGCCATGATCGACGACACCGCCCTGCGCATCCTCGAAGAGATCGGGCTGAAAGGCGCGACACAAACCTGCATCGACACGATCTGCGCTGCCGGAGGATCGCTGACCGAAGACGGACGCCTGCTGATGCCCGAACCCATGGTGCGCAAGGCGCTGAATTCCGCCGGTCGCGGGTTCAAACTATGTGGGTTGAACCCCGAACATGACATCGACCCCTCCGGCGCGCGCATCCATTTCGGCACCTCCGGCGCGGCGGTGCATATCATCGACAGCGAGACCGGGCGGATTCGCGACACCACCCTGCGTGATCTCTACGACATGGCGCGGATTGCCGATCAACTGCCCAATCTCCACATGTTCCAGCGCACCGTCGTCGCGCGCGATATCTCTGACCCGCGCGAGATGGACCTGAACACCCTCTATGCCTGTCTCAAGGGAACCGCCAAGCCCACCGGCACCTCATTCGGCGCGCCCGAGGTGATGGAAGAGGCGGTTCGGATGCTACACCTGATCACCGGCGGACCGGACGCGCTGCGCGCTCGCCCTCCGGTCTGTGTTTCGACCTGTTTCATCGTCCCGCCGCTGACCTTCGCCGAAGAGGCCCTGGGTGTGATCGAATGCGCCGCGCGGCATGGAATTCCGCTGAAACTGGTCTCGGCCGGGCAGGCAGGCGCCACCAGCCCCGCCCCGCTGGCAGGCGCCGTTGCCCAGCAAACCGCCGAGGTGCTGGCGGGCATCGTCTATGTCAACCTGCTGAACCCCGGTCACCCGGCCACTTTTGGCGCGCTGCCCTTCGTTAGCGATCTGCGCACTGGCGCCATGTCGGGCGGGTCCGCCGAGCAGGGTCTGCTGATGGCCGCCTGCGCGCAGATGGCCCGGTTCTACAACATCCCCTGCGCCGTCAGCGCGGGTATGACCGACAGCAAGATGCCGGATTTTCAGGCCGGGTATGAGAAAGGCTATACCGAGCTTCTGGCCGCCCTCGCCGGGGCCAATCTGGTCTATGAGGCGGCTGGCATGTACGGCTCGCTGCTGGGCTGTTCGCTGGAAAGCTTTGTGCTGGATAACGATCTGATCGGGTCCGTCATGCGTGCAACCCGTGGGTTCGAGGTGACCGCCGAGACGCTGTCATTGGACACCATTCGCGACGTCTGCATCGGCGGGCCGGGGCATTTTCTGGGTCACGACCAAACCATGAACCGGATGGAGAGCGACTATTTCTACCCCACCCTCGCCGACCGCCGCACACCGCAGGAATGGGCCGCCGCGCCGGATAAGGACCTGCTGGAAAACGCCCGCCGCCGGACCCGCGATCTGCTGGCCCAACCGGACCCGACACATATCCCGGACGAGATCGACCGGGACATCCGGCGGCATTTTCCGATACGGGTCCTGAAATCAGGTGCCTAGGCCACTCTGCCCGCTGCGAAATCCATAAACGCGCGGATGACCCGTACATCCCGGCGTTGGGTCAGCGATACGATACTTTCACTCATCGTCAGGCCGCTGCCCACAAGCCGCAGTTTGACCAGACGGGGGTCGGGAACGAATTCCGCCTCAGAGACAAACCCGACCCCCGCGCCCGAGGCCACGAGTTCGCGCACCGCCTCGCGCCCCTCGGCCACAATGGCTGGTTTCAGGGTGATGCCCTGCCGCTGCGCCTCGGCCACGATGTTCTGACGGGTTTTCGAACCGGTCTCTCGGAACACCAGCGGGAAGCATTTCAGGTCTTCGAACGTCAGATTTGTCTGGGTCCCGGGCAGAAACCCGCGCGCGGCAAAGGCGATGATCTCGGCTGTGCCCAGGTTCAGAACGGTCATGTCGCGGCCCGGCGTCAGGCTGCTGGCCACGCCGATTTCCGCATTATAGGCGCGCAGTTCCTCAAGGATTTCCTCGGTATTCCCGGCGCGCAGCAGGATGGTGATGTTGGGATATTTCTCACGAAATGGTCGCAGAAAGGCCGTTATATGCATGGCCGAATCCGCGATGATCCGCAGCTCGCCTTCAACCGCCGCCCCGGACTCTGAGAGGTAATCGCCGATCTGCGCCTCCGTCTCGAAGTAGCTTTTGGTCAGGCGCAGCAGGTCCTCGCCCTGCGGGGTCAGGATGACCTGCTTTTTCTCGCGGTGAAACAGCAGCAAATCGTGATCTTGTTCCAGTTTGCGCACCTGTTCCGAAACCGCAGGCTGGGTCAGGTGCAACGCCTTGGCGGCCTTGGAAAACCCGCCCAATAGCGCGACGTGGTGAAAGGCGCGAAGCTGACTGTGGCGCATTCTCTTCCTTTGCTCCCAATCCAAAAGAAAAACTTATAGATAGATCGTTTTTTGCAATTTTACATATGGTGCAGCGCCCTGCAATGATGTCCTTGGATTTCATTTGGGAGAGTGCAGATGAACGCCCCCTCAAGCCCGATCGAAGCGCCCCGGCTGGGCGAACCCTATCTGCTGACGCCGGGCCCGCTGACCAC
>NZ_JALCBM010000064.1:18944-25517 GCF_028066395.1 Ruegeria sp.
CGCGATCATGTGGTGCTGGACAAGGGCGATTACCTGCCGCCGCGCGGCGCTGAGGTCGCTGATATTCTCGCCACTGACCCCGCAATCACCCATGTGGTGGCGATCCATTGCGAGACATCCTCGGGCATTCTGAACCCGGTCGCCGAAATTTCCGAGGCCGTCTATGCCGCCGGTCGCAAGCTGCTGATCGATTCGATGTCAGCCTTTGGCGCGATTGAATTACAGCCCGCACATATCCGGTACGAGGCGACGGTATCCTCGGCCAATAAATGTATCGAAGGTGTACCCGGCTTTGGCTTTGTCATCGCCCGCAAGGAAGAGTTGGAGGCGGCGAAGGGAAACAGCCACTCGCTGTCTCTGGATGTGCATGCGCAATGGGCCAATATGGAAAAGACCGGCCAGTGGCGGTTCACTCCGCCAACCCATGTGGTGGCCGCCTTCCTTGAGGCGCTGAAGGCGCATGCGGCACAGGGCGGCGTCGCCGCGCGTGGCGCGCGCTATGCGCGCAATCGCGACGTGATGGTGGCAGGCATGCGCGAGCTGGGGTTTGAGACCTTGCTGGAAGATCGCTGGCTCAGCCCGATCATCGTGACTTTCTTTTGCCCGGCGGATGAGAAATTTGTATTCAGCCGTTTTTACGATCTGATGAAGGACAAGGGCTTTATCATCTATCCCGGCAAGCTGACCGTCGTGGACAGTTTCCGCGTCGGGTGTATCGGGCAAATGGATGAACATGTGATGCGGCAGGTTGTGGCCGCCGCCAAGGACAGCCTGGCAGAGATGGGCGTCGCCAACGCCGCGCCCCCTGCCCTGGCACTGGAAGAACGCACCAAACTGGCTGCTTTAGACGCAAAGGACCCCGCAGCATGACCATTGCACCCCCCGTGACCGCGAACGCGCGCGCCTATCCCGCGCCCCGGGTTCCGGCCATCGCCATCTGTCTGGACGGGTGCGAGCCCGAATATCTGGAGGTCGCCATCGCCAAGGGCCTGATGCCGACCCTGAAGCGCATTCGCGAAACCGGCACCGACCGGCTGGCGCATTCGGTGATCCCCTCCTTCACCAACCCCAACAACCTGTCCATCGCCACCGGCCGTCCGCCCATCGTGCATGGCATCTGCGGCAACTACCTGATCGATCCGGATTCGGGCGAAGAGGTGATGATGAACGATGTGCGCTTCCTGCGCGCGCCGACCATCTTCTCGCAATTCTACGAGGCAGGCTACCGCGTCGCCATGGTCACCGCCAAGGACAAGCTGCGCGCGCTGCTGGGCGCCGGGCTGAAATTCGACGAAGGCCGCGCGGTTGCCTTCTCCTCGGAACGCTCGGGTGAGACCACCGAGGCCGAGCACGGTATCGACAATGCCAGCGAATGGCTGGGCATGGACGTGCCCGAGGTTTACTCGGCGGAACTGTCCGAGTTTGTCTTCGCCGCCGGTGTGAAGCTGCTGAAAGAGTTCAAGCCGGACGTGATGTACCTGTCGACCACTGACTATATCCAGCACAAGTTCGCCCCCGAACAGCAGGGCGCGTTGGATTTCTACGCCATGTTCGACACGTATCTGGCGCAGCTTGACGAATTGGGCGCGGCCATCGTCGTGACTGCCGATCACGGCATGAAGCCCAAGCACAACGCCGCAGGCGAGCCCAACGTGATCTACGCGCAGGACTTGATGGATGACTGGCTGGGCGAAGGTCAGGCCCGGGTGATCCTGCCGATCACTGACCCATACGTGGTTCACCACGGCGCGCTTGGCGCATTTGCAACCGCCTATCTGCCCGAAGGCGCGGACCGCGACGATATCATGGTCAAGCTGGATGCGCGCGACGAACTGATCCTGGTGGTCGACAAGGAAGAGGCCATCAGACGCTTTGAGCTGCCTGCCGACCGGATCGGCGACATCGTGATGATCTCGGGCGAGAACATGACCATCGGCACCTCGGCCCATCGCCACGATCTGGCGGCGCTGAAAGAACCGCTGCGCAGCCATGGCGGTTTGACGGAACAGGAAGTGCCGTTCATCGTAAACCGTGTCATCGACCTGCCGTCCAACCCCGAGGACTTGCGCAATTTCGATGCCTTCTTCTATGCAACAACAGCAGCGGCGCTTTGACCAATGGATGATCTCATGACCAAAACGGAAATTCGCAACGAAGGTATGCGCATCGGGGGCGAGGTCGTCTTTACCGACGAGACCGTCCCGGTTCACTACCCCTATACCAACGAGGTTGTGGGTTTCGTGCCCGCAGGCAAGGCCGAACATGCCCGCAAAGCGTTCGAGGTTGCAGCGAATTATACGCCCAAGCTGACCCGCTATGAACGCAGTCAGATCCTGCAACGCGCGGGTGAGCTGATCGGGGAAAAGCGCGCGTGGCTGGCCAAATGGCTGACGCTGGAACTTGGCATCTGCCACCAGCACGCGATCTACGAGACCAAGCGCGCGCAGGACGTCTATCAGTTCGCCGCCGCCGAGGCGTTGAAGGATGATGGTGAGATTTTCTCGTGCGATCTGACCCATAACGGCAAGCCGCGCAAGATTTTCACCAAGCGCGAACCGGTCAAGGCGATCTCGGCCATTACTCCGTTCAACCACCCGCTCAACATGGTCAGCCACAAGATCGCACCGTCGATTGCGACCAATAACTGCATGGTCTGCAAGCCGACCGAACTGACGCCGCTGACCTGCATCGCGCTGGCCGATATCCTCTATGAGGCCGGTTTGCCGAAAGAGATGTTCCAGGTGGTCACCGGCTGGCCGCAGGACATTGGTGACGAGATGATCACCAATGACAATATCGACATCATCACCTTCACCGGCGGCGTGCCGGTGGGCAAGATGATCGCCGAGAAAGGCGTCTACAAGCGTCAGGCACTGGAACTGGGCGGCAACGACCCGCTGATCGTTCTGAACGACCTTTCTGACGCCGATCTGGACAAGGCCGCAACCATCGCTGTGGCCGGGGCCACCGGCAACTCGGGCCAGCGCTGCACGGCGGTCAAGCGCATTCTGGTGCAGGAAAGCGTGGCGGACAGGTTCGTGCCGCTGGTGCTGGAAAAGGCCAAGAAGATCAAGTTCGGCGACCCGCAGGACCCCGCGACCGAACTGGGCTGCGTCATCCACGACAAAGCCGCGGAACTGTTCGAAAACCGCGTCTTGCAGGCCGAGAAGGAAGGGGCTGAAATCCTCTACCACCCCGGTCGTCAAGGGGCGTTGCTGCCGCCCATCGTGGTCGACAAGGTGCCCCATGACAGCGAGTTGGTGATGGAGGAAACCTTTGGCCCGATCATTCCCATCGTGCGCGTGCCAGACAATGATGCCGAGGTGATGGCGATCTCGAATTCGACCGAATTCGGCCTGTCCTCGGGTGTCTGCACCAACGATCTGAACCGGGCGATTGCCTTTATCAACGGTCTGGACGTGGGCACCTGCAACATCTGGGAACAGCCGGGTTACCGGATCGAGATGTCCCCCTTCGGCGGCATCAAGGATTCGGGCAACGGGGTGAAGGAAGGCGTCATCGAGGCGATGAAATTCTTTACCAACGTCAAAACCTATTCCCTGCCCTGGCCGGAATAAAGCAAGGCGCCGAATAGCGCATCGCCCGGCCTTTGGGCCGGGCACCCCCCTGCCGGCGCGCGACGCGCAGGCATTTCTGTATCAAAGCCTCCCAAGCCCCTGTGTCAGCACCATGCTGCATATCGCGATTGCCGCGGTTTTGGTGGTTGACTAGAATACGGGCTGTATACCCTTTCAGAACACCGTTACGCTTGCGTATTGCAACGGGTCTGTGGGCACATTGAACGCCCGATCACGGACCCGACACACCCGATTGATTCACAGGACCTGCGGATAGACGCTCATGTCGGCAAATGTTGATCACATACCCGAGGCCGGATGGCGCGAAATCCTGCGGGGGCGATATTCTTCGGTATCCGCCGTGCTGGCAGGCGGCATCGCGCTGCATGCGGTCAACATCACCCTGTCCGCAACCATGTTGCCCTCAATCGTGGCCGAGATCGGCGGGCATGACCTTTATGCCTGGAATGCGACGCTGGCGACACTCGCCGCGATCCTCAGCGCCGCTGTCACCGGGCAGGTTTTTCGCCGCTGCGGTGCGCGGCTTGGCTTTGCATTGGCCGGGCTGGCCTTTGCATTGGGCAGCCTGCTGGCGGCCATGGCCCCGACCATGCCGATCCTGATCCTTGGGCGAGTGGTGCAGGGCGCAGGCGGCGGCATGTTGTTCACCTTGTGCTACTCGATGATCGTGGTCGCCTATCCGCAACATCTGTGGCCCCGCGCCATGGCGCTTTTGTCCGGGACATGGGGCATCACAATGCTGTTTGGCCCGGCCATCGGCGGCATTTTTGCCGAGTTGGATATGTGGCGGCTGGGCTTCGGGATCATGGTGCCGGTGACCGCCCTGTTTGTCGCCCTGACCTTTGGGCTGCTCCCACTGTCTGAAAAGGAACGCAACGCCGCACAGCCCATCGCGTTCGGGCAACTGATCTTGCTGGCCGGGGCCATTCTGGCGATGTCCATCGGCAGCATCGCGCCCTCGCCCCTTCTGGCCGGTGTCGCGGTTCTTGCTTCGGCCGTTCTGACCTGGACATTGATGCGCCGGGAACAAAACAACCCGGTGCGGTTGTTCCCGACAGGGGCCACCCGCCCCGGAACACCTTTGTTTCTGGCGATTGCGGTGATGTCGTTGCTGATCATCTGCATCAATGCCGAATTCTTCATGCCTTTCTACCTGCAGCGTCTGCACGGGCTCAGCCCGCTGACCGCCGGTTACATCGCCGCGCTGGTGTCCATCGGATGGGCCACCGCCGAAGTGTACGCGGCACGATACTCGGGCCGACGGATGCATCAGGCCGTGCTGGCCGGACCAATCCTGGTGATGATCGCCTGTATGTTGCTGGCCTGCGCGACGCCGTTGACCGATCAAGCCGGAACGCCGTTGAGTTTGCTGCTGTCCCTTGCGCTGATCTTGCTGGGCATCGGCATCGGTATCGGCTGGCCGCATCTCAACACCTTCGTTCTGCGCCTGACGCATGAGGATGAGCGTGACATGGCCGCCTCGGCCCTGTCCACGATACAGATGTTCGCCTTGGCCTTTGGCACAGCCCTCGCCGGTCTGGTCGGCAACTTCACCGGTTTTAACGAGGCCGGAGATACGGATCGGATCGCACATTCGTCAATCTGGCTATTCGGAATGTTCAGCCTGATCGCACTCGTGGCCATCCTTGCCAGTCGCGCCCTGATTGCCAGTCAGAGCAAGTAGAACACCCTGATTTGTCTCATTTCGAAATCTTGACAATTTCTCACAGGAATTTTAGTCCAGCAGCGGACGACTATTGGAACCCGACAGCCAGCACGCATCTCTGACCCGAGTGGGCCGCGGCAAAGCTATCCATCAAAACGCGCAGACCCGACCGGCCAAGGCGATCTTGTCTTGACCCGTTGGAACGCACGGCGCGTGGCAAGCTGGTGAATTGGCTGAGCGGATGACAGCGCAGGATTCGATCGGAAACCCTATTCAAAGATCCGATTTTTGTGGGGACCGTCTGGCGACATGTCCCCGGGTCCTTCCGACCCGATCACCTCTTCGCGCCGCAATCTGCCCGCTGATCTTCTGGAGGCATTCATGATCAAGCATTGGTTAATTCTGACCGCACTGTTCATCGCGCCGTTGGCCGTAAATGCGCAGACAACGGCACCCGAGGTTGCCACGGATAGCCCAACCCTGACAGAACCGTCAGCACCAGAGGGTTTGTCGGTGCCTGCCGTCAACCCCGCCCCGTTGCCGCCGAACCCTTTGACAGGCGATCCGGATGTACCGGCCTTGGGCAATGTATCAGACGAAACCCTGCCTGCTGAACCCGCCGCGCCCGAAGGGTTGTGGGAAACGACGCAGACGGCCTCGGACAAGGCTGTGGAATTCTTGCGGGATGGCGGGCCGTCCATCTGGGCGATTGCGGCGCTATCGGTGGTCACGCTGGCGCTGATCCTGTGGAAAATCTGGCGTCTGGCCCTGATCGGCGCGTGGTCGCGGGGCAAAGCGGGTCACGCGGTGACCTTGTTCGAAGCGGGCGATCCCGATGGCGCCCTGTCCACCGTCAAAGGTCGCCGAGGCATTCGGTCCATCGTCGTTGCCAACGCAATCCGCGCCATCGGGCAGCTGCCCGAAGATCACGCGCGTGAGGAAACGGCTCGCGTTGCCAAACGTGAAATCGCGCAGGCGGGCACCGGGTTGCGGGCGCTGGAATTGATCGCGACCATCGCGCCGTTGCTGGGTCTGCTGGGCACGGTTCTGGGCATGATCGCAGCCTTTCAGGCACTGCAACAGGCCGGGAACCGGGCCGATCCCGCGCTGCTGGCCGGTGGCATCTGGGAGGCGCTTTTGACCACCGCCGCCGGGATGGCGGTGGCGATCCCGGCCTCGGCCGCGCTGACCTGGTTCGAGGCGGTGATCGACCGCATTCGCCGCGATGTCGAAGATGGGGCGGCGCGACTGTTCGTGGCTGATCGTCCCCGCGAACTGAAGCTGGCGGCGGAATAGACCGATGCAATT
>NZ_JALCBM010000065.1:0-15236 GCF_028066395.1 Ruegeria sp.
GATCCGCAACGGCATCCCGGTGATGCTGGTGGATGAGGCGCGCGAGCTGGATTAAATCGGACGACCCTGCAGCAGTTTCGGCAAGTCTCCGGTCAGCCCGGCGGCCTCGCGCACGAAACCGCGGCGCAAGCCGGGTAGGGAACCGACGACCCCCATGCCGATATCGCGGCCTATCCGCAGCAGCGGATTGTCGTTGGAAAACAGCCTGTTGAATACATCCGTCGCCATTGCCAATGCGGCGGTATCGAACCGGCGCCACTCCTGATAACGCTCCAGCACCAGGGTCGAGCCGAAATCCTCGCCGCGTCGCCCGGCCAGTGTAAGAACCTCGGCCAACGCGCCCACATCGCGCAGGCCCGCGTTCAGGCCCTGACCCGCGATCGGGTGCATGCCATGGGCGGCGTCCCCGACCAATGCCAGCCGGTCTGTGATGAAGGAATTGGCGATGGTCAGGTTCAGTGGATAGGTGAACCGGTCGCCTTGCAGCCTGATATCCCCCAGAAAATCACCGAAGCGCGGGCGCAACACCTGAAGGTATTCGGCCTCGGGCAGGGCGTTGATATGTTGCGCGGCCTCGGTCCGTTCGCTCCAGACGATGGAGCTGCGGTTGCCGGTCAGTGGCAGGATTGCCAGAGGACCGGGGGGCATAAAGAACTGATGCGCGATGCCGTGATGCGGCAGATCATGTTCGATGGCGCAGACCAGCGCGGTCTGGCCGTAGTCCCACCCTGTCCGCTTGATGCCTGCGCGTTGGGCTGTGCCACTGCGGCGGCCATCGCAGCCGACGATTAGCCCTCCGGTGACCGTAGACCCATCATCCAGCATCAGCGTCACGTCCGACGCATCAACCTGTTGTGACGTGACGGTCTTGCCGCTGATCCGGGTGACGCGCGCCTCGTCGGCCATCGCATCCAAAAAGGCGCGGCGCAGGTGGCGGTCTTCGACCATATAGCCCATCGGGCCTTCCTCAAGCTCGGCATGGTCGAAATGCATGAAGAAGGGGGACGGCCCCGCACCGGCATGGCCGTCGGTGACCTTGATCTCCAGCATCGGCTGCGCGTGCTCCGCAACGCGGCCCCAGACGCCGGTGGCATCCAGCAACCGTTGCGAGGCCAGCGCCAGCGCATAGGCCCGCCCGTCAAAGGCTGCGTTCTTGCGCACGCCCTCGGCCAGCGAATCGATGACGGTGACAGAATGCCCCGTCTGCGCCAGTGCCAACGCCAGGGCAGGGCCGTTCAGCCCGCCGCCTACGATCAGAATATCGGAACCTTGAGTCATGCCCCGCACTATGCGCGCCCTTTCGGGATTGTCCATGTGCAGTCCTGTCGCTACCGTCGCTTTGGGCAGAATTCCTTGAAGGGGGACAGGATGCAGGACTGGCTGACCATGACCGCGTGTGATCTGGGGCGGGGGATCGGGATGGGGCAGATCGATCCGGTCGAATTGACCGAGACCTACCTGTCCGCCATCGACGCCCATCCGCATCGGGACCGCATCTATGCCCGCGTCACCCACGACCGCGCCCGTGCCGAGGCGCAGGCTGCGCAGGAACGCGCCAGGCTGGGCCTGCGCCGGTCGCTGCTGGATGGCGTTCCGATCAGCTGGAAAGACCTGTTTGACACCGCGGGGATCGTGACCGAGGCGGGCTCGGCCCTGTTGAAGGATCGCGTGCCGGATGCAGATGCGCTGGTTCTGCGCAACGCCACCGCGATGGGAACGGTATGTCTGGGTAAAACCCATATGAGCGAGCTGGCCTTCTCGGGCCTCGGCCTGAACCCGGTGACCGCAACGCCGCCCTGTATCAATGATGAGGATGCGGTGTCGGGCGGGTCTTCCTCGGGCGCTGCGGCGTCCGTCGCCTGGGGGCTGGCAGCCTGTGGCATCGGATCAGACACGGGCGGATCGGTGCGCATACCGGCCGCCTGGAACGATCTGGTCGGGCTGAAAACCACCGCCGGTCGGCTGAGCCTTGAGGGCGTCGTGCCGCTGTGTCTGCGCTTTGACACGGTCGGCCCGGTGGCGCGCTCGGTCGAGGATGCGGCGCAGATGCTGGCGCTGCTGGAAGGCGGCAGCCCCGCTGATCTGCGTGGCGCATCGCTGAAAGGTCTCCGCTTTGCCGAATTACAGACCGTGGCGCAGGACGATCTGCGCGATGCACCCCGTGCGGCCTATCAAGAGGCGGTGGAAAAACTGCGCGCTGCCGGGGCAGAAATCATCCCGCTGGAGGTGCCTGAACTGCACGAGGCGATGGCCCTGTCCGGCATCCTTTATACCACCGAAGCTTATGGCCTGTGGCGCGATGTGATCGAAGCCAACCCCGATGCGATGTATCCCGAGATTCTGGAGCGGTTCCGCATGGGGCAGGGCACTTCGGGGCCTGACTATGTGGCCGCCTGGGCCAAATTGAAGGCGTGCCGCAATGCGTGGGATGCGGCCACCGCCGGGTTCGATGCGGTTCTGGCCCCGTCTGCCCCCATTCTGCCGCCCAATCTGGACCGGCTGATGAATGATCATGACTATTACGTCTCTGAAAACCTGCTGGCCCTGCGCAATACCCGGATCGGCAACCTGATGGGGCTTGCGGCGCTGACCCTGCCCACCGGAACCCCCAGCTGCGGGCTGATGATGCTGGGCTATCCCGGCTCGGAAGAGGTGCTTTTGCGTCTGGGGTCCGCCGCCGAATCCGCATTGGCCTGAATGCCACAATCCCCTGATTCGGCACCTCTTTGTCTGGACGAAGCAGGGGCGGGCCTGTAATCTGCCAAAAAAACGGGGCGCAAATGACCCCGAATATTGAGGCAGTATGATGAATTTCCCCGAGCGGTTTTCGAACCTACCGGAATATGCATTCCCGCGTCTGCGCGCCCTGTTGGATCACCATCAGCCGGGCGGTGACGTCGTTCACATGACCATTGGTGAGCCCAAGCATGATTTCCCACCCTGGGTGACCGATGTAATCATGGAGAACGCCGCCGGGTTTCAGGGCTATCCGCCCAATGAAGGCTCGCCCGAGCTGCGCGGGGCCATCGCCGGTTGGATCAACCGCCGTTATGGCGTGGCGATGGACGCGGATGTCAATGTCATGGCCCTGAACGGCACGCGCGAGGGGTTGTATAACGCCGCAATGGCGCTGTGCCCGGAACTCAAGAACGGCCAGCAGCCCATCATTTTGTGCCCGAACCCGTTTTATCAGGTCTATATGGTGGCCTCGATCTCGGTCGGGGCGCAGCCTTATTTCGTGTCCGCCACGGCGGCAACCGGCCATCTACCGGATTATGCCGGGCTGCCCGAGGATGTGTTGAACCGCACCGCAGTGGCCTATATCTGTTCCCCGGCCAACCCGCAGGGGGCAGTGGCCTCGCGCGACTATTGGGCTGAACTGATCCAACTGGCCGAGAAATACGATTTCCGTATTTTCGCCGATGAATGCTATTCTGAGATTTACCGCGACACCGCGCCCGTGGGTGCCCTGACTGTCGCGCAGGAGCTTGGAGCGGATCCCGAACGGGTGGTCCTGTTCAACTCGCTGTCGAAACGGTCCAATCTGGCCGGGTTGCGCTCGGGCCTGATTGCGGGCGGACCAGAGACGATCAAACGGGTCAAACTGCTGCGCAGCTATGCGGGCACGCCACTGCCGGCACCCTTACAGGCCGCCGCCGCCAAGGTCTGGGCGGATGAGGCGCATGTGGCCGAGAACCGCGCGCTCTATCAGGAAAAATACGCCGTCGCGGATCAGGTTTTTGCCGGTGTGCAAGGCTACATGCCGCCCGAGGCCGGGTTCTTCCTGTGGCTGCCGGTGGAAAACGGCGAGGAAACCGCATTGAAACTGTGGCAGCAGACCGGCGTTCGGGTCCTGCCGGGCGCATATCTTTCCCAAGGCGATCCGGGGCAAAACCCGGGCGAGCAATTTATCCGGGTCGCCATGGTGGCCCCAAAAACAGAGATGCAGCGCGGGCTGATCACGCTCCGCGACTGCATCTATTCGTGAGGTACGAGGGCAAAATGGCATCATTGAACGCGCGCAACCGCGATCCGTTACTGGACAGCACCACGCAGGCCGCCATCGAACGGCGCAGCAAGGAACTGATCGGGATCGCCTTGATCCTGCTGGGCTTTGCTGCCGCCGCGATGATCTGGTCCTACACGCCGGATGATCCGAACTGGATGGTGTCGACCGACGCGCCGGTGCAGAATTGGATGGGGCGGATTGGGGCCTCGATTGCGGCGCCCCTGTTCATGATCGTGGGCTGGGGTAGCTGGTCCATCGCGCTGGTGTTGATCGGCTGGGGCGTGCGTTTTGCCGGGCATTTTGGCGAAGATCGCGCTGTGGCCCGTCTGATCTTTGCCCCGATCTGGATTGCCGTTGTCGCCGTTTACGCCGCAACACTGGTGCCGGGTGAGGCCTGGCGCGCCACCCACAGCTACGGGCTGGGCGGGCTGTTTGGCGATACGGTGATGGGCGCGTTGCTGACGCTGCTGCCGATCTCATCGCATTTTCTAGTAAAATTGATGTCGCTGGCCATGGCTGCCGGGATGCTGGCGTTGGGCATCTTTGTGCTGGGTTTCTCCAAGGCGGATGTACGCCGGGGATTCCGAGCCTTCCTGCTGGGGCTGGTGATGTCCTATGACATGCTGATGACCCTGCTGGGACGCGGCGCTGCCGCCACCGCGCAAGCTGCACGAGACCGTCGCGCGCAATGGGACGAACGCCGCGCGGCACGGATTGAGCCGGTTCTGGAAGATGAGGTCGCTTTTGCCGATCCGATCTTCGAAGAGTTCGAGCCCGAACCCGAGCCGCAAAAACCCGGCCTTCTGGCGCGCATGCCCGCCCTGATCCGTCGCCCTGAACCGATGCCTGAACCCGAACTGGTCGATCCCGACCCGGTTGCAGGCTTTGAGGAAATGCCGGGCGAGGATCGCATCCGCTCGAAAATCTCGGCCGCTGTGCGCAACCGCAAGGTCGCAACCGGTGAGATGACGCCCGAGCCCGATCCGAACCTGCCCCTGACCAAAGGGCGCGGACGCGGCCCGGACCCGCTGATCCTGAACGCCGGTGGAGGAGAGTTGCCGCCCGAGCCACCCATGACCGCCACCGGCCTGCCCTCCGAGCCACCTCTGACCGCCGAGCCGGAGTGGCAAGAGCCCACGCAGATGGACTATGCGCCCGAGGCGGATTTCGACGACGACACCGTGTTCGAGGACATGTCTGAGCCCGCCCCGCAGGCCCGCCCCGCGATGAAAATCCCCGTGGCCGAGCCGCGCAAGCCCGTTGTCGCGCAGCCTGTGCGCCGTGCGCCCCCACCCTCGCGCCGGGCGCAGGCTGAGGCACAGCCGACCCTGTCTTTCGAAGAACGGCATTCGGATTTCGAACTGCCGCCCTTGGGGCTGCTGTCGAACCCCGCCAACATTCAGCGTCATCACCTGAGCGATGAGGCGCTGGAAGAAAATGCGCGGATGCTGGAAAACGTGCTGGATGACTACGGTGTCAAAGGTGAGATCGTCAGCGTCCGCCCCGGCCCGGTTGTCACCATGTACGAACTGGAACCGGCCCCAGGCCTGAAAGCCAGTCGCGTGATCGGTCTGGCCGACGATATCGCGCGGTCGATGTCGGCCCTGTCAGCGCGGGTTTCGACCCTGCCGGGCCGCTCGGTCATCGGGATCGAACTGCCCAACGAAAACCGCGAGATGGTGGTGCTGCGGGAAATCCTCGCCAGCCGCGACTTTGGCGATGGTAACCATGCGCTGCCGCTGGCGCTGGGTAAGGATATCGGCGGTGAATCCGTTGTGGCCAATCTGGCCAAGATGCCTCACCTGCTGATCGCGGGGACCACGGGGTCCGGTAAATCGGTGGCGATCAACACGATGATCCTGTCGCTGCTGTACAAGCTGTCGCCGGACGAATGCCGGTTGATCATGATCGACCCCAAGATGTTGGAACTGTCCGTGTATGACGGCATCCCGCATCTGCTGTCGCCCGTTGTGACCGACCCGAAAAAGGCGGTCGTGGCCCTGAAATGGGTCGTGGGCGAGATGGAGGATCGCTATCGCAAGATGTCCAAAATGGGCGTCCGCAACATCGCAGGCTACAATGGTCGCGTGAAAGACGCGCAGGCCAAGGGCGAGCTGTTCAGCCGCACGGTCCAGACCGGGTTTGACGAGGAAACTGGCGAGCCAATGTTCGAGACCGAGGAATTCGCCCCCGAAGCGATGCCCTATATCGTCGTCATCGTTGACGAGATGGCCGACCTGATGATGGTCGCGGGTAAAGAGATCGAGGCTTGCATTCAGCGTCTGGCACAGATGGCGCGGGCCTCGGGCATTCACCTGATTATGGCAACGCAGCGCCCGTCGGTCGATGTGATCACCGGCACGATCAAGGCGAACTTCCCGACCCGGATTTCGTTCCAGGTGACCTCGAAAGTCGACAGCCGCACCATTCTGGGCGAGATGGGGGCCGAGCAACTGCTGGGGCAGGGCGACATGTTGTATATGGCGGGCGGGGCCAAGATCACCCGTTGCCACGGACCCTTTGTCTCGGATGAAGAGGTCGAGGAAATCGTCAACCACCTGAAACAGTTCGGCCCGCCGGACTATATGAGCGGTGTGGTTGATGGCCCGGCTGAGGAAAAAGCCGACAATATCGACGCGGTTCTGGGTCTGAACACCGGCGGCAATACCAATGGCGAAGACGCCCTGTATGATCAGGCGGTGGCGATTGTGATCAAGGATCGCAAATGCTCGACCTCGTACATTCAGCGGAAACTCGCCATCGGCTATAACAAGGCCGCCCGTCTGGTCGAGCAGATGGAAGAGGAAGGCGTTGTTTCGCCTGCAAATCACGTTGGTAAGCGGGAAATCCTCGTCCCCGAGCAGTAGGATATTTAATAACAAGGGCAAAGCGCTTATCTGGGTCTTATGAAACAGATTGCCTTTGCCCTTGCTTTGACACTGGCCGCGCCTGCCGCTTGGGCGGCAGAGAAGCTGCCGCTGTCCGAAATCTCGACCTACCTGAACCAGATGAAGACGGTTCAGAGCAGCTTTACTCAAGTGAACGATGATGGCTCGTTGAGCACCGGAAAGCTGTGGCTGCAGCGCCCCGGCAAGATGCGGTTCGAATATGATCCGCCCAGCAGCGCCGTTGTGCTGGCTCGTGCCGGGACGGTTCAGATCTTCGATCCGAAATCCAACCAACCGCCCGAGCAATACCCGCTACGCCGCACGCCCCTGTCACTGGTTCTGGCGCGCAATGTCGATCTGGGGCAGGCCAATATGGTCGTGGGGCACGAGTTCGACGGGACCGCAACCGTTGTGACGGCACAGGACCCGAAGAACCCCGAAAATGGCAGGATCGAATTGATGTTCACCGGCGATCCGGTGGAGCTGCGCAAATGGGTGATCCACGACAATGCGGGTGGTCAGACAACCGTTCTGCTGGGCCAGCTGACCGAGGGTGGCAAGCTGGATCAGAGCCTGTTTTCCACCAAAACGCGCAGCGGATCAGCCAACCGCTGATCCGCCCGCAGATGCCTTAGTGACGGCAAGTCGCCAGTTGTGCCTGATACACCCGCGCCCGTGCGTCCACATCATCGGCCACGTTCAGCAACCATGATTTGCTGTTGTAGCTGCCGCGCGCATAACCTGTGTGGCCTTCGTGATAGGCCAGATACTGGTTGCGCGTGTCGCTGGGGTGGATGCCGTTGCGTTCGTAGGTTTTGTTCATGTACCAGCCGATGAAATCCGACGCGTCGCGGATGCGATCCCGCTTGGCGCGGCGCTTGCCGGTCTCGCGCTGGTATTCCTCCCACGTGCCGTCCAGAGCCTGGCTGAAGCCATAGGCGCTGCTTTGTCGGCCCATCGGGATCACACCGAGCACGTATTTATGCGGGGTCCGCGCATCATGACGATAGCGGCTTTCCTGATAGATCGTGGCCATCTGAACATGGACGGGGACACCCCATTTGCGTTCAGTGCTTTTGAAAGCCTTGATATAGTCAGGTTTTTCGCGCGCAATGCTGCACGCGTCGTTCAATCTGCTGGGCGGCTGTTTGGAGCCGCCCCCACAGGATGCCAAAAGCAGCACCCCTAAGAGTACGAATAGAATTCTGCTCATGTGCCTCGTGCCTTTTTCTTTTATTCTAGCGCAGATTGCGTCCTGAGGAAATCACAATCGCTACAGAATAATAGCCAGGATCAGGGGTAACGCCGCGACAGACAGCAGGGTCGAGACCATGACCATCCCCGCAACGGCGTCGGCATCGGCCTTGAACCGTTCGGCCAGCAGGTAAGAGGTGACGGCAACCGGGGTGCAGATCTGCAGAACCAGAACGCCAAAGGCGACCGGTTCCAGAGGGAAGATGAGGCCCAAACCCCAACCCAAGGCGAAGCAAACGATCAGCTTGATCAGCGACAGCCAGATGGCCTGCCCGATTTTGCGGGTGGTCAGCCGGGCAATGGCGACGCCTACGGTGATCAGCATCATCGGAACCGCCATCTGCCCCAGCAGGTCCAGCGTGTTGGTCAGAAACAGCGGCGTCTGCCAGCCGCGCCACAGAAACAGCGCGCCCAGCAGTGTGCTCCAGACCATCGGCTCGCGCAGGACCTTGCCGAAAGCGCCCCGGCCTGCGACCAGATAGATACCGTAGGTAAAAGAAAACAGCGCGGTCACCGCCAGAAAGATCACCGCATAGCCCAGCCCCGCCTGCCCGAAGGCAAAGATGCACAGCGGCAAGCCCAGATTGCCGGTATTGCCGAAGATCAACGGCGACAGATAGGTGCGCTGCTCCAACCCTGTCACCCGGACGAAGACCCAGAACAGGGCGGCCAGCCCGACATGGGCGGCGATGGCGGCCAGGGTGAACAGGGTCAACTCTCCGCCCGGGATTTCGGTCTGCATCAGCGCCACGAAGATCAGGCTGGGCACCGCCAGCGTCACCGCCAGACGGGTGACGAATTCCAGCCGGTATTCGAAGCCGAGTTTGAACCAGGTGAAGCCGATCCCCGACAGCAGGAAGACTGGCGCCACGATTTCGAACACTGTAAGAAGGAGGTTCACAGACTGTTTCCCCGAATTTCAGATCAATGATTGGCTTTTCGGCCCGGAAAGAGGTAGTAAATGCTTTGGGGGCTGAAACAATGTTGAAGACACACGCAAAATACGGTTTGGGCCAGGTGGTCCGGCATCGCAGACACCCTTTTCGGGGGGTGATTTTTGACGTCGATCCGGAATTCGCGAATTCGGAAGAATGGTATGAAGCCATTCCTGAAGACAGCCGTCCGGTCAAGGATCAGCCGTTCTACCACCTGCTGGCAGAGAACGACCAATCCTTCTATGTTGCTTATGTTTCTGAACAAAATCTGGTTGAGGACCAATCGGGTGAGCCCGTGGACCACCCGGATATCCCCAACATGTTCGGCCCGTTTCAGGACGGTTCGTACCCCCTGCATTTTCAGCTGAACTGATTTTACGGCCCCTGCGGGCAGCCCGGCCCGCCGATCAATATCCAAGGGCGCAACCGTCTTTTCTGGGGTCGCTTGCGCCGACCAGAACACCGCTGTCGAGGATGCGGATCGCTTGCGCTCCGCCAAGCGGTGTTTCCGGTGTTTCGATAATGTGGCCCATTCCCGATAATTGTTGCCGAACCGCGTCGCCGTGCCCGCGTTCGAGTTTCAAGACACCGCCATCGGCAAATGCGCGTGGGGCGTTCAGGTTCTCTTGCAGCTCCAGATCATAGTCCGTGAGGTTCGACAGGAACCGGGCATGGCCGGTGGGCTGATAGGCTCCGCCCATCACGCCAAATGGCATCATGACACGGCCATTTTGTCGCAACATACCGGGGATGATCGTATGCATGGGGCGTTTGCCGCCGGCCATTTCATTCGGGTGCCCCTCTTGCAGGGTGAAGCCTGCACCGCGGTTCTGCAGCAGGATGCCGAACTTGTCTGATGCGATGCCTGACCCGAAGCCATGGAAGATCGAGTAAATCAGCGACACCGCCATACGGTCACGGTCCACCACGGTGATATAGACCGTGTCCTTATGCACCGCCTCGGTCAAAGGCGCCGCCGCCTGCATCGCGCGACGCGGGTCGATCAGCGCGGCCAGGTGCGCGGCGGTCTCAGGGGCCAGAAACCGCTCCATCCCGGTGGTGCTGTCAGGATCGGCGATAAAGCGGTTGCGGGCGTCATAGGCCAGTTTGGTGGCTTCTGCTTCGATATGAATACGCTCGGCGCCCCTTGGGTCCATCCCCGAAAGATCAAAATGTTTCAGGATGTTGAGCAGCAGGATCGCCGTCGCGCCCTGACCGTTGGGCGGATGCTCCAGCAGCTCGATTCCGCCGTAGTCCCCACTGACGGGTTGGGTTTCGTCGCATTTCACGTCGGTGAAATCCTGGGCGCTATGCACACCGCCTCGCGTCGTCAGCGCGGCCAACATGTCCTCGGCAATCTCACCGGTATAGAACGCATCACGCCCGTCGCGGGCGATGCGGCGCAGGACCTCGGCCTGCCTTGGCGCGCGGAACACCTGTCCGGTTTGCGGAACCTTGCCGTCCAGCAAATAGTGATCCCGCGCCGCGCCTTGCAGCGTGCTTTCGTCCGAGGCCCAGTCAAACGCCACACGCGGGGCCACGGGCACCCCGGTTTCGGCATAATGGATCGCAGGCTGCAAGATCGCGTCCAGACCAATGCGGCCTTCGGTTTCCGATAGATGACAAAAGGCATCGACCGCGCCCGGGATGGTCACCGCCTCGGGCCCATGCAACGGAACAGCTTGCAGCCCTTTGTCGCGCAACACCGCCGCATCCGCCCGGGCTGGCGCGCGACCAGAACCGTTCAGGGCGCGAACGGTATCTTCCCCAGCGCGGTTAAACAGCACAAAGCAATCCCCGCCGAGGCCCGTCATCTGCGGCTCGCAAATGCCCAGCAACACCGCCCCGGCAATGGCCGCATCCATCGCATTGCCGCCCCGCGCCAGAATATCCAGCGCCACTTTGGCGGCCAGCGGATGCGATGTTGCGCACATCCCATTGGTTGCCAGAACTTCGGACCGGCCCGGCATGTGCAAATCCCGCATGAGTGTCTCCTGTTATCAAACAGGCAGACAGTAAGTCGGTCGCGCGGATTGTCCACTGATGAAGAAGGGGGAAGTCCTCGGCGCCGTTCACTGGGTGGGGGCTGTGACGTTAGGCGCCGAGGGAAGCTATCTGAGCTACCCCTTTTTTCTGACGTCCGTTTGCGGCGCTACAATGGTTCGATCTGGGCGTTATTGTGACCATTTCTGGCCAGTTATGACATATCCGTAAGGTCGAACCGAAGAAACAGCAGGTTGCGTCCCTCTTGCCGTTCATAGCGGATTTCGCTGGTCAACTGACGAATCAGGAACCAGCCAAAGCCGCCTTCGGGCAGGTTTTGCCGCGTCGTTTCGACCGAGGCCGGAACGCCGTCGGGTACTTGCAGCCCGGGCATCGGGTTGCCTGTATCCAGAATCTGAACCTCTAGCTGATCGCGGCACAGGCAGCATTTCACGCGAATGGCGGCGGGCGGAATGTCGGCATAGGCATGTTCGACCACGTTATTGATTGCTTCGGCCAAGGCGATCTTGATATCCCCGGCCCGATGTGTCGGCACCCCCAATTCCGTCAACCGAGTGCCAAGCAGCGCGATCCCGGTGCTTGCCCGGGCATCGATGGCCTGAAAGCTCAGGTCCAGACATTCCATATCACCGTTGCAGGCCACGCCGATCTACTCCTGCCCCGATATCAATCCATACCTGCGGTCAAGGCGTCATCCAGTGACGTGAACAGTTTGAACACCGTATCCATCCGCGTCAGGCGAAACACTTTCTCCACCACCGGGTGAAGACCGGCCAGATCCAGCCTGCAACCGTCACCGAGCTGTTTCATGGACGCGACAATCGCGCCCAAACCGCTGGAGTCGATAAACTCGACGGTAGACAGGTCCAGAATGACCCGGCTGGCGCCCGCATCAGATTGCGCCCGCATATCTTCCTTGAACTGAATGGCCATGGCCGCATCAATGCGGTCGCAATGAACCGTGATAACCTGTGTCTCGCCGGTCGTGGTGCTGCTTAGCGCCATGTCAACCGCCCTCCGGTCTAAGAAATGATCGTAGAAATACGCTAGACGGGATTTCTTACCATTCGGTATCCATGAGATGGATTTTCAGGAGAGGGGCAAACGATGAAAGAGGTTGTGATCGCAGGCGCGGCGCGCACGCCGATGGGCGGGTTTCAAGGTATGTTCGACGGGGTTGCGGCAGCCGAATTGGGCGGCACCGCCATCCGGGCTGCCTTGCACGGCGCGGGCGCACAGACCGTGGACGAGGTTCTGATGGGGTGCGTTCTGCCCGCCGGGCAGGGGCAAGCCCCCGCGCGTCAGGCCGGATTTGCCGCCGGTCTGGGCGAAGAGGTGCCGGCCACGACACTCAACAAGATGTGTGGCTCGGGCATGAAGGCCGCGATGATGGCTTTCGACCAGATCGCGCTGGGCCATGCCGACACAATGGTTGCAGGCGGGATGGAGAGCATGACGAACGCCCCCTACCTGCTGCCCAAGATGCGCGGCGGCGCTCGTATCGGCCACGGTCAGGTGGTCGACCACATGTTCCTCGACGGGTTGGAAGACGCCTATGACACAGGCCGCCTGATGGGCACGTTCGCCGAGGATTGCGCCGAAGCCTATCAGTTCACGCGCGAGGCGCAGGATGAATACGCCCTGCAATCCTTGTCCAACGCATTGACCGCGCAGGACAATGATGCTTTCGACACCGAAATTGCCCCGGTCACGGTGCGCAGCAGAAAGGGTGAGGTGACACAGGCGACAGATGAACAACCAAAATCCGCCCGCCCTGAGAAAATCCCGACCCTGAAACCGGCCTTCCGCAAGGATGGCACGGTCACGGCGGCCAATTCCTCGTCAATCTCGGACGGCGCTGCGGCTCTGGTGCTGGCCTCTGCCGAGGCAGCGCAGGCGCAGGGCCTGACCGTGCGTGCCCGCATCCTGGGGCACGCGAGCCATGCCCAAGCGCCGGGCCTGTTCACCACCGCTCCGGTACCTGCCGCCCAGAAACTGCTGTCGCAAATCGGCTGGCGCAAAGAAGACGTCGACCTGTGGGAGGTTAACGAAGCCTTCGCCGTCGTCCCCATGGCCTTCATGCATGAAATGGGCCTGCCGCGCGAGATCGTGAACGTGAACGGCGGCGCCTGCGCGCTGGGCCATCCCATCGGCGCATCGGGTGCCCGGATCATGGTCACCCTGCTGAACGCGCTGGAAAAACGGAACCTCAAACGCGGCGTCGCTGCGATTTGCATCGGCGGCGGCGAAGGCATCGCCATCGCCATCGAACGCATTTGACCCTTCACCTTTTTCCAAATACTCCGGGGGTGAATTGAGCCGCAGGCTCAAGAGGGGGCAGCGCCCCTTCCCCCCAACGCAAGAGCACCACGATGACAGCCGAATACGACACGCTTGCCAAAGCCATCGCCGCCCTGACCGAAGGGGAAACCGATCAGGTCGCCCTGATGGCCACCGTCGCGTGTGAGGTCCACCACGCCGATGATCGCTTTGACTGGACCGGCTTCTACCGCGTCACTGAACCGGGCTTGCTGAAAATCGGCCCCTATCAGGGTGGGCATGGCTGCCTTGTGATCCCGTTCGACCGTGGCGTCTGCGGGGCCGCTGCCCGAACCGGGCAAACGCAACTGGTCCCGGACGTGGACGCCTTTCCCGGCCATATCGCCTGCGCGTCCTCAACCCGGTCGGAACTGGTCTTGCCCGTACGAGACGAGAGCGGAGAGATCATTGCCGTATTCGACATCGACAGCAATCAACCGGATGCATTCACCGAAATGGATGCGACGGCGCTAGAGGATATTCTGAAACAGGTCTTCTCCTGACCTTAGATCGGCAAATCCATACGCGTCAGCGCGACACAAATCGCCAGCTGAACGCCTAGAATCCCGAACAACCAGACCGAAAACCCCCGCTTTCTGGTCTTGTGTCGAAACATCCACCGACCCAGCACCGCGCCGGGGCTGCCGCCCAGGGCGGCCAGCCATAACAATCGGCGCTCGGGCACGCGCCGTTTCCGGCGCCGCGCGTGCAATTTGTCCCAGCCAAAAGCCAGCAATGTCAGGCCATTGACCGCCCAGAGATAGGCCACCGCGATCCACATGCATCTGCCATAGCCAAACCCCGCACCAGACCCAAGTGAAAAAATGCTTGGAATTTTCACCGATTCGAGGCACCGTGAAATTCAAGGTTAAAATTTCACGACGAGTCGGAGCATTTCTTGAACGATCAAGCCCCCCAAAGTGCAACGCTTGGTGCCGATCTGCGCGCCCTGCGCAAGGCGCGTGGGTTAACGCTGACCGAGATCGCGACGCGGCTTGACCGCTCGGTCGGATGGCTCAGTCAGGTGGAGCGGGACATGTCGGACCCTTCGATCTCCGACCTGCGTCAGATCGCCGATTGTCTGGGCGTGCCGATGTCGATGCTGTTTGCCCATTCCGCCGCCCCGGCCAGCGAACAAGGTTACGTGGTCCGCGTGGGCTCGCGCCGACCGATGGGGTCGGGTGAGGAAGGGCTGATTGAGGAACTGCTGTCCCCCGACCTGACCGATGATTTCGAAATGGTGCATTCCACCTTTCAGCCCCGATCCCGGATGCAGACACAGGCCAACCGCCCGACGCAAGAGGTCGGCTATATCGTCTCGGGCCGTCTGGACCTGACCATCGGGGGCCGCGAATACACTGTCGGGCCCGGCGACAGTTTCCGCATCAAACATGAACCCTATCTGTGGTCGAACCCCTATGACGAACCCGCCGTCGCCATCTGGGTCATCGCCCCGCCGGTCTACTGATGAGTTTCGAGGCCTGGACCATATTCGCGCTGTTCTGGGTGGTGTTCGTCACCACCCCGGGGCCGAACGCGGTCAATTGCATCTCGAACGGGATGAGCCTGCCGCTGCCCAAGGCGATGCTTGGGGTGCTGGCGATCCTGACGCAGGCCAGCGCCTTTCTGATCCTGTCGGCGCTGGGGGTGACGGCCCTGATCGCCGCCTCACCTACCGGGTTCTTCATCGCCAAGCTGATCGGCGCGGGGTTTCTGATCTGGCTGGGCATTCGCGGCTGGATCAATGCCTCTAAACCCGCACCCACGACCGAGCGTCCGGCGCGGCATGTCTATCTGCACGCGCTGGCGGTGGCCACGATCAACCCC
>NZ_JALCBM010000065.1:15336-25120 GCF_028066395.1 Ruegeria sp.
GCGTCCGGCGCGGCATGTCTATCTGCACGCGCTGGCGGTGGCCACGATCAACCCCAAAAGCGTCGCGGGATACCTTGCCGCCTTTTCGCAATTCGTGCAGCCCGGCGTGCCGATCTGGCAGCAGATGGCGGTGATCATGCCCACGGCGCTGGTCATCACCACGCTCAGCTATACGGGCTTCACGCTGCTAGGTGCGCTCATGGGCCGCGCGGCGCTGGGGGCGGTGTTCAACATCTGGGTGCGCCGGGTCATGGCCACCTGTTTCATCATCTACGGCGTGTTGCTGGGCACCAGCACAACGCCCGCAACAAGGGGGTAATGCCATGCAAACCGGGTCCTGCCTTTGTGGTTCGGTCGCGTTCACAATCGACGGGGTGATTGAACCGCCCGCCGCCTGCCATTGCGGTCAGTGCCGCAAGCAATCAGGGCATCTCTGGGCGTCGGCGGTCACGCATCAGGACAATCTCAGCTTCACCGCCAGCGACACGCTGGGCTGGTATCGCGCCTCGGACATCGCGCGGCGCGGGTTCTGCAGCCAATGCGGATCATTCCTGTTCTGGCAGCACAATGACGAGGACACGATTGCAGTCTCGATAGGCTCGCTTGACGAACCCACCGGGCTGAAACTTTCGAAACACATCTTTGTCGCTGACAAGGGTGACTATTACGACATCACGGACGACCTGCCGCAATCGGCACAATGACAGGGAACTATGAAACATGAGTGATTTTCCGACGAAAGCCCGCGTGGTCATCATCGGTGGCGGTGTGGTGGGGACCTCCTCGCTGTACCATCTGGCCAAGAAGGGCTGGACCGACTGCGTTCTGCTGGAAAAGAACGAACTGACCGCCGGGTCCACATGGCATGCGGCAGGCAATGTGCCGACCTTCTCGACCTCTTGGGCGATCATGAACATGCAGCGCTATTCGACCGAGCTGTATTCGCGGCTGGCCGATGAGGTCGATTACCCGATGAACTATCACGTCACCGGCTCGATCCGGCTGGCGCATAGTGAAGAACGGATGCAGGAGTTTGAGCGCGCCGCCTCCATGGGCCGCTATCAGGGTATGGATATCGAAATCCTCAGCCCCGAGGAAACCAAGGAACGGTATCCTTTCCTTGAAACCCACGATCTTGTCGGCTCGCTTTATGATCCGCATGATGGTGATATCGACCCGGCGCAGCTGACGCAGGCACTGGCCAAGGGCGCGCGGGACATGGGCGCAAAGATCCTGCGCTTTACCCCGGCCACCGGTGTGACCCAGCATGATGACGGGACATGGACCGTTCACACCGAAAAGGGCGATATCGCCTGTGATTACGTGGTGAACGCCGCCGGTTACTATGCCCAGCGCGTGGGCGAATGGTTCAAACCCTATGGCGGGCGCACCGTGCCGATGATGGTGATGAGCCACCAGTACCTGCTGTCCGAAGAAATCCCCGAGATCGAGGCTTATACAAAGGGCACTGGTAAGAAGCTGCCGCTGCTGCGCGACGTGGATGTGTCCTATTACCTGCGGCAAGAGAAGCACGGTTTCAACCTCGGCCCGTATGAGCCCAACTGCAAGGGCCACTGGATGAGCGACGATGACCCGATGCCCGAGGATTTCAGTTTCCAGCTGTGGAACGACGATCTGGACCGGATCGAGGATATCGTGACGGACGCGATGGAGCGGGTGCCGCTGATGGGCACCTCCGGCGTGTCGCGTGTGATCAACGGGCCTATTCCCTATGCGCCGGACGGCCTGCCTCTGGTCGGCCCGATGCCGGGTGTCAAAAACGCGTTTGAGGCTTGTGTGTTTACCTTTGGCATCGCCCAGGGCGGTGGCGCGGGCAAGGTGCTGGCGGAATGGATCGTCGATGGCCACACCGAATGGGATATGTGGGCCGTCGATCCGCGTCGTTACACCGATTACACCGATCAGGATTACTGCAACCAGAAGGGTCTGGAGGTCTATGGCAACGAATACGCCATGCACTATCCGCACCACGAATGGCCCGCAGCGCGCGACAAGAAGCTGTCTCCGGTCCATGCCAAGGTCAAGGAACTGGGCGGCGTGATGGGGGCCTATAACGGCTGGGAGCGCGCCAACTGGTTTGCGCAGCCGGGCGACGATACCTCGCTTGAGGCCACGCATACCTGGGGCCGCTCGGGCCCGTGGGAGCAGCGCATCAAGGAAGAATGCGAGGCCGTGCGCGATCATTGCGGTGTGCTCGACCTGCCGGGTTTCTCGCGCTTTGCCCTGAACGGACCGGGTGCAGCAGAGTGGCTGCGCGGCATGATCACCGGCGGATTGCCGAAAGTGGGGCGTATCAATCTGGCATATTTTGCAGACGAACGTGGGCGGATTTTGACTGAGATGTCAGTCCTGCGCCATGCCGAGGACGGGTTCGTCCTGATCACCGCTGCATCGGCTCAGTGGCATGATTTCGAGCTGTTGAAGCGCAATTTGCCAGACGGTCTGGAACTGATCGACTGCACTGTCGACATGAGCACCTTGATCGTGACAGGGCCGAAATCGAGGGAAATTCTGGCCGATCTGACCGATGCCGACCTGTCGCTGGGATGGTTGACCCATCAAAAGGCGAAGGTTGCAGGGCTGGATGCAATCCTGGTCAGGGTTAGTTTTGCTGGCGAGTTGGGTTGGGAAATACATGCTTCGTTTGCGAACATGCCCGCCATCTACGATGCGATCATTGACGCAGGTGCCAAGCCCTTCGGCATGTATGCCCTGAACTCTCTGCGCATCGAAAAAGGGTATCGCGCGTGGAAAGGCGATCTCAGCACTGATTATTCGCTGCTGGAGGGTGGTCTGGGCCGCTTCGTCAAGCTCGACAAATCGCAGGATTTCCCCGGCAAGGCCGCGATCCAGAACGAAAAACAGCAGGGCGTGAAGAAGCAATTCGTCACCCTTCTGGTCGAGGCACAGGATTGCGACGCGCCCTATATGTCCTGCATCTGGCATGACGGGCAGATCGTGGGTGAGACCACCTCGGGCGCGTGGGGCTATCGCATCAATGCCTCGGTCGCGCTGGGCATGGTGCGGCCTGATCTGGCCGCACCGGGCACCGAGTTGGAGGTCGAAATCTACGGCCAGAAATGCCGCGCCGTGGTGCAGGAAGACCAACCGCTCTGGGACCCCGCGAACGAGCGTTTGCGCGCATAGGGGTGCCGGGTTGGTCCCTGTGGCCAAATTGAGCATCGACTGTGGCCGGGAAACCGGCCACAGTTTTGTTTGTTTCTGAACCGAGGTGATAAAGGTCAAGCGATGACGACACCTGAATACATGTCCGGCGTCTACCTCACTGGCCACGGTGGGCCTGAGGCGCTGGAATGGCGTGACGATATTCCGGTGCCGACCCCCGGCCCGGGGCAGGTGCTGGTGCGGGTGGCTGCCGCCGGCGTGAACAACACCGACATCAACACCCGCGTCGGCTGGTACGCGCCCGAGGTGACGGGCGCGACCGATGCGGTGGATCAGGACGTGGAGGCCGGGGGCTGGGGTGGTGCGCTGCAGTTCCCGCGCATTCAGGGCGGTGATCTGTGCGGCTATGTCGAGGTCGCAGGCCCGGAGACCGGATTTACGTCGGGCCAGAGGGTCACCTGTCCGATCAACCTGCCGCGCCCGCGCCCGGGGCATCCGTCAGGTTTCATCGCGCTGGGGTCCGAAATCGACGGGGCCTTTGCGCAATATTGTCTGGTCGAGGCGCGTGATATTTACGACGTCTCGGCCTCACCCTTGTCGGATGCCGAAATCGCCGCCATCCCCTGCGCCTTTGGCACGGCTGAGAACCTGCTGACCCGGGCGGGCGTCACCGCAGGGCAGAATGTGCTGATCACAGGCGCCTCAGGCGGGGTGGGTCTGGCCGCCGTGCAACTGGCTGCGCTGCGTGGCGCGACGGTTTGGGGTGTGACAAGCGCCGTCAAGGCCGAGGTGGTCAAAGGGCAGGGCGCAATCGACACGTTCGACCGTGCCGCGCCGCTGCCGCAGGACAGGTTCGATGTGGTCATCGATGTGGTGGGTGGCCCGGCCTGGCCGGACCTGATCCTGGCCCTGAAACCGGGTGGTCACTACGCGGTATCCGGGGCCATCGCCGGGCCGATGGTTCAGGCCGATCTGCGTGATATCTACCTGCGCGACATCACCATCCATGGCTGCACCCATCAGGCTTTCGACGTCTTTGGTCGCCTTGTCGGGATGATGAACGCCGGGCGGATCAAGCCTTTGATCTCAAAAACCTATCCACTGAAAGACATCGCCCGGGCGCAAGAGGATTTCCAGTCCAAAACATTGCCCGGTAAACTGGTTCTGATCCCGTAAAGGAGCGTGCAAGATGGCTGATATCACCCTTCTGGATGGCTCGATCGGGCAGGAACTGGTCAAGCGCAGTGGCGATGCGCCGACGCCGCTGTGGTCGACCCGGGTGATGATGGATCACCCCGATCTGGTGGGTGCGGTACACGCGGATTACTTTCGCCGTGGCGCGACGGTTGCAACGACGAACACCTATGCGGTCCACCGCTCGCGTCTGGAACGGGTCGGGCTTGAGGATCAACTGCCCGCGCTGATCGACGCCGCCGTGACACAGGCTGAACAGGCCCGGCAGGGCACCGGCGGTCGGATCGCGGGGGCGCTCGGCCCGTTGCTGGCCTCTTATCGCCCCGACCTGAACCCTGACCCGGAGGATGCGGCGCAGAAATTCGGTGAACTCGCCAGGATGATGCAGGACCGGGTTGATCTGTTCCTGATCGAAACCGTCTCATCCCTTCAGGAGGCCGAGGGCGCCCTGCGCGGCACGCAGCATTGTGACAAACCCGTCTGGATGGCGCTGACGGTCATGGATCACGACGGCACCCGCCTGCGCTCGGGCGAGCCGGTGGATGATATCGCCCCGCTGGTTGACCGGTTCAATCCCGAGGCATTGCTGATCAACTGTTCCCGCCCCGAAGCGATCCCGGCGGCGCTAAAGTTCATCAAAGGGCTGGGCCGTCCCTTCGGGGCCTATGCCAACGGCTTTACCGAGATCACCGACGGGTTCCTGCAGGATGCACCGACCGTGGATGCACTGGAACAGCGTCGCGATCTGGGGCCGGACGCCTATGCCGATTATGCTATGGAATGGGTGACGCAGGGGGCCACCATCGTCGGCGGCTGTTGCGAGGTTGGCCCTGACCATATAGAAACCCTGGCCCAGAGGCTGCGCCACGCCGGTCACCGGATTGTTTGAGGAGAAGGCGATGACCGCCGACAACACATCGGACAGCGCCGATCAAAAGCATTTCGATATCCTCGTCGCGCCGGGATATGTGCTGCTGGAACTGGCCTCGCTGGTTGAAGTTCTACGCCTTGCCAACCGGGTCTGTCCGACCCCGCCCTTTACCTATTCCTATCGTTCGATCAGGGGCGGCCCGATTGAAAGCAGCAGCGAGGCGATGGTGGCAACCGACCCCGTCACGCCGTATCCCAAGGCCGATTATCTGTTCGTGATCGGCAATTCCGATCCGGACCAGCCGGACCTGTCGCTGGGACGGATCGTGTCCGACTATACCTATCGCGGCGCGCAGGTGTTTCTGCTGGCCGAGGCCGCCAGCCGCTATATCAAGGAACAGGGCACCGCCGAACTGGCCACCCATTGGGAAAACGCCTCGTTCCTGCGTGAACGCGGCGCCCGGTTCGAGGCCAAGCTGGCCATCGCGACCGAGCATGGCGGCGTCGTCACCTGCGCCGGGATGGAGGCTACGACCGATGTCGCATTGGGCGTCATCGGCCGCCACATCTCGGGGCCTGCCAAGATGACGGTCGCCGATATCATGCTGCATGAAAACATCCGCGACTTTTCCTCGCTGCAGCCGTTTTCGGGGGTGCGCAATACCGCAACCGGCGACGCCAAGCTGGACCAGTGCATCAAGCTGATGCAGGCCAATATCGAAGAGCCGCTGCCGATCAACCAGATTGTCGAGGAACTGCACCTGTCCAACCGCTCGCTTGAGCGCAAGTTCAAATCGGTTTTCGGCACCACGCCCAACGGGTTCTATCGCGAGATGCGGCTGGCCAAGGCCAACAACCTGCTGCTGAACACCACGATGAGCGTGCGCGAGATCGGATTCGCCTGCGGATTCCCCAACGGGTTTTCCTCGGTCTACAAAAGCTTTTTTGGCATAACCCCCTATGTTCTGCGGCGGCAAAAGCGACAATCAACGCAGCGGTGATTTTTGCGGATGCTCTGACGTTTTTGACGCGTTTTCTGTCGACAATCCATGCCAATCAGAATGCAGCTATATATTCGGAGTCCTCACCATGGTTGATCTTCCCACCAAAGCCCGCGTTGTCATCATCGGTGGCGGCGTGATCGGCTGTTCGGTCGCCTACCACCTGACCAAGAAAGGCTGGAACGACGTTGTGCTGCTGGAGCGCAAGCAACTGACCAGCGGCACGACTTGGCACGCCGCTGGCCTGATCGCGCAGCTGCGGGCCACCAAGAACATGACCAAACTGGCGAGATACAGTCAGGAGCTTTATGGCTCGTTGGAAGAGGAAACCGGCGTTGCCACCGGGTTCAAACGCAACGGCTCGATCACCGTTGCCCTGACCGAAGAGCGCAAGGAAGAGATCTACCGTCAGGCGGCCATGGCCCGCGCCTTTGGTGTCGAGGTCGAAGAGATTTCGAACGAACGCGTGCAGGAGCTGTATCCGCATATCAACCTCGAAGGCGTCAAGGGCGCGGTCTACCTGCCGCTGGACGGGCAGGGTGATCCGGCCAATATCGCGCTGGCGCTGGCCAAGGGCGCGCGGCAGCGTGGCGGTATCGTCAAGGAACGCGTGAAAGTGACCGAGATTGCCAAGCAGGGGCGTAAAGTCACCGGCGTGGACTGGGTCGCCGATGACGGCAGCGCCTCGGGCCATATCGAATGCGACATGGTGGTGAACTGCGCCGGTATGTGGGGGCACGAGGTCGGCCGGATGGCAGGCGTGAACGTTCCGCTGCACGCGTGCGAGCATTTCTATATCGTCACCGAGAATATCGACGGCATGACGCAGTTGCCGGTGCTGCGGGTGCCGGATGAATACGCCTATTACAAGGAAGATGCAGGCAAGATCCTGCTGGGCGCCTTCGAGCCGGAATCGAAGCCCTGGGCGATGGACGGCATCCCGGATTCGTTCGAATTCGATCAGTTGCAGGAAGATTTCGACCATTTCGAGCCGATCCTCGAAAAAGCGGTCGAACGTGTGCCGCTGCTGGCCGAGGCCGGTATTCACACCTTCTTCAACGGTCCCGAAAGCTTTACCCCCGATGATGCCTACCATCTGGGTCAGGCGCCCGAGATGGACAATGTCTGGGTCGCGGCGGGCTTCAACTCGATCGGTATCCAGTCCGCCGGTGGCGCGGGCATGGCGCTGGCCGAGTGGATGGATACGGGCGAAAAGCCCTTTGATCTGGGCGATGTCGATATCAGCCGGATGCAGCCGTTCCAGGGCAACAAGCAGTACCTGTTCGAACGCTCCAAGGAAACGCTGGGCCTGCTCTATGCAGACCATTTCCCCTATCGCCAGAAGGCAACGGCCCGTGGCGTGCGCCGCACCCCGTTCCACCACCACATGCTGGAACATGGCGGCGTGATGGGCGAAATCGCCGGTTGGGAACGCGCCAACTGGTTTGCGAATGAGGGTCAGGAACGCGAGTACCAGTACAGCTGGAAGCGCCAGAACTGGTTCGAGAACTCGGCGGCCGAACATCGCGCGGTGCGCGAAAATGTGGGCATGTATGACATGTCGTCTTTCGGTAAAATCCGCGTCGAAGGCCCGGATGCCGAGGCGTTCATGAACTACGTGGGTGGCGGCGACTACTCGGTCGCAAATGGCAAGATCGTCTATACGCAGTTCCTCAACCGCGCCGGCGGGATCGAGGCTGACGTGACCGTCACCCGCCTGACTGAGACCGCCTATCTGGTCGTCACCCCCGCCGCCACACGGCAGGCGGACCAGACCTGGATGATGCGCCATGCGGGCAACTTCAATGTGGTCATCACTGACGTGACTGCGGGTGAAGGCGTTCTGGCTGTCATGGGCCCGAATGCGCGCGCGCTGCTGGAAAAAGTCTCGCCCAACGATTTCACCAACGCCACCAACCCGTTTGGCACCGCGCAAGAGATCGAGATCGGCATGGGCCTGGCCCGCGCGCATCGCGTGACATATGTGGGTGAACTTGGGTGGGAGATCTACGTCTCGTCCGACATGGCCGGCCACGTCTTTGAGACGCTGCATGAGGCCGGACAGGATATGGGTCTGAAACTCTGCGGTATGCACATGATGGACAGCTGCCGGATCGAAAAGGGCTTCCGCCACTTCGGTCACGACATCACCTGCGAAGACCACGTAGTTGATGCCGGGCTCGGCTTTGCCGTGAAGGTCGACAAAGGCACCGACTTCATCGGGCGCGAGGCTGTGATTGCACGTAAGGAGAGCGGGCCCAAAAACCGTCTGGTGCAGTTCAAGCTGACCGATGCCGAACCACTGCTGTTCCACAACGAGCCGATCATCCGTGACGGTGAATATGTGGGTTATCTCAGCTCGGGTAATTACGGCCATACGCTGGGCGGCGCCATCGGTCTGGGATATGTGCCCTGCGAAGGCGAAAAGGCAGCGGATGTTCTGGCCTCGACCTACGAGATCGACGTTTGCGGCGTGAAGGTCAAGGCCGAGGCTTCGCTCAAGCCGATGTATGACCCCAAATCCGAGCGGGTCAAAGTCTAAGCGAAAAAATGGGGGCTCTGCCCCCGCCGCCCGTACCGGGCGACTCCCCCGGGATATTTGGGGCCAGATGAAGAATGGATCCCCTGCTTCATCTGGCTAAAAATATCCCGGAGCGCGAGGCAGAGCCTCGCAAAATTCTTTTTGAAGCGCAGGCTGTTGCCCGGATTGATGGGCCATCACAAAACGTGATGGCTGTCTTCACGTTTTTCACAGTTTTCAAGGCCCCGCGATTTGCCCTAAAGACGGGTGGTATCATCCGGAGACCGGTCGTGGCAGACACCCCTATACCACCAAACAATGCAGATACGCCCAAAGGGCTGGCGCTGGCTGTGACGGCTTATGTCCTGTGGGGGTTTCTGCCGCTGTATATGAAAGCCATCGCGCATATCGGGCCGGTTGAAGTTGTGGCGCATCGTGTCATCTGGTCGGTTCCGGTGGCCGGGCTGTTGCTGGTTGCCTTGGGGCGGACGCGGGATATCAAGGCGGCGTTGCGGAACCCGAAGATGCTGGGGATGGCGTGTCTGACGGCGGCGCTGATCTCGGTCAACTGGGCGATTTATGTCTGGTCCATCGCCAGTGGGCACGCTTTGGACGCGGCTCTGGGGTATTACATCAACCCGCTGTTCAGCATTGCCCTGGGTGCGGCTCTTCTGCGAGAGCCCTTAAACCGGACGCAACTTTTAGCCGTTGGCCTGGCGGCGTTGGGGGTTCTGGTTCTGGTGGTCGAGGCCGGGCGTCTGCCTTGGGCTGCGTTGGGGCTTATGGTCACTTGGGGGTTTTATGCGTTCTTCAAGCGCTCGCTGCCGATTGGACCCAATCAGGGGTTTCTGCTGGAGGTGCTGATCCTGCTGATCCCGGCGCTGGCCTATGTGACCTGGCTGGGCGCCCAGGGTACTGGGCATTTCGGAGGTGCCGTTACCGACACGATGCTGCTGGCAGGCGCGGGGATCGTGACGGCGATTCCTCTGCTGGTCTATGCCAACGGGGCCAAGCTGGTACGCCTGTCGACGATGGGTATCCTGCAATACAT
>NZ_JALCBM010000006.1:0-15060 GCF_028066395.1 Ruegeria sp.
CAAAGGCCGGTCATACACTAACAATCAAATTGGACCACTCAAGTGGGGCTGATCACCCCCAAGTTGACCGATGACCAACAACGATACCAGGCTTTGATCGAAAAGATGCGTCCGTATACGTGGGAGCATGGGAATGCTAAGACCTACGTGACCTCAGACACGGTGCTCTCTGAGATCGACTACGCCGCATACTTCGCTTTGACCAAGCAACCTCTACCCGACAACAGGCAGCACATACTGGAGAAACTGGAGGCGGACCGTCTGATCAAGAAGGATGTCGGTGACCGTTGGAACATCCTGAACTTGGGCGCCATACTTTTTGCAACGGATATGACACTGTTCGATGGCAGCCTCGCACGGAAGGCTGTTCGGTTTGTGAAATATGAAGGTGCAGATCGAACCACGACCGTGACGCACAGGCAGGATGGTAAGAAGGGTTACGCCGCAGGCTTTGAGGGTCTGCTGAGCTACATAAATGGCTTACTTCCACAGAACGAACTCATTGGACAAGCACTTAGAGAAGCGCATCCGCTGTTTCCTCAATTGTCTGTAAGGGAGTTGGTGGCCAATGCACTGATACATCAAGACATGACGATTACGGGCGCTGGTCCACTCATTGAACTCTTTTCAGACCGACTGGAAATAACTAATCCAGGTTGTCCGCTTGTTGATACGGACCGTATGATTGACCTTCCTCCCCGCTCTCGCAACGAAGCCATAGCATCCCTGATGCGTCGCATGGGTATGTGTGAAGAGCAAGGAAGCGGGCTAGATAAAGTTTTTGGTGAAGTGGAGATGTCCCAGCTTCCCGCACCTTTGCTCAAGGCCAATGCCGACTCCATGCAGGTAGTGCTGTATGGTCCCCGCACCTTTGCGGACATGACCGCCGAAGAGCGCATTAGAGCTTGCTATTTTCATGCTGTACTCAAGTCGATGGCAGGAGAACGTATGCGCAATGCAACTCTATGTGAGCGACTTGGGATTGATCAGAGGAACGCTGCTCAGGCAACGACTGTCATCCGTAAGACTATGGATGCTGACCTGATCAAGTATGCGGATGAGGAACATCCACGTGCAGGCTACTACCCGTGGTGGCACTAGTTTCTTGATCCACTCTTGATCCTCGCCCGCTGTCAAGCTCATTACAATCGATTGTATGCCATGTTTACAAGGACTTAGTGTTTGTTCTCTCTGCTCATTTTCTTGATCCACTCTTGATCGTGCTTTAAACAAGTGACCATTTTGCGCTTCTGCATACCAAGTGTAGTGCTTCACTCACCAAATAGAACAGCTAGTAGTGGACTTCGTTCTTGATCCACTCTTAAAGGTCAAGCGATGTCACCCAAAACACGTAAAAGCCCATGGACGGCCACTCAATGCATTGGATCGATTTACACACCTTGGATGTGTAGACGTTTTCTTCAATGGAATTCAATGGGAGTGGCGACCCCGGCAGGATTCGAACCTGCAACCTGCCCCTTAGGAGGGGGCTGCTCTATCCAGTTGAGCCACGGGGCCGCGTGACCTTTCTGTAGCCGGGATTTTCGGGGTTGTCATCGGCTTTGCACAACAGTTGTAAAACGCGGCCTGTTCACGCTACCATCGGGCAAAACAACAACGCAGGTATCCCCGGTGACAACAGAAACAAAACGCCCGCTTACCCTTCGTGATGTCTCGGAAGCGTCCGGAGTGTCGGAAATGACGGTCAGCCGGGTGCTGCGGAACCGGGGCGACGTGTCCGATGCCACCCGCACCCGCGTTCTGGCCGCCGCGAAAGAGCTGGGATATGTGCCCAACAAGATCGCGGGCGCGCTGGCCTCAAGCCGGGTCAATCTGGTGGCGGTGATCATCCCGTCGCTGTCGAACATGGTTTTCCCCGAGGTTCTGACCGGTATCAATCAGGTGCTGGAGGATACCGAGCTGCAGCCGGTGGTCGGCGTCACCGATTATCTGCCTGAAAAGGAAGAAAAGGTGCTGTACGAGATGCTCTCGTGGCGGCCATCGGGTGTCATCATCGCCGGGCTGGAGCATACCGATGCGGCGCGGGCGATGCTGGATTCGGCGGGGATTCCGGTGGTCGAGATCATGGATACCGATGGCAAGCCCGTGGATGCGATGGTCGGGATTTCGCATCGCCGCGCCGGGCGTGAGATGGCGCAGGCGATCCTGAAGGCGGGCTATGAGCATATCGGGTTCATGGGCACCAAGATGCCGCTGGACCACCGCGCCCGCAAGCGGTTCGAGGGCTTTACCGAAGTGCTGGGCAAGCACGGGATCGAGATCGAAGATCGTGAATTCTATTCCGGCGGCTCGGCTCTGGCCAAGGGGCGCGAGATGACCAAGGCGATGCTGGATCGCTCACCCGAGCTGGATTTTCTGTATTATTCCAACGATATGATCGGCGCTGGCGGGCTGCTGTATCTGCTGGAACAAGGCATCGACGTGCCGGGGCAGATCGGCTTGGCCGGGTTCAACAATGTCGAGTTGTTGCAGGGGCTGCCGCGCAGGCTGGCCACGATGGATGCCTGTCGGTTGGAAATTGGGCGCAAGGCGGCCGAGATCATCTCGGCCCAGTTGCAAGACCCCGAGGCCGAGGTTGAAACCCGCATCACCCTGACCCCCAAGATCAGCTTTGGCGACACGCTGAAACGGCGCTGAGCCGGTGGCCCTGCAACGGCTGAACAACCGCGCCGCGCGCGCCGTGTTCATGCAGCGCCATGCGTTACTTGAACCGCCCACAGGTGGGGCGAAGGGGACGGATCTGCTGGATTTGATCCACCGTCTGGGCTTTGTGCAGTTGGACAGTATCAACACCGTCGCGCGGGCCCATGACATGATCCTGTATGCCCGCAGGCCGACCTATCGCGCAGGCAACCTCAAACGGCTGTACGAGCGTGACAGGGCGCTGTTCGAACACTGGACCCACGATGCGGCCGTCATCCCGATGGCGTTCTACCCGCACTGGCACCTGCGGTTTCAACGCGATGCCGAGGTTCTGAAAGCTCGGTGGAAGAACTGGCGACGAGACGGGTATGAGAAACAATTCGAAACCGTGCTGCAGCATATCCGCGATCACGGGCCGGTTGGGTCATCCGATGTGGGCAAGGATGAAAAGAAAGGCTCGGGCGGATGGTGGGACTGGCACCCGTCCAAGACAGCACTGGAATATCTCTGGCGATCCGGCGCGTTGACGGTGATTGGCCGGGATGGGTTTCAAAAGCAATATGACCTGACCGAGCGTGTCATCGATCACCACCTCTGCCCCGGCAACCGCCCCTGCGATGCTGAGGAAACCGTGGACTGGCTGTGCAACGCGGCGCTGGATCGGTTGGGCTTTGCCACCTCGGGTGAGTTGGCGGCGTTTTGGGATACTGTCAGCCCGGCAGAGGCAAAATCCTGGTGCAATGCGGCTCTGACACAAGGGAGATTGCAGGAAATTGAGGTAGACTGTGCCGATGGGCGCAGTCGCAAACTGTTCGCGCGACCGGGGCTGGTGGATGAGGTCCATTCCTCTGCCCCCGGCCGGATCAGGGTTCTCAGCCCCTTTGACCCGATGCTGCGCGACCGCCAGCGGGCTGAACGCCTGTTTGGTTTCCATTATAGGATCGAGGTCTTCGTCCCCGCGCCCAAACGCACCTATGGGTATTACGTCTTTCCCCTGCTCGAAGGTGACCGGTTGATCGGTCGGATCGACATGAAAGCACATCGTGATTGCGATGAATTGCGGGTCAAGGCCCTGTGGCCGGAACGGTCGGTGCGCTGGTCAGACGCGCGGACAAAACGGTTGGAGGCGGAACTGGATAGGGTGCGCCGGTTCACCGGGATGGAGCGGGTCATATTTGCAAAAGATTGGCTGAAAGACCCTAAATAGGGTCTATGTCTGGTTCAGAAGATTGCGATCCATGACCAGCTGCTGCACCTGCTGCAACGAGGTTTCCAGCGTTTGCCCCGATGTATCCAGTTGCTCGGTCGCGCGACTGTATTGAGCCTCGCGACTGGCCAGAATGGATTTCAGCTGATCCATCGCCTCGGGATTACCCACCATCGGGCGCCGGTCGCCCTGCGCCTGCACCCGTACCATATGTTCGACGGGCGAGGCACGCAGCCAGATGGTGTGAAACTGGTTCAGCAGCGTGTCAAACGTCTCGGGTTCGGCCACGATCCCTCCGGCAACGGCCAACACCAGCCGGTCTTGCGCGGTACTGACCTGATCCAGCGCCTGTGCCTCCAACTCGCGGTATCCTTCCTGCCCGTAGAAGGCCATGATCTCGGACAGGGGCATGCCCGCCGATTTTTCGATCACATCCGTCAGTTCGACAAAAGGCAGGTCCAGCTTTTCCGCCAAAAGCTTGCCCAAGGTCGATTTCCCGGCGCCGCGCAACCCGATCAGACAGATACGCCCCGCGCGGCGGGCACTGGCCGAGTCAATGCGCAGCGCATCGCGCACCTGTTCCCGCACTTCTTCGCTGGCCTCGCGGTAACGTTCCAGGATTTGCAGGCTGTCTGTGTCCCACGGGTCATCCTCACCGATCAGCCATTCGATCCGGCATTCCAGCGCGTTGGCCACGCGTTGCAGCAAACCGATCGAGATATTGCCCTCACCGGTTTCCAACTGGGCCAGATAGCGAGGGGACACATCCGAGTTTTCGGACAACACCCGGCGCGACATTCCACTTAACCGTCGGGCCTTGCGAACACGGGCGCCGACACGCTCACCCAGACTCTGATTAGGGGGATTTTCCGGTTCTGTTCCGTCTGCCGCTGCCATCATTACCATTCACAAGGTGTAGTATAGTGCACAAGGTACGACGGCGCGGCAGCCGGGGCAATATGCTTGTCCGATCTGCTGAAGAGGTGTGTTAATTGTCCAACTTGTGCAGCTCGGCCAACAGATCCAGCAGCATTTCGTGCCGGTCTGGCCCCATTTTTGCACGGATAAGGTCGGCCTGTTCGATACTGGCCGCCAGGTTGGCGGCAATGATCTGCAGGCCTTTGTCGCTGATCTCGACAATCTGACGCCGCCGATCCTCGGTATCGCGGCGGCGAGCGATCAGGTCTTTTTCCTCAAGCTTTTTCAGAATCCGTGTCAGGCTGGGCAGCAGCAGGCAGGCCCGTTCGGCGATCTGAGTGGGTTCCTGTGGCCCTTCCTCTTTCAACACGCGCAACACGCGCCATTGCTGCTCGGTCACGCCGGCATCGGCCAGAATGGCGCGGATCGGCCCCATCACCTTTTCCCGTGCACGCAGCAGCGCGATGGGCAAGGACCGGGACGTTAAGGGAAGCTCGTCGGTCATGGTCAATTTTCGCCGAATTCCCGGGGGCTTGCAACTGATCGTTGATTCACAAGAAATTCACCTTGGTTAGAGTCGGTTTTGCAGTGATTTATCGCGTCGACGGATCGTCACTCCCTTGAAGAATGTCGGTTACAAACCTCAGGAATGGTCAAATCAGACGCGCATTTGACCCTTAAGCATCCGAATGATGCGGCGTGAGAGACCGGGAAGGAGTTCTGGGATGAATCTGGACGATGTTCTTGAGGCCGCGCGCACTTTGCACCAATCACATGCGGATATGGCCGCATTCGCGCCCTGGCCCACCGATCTGACCCCGGCGGCGCTGCCCGCGCGCAGCATCCCCGCAACCGGACTGGTCGAGGCTTTTGCCGAACCCGGTTCATCACAGACGCAAGCTCTGATCGATGCGATCACGGCGACGACGCACCTTGCCCACTGGAAACGCACCTATACCGAAGAAGAGGTCGGGGCCGATTTCCGCAACCGCTATGGCTATTACGAACTGTTCGGTCCGACCGGTCATTTCCATTCGACCCAGCTGCGCGGCTATGTTGGCTATTGGGGCGCCGGGCTGACCTATGACTGGCACAGCCATCAGGCCGAAGAGATTTACCTGACGCTCGCCGGTGGTGCCACGTTCAAGGTCGCCGGAGATGAGGCTTATGTCGGCCCCGGCCAGACCCGTCTTCATTCCAGTTGGCAGAGCCACGCGATGACGACAACGGATCAGCCGATCCTGACGCTTGTGTTCTGGCGCGGTGAGGGGATGGGTGATTTGCCGCGTATGGATGCGGCATAGGCCTCAAAAAGAGAGCCTAACAAGGCGGTTTCTCCAGCCGTGACCGGATCGTGAACGATTTCCGAAGGTTGTCGGGCCACCCTCTGCTTGTACACAGCCCCCCAACATGCCAAGCATTCCCCCGAGGAGGAGGGCGAAGATGCAGGCAGGATTGGTGGTATTATGTCTGGCGTATGTCCTCAGCCAGTTTTTCCGCGCGTTTCTGGCGATTCTGACCGCTGATCTGGGCCGCGATATCGGTGCCACGCCCGAGGATCTGGCCTTTGCCTCGGGCCTTTGGTTTCTGGTCTTTGCGGCGATGCAAATCCCGGTCGGCTGGGCGCTGGACCGGGTAGGGCCACGGCGCAGCTCTGCCGTGTTACTGCTGCTCGGCGGGTCCGGCGGCGCGCTTCTGTTTGCGGTGGCAACCAGCCCAATTCATGTCAGTCTGGCGATGGCACTGATCGGGGTTGGATGCTCGCCCGTTCTGATGGCGTCCTATTTCATCTTCGCGCGCGAATTTCCCCCGGCCAAATTCGCCACGCTGGCCGCCCTGATGCTGGGCGTGGGGTCGGTGGGCAATCTGGTCGCGTCCTACCCCACGGCGTTGGCGGTGGAATGGTTCGGCTGGCGCGGCACGCTGGCCGGGTTGGCGGTGATCTCGGGCGCGGTGGCGATCGGCATCTGGTTCACGGTCCGCGATCCCGAACGGGTCGAGACCCAACACAAGGGATCGGTTCTGGACCTGCTGAAACAGCCCGCCCTTTGGACAATTCTGCCGCTGATGCTGGTGGCCTATGCCCCGTCTGGCGCGCTGCGCGGGCTGTGGGCGGGGCCGTATCTGCGGGATGTTTTCGGTCTGGATACCGCGCAGGTCGGGCAGGCGACGCTGGTGATGGGGGCCGCGATGATTGCGGGGACTTTCGCCTATGGTCCGCTGGATCGGCTTCTGAAAACCCGCAAATGGGTGATTTTCGGCGGCAATATCCTTAGCGCGCTGGCGCTGGTGCTGCTGTGTCTCTGGATCAGCGATGCGGTCTGGCTGTCGGTCGTGCTGCTGGCGGTGATCGGGTTCACCGGTGCCACTTTCCCGGTCGTCATGGCCCATGGCCGCGCCTTCATCCCACCGCATCTGGTGGGGCGCGGTGTGACCTTGCTGAACCTGTTCGGGATCGGCGGCGTTGGGCTGGCGCAATTCGCCACCGGGCGCATTCACGCAGCAGCGGTGGACATGGGACCGGCGGCACCCTACACAGCCATATTCGGCTTTTTCGCCGTAGCTGTGGCCATCGGCTGTGTCATCTACCTGTTCAGCCGGGACAGTATAGACTGACCCGAACTACCCGAGAAGGAAAGCGCAATGCAGAATATCGAAGTGATCGCGCCGAACCTCAAACACAGCCTCTCGGGCGTGACGACCACGGTGATCCGACTGCTGCCAATCCAAGCCAAGATGATCGGCATCCGCGCCACTGGCCCCGGCCTGCCCGAAGACATCCCGCATATTCGCCTGTGGAAGACCCTGTTTCTGCCCAATCGCAAACCGATCGTCTGGCATGCCCGCCGCAACACCGAGATGCTGATGGGGCTGGTTCTGAAAACGCTGTTTCGGCGCAAGTACAAGCTGCTGTTCACCTCAGCCGCCCAGCGCGATCATTCGGGCTTCACCAAAAGCCTGATCGCCAAAATGGACGCGGTGATTGCGACCACACCGCAGGCCGCATCATTCCTTGAACGCCCCGCGACCGTGATCATGCATGGCGTGAATACCGAGATATTCCATCCTGAAAACGACAAAGCCGCGCTGCGTCAAAAGCTTGGCCTGCCCGGCGGCACGCTGATCGGATGTTTCGGTCGTATCCGTCCGCAAAAGGGCGTCGATCTGCTGGTGGATGCGGCGATTCAAGTGCTGCCCGACCACCCGGACGCAACTATTATCTTCACCGGCAACGCCACCAAGGAATTCGAAGCCTTTCAACGCGAACAGGAAGACAAGCTGCAACAGGCCGGGCTGGGGGATCGCGTCCGGTTTCTGGGCGAACGCCCGTGGGATGAGATCGTCGAAACCTACCGCGCGCTTGACCTGTTCGTCGCCCCCGCCCGCCACGAAGGCTTCGGCCTGACCCCGCTTGAGGCGATGGCCTCGGGCGTGCCGGCCATTGCCTGCCACGGTGTCGGCGCGTTCAGCGCGCAGATCAAGGACGGTGAAACGGGCCGTCTGGTGGAAAAGGACAACGCCGGGGCACTGGCCGAGGCGCTGAACGACATGCTGTCCGATCCGGACAGGCTGGCCGCCGCTGGCAAAGCCGCCCGAACCCATATCGAACAGAATTTCCGCATCAAGGGTGAGGCCGAATCCATCGTCAAAATCTACCGCTCACTGCTGGATCAAGGCTGAAACTGCTTCAATTCGCCGTGGGTGGCGGATTTTGCGGCGAATCCTCTTTTTTCTTTGCCGCAACGCAGCTATGAACGCGCGTCCTTAACTTTGGAGACATGAAATGGGCTATCGCGTCGTAGTCGTCGGCGCCACGGGCAACGTGGGCCGCGAAATGCTGAACATCCTGGCAGAACGCCAGTTCCCCGTCGATGAACTTGCCGCGCTGGCAAGCCGTCGTTCGCTGGGCACCGAGGTAAGCTTTGGCGACACGACACTCACTACCAAGGATCTGGACACGTTCGATTTCACCGGCTGGGACATGGCGCTGTTTGCCGTGGGTTCTGAGGCGACCAAGGTCTACGCCCCCAAGGCGGCGGCAGCTGGCTGCGTGGTGATCGATAACTCGTCGCTGTATCGCTATGACCCGGACATTCCGCTGATCGTGCCGGAATGTAACCCCGAGGCGATCCACGACTATAAAAACAAGAACATCATCGCCAACCCCAACTGCTCGACCGCGCAGATGGTTGTGGCGCTGAAACCGCTGCATGACCGCGCGCGGATCAAACGCGTTGTGGTGTCGACCTATCAGTCGGTCTCGGGTGCCGGTAAGGAAGGTATGGACGAGCTTTGGGATCAGACCAAGGCCATCTACAACCCCACGACCGAGGTTGAGCCGAAGAAGTTCCAGAAACAGATCGCCTTCAACGTCATTCCGCAGATCGACGTCTTCATGGAAGACGGCTCGACCAAGGAAGAGTGGAAGATGGTCGTCGAGACCAAAAAGATCGTCGATCCGTCGATCAAGGTCACAGCCACCTGCGTCCGCGTTCCGGTTTTCGTCGGCCACTCCGAGGCTGTGAATATCGAGTTCGAGGAATTCCTCGACGAAGACGAAGCCCGCGACATCCTGCGCGAGGCCCCCGGCATCATGGTGATCGACAAGCGTGAGGCCGGTGGCTACGTCTCACCCATCGAATGCGCGGGCGATTTCGCGACGTTCATCAGCCGTATCCGTCAGGATTCGACCATCGAAAATGGCCTGAACCTGTGGTGCGTCAGCGACAACCTGCGCAAGGGTGCCGCCCTGAACGCAGTACAGATCGCCGAACTGCTGGGCCGTGAGGTTTTGAAGAAAGGCTGAGGCTTTTCAACTCATCCAAGTAAGGGCTGCTTCGAAAGAGGCGGCCCTTTTTATGTTGCGGGTTGCCATGGCGGGTTTTGCCTGCAACCCTCGCGGGAAGATGATTATCCCTTCCTGCGAGCCATTATGCGACACCTGCTTTTCCCCCTGCTTCTGACCCCCACCCTGCTAAGCGCCGAAACCTTCACCCTTGATACCAAAGTCAGCGAAGTAACCGTTTACCCTTCGGGGGCCGAGATTACCCGCGCGGCGCAATTCGACATTCCGGCGGGGCATCACCGGCTGGTTCTTCTGGGCATGCCTTTGTCCGAAATCGACGCGCAGTTGGCGACATTACAGGTCCGGGCAGAAGGTTTGACGCAAACGGCGCAGATCATTCGGGGCGAAAACGTGCCCTGGCATGAATATCAAAGCGATGCGGTCAAACAGGCGGAGGATCGGATTGAAGGCATCGAAAAACAAATCCAGGCGGTTGAAGACGACGCCCAAACAGCGCGCCTGAAGGCCGAAGCCGCGCGCCACACGATCTCTTTCCTTGCCAATCTGGGGCGCAACGAAGGTCTTGCAGGATCAGACGCCGACAGTCTGCGCGGTATCGCCCAGATGGTCGGTACGGAATCGCTGGCCGCCGAGGAAGCTGCGCAGAAAGCCGAGATCGAAGGTCGCAGGATCGAGGAACAGCTAAAAGACCTGCAAACCGCGCTTGAGGCCGCAGAGGCCGATCTGCAAGCCTTGGTTCCCGAAACCGATGACCGCCTGTTCGTCGCCTTGGACGTCATTGCCGAAACCGATATTCAGGGCACCCTGTCGCTGTCTTATCTGGACTTCCGTTTGGCTGAATGGAGCCCGGCCTACACGTTTGATCTGATCACGGGCGACACCCCAGAAGTTCGCATCGAACGCCGCATTCTGGTCAATCAGAACACAGGTGAAAACTGGCAAGACATCACCCTCAGCGTATCGACGCTGCAACCCACAGGCAAGAACAGCGCGACAACCGTCAGGTCCCGGCGCCAGACCATCAGCCCAGCCATCAGCCGGGCGAATCTCGGCAGTCTGGAGGAACCTGTCGTCGAGGCCCCTGTTGTTGTGGAAGAAACACAAGGCTGGACCCCCAGCCCGGCATCCGTTGCGGGTACTGGAATTACCTACACCCTGTCCGAGCCGGTTTCGATTTCTTCAGGCTATGAACTTGCTGAATTCGAATTGGACAACATGACCCAAACGGCACAGGTCTTTGCAATGGCTGCGCCAATCTACGACGACACGGCCTATCGCACGGCTCGGTTTACCAATCCCTATGACCAGAACCTCATGTCGTCTGCCGTAGCGAGATGGTTGGTGGACGGGGTTCTGGTTGCAACTGACAGTGTTCCCGAAATCGGCCCTCGGGAAGAGGTCGAACTGGGCTTTGGCCCGCTTTATGGCCTGACCATAGACCGCCATATCCTGAGCCGCAGCAGCGGCGATGTCGGGCTGATTTCACGCTCGAACCAGAATGTTGAACGAGTGCAGATCGTCGCCCGGAACCTGACGGGGCAATCCTGGCCCCTGCGAATTCTGGATCGGGTTCCCTATTCCGAGCAGGATGATCTGACTATCACTTGGTCTGCCCAACCCAAACCGTCGGATGAGAATGTGGATAACAAACGCGGGGTACTGGCGTGGGAGATGGAGCTGGCCCCCGACCAGTCAGAAACCATTCAACTGGACACGACGCTTGCCTGGCCTGAGGGGATGGAGCTGGATTGACCCTTGTCCACAAGCGTATTCTCCGAATGCCCGCACACAGTTGACAAACCCCGCTGCCCTTGCCACCTGATCCACAGGCAATCCCGTTGGGGCAGGTTAGGCAATCGATGAAGGTTTTGACCAACAGACGACTGGCGCGCACCTTGATCATTCTGTGCGTGGGCGCGCTGATCGGGCTGGTGCTCTTTGGCTTTACCGGACCCTACTTCGCCGCCGGAGATTCCATCGCCATTTTGCGCCCCCAAGCCGGAGTTCTGCTGGGCGTATTCGCCATCCTGTTTCTGTTCCTGCGCGCGCGCATCTATGCCCTGATCGCCACGGGTTTTGCGACGCTTGCCGTTGGCTCCATCGCGATGGGCTTCACAACGCCCGCGCCGGATTGCAACGGGTCTTGCCTGATGCTGTATCAGAAGAACCTGCTCAGCAAGGCGTGGCCGCGCTATTCACTGGCCGATGATATCATCAATTCAGGGGCCGAGATCGTGACCCTGCAAGAGGTCTCGGATCACAACCGCGAATACATGGCCAACATGTACGCGCACTATCCGGCCAAGATCATCTGCCCCTTTCGCCCGCATCAGGACGTGGCCGTCCTGACCAGCCTGCCGGTGGTGGAAGGATCGGAATTCTGCCTGCCCGGGCATGGGCTGGCCGGGCTGCAGGTGATCCCGGCGGATGGAGAGCCGATCTGGGCGCTCTCGGTCCATCTGAAATGGCCGTTTCCGTTCGAACAATCCGCGCAAAGCCGCGAAGTCGCCGACCGGATCGCGGAACTGGATGGGCCTGTCCTGATTGGCGGGGATTTCAACATGGTCCCCTGGGGCGCCAGCGTTCGGCGGATTGGCTTGGCGGCGGGGAATGAGGTGTTCGGCGCGGTTGAAAACACCCACTCGCTCGGCGGTCGGGCCTTGCCCCTGCCCATCGACAACTTGCTGTTCCCCAAGGGCACAACAGGAACAGTTGAACTGCGCCCTTACCTGGGATCGGATCATCTGGGCAAACTTGCCCGGTTCCAACTGCCCTAGGTCGCGCTTTCAACCACGGATTTCAGGTTTTCCAGCCCGCGCTCGTAATCTCCGCCGACCCACTTGTCCATCATCAGCCCCATCCAACGCGACATCGGGTTCAGGCCCAAATTGGATTCGAACCCCCATGTCACAAGGGTCTCAGCCCCCTCAGACTGCAATGTAAATGAGGCGGTGGCGGTGCCCATGGGCCCGAAATCCAGCGCTGTCCTGACCGCGCTGTTCTCGACACTTTCGACGATCTCCTGAGATCCGGTCCCCACCTGCGGATGATCCGAGGCCCAGTTCAGCGTATTCCCAACCCCCACCTCGGGGCCGCTATAGGACAGCTTGGTCTCAGGATCGCGCGACAGCCAGGGCGACCATTTCTCGGTCGCCTGCATGGAATTCACATAAGGAAAGATCGCCTCGGCCGGGGCGTTGATGGTGATGCTGCGCGAAACTTCGGCCTTGCCTGGCAGCAGGTAGGACGCACCAACCAGCACCAGAAGAAGGACCAATAGGGTGACAAGAATCCGTTTAATCAATCTCATGACACGCTCCGAATCCAGTTTGAATACGGCAAACGTATCAAAAAATCGCACAAAATCAGAGCCCTGATCGCCCGCAGGGCCAAACCCTGTCTCCAGAACCGAGGCATGCCGGTTTAAAATCGGCACCCATGGGCGTCACGGCTGATAGGGAAGGGAGGAATGGTGCAATACGATACGCAAGGTTCCTTCGGCGTCTTTCTTGTAGCCAAAGCTCTTGTCAACTTGCGTGACGTTGCCATCCTTGTCCGTCAGAATGACCTTGCCCATCCACATGGCGACGTCCCCTTCGACAAAGGACGCAGACGTTTCGCTTTTCATTGCACGCCAGCCTTTGATCCCGAACCCACCGTCCAGAGGGTACTCGGCGTCATGACCGACGAAATAGGCAAGCGCGCCGTGCTGGGTCGGGCGAAAGGTTTGTTCACCCGAGGCCATGGTCGGCTTAAACAGGACCGGCCCCAGATTATACCCATATGCGGCGTTCAGAACGTTTTCTGCCACAGGGCGGGCTGCGTCGATGCCACCCTCTTCATAGGCTTTTGAAATGGCAATCAGCCCTTCGCCCCAGGCATTGCGGGCAGCGGCCAGTTCATCAGTGGTAATCGGCATGGTCCTGTCCTTTTCTGTCCGCCGCGTTGCGGAAGGTACTTGGCAGCAAGTGAATGCCAAAGCAAGAGGCTGAGCCCGTGAACCTGGTCAACAAGGCAAAGTGGCCGCAGTTTCGATTGAGCGTCCGTGCCGAAATGGTGATCCCCAAGTCTCGTATAGCATCGCTCCATCGCGAATTCGCACAAAATTCGAGACATTATCCGGCGTCCCGGCAACGAATTGCAAAGAGATTGCCGCCAATGTCATCCCACGCCGTGGGGGCGTGAAGACTAGGGTGAATGTGGTGGATAAGATAATCACGCTTGAACAAAAGGAATCCGTGCGTCTGGACCCGGATCGCCTGGGCGGTCTGTGCGGGCAATTGGGCGATGCCAACGCGGTGGATGTGCTATGCCGCACGATCGAGGAACTGGCCCTGCGCCTGTCCAACTGTGATCGTTTCTGGCGGCAGCGCGACTGGGCAGGTCTGCGCAAATGCGCCAAATCGCTGGTCGCCATCGCGGATCAGGCCGGGATGACGGCGCTGGCCCGGGTGGCCGGTGACGTGGTGAACACGGTCGATGCCGGGGATGCGGTCGCGACGGGCGCCACGCTCAGCCGGTTGATCCGGGTAGGTGAACGGTCGCTGACCGCCGTCTGGGATCAGCAGGACCTTTCCGTCTGACGGGGGTTGCGGGCCGGGTCTGGGTGGCTAGTCTGGGCGCTGACTGAACCAGCCGAGACGCCCATGACCCTGTCCTTTGCCTCACCCGCCGATCCGGCCCTTGACCTGCACATCATCGCGCAACCCGATCTTGACGATTGGCTGTCAGGCCAGCCGGATCAGGTGCAAAACTGGATCGCCGTTAATGGCTTCACCGGCGCGTTGGGGCAGGTGTTGATGGTGCCGCAGCCCGATGGCGCGGCGGGCTTTGCGCTGGCGGGCTACGGCTCGGCCGCAAAACGCGCGCGCAAACGGTTTCCGCTGGCGGCTGCGGCAGAGGCTTTGCCGACGGGAACTTATCGCATCGCCTCGGGCCTGCCCGAGGCCGCCGCGCCGATGGAATCTCTGGGTTGGCTGCTGACTGGCTATGCCTTTGACCGCTATGCCACGCAGTCTCCGGCCAAGGCCCGGCTGATCGCGCCCGATGGGATTGACGCCGAGCGGATCGAGGTTCTGGCCAATGCCGAGGCTCTGACCCGCGATCTGGTCAACATCCCTGCCGCGGATATGGGGCCTGACCAATTGCAGGCTGCAGCCGAGGCGCTGGCGCAGGAATTCGACGCCTCCGTCAACGTGATCAGCGGCGAGGCGCTGTTGCAGCAGAACTTCCCCATGATCCACGCCGTAGGCCGCGCGGCGGAACAGGCCCCCCGGCTGATCGAGATGAACTGGGGTGAGACAGGGCCCAAACTGACCCTTGTCGGCAAAGGCGTGTGTTTCGACACTGGCGGGCTGGATTTGAAACCGGCGGCGGCCATGGGGTTGATGAAGAAAGACATGGGCGGGGCGGCCAATGTGCTGGGTCTGGCGCGCATGATCATGGCGCTGCGCCTGCCTGTGCA
>NZ_JALCBM010000006.1:15160-18276 GCF_028066395.1 Ruegeria sp.
ATTGCCGATCTGGACAATGCGCCCTCGGGCGGGTTTGCGGGCTCGATCACCGCCGCGCTGTTCCTGCGTCGCTTTGTCGGCGACAGCCGTTACATGCATTTTGACATCTATTCCTGGCAACGCAGCAAGGAACCCGGGCGCAGCAAAGGCGGCCTCGGCCAAGGACCGCGCGCCCTGCTGACCGCGTTGCCGAAGATGCTGAACCTATGACCCAAAGGCGCGTGATCCAACCGGTCGTCGACCTGCTGCGCGGCCCCGATGGCCCCCGCGACCGGCAATTGCTGTATGGCGATACGGTTGTTGTCGGCAGCGAGTTGAACGGGTTCAGCCGTGTCACGGCTGAAAAGGACGGCTATCCGGGCTGGGTCGCCTCGGACCAATTGGGGCAGGTCGAACCGCAGACCCACTGGATCGTCGCCGCTGCCACTCATGGCTACGAACAGGCGGATATGAAAAGCCCCGACCTGACCTCGTTGAGTTTCGGCAGCAAGATTCGCGCCGTATCGGAAAAGAACGGGTTTCTGGAAACCGAACAAGGCTATATCCCCGCCGTTCACGCGGCACCCGCCTATTCGCGGCTGGCCGATCCGGTTGCGGCGGCCGAGCTGTTTCTGGGCACGCCCTACCTGTGGGGCGGCAACAGCCGGTTTGGGCTGGATTGTTCCGGGCTGGTGCAGGTCTGTCTGCTGGCCTGCGGTATCCCCTGCCCCGGCGACAGCGGCGATCAGGAACGCGCGTTGGGTGAAGCATTGCCGGACGGCACCCCGGCCCAGCGCGGCGATTTGCTGTTCTGGAAAGGCCACGTGGCCTGGGTTGCAGCGGACAATCTGCTGCTGCATGCCAATGCCTACCACATGGCCGTCGCGCTGGAGCCGATGGATCAGGCCATCGCCCGCATCAAGGCGCAGGGGGATGGGCCGGTGACAGCCCACAAAAGGCTCTAATCCGGGTCAACCGCGCGGATCAGCTTACGCTCCAACACCCGCAGAACCGTGCGCAGGTCGTGGCCGCGTTTCAGGATACGCCCGTCCATACCAACCACTGAATACATCCCCTGCCGCAACCGCAGGGTCGGGTGCTTTTCCACGCGATAGATCGGATGTTCGGCCGTTCGGCGAAAAATCGAAAACACCGCCATGTCCCGCAGGTTGGAAATTCCGTAATCCCGCCATTCCCCGGCGGCGACCATCCGACCATAGACGGACAGGATCTGAGACATCTCGCGCCGGTCAAACGCCACCGGCATCTGCGCCGATTGTGACGGAAACCGGCTGGGAGGCTGCATGTTCATATCACCAGCCTTGCCGGAAATTGCATTTGAATCAAGCCCGGCGGAATGGGGTGTGGCAGTTTTGAAGCACCGTTACCGGCGCCCGACCTGACGACAGATCAGGATCACCGGCAGCAGACCCACCGCCAGAATGACCAGCGAGGGCACCGCCGCGCCCTCTAGCCGCTCGTCCGAGGCCAGCCGGAATGCCTGTACCGCCAGCGTGTCGAAATTGAACGGCCGCATGATCAGCGTGGCGGGCAATTCCTTCATCACATCGACAAACACGATCAGCAACGCGGTCAGCAGTGAGGGCGTCAGGATCGGCAGATGTACCCGCCGCAATGTGCCCAGCGGCGTCTGCCCCAGCGACCGCGCGGCGGCGTCCATATTGGCATGCACCGTACTCTGCCCGCCTTCATAGGCGCTAAGCGCGGCAGCAAGGAACCGCACCATATAGGCCGCGACCAGCAACCAGATCGAGCCAGTCACCAGCAATCCGGTCGAGATATCAAAGGTTTCGCGCATCCACGCATCCAGCGCGTTGTCAAATCCCGCAAAGGGCACGATCAGCCCCACGGCGATCACCCCGCCCGGCACCGCATAGCCCAGCCGCGCCAGATAAGCCGCCATCGCAGAACCTCGACCCGGTCGAAGACGTTGGAAGAACCCAACGGCGATGGCGGCGCAGACCGTCAGCACCGCCGCCGTACCGGCCAGGGTCAGCGAGTTCCGAATGAACCCGACATAGCGGCGCGACAACAGGTTCTGTTCCGATTCCATCCCCATCTGCACCAGAATCACCACGGGCAGCAGGAAGCCAAGCGACACAGGAATGGCGCAGAGAATAAAGGCCGCCGCCGACCGCCACCCCTTCAACTGCGCGGCAGGCAGCGCGGCATGCTGTTTCCCGGCCTGATAATATTTGGCTTTTCCGCGCTGGGTCCGCTCGGTCACGGCCATGACAAGCGCAAATCCCAACAGGCACAGCGCCAGCTGCGCAGCGGCGGCCCTGTCAGCCATGGAAAACCAACTGGTGTAGATGCCAGTGGCAAAGGTCTGCACGCCGAAATAGGCCACGGTGCCGAAATCGGCGATGGTCTCCATCACTGCCAGCAGCACCCCGCCCGCAATCGCGGGCCGCGCCATCGGAAGTGACACGCGCCAGAAGGACGACCACGGACCGTTGCCCAACGCCCGGGCGGCCAGAAAAGCGGTGGCGCTTTGCTGCAGGAACGCGGCGCGGGCCAGCAGATAGACATAAGGATACAGAACCAGGATCAGCATCACTGCCGCACCTTCGGTCGAGCGTATCTCGGGGAACCAATAGTCCCGCGGCCCCCAGCCGGTCACATCGCGCAGGGTGGTCTGGACGATTCCGGGGTGATCCAGAATGAACGTATAGGCATAGGCCAGCACATAGGCCGGAAAAGCCAGCGGCAGGACCAGAGCGATCTCAAGGAATCGCACGCCGGGAAACCGGGTCATCGTGACCAGCCACGCGGCCCCAACGCCGATCGAGAATGTCCCCACCGAGACCAGAATAACCAGCACTGCCGTGGTCAGCAGATATCGCGGCAAAACAGTCTCTAACAAGTGCGAAATCGTGTCCGTTCCACCGGTGACCGCCGCCAGAACCACCGCCACCATCGGCAACAGACAGGCCGCCGCGACTGCATAGGCGATGATGCCCACAAGGCGGGTGCCCAACACACCACGATTGTGCGTTCCGTGTTCTGAGTATTGAATTTCGGCCATGGCTGGTGACTGACGATCCCGAAAGCTGAGTCTTTAATCGACCAAACCGCTCGGAAATACCAGTGGGGCAGGCAACAAATCTGCGGCA
>NZ_JALCBM010000006.1:18376-22558 GCF_028066395.1 Ruegeria sp.
CCGGCGGCATGGATAAACCGGCCCATGCGCCACCAGTCGTGATCGGTGCTGCCGGGCTCATAAATCGGCCCCGGCGACTGGAACACGTGATGGAAATGCCGGGCCGGTTTGACCGAAAACCCCCCGAACGGAGGCCGCGTGGCCTGCGCCTGAACCAGATCGGATTTGCGCAGCACCGGCAGTTTTGCCAGATCAGCGACCGAGGCAACATCACCCGGCCCAATCCCCTGCAAATGGGCGGCCAGACCCGGGGCCGACAGGGCACGTTCGATCTGGATGCGCAGGGCCTGCGTTTGTTCGGCACTGCGCTGATCGGCTGACCGGGTCTCAAGTGCGTCATAGTAAGTCATCGCCTGATCCTCCATCCCGCTTACAGCCATCTCTTGCGGCGGCGGTAGGAGCGCACATCGCGGAAGCTTTTGCGCCCTTCGTCGGACATGCCGAGATAGAATTCCTTCACATCCGGATTCTCGCGCAAATCTGCGGCGGGGCCGTCCATCACCACCCGCCCCGATTCCAGAATATAACCGTAATGGGCGAACCGCAGCGCCACATTGGTGTTCTGTTCGGCCAACAGGAAGGACACGCCTTCCTTCTCGTTCAGGTCTTTCACGATGCCAAAAATCTCTTCAACCAGCTGCGGGGCCAGACCCATCGAGGGTTCGTCCAGCAGGATTGTTTCCGGCCGCGACATCAGCGCCCGACCCATCGCCACCATCTGTTGTTCCCCGCCCGAGGTATAGCCCGCCTGAGACCTACGGCGTTCTTTCAAACGCGGAAAATAGCTGTAAACCAGTTCCAGATCCTTCTGGATCGCCGCATTGCCATCCTTGCGGGTATAGGCCCCGGTCAGCAGGTTCTCCTCGACAGTCAGATGTTCGAAACAATGGCGGCCTTCCATCACCTGAATGACGCCCTTTTCCACCAGATCAGCCGGATCGCTTTCATGCACGCTGGCACCACGGTATTTGATCGAGCCCTTGGTGACCTCACCCCGTTCGGAATGCAGCAGGTTCGACACGGCCTTGAGCGTCGTGGTCTTGCCCGCGCCGTTGCCGCCCAGCAAAGCGGTGATGCCACCCTTGGGCACGGTCAGGCTGACGCCTTTCAGCACAAGGATCACGTGGTTGTAGATCACCTCGATATTGTTGACCTCAAGCAGGGTTTCCGCCTGAACATCCGTGGTTTGAGCCGCATCCAGCATCTGCGCGTGTCCTTGTGCGAGTGTGGGGTGCGGGGCGGCAGCCAACCGCCGCCCCGGGGTTCAGTACGCCTTAGTTGCAGCGCTCCGAGATGTTGTTTTCAGCCGCGTAGGCCGCCGAATCCTCGGCGATCAGCGCGCCGATCACTTCGGCATCAGTGGGTTTGAAGTCCTGCAGCTTGTTCCAGGTGCCGGTCGAGGCATCCCACTGAACAACACCCACCAGACCCGGACCACCGTGGTTTTCACAGCTGACGCTGAATTCCGGCCCGAACCCGGCCATGCCCAGTGCGTCCATCTTGGCGTTGGTCATCTCCAGCGCTTCCATACCATCGCGCATCATCGACGCGTCGATATCGGCCACGCCGTGGATGCCCTGCGCGGTCTTGATCGCCTCGGACGCCAGCATCGCCGCATAGAGACCCCGGTTATACTGGACCGAGCCCAGCTGATCGCCCGCACCCGCGGCCTTGCCCGCATCGGCGACGTATTTGCGCAGATCGTCATAGACCGGGTAATCGTCACCCAGACCGGTGAAGGTCAGCGCCTTGTAGCCGGTGGCCTTGTCACCTGCGGGTTCGACGTCGAATTCAGCACCGGACCACCAGACGCCGATGAAGTTCTCCATCGGGAAGCGGATGTTGGCGGCCTCTTGCACGGCGACCTGGTTCATCACGCCCCAGCCCCACATGACCACATAATCCGGCTTTTCCCGGCGGATCTGCAGCCATTGCGATTTCTGCTCTTGCCCCGGATGGTCCACCGGCAGCAGCGTCAGATCATAGCCGTGCTTTTCGGCCAGTGTTTCCAGCGTGCGGATCGGTTCCTTGCCATAGGCCGAGTTGTGATAGACCAGCGCGATTTTCTTACCGCTCAGGTCACCGCCGTTTTCATCCAGCAGATAGTTGATCGCGCCCGACGCCCCGTTCCAGTAGTTGGCCGGATAGTTGAACACGTTGCTGAACACCTTGCCATTCGCGGCCGAGGTGCGGCCATAGCCCATCGTGTGCAGCGGGATGCCGTCAGCGGTCACTTTGGGGATCAGCTGATAGGTGATACCGGTCGAGAGCGGCTGATAGACCAGTGCGCCTTCGCCTTTGGTGGATTCGTAGCATTCCACACCTTTTTCGGTGTTGTACCCGGTCTCGCATTCGATGACCCGGACCGGAACACCGCCGATACCGCCGTCACGTTCGTTCAGCAGGGTGAAATAGTCGTTATACCCGTCCGAGAACGGGATGCCGCCCGCCGCATAAGGCCCGGTGCGATAGCTGAGATCCGGGATAACCAAATCTGCCAGCGCGGGGCCTGCAGCCATCAGGGCGCCCAGCGCCAAGGTTGCCAGTTTCGTCTTCATCGGGTGTCTCCTCCCTTGATTGATCCGATGGTGTGTTCGGGCTTTTGCACCCGTCTTATGATTGGGCCGCCCTTAATGCGGGAACGGCCATAGTCTGAGTTTTTCTTTCGCCACGCGCCACAGCTGCGCCAACCCATGAGGTTCAAGGATCAGGAACATGATGATCAGCGCGCCCACGATCACGAGGTTCAGATGCGCGACGATATCCGTGGGCCAGCCCAGCAGATCGACGCCGATCAGCTTCAGCACCACCGGCAGCAACACCAGAAACGCCGCCCCTGCGAATGAGCCGAAAATCGACCCTAACCCGCCGATAATCACCATGAATAGCACCAGGAACGATTTCTGGATGCCAAAGACTTCGCCAACTTCGACCGCGCCCAGATATACTGCAAAGAACAGCGCTCCGGCGATGCCCACAAAGAAGGAGCTGACGGCAAAGGCGGTCAGTTTTGCTTTCAAAGGGTTCACCCCGATGATCTCGGCTGCGATGTCCATATCGCGGATCGCCATCCATGTGCGCCCGGTCGTGCCCCGCGTCAGATTGCGCGCGATGATCGCGCTGACGGTCAGGAAGATCAGGCAGAACAGATAGGTAGCCCAGGCCGACGCGTTCGGACCAGTGACGATGATCCCGAACACATCCCGTTCCGGCGCGTTGATCTGCCCCGAGGCCGAGTAGTTGTAGAACCACGGCACCCGATTGAACAGCCACACCAGAAAGAATTGCGCCGCCAGCGTGGCCACCGCCAGATAGAACCCCTTGATCCGAAGCGATGGCAGGCCGAACAGGACACCGACGAAGGCCGTGATCCCTCCGGCCAACAGCACATGGATGAACATGCTGACATCCGGGAAGGCGGTCATCAGTTTGTAGCAGGCATAGGCACCCACAGCCATGAACCCTCCGGTCCCCAAGCTGACCTGCCCACAATAGCCCACCAGAATGTTCAACCCGATCGCCGCAATGGCGTAGATCAGGAAGGGCAGCAGCAGCGCATTGGCCCAATAGTCATTGATGATGAAGGGAATGATCCCGAAGGCCACCGCCAGCACCACATAGTACCGATACCGGTCGAATTTGATCGGGAAGGTCTGGCTGTCATCCCTGTAAGAGGTCTTGAAGTCCCCCGCCTCGCGATAGAACATGTCTTACCTTCCCCACTCTTCCTGCGCCCGGTTCCGGGCCGCAGCGTCCAGTTGTTTTGATCCCTTGGCGTAACCGCTCGCTTCCGAGGCGCGCACCAGTGTCATGTAGGCCAGAATACCGGTGACCAGCCCGACAAAGGCCAGAAGCGCCGCGATCACCAACTGGCTTTCGCTCAGGTCATCCGTGGTCAGCGCGATATAGCCAAAGGCCCAGAACCCCGCCCATGCGATCACGTTGATGATGGCGATCAGCTTTGGCATTGCTACACCCTCTCGATGATCTTCTCGCCGAACAGGCCCTGAGGCCGGAACACCAGAAAGATCAGCGCCAGAACATAGGCGAACCAGTTCTCGGTCGCGCCACCCAGCGCAGGGCCGAGCGCGAATTCAAACAGTTTCTCTCCGACACCGATGATCAGCCCGCCAACAATGGCCCCGGGGATCGAGGTAAACCCGCCCAGCATCAGCACCGGCA
>NZ_JALCBM010000006.1:22658-26710 GCF_028066395.1 Ruegeria sp.
CGGCCATCAGACCGTTGAGGATCACCTCCATCGCGAATACGAGTTGTTCAGGCATCAAAGGACCCTCCGATCAGATGTCACCGGGTCGACCACCCGAGAAAATTCGACGAATTTTCTTGCCGCGTTCCGTCTGTCAGTCATGGCTGACCCCCAGATAGGCGTCGATGACCTCTTGGTTGTTGCGCACCTCATCGGGCGTGCCGTCGCCGATCTTTCTGCCGTAGTCCATCACGACCACCCGGTCGCTCAGGTCCATCACCACGCCCATATCGTGTTCGATCAGCGCGATGGTGGTGCCGAACTCATCATTCACATCGAGGATAAAGCGGCTCATGTCCTCTTTCTCTTCGACATTCATCCCGGCCATCGGTTCATCCAGCAGCAGCAGCTTGGGTTCAGCCGCCAGCGCACGGGCCAGTTCGACACGCTTTTTCAACCCGTATGGCAGGCGCGACACCGGCGTCTTGCGGATGTGTTGAATTTCCAGAAAGTCGATAATCTTTTCAACCGCTTCACGGTTCTCACCTTCTTCCGCCTCAGCCTTGCCCTTCCACAATGCTTGCTGAAAGATGTTGGTCTTCATGAAACTCAACCGCCCCGTCATGACGTTGTCGAGCACACTCATCCCCTCGAACAAAGCGATATTCTGGAACGTCCGCGCAATCCCCTGCTGCGCCACCTCATAGGGCCGCATCGGTGGGCGTTTCGCACCGTGAAACCAGACCTCACCTTCCTGCGGGACATAAAACCCCGAAATCACGTTCAGCATCGAGGATTTGCCCGCCCCGTTCGGCCCGATGATCGCCCTGATCTCGCCTTCACGAATGTCGAACGAGATATCCTTGATCGCCACCACACCGCCAAACCGCAGGGTGATGTTCTTCATCTCCATCACCACACCGCCGATCTTGCGACCATCTTCGGTGACATATCCTTCGGAACTATCCAGCATCAGCCTCTCCCAGACTTACGCAAAAACGGGATGGCGGGCGGGGCGATGACCGCAGGTCGAGCGGCGCTCGGCACCCTCATTCCGCCGCCACCTTGTGCTGCGCGACCGGAACAACCGGCGCATCGACAATCTCCAACGTGGCCGAGATCGAGCCCTTGCGGCCATCCTCATACGTCACTTCGGTGGTGGTCGAGACGCTTCCTGACCCGTCATAAAGCGCCGCGATGATGTCGCTGAATTTCTCTTCAACAAAGCCACGCCGCACTTTGCGCGTCCGGGTCATCTCACCATCATCCGCATCCAGTTCTTTATGCAGAACCACAAAGCGATGCACCTGACAGCCCGACAGCATTTCATCCGCCGCAACCGACTTGTTCACCGCTTCCACATGGGCGCGAATCGTCTCTAATACACGGGGATGCCCCGCCAGTTCCTGATAAGAGGCATAGGCCACGTTGTTGCGTTCCGCCCAGTTGCCCACCGCCGTCAGGTCGATATTGATGAAGGCCACACAGCGGTCCTTGCCGTTGCCAAACAGCACGACCTCCAAAATATCGGGATAGAACTTCAGCTTGTTCTCGACATATTTCGGCGCAAACATCGACCCGTCAGCCATTTTGCCCACGTCTTTGGCGCGGTCGATGATGCGCAGATGGCCCGAGCCTTCCTCGATGAAACCAGCATCCCCGGTGGCCACCCAACCCTCGGCATCCTTGGTCGAGGCCGTGGAGTCCGGATTGTTGTAATACTCAACAAACACACCGGGCGAGCGGTAATGAATCTCTCCGCTATCGTCGATCTTCAACTCTACATCCGGTGCCGGAACGCCCACCGTATCGGCGCGCACCTCGCCATCCGGCTGCACGGTGATGAACACGGTGGCCTCGGTCTGACCATAAAGCTGCTTCAGGTTGATCCCCAAAGAGCGATAGAAATCAAAGATTTCCGGCCCAATTGCCTCACCCGCCGTATAGCCCACCCGGAACCGGCCATAGCCCAGAGTATCCTTGAGCGGACCGTAAACCATCAGATTGCCAAGCGCGTATTTCATCCGATCCGCAAAGCCTACGGATTTGCCATCCAGCAGCAGACCGCCAACCTTTTTGGCATGCGCCATGAAGTGGTGGAACATGCGCTGCTTGAACTTGCCAGCATCCTCCATCCGGATCATCACATTGGTCAGCTGTGTTTCAAACACACGCGGTGGGGCGAAGAAATAGGTCGGCCCGATTTCACGCAGGTCGGTCATCATCGTGTCGGCGCTTTCGGGGCAGTTCACGCAGAACCCGCACCAATAGGCCTGACCGATCGAAAAGATGAAATCCCCCACCCAAGCCATCGGTAGGTAGGACAGGATATCCTCGTTCCGGGTCAGATGATCGAACTCGGCCGAGTTCTTGGCGCTTTCGATCACGTTCCGGTTCGACAGCACCACGCCCTTGGGCTTGCCCGTGGTGCCCGAGGTGTAAAGCATCACGCATGTGTCGTCATAGGTGATCGCTGCAATGCGCTTGTCCAGCTCCGCATCGAACCGGGCATGACCGGCGCTGCCCTCGGCCATGATGTCGTCCAGCGCGTTCATCTGGCTGTGGTCGTATTTCCGCATCCCCCGCTTGTCGGTGTAGAGGATGTGTTTGACCTGATGCAGATTCTCCTGAATCTCGATGACCTTGTCGACCTGCTCCTGATCACCGCAGACAACATATTTCGCGCCGCAATGTTCCAGCACATAGGCCATCTCTTCGGCGACCGAATCCTGATACAGAGGCACCGGCACCGCGCCCACCATCTGCGCCGCGACCATCGACCAGTAATGTGCCGGTCGATTGCGGCCTATGACGGCAATATGGTCGCCTTTCTCAACGCCCAGCTCCAGAAACCCCAGCGCGATGGCGCGGATTTCCTTGGCCGTTTCGGCCCAAGACCAGCATTGCCAGATCCCGAATTCCTTTTCCCGATAGGCCGGGGCATCCCCGAACTGCGTGGCATTGCGGTGTAACAGCGCCGGAAGGGAGTGCACCCCTTCAGCGCCCGACTGCGTCTGAGCCAATCTTCCTCTCCTCCCCACCCGGCCCCTCTCCCCTGGCCGGAAATGGCGGACCCCGGGATCACCCCCGGACGCCAGTGCTCCGATTAGGAGCACGAGAACGATCAGCGTCAAGTTTTGCCTGATGTTTTCTCAATTCTTACGAATTGTAACAGGGGTGCGTGGACGGTCCTATGCTTTGTTGGAGGTGCACACTCACTCCAGTCTAGAAGAACAAATCTGACTATTGTTTTCTCGATCTCAGAAAGAAAACCAACAGCACCAAGAAAGTTACAGAAAGTACCGGTATTGCAAGAAAGGTGATCGGCAAGCAGATGAAGACGGCTCCGTGTTCCTTCATCATCTCATCGCAAGCAGCAAGTTCGAATGGCAAATAAACAATCAACGCGAGAAGCACGAAACCTGTCAGAATCGTGAAAATCTTAAGCAATCGGAATTAGTCCTTATTAAGCATCAGAACGTTTTTTGAGATTCTATTCTCACAACCAATCCCGCAAAATCGGAATCAACGGCACATCCGCCGCTGGCATCGGGTAGTTCCGCAACTCATTCGCGCGCACCCATTTCAGCGCCTGCCCTTCCTTCGACTGCGGAATGCCCTCCCATTTGCGGCAGGCAAACAGCGGCATCAGCAGGTGGAAGTCATCATAGCTGTGGCTGGCAAAGGTCAGCGGCGCGAGGCACGAGGCCCAGGTGTCGATGCCCAGTTCCTCGTGCAATTCGCGGATCAATGCGGCCTCGGGGGTTTCGCCGGGTTCGATCTTGCCGCCGGGGAACTCCCAGAGACCGGCCATGGATTTGCCCTCAGGGCGTTGGGCCAGCAGGACGCGGCCCTCGATGTCGATCAGGGCGACAGCAGACACTAATACGGTTTTCACGAGCGGTAATCCGCGTTGATCTCGATATAGCCGTGAGTCAGATCGCAGGTCCAGACGGTGGATTTGCCCTCGCCCAGCCCAAGATCGACCGAGATGACAAGGTCTTGGCCTTTCATGTAAGCGGCGGCGGCGTCCTCGCTGTAATCGGGGCTGACCCAGCCTTTTTCGGCCACCA
>NZ_JALCBM010000006.1:26810-34127 GCF_028066395.1 Ruegeria sp.
GCGGCGGCGGCGTCCTCGCTGTAATCGGGGCTGACCCAGCCTTTTTCGGCCACCAGAATGTCGCCGAAGGAGATGCTCAGGCGGTCGCGGTCGGCGGCGGCGCCGGATTTGCCGATGGCCATGACCACGCGGCCCCAGTTGGGGTCTTCGCCGGCAATGGCGGTTTTGACCAGAGGCGAGTTGGCGATGGCCAGCCCATGCACCTTGGCGTCGGCGTCTGTGGCGGCCCCGGTCACACGAATTTCTACGAATTTCGTGGCCCCCTCACCGTCGCGCACCACTTGTTGGGCGAGGTCCAGCATCACCGATTCCAAAGCCTCGGCAAAAGCCGCGTTGCCAGTGGCATCGACGCCCGACGCTCCGGTGGCACACAAAAGCAGGCTGTCCGAGGTCGAGGTGTCGCTGTCCACGGTGATGCAGTTGAAGGTGCGATCCGTCTGCGCGCCCAGCATCGCTTGCAACGCAGATTGTTCGACCTGTGCGTCGGTGAAGATATAGACCAGCATCGTTGCCATCTCGGGTGCGATCATGCCGGACCCTTTGGAAATCCCAGCAATAGAGACTGTTTTGCCGTCAATCTCGACCTGCGCCGAGGCCCCTTTCGGGAAGGTGTCAGTAGTCATGATCGCCCGCGCCGCGTCCTTGATGGCGTGGCGGCTGAGACCGGATTTCAGCGTCTCAAGCTGCGTCACGATGCGGTCATGGGGCAGCGGTTCGCCGATCACGCCGGTTGACGAGGTAAAGACACGCTCGACCGCAACGCCGGTGGCTTTGGACACCGCTTGCGTGACCTCGGCCACCGAGGATTGGCCGTAATGACCCGTAAAGGCATTGGCGTTGCCGGAGTTCACCAGAATCGCTGCAGGCCCATCGCTGGGCCCGCCGATCTTGTCCTGACAGTCCAGAACCGGTGCCGCGCGGGTGGCTGAGCGGGTGAACACCCCGGCCACCGAGGTGCCGGGGTCCAGAACTGCCAGCATGACATCGGTGCGGCCCTGATAGCGCACGCCTGCGGCAACAGTAGCGAAACGCACGCCGTCGATTGCGGACAGATCGGGAAAGGCCGCAGGGGCCAGCGGGGAAACCTTGGTGATCTTGGCCACGGGGGTTACTCCTGAATCAGCTCGATCTTGCGGATGATGTCGGGGCCGACCCCATCCAGCGCCGGGCGTTCGATATCGGCCTGCTGGGTCAGCTCATCAATCCGGGCCTGAATCGCCTCTTGCTGCAGGGTCTGGGCCAGTTCATCCCGCACGGCGTCCAGCTCGGGTGCTTCGGATTTACGCTTGTCGTTCAGGATGATGACATGCCAACCGAACTGAGTTTGCACCGGGTCCGAGACCTGACCTTTTTCCAGCGCAACCACGGCGGTTTCAAACTCGGGCACCATGCGGCCCTTGCCGAACCAGCCCAGCTCACCCCCGTTGGGACCCGAGGGGCCGGTGGACTTCTCACGTGCCATTTCGGCGAAATCAGCACCGTCGTCCAGCTGGGCCTTGATGGCTTTAGCCTCATCCTCGGTCTCGACCAGAATATGGCTGGCGTGATACTCATCCTCGCCCTGGAAATCGGCGAACTGCGCGTCATAGGCGGCCTGGATGGCGTCATCCGTGACCTCGGCGTCCGAGATCGTGTTGACCGTCTGCACGGCGCGCAGGGACCGGGTCTCATTCTCAAGCGCGAGCGTGTTCAGGGTCGATAGCCCGTCCTGCTGCTGGCTCAGCAATTCCTGTTGCACCAGCTGTTCGATGATGAAGTCATACAGCACGTCGTCTTCCAGCTGCTGGTACTGTGCCGGAAGGGCGGAAATGGTGGCGATAACGTGACCCAAAGTGATCTCGTCCCCGTTCACGCGCGCCACGACGGTGCCTGCATCCACGTCGGTTTCGGCGGCCAGCGGCAGCGCCATCACAGCGGCAAACGCCAGCGATGGCAGAAAAGTGAGGCCTTTGGGCATGGAATCATCCTATTTATTTGCCGCGACAGGGCGCGGCGTTGACACTTCAGAACCTGCCGCTTACATCGCTTTGAAGCCTTGGACAGGGCCGCCTTTCACCCCCCGTATCTATGGGTTGCGCGCAAGGTGGGCAAGCCTGTCGCAACCAAGACAAGAACAGATCCGCTGGAGTGAACATGCTGGGACTCGGAACGCTGGCCAAAAAGGTGTTCGGAACACCGAACGACCGCAAGATCAAGGCGACCCGCCCGCTGATCGAAAAGATCAACGCGCTGGAGCCCGAGTTCGAGAAACTGTCGGATGAGGGTCTGATCGAAAAGACCGCCGAGCTGCGCAAACGCGCGCTGGATGGCGAAAGCCTGGACGCTTTGCTGCCCGAGGCCTTTGCCAATGTCCGCGAAGGGGCCAAGCGCGCGCTGGGTCTGCGCGCCTTTGATGTGCAGTTGATGGGCGGGGCGTTCCTGCATCAGGGCAACATCTCGGAAATGAAAACCGGTGAGGGCAAGACGCTTGTCGCCACCTTCCCGGCCTATCTGAACGCGCTGACCGGCAAGGGCGTGCATGTGGTCACGGTGAACGAATACCTGGCCAAGCGCGACTCGGAGTGGATGGGCAAGGTATTTGGTGCGGTCGGCATGACCACCGGCGTGATCTGGTCGGGCCAGCCCGATGCCGAGAAAAAGGCCGCTTATGCCTGCGACGTCACCTATGCCACCAATAACGAGCTGGGCTTTGACTATCTGCGCGACAACATGAAGGCGGACCTGAACGAGGTTTACCAGAAATACCATAACTTCGCGATTGTGGACGAGGTGGATTCGATCCTGATCGATGAGGCACGGACGCCGCTGATCATCTCGGGGCCATCGCAGGACCGGTCGGACCTGTATACCGCCATCGACGCGCTGATCCCCTCGCTGGCCGAGGATCACTATACGCTGGATGAAAAGTCCCGCAGCGTGACCTTTACCGATGAGGGCAACGAGTTTCTGGAACAGCAGCTGATCGCCGCCGGGCTGCTGCCTGAGGGGCATTCGCTCTATGATCCCGAAAGCACGACCGTGGTGCACCACGTCAATCAGGGCCTGCGCGCGCATAAGCTGTTCACGCGCGACAAGGATTATATCGTGCGCGACGGCAATGTGGTGCTGATCGATGAATTCACCGGCCGCATGATGCCGGGCCGCCGCCTGTCCGAAGGGCTGCATCAGGCCATCGAGGCCAAGGAAAACGTACAGATTCAGCCCGAAAACGTGACGCTGGCCAGCGTGACCTTCCAGAACTATTTCCGCCTCTATGACAAGCTGGGCGGCATGACCGGCACCGCGCTGACCGAGGCCGAGGAATTTGCCGAAATCTATGGTCTTGGCGTGGTCGAAGTTCCGACCAACAGGCCCATCGCGCGTGTCGACAAGGATGATCAGGTCTATCGCACCGCGATCGAGAAATACGGCGCGATGATCGAACAGACCAAGAAGGCCGCCGAAAAGGGTCAGCCGGTTCTGCTGGGCACCACCTCGATCGAGAAATCGGAACTGCTGAGCCAGATGCTGACCAAGGAAGGCATCGAGCATAATGTCCTGAATGCCCGCCAGCACGAACAAGAGGCGCAGATTGTCGCCGATGCGGGCCGCTATGGCGCGGTGACCATCGCCACCAACATGGCCGGGCGCGGCACTGACATTCAGCTGGGCGGCAATGTGGAAATGAAGGTTCTGCAGGCGCTGGCCGAAAGCCCCGAAGCCGACCCGACCGAACTGCGCACCACCGAAGAAGCCAAGCACGCCGAAGAAAAGCAAAAGGTTCTGGATGCGGGCGGGCTGTTCGTCATGGCCTCGGAACGGCATGAAAGCCGCCGCATCGACAACCAGCTGCGCGGCCGCTCAGGCCGTCAGGGCGACCCGGGTCGTACCGTGTTCTACCTGAGCCTCGAAGACGACCTGATGCGCATTTTCGGCTCGGAACGGCTGGACAAGGTCCTAACCACGCTGGGCATGAAAGAGGGCGAGGCGATCATCCACCCCTGGGTGAACAAGTCGCTGGAACGCGCCCAGTCCAAGGTCGAAGGCCGCAACTTTGACATGCGCAAGAACGTTCTGAAATTCGACGACGTGATGAACGATCAGCGCAAGGTGATCTTCAATCAACGGCGCGAGATCATGTCGACGGATGACCTGTCCGAGATCGTGTCGGACATGCGTGAGCAGGTGATCGACGATCTGATTGACGAATATATGCCGCCGAAAACCTATGCGGATCAATGGGATACGGATGGGTTGCACGAGGCGGTCAAAGACAAGCTGACCATTGACGCACCGGTACAGGACTGGGCCGCCGAAGAAGGCGTCGATGACGAGCAGATCCGCGAACGTCTGGTCAATGCCGCGGACGAGATGATGGCGCAAAAAGCCGCCGCCTTTGGTCCCGAGAACATGCGCAACATCGAAAAGCAGGTGCTGCTGCAAACCATCGACGGCAAGTGGCGCGAGCATCTGTTGACGCTGGAACATCTGCGCTCGGTCGTGGGGTTCCGGGGCTATGCCCAGCGCGATCCGCTGAACGAATACAAGAACGAAAGCTTCCAGCTGTTCGAAGGCATGCTGGACAGCCTGCGCGAAACCGTGACGCAGCAACTGTCCCGTGTCCGCCCCCTGTCCGAGGAAGAACAGAAAGAAATGCTGGCCCAGATGGCCGCGCAGCAGGCGCAGGCACAGCAGGCCGTGGATCAGGCCACCGACCGCGCCGAAGCCGTGGCCGAGGCCGAAGCTTCGGGCGATCCGCTGCCGGGCTTTGTCGAAGACGACCCCTCAACCTGGGGTAACCCGTCGCGCAACGACAAATGCCCCTGCGGATCGGGCAAGAAGTTCAAGCATTGCCATGGTCGCCTGACGTAAAAGCAGGGCAAAACCGGTCGATTCAAAGGCTCTGGCGGGGTGGTTCGTTAACATGCGAACACAATGACTCCGCCGGGCTGCCACAAATAAGCCGTGATTGTTAATGAAAGTCCGACTCGCTCCTTCAACTGGGGAGGGTGTCTTGTTTGTCGTAAGAAACTACGTGACCATGGGCGGTACCGTTGCCTGCGCCTTGGCCATTGGATATCTGATGCAATACGGCCCGGCGTCGCAGCGTAAAGCTGCGCCGGGGTCTGAACGCGTGGCTTCGGCCTCTGGTCATGCCTCGGTTCTGGCCGGAATCGAAGACGTTGTACTGACCTCTTCACCCAACGCGGAAACGGCATCGGCAAAGGTGCCCAATACCTCTAGCACGGTGTCCCGCATTCACCCGAAGGTGCAACCCAACTGCAAACTCAGCGCGCGCGCATCGGCCCTGCCGGGTGCCAACGCGCAATTGCGGATCAAGGCCCCCTGTCATGAAACGGCGCAGGTCGAAATCCATCACAGCGGTCTGACCTTCACCGCACTGACCAACGCCCAGGGCGCGCTGACCCTGACTATCCCTGCCCTGTCCGAATACGCGATCTTCCTGATTTCACTACAGGATCAGACCGGCACTGTCGCCACCACTCACATCCCTGATATCGCCGAATTCGACCGGGTCGCGCTGCAATGGCGCGGCGAAACCGACCTGCAACTGCATGCGCTGGAATTTGGCGCAAGCTATGGCGAGGCCGGGCATGTCTGGGCAAGTCCCGACGCCACCGGGGCAGGCACCATCGTACATCTGGGCCAGGTCGAGGCCAACGCCCGCAACGTTCAGGTTTACTCCTACCCCAAGGGCACCGAACCCGCCGATGGCACCATCGAACTGAGCGTCGAGGCCGAGGTGACAAAGACCAATTGCGGCCAGGACCTGAGCGTTCAGGCGCTGCAATTGCACGGCGACGACCCCCTGCGCTCGCGTGACCTGACGCTGACACTGCCGGATTGTTCCCGCGCGGGTGAGTTTCTGGTGTTGAATAATCTGCTGGAAGACCTGACAATCGCCGCCAGATAAAAACGGCAGGCAGGCAAGACGGTTCCATGTTTTTACCCCGTGCAACAGCGGCGGCGCTGTGTTGCGTGGCCCTTGCAGGCGGCGCGCTGGCGCAGGACATCACCCTGACCTCGCATGACGGCAAGGTCGAGATCACCGGCAACCTTCTGGGCTATGACGGCGAATTCTACCGCGTGGACACTCAGTTCGGAGAGCTGACGGTCGATGGCTCGGGCGTCACCTGTGATGGTCTCGCCTGCCCCAACCTGACCGATTTCGTGGCCGAGGTCACCTTGTCCGGCTCCTCGGTCATGGCCGAAACATTGCTGCCCGCGCTGGTGGTGGGCTTTGCGCGCCAAGAGGGGCTGACCGCCACGCCGATTCAGGAAAATGCCGCCGGTTTTGTCTATGAGCTGCACAAACCCGGACGGCAGGCGCCGCTGGCGCGTCTGCAGTTTCACGTCGGCAACACCGATCAGGGGTTTGCCGATCTGATCGCCAACGAAGCCGACATCGTCATGGCCCTGCGTGAGATTCGCGACGCTGAACGCGACGCCGCGGACGCAGCCGGGATGGGTGATCTGACCCAGCCCCGCCGATCCCGGGTTCTGGCGCTGGACGCGATGGTGCCGATCGTGGCCATGGACAACCCCGTTCGCCAGATTTCGCTAACCGATCTGGCCCGCGTTCTGTCCGGTGAGCTGCGCAACTGGTCCGACCTCGGCGGCCCGAACGCGCCAATCACCCTGCATATGCCCGACCCCGGCTCCGGCCTGTCCCAAGCGGTCGAGGATCACCTGCTGGCCCCCGCCAGCGTCACCCTGAGCAGCACCGCCGCACGTCACGGGCGCAATGGCGCGCTGGTGCACAGCGTTGCCGACGACCCCTTTGCCATCGGGATCGCCAGCCAGGCCAATATCGGCGACGCCCGCGCCCTGCCCCTGACTGGCGGTTGCGGGCACGCGCTGGCTGCCACCCGGCAGTCGATCAAGACCGAAGATTACCCCCTGACCGCGCCGATGTTCCTGTACCTGCCCGCACGCCGCCTGCCCCGGATCGCGCGGCAGTTTCTGGCCTATGTGCAAAGCCCCGAGGCGCAGCCGGTCATCCGGCAGGCCGGGTTCGTGGATCAGATGCCCGAAACGTTGGGCTTGGGTCCGCAAGGGGATCGTCTGGCCAACGCCATCGCCTCGGGCGGCACCGAGGTCGGGCTGGAGGAGTTGCAACGCATGGTCGAAACCCTGCGCCCGATGGCGCGTCTGTCGCTGTCCTTCCGGTTTGAACCCGGGTCGTCGCGCCCGGATGCGCAGTCGCGCTCGAACATCCTGCAACTGGCGCAGGCGCTGGAATCGGGCGCATTCGATGCCCGCAAGCTGACCTTTGTCGGGTTCAGCGACGGTGATGGCGCGGCCAACACAAATGCC
>NZ_JALCBM010000006.1:34227-43665 GCF_028066395.1 Ruegeria sp.
CAAGCTGACCTTTGTCGGGTTCAGCGACGGTGATGGCGCGGCCAACACAAATGCCCGGATCGCGCAGCTGCGCGCCAAAACCGTGCGCAATGCGGTTCTGGCGGCCATCGAAACCTCGGTTCCTGACAGTGTCGAGATTGCCGTCGATGGGTTTGGCGAGGCGATGCCGATGGCCTGCGACGACACCGAATGGGGTCGCAAGGTCAATCGTCGGGTCGAGATCTGGGTGCAGTAGCGCCTATAGATACCCCTGCGCGCGAAAGCTCAGCTCGGTCGATTTGCCGATGATCAGGTGATCATGCAGGGTCAGACCCAGCGCGGTGCAGGCATCCTGAATCCGGTTTGTCATGTCGATATCCGATTGCGACGGGGTCGGATCGCCCGACGGGTGATTATGCACCAGAATCAGCGCCGAGGCGTTCAGTTCAAGCGCTCGTTTCGCCACCTCACGCGGGTATACCGGGACGTGATCGACGGTGCCCTTGGCCTGTTCCTCATCCGCGATCAGCACGTTTTTGCGGTCCAGATAAAAGACCCGAAACTGCTCGGTCTCGCGATGGGCCATTGTGGTGTGGCAATAGTCCACCAGCGCGTCCCAGCCCGAGATCACATGCCGCTGCATCACCCGCGCGCGGGCCATGCGGTGGGCGCAGGCCTCAAGGATTTTCAGATCGGTGATCACCGTATCGCCGACGCCCTTGATCTGCCGCAACCGTTCCTCGGGCGCGGTCAGCACCCGGTTGAAATCGCCAAACGTATCCATCAACCGCCGCGCCAGCGGTTTCACATCCTGCCGGGGGATCGAGCGGAACAGGACCAGTTCCAACAGCTCATAATCCGGCATTGCCGCCGAGCCCCCGGTCATGAACCGTTCGCGCAGCCGCCGCCGGTGGTCTTTGATGTAGGAGGGTAACCGACCACCGGGCAGCGGCTGCGCAGGCGCTTCGTCCGTGTCAAACAGCATGGGGGCTTCGGCAAAGGCATTTCGTGTCATGGCGACACCTTCACCCAGAATCGGTTTCCGAAAGGTTAATGCCCATCCCCCGCCATCCGCGCGGTGGCCCGGTTCATGCCCCAATGCAGCAGGATCGAAAACACCCCCAGCGTCAGCATGGCGGCAAACATCAGATCGGTCTTGGCGCGGCCATTGGCCAGCAGCATCAGATAGCCCAGCCCTTGCGACGACCCGACCCATTCGCCGATCACTGCCCCGATCGGCGCATAAACCGCCGCCAGCCGCATGCCCGACGCCAGTGAGGGCAAGGCAGCAGGAATGCGGATATGCCACAACACCGCGCGCGGGCTGGCCTGCATGGTGCGCGCAAGGTCCAGATAGCCCTGCGGCGTGCGCATCAGACCATCGAAAAAGGATGAGGTGATCGGGAAATAGATGATCAGCACCGCCATCGCGACCTTGGACCACAGCCCATAGCCCAGCCACAGGGTCAGCAACGGTGCCAGCGCAAAGACCGGCAGCGCCTGCGTGAACACCAGCATCGGCCGCACCAATACCCGGGCGGCCCGCGAATTGGCCAGTTGCAGCGCCGTGATGACACCCAGAACGGTGCCGCATGCCAGCCCGATCACAACCTCGATGGCTGTCACCCATGTGTGCTCGGCAATCAGCCAACGATTCTGCCACCACGTTTCGGCGACCAAGGCCGGGCCCGGCAGGATGAATTTGGGCAAACCGGTCAGGCTGACGATGGCTTGCCAAACGGCAAGCGCAAACAGGGTCGCAGCAAGGGCCGAAAGCACCTTCATGCCGCGTCCTCCCTAAGCAACCGGAGCAAAGCGCCTTGGGTCTCCAACGTCTCCAGATCGTCCACGTTGCGCGGGGCCGGGGCATGGGGTGGCGCGCACGGGATCAGCCCCTGCGGTGTCATGACGGTGATGGTTTGGCCCAGACGGGCGGCCTCAGCCGGATCATGGGTCACCAGCAGCACGGTGCGCCCTTGCAATGCCTCTGCCGCCAGATCCTGCATATCGGCGCGGGTGCGCGCGTCGAGGGCCGAGAAGGGCTCGTCCAGCAAAACGATGGGCCGATCCTCCATCAACGTGCGGGCCAGAGCGACCCGCTGACGTTGGCCGCCCGACAGTTCAGCGGGTTTCTTCGTCAGATGGTCCTGCAGCCGCATCCGTGCGATCAGCCGGTCGCGGCGGGCCAGATCGGGTGTTTCGCCGCGCAGACGCGCGCCCAGGGTGACGTTCTGCGCCACCGTGTCCCAGGGCAGCAGCAGGTCATCCTGCGCCATATAAGCAACCCGTTCCGCCACCGGCTGCCCATCGCTGGCGGTGATATGGCCCGAGAACCGCGCCCCGGTGTCCAACCCCGCAATCAGCCTTAGAATTGTGGTTTTGCCAACGCCCGACCCACCCAGCAAACAGGTCCACTGCCCCGCCGCAAGGGTCAGGGTCAACGGCGCGAACAACGTCGCGCCGTTGATGTGGGCCTGCCCACTGATCGTCAGATCGGGCGCCGGGGTCACGGGGTCAGGCCCATTTGCCAGAAATTGGTCTCAAGATCCGTGGCGGTCTGGAAGGTCCGGCACAGGCGATCCCACCGGGGTGAGGCTTGAAAATCCGCTCCGATACGTCGTGTTAGAGCCGAATCCAGCAACTCCCCAACCGCCTGACACGCACCCTGATAGTCCGGTCCGGCATAGGTGTCGATCCAGTCGCGATAGGTGTCCGATGTGGCCTCGGCCGCCAATCGCGTGCCGATCTCACCATAGCCCATGACGCAAGGTGCCAGTGCCGCCAGCAAGTCCAGCAGATCGCCGCTGTACCCGGCTTCCAGCACATATCGGGTATAGGCCAGATTCTCGGCCCGCTCTGGCGTGGCGAACAGTTCAGCCTGCGAAATGCCTGCTGCCTCGCAAATGCCGATATGCAGTTGCATTTCCTCGGCCACCAGCGCGTTCACGGTGCCGACGGCGGTCAGCATCTCGGCATGGGTTTCCGATTTCACCACCGCCAGCGCCCAAGCGCGGCTGAAATGGATCAGGAACACGTAATCCTGCCGCAGATAATGCAGAAAGGCGTCGCGGGGCAGGGTGCCGTCCTTCAGCCCTTCGACAAAGGCGTGACGGGTATACGCCCGCCACGACCCCTGCGCCGCGTCGCGCATCAGCGCGAAGGCTTTGCCATACCCGCTCATTTTGCGGTCACATCAATGGTGATGGCGCTGACCGGGTTGGTGCTGTCGATCATGCCGCTGTCTTTCAGGAAGGATTCGAACCGGGCATAACGGCCCGCGTCAAAACCAGCCGGGCGCAGGGCAAAGCGGGGCAGCGTGTCGACCCAGGCGCGGGCGTTCAGCTCATCCTGCAACACGGGCGAGGTGGCGGCGAAAACCTCCCAGCTTTTTTCGGGGTTGTTGACGATGAACTGGGTGGCCCTTTCGGTTGCGGCCAGGAAACGGGCGATCTTGTCGGTGTCCATGGTGTCGGGATTGGCGACATAGATCAGCTCGTCATAGGGCGGCACGCCCTCTTCCTCGATATAGAAGCAACGACCGGGGACGCCTTCGATATCCATCTGGTTCAGTTCGAAATTGCGATAGGCCCCGATCACCGCGTCCACCTGACCGGTCATCAGCGAGGGCGACAGTGAGAAGTTGACATTGATCAGCTCAACCTCATCCACCGTCACGCCGTGGTTGCCCAGAACAGAGCCTAATACGGCCTCTTCCACGCCAGCGACCGAGAAACCGATCTTCTTGCCCTTGAGGTCGGCAGGCGTCGCAATCGGCCCGTCCTTCAGCACCAGCAGGCAGTTCAGCGGCGTGGCCACCAGCGTACCAACCCGTTTCAGGGGCAGACCCTCGTGGATTTGCAGATGCAGTTGCGGCTGATAGGACACTGCCAGATCGGCCTGCCCGGCGGCGACCAGACGGGGCGGGGCGGAGGGATCAGCGGGTGGGACGATTTCGACCTCAAGCCCCTGTTCAGCGAAATAGCCCTGCTCCTGTGCCACGATGATCGGTCCGTGGTCGGGGTTGATGAACCAGTCCAGCAGCACGGTCATCTTGTCTTCGGCCCAGGCGGGCGCGGCGGCCAGCAGGGCGATTGAAGCGATCAGTTTCTTCATGTCTCGCGTGTCCTTTTCTGTCACGAGGTTGAGGCCGCGACGAGGACAATCTCGCCCGGCCAATCCGGTTGAATCCGTTCAGCGGCCCGCCAGGCGCGCAGGCCGGTGGCGCAGCAAAATGCCAGCCTTTTCCCCTGATTAGGGTCTATGTCATGCAAGTTATTGGCGGTTATGCGTTTGGCGGCTGGATGTGCCGGGGATGGTGCCTCGGCCAGACTGCGCAGTTCGATGATCTGGTCTGCGGCCGTCAATTGGCTGGCCGAGAGAAAGCGGAAACAGCTGGTCGGTTCGGGCGCGTGGTCAAACCGAAACCCGCTGCTGCGCAGGGTGCGGGCGTCGTATTGCACCAACTGACCCAGCGGAGAAGGTTCCACCCCGAGGATCAGGTTCAACGCCATCTGCGCCTGCATCGCGCCGATGGTTGCCACCACCGGACCCAAAACACCCGCTGTGGCGCAACTGGCCCCGCTGTCTGGCGCATCGGGGAACAGCGCCCGCAAGGATGGCGCGCCGCCACAGAAGCCACCCACATAGCCAGACATCCCAAGGACAGACGCGCTGATCAGGGGTTTGCCTTGGGCCAGGCAGGTATCCGACAGAATATAGCTGGCCGCATAGCTGTCCGCGCAATCCAGAATCACATCCGATTGCGCGACCAAATTTGCGGCATTTTCATTTGTTAGAGCCTGTTTTTGACTGATTATATCAATTTCACCATTCAAAGCACGGCAGCGTTGGGCGGCAATCTCGACCTTGGACTGTCCACAATCCGCCTCGTTGAACAAGGTCTGACGGTGCAGGTTAGACAGATCGACGGTATCGCCGTCCACAATCGTGATGCGCCCAACCCCGGCCCCCGCCAGCAAAGGCAGAACCGGGGCCGCCAACCCGCCAGCGCCGATCACCAGCACACGGGTCGAGGACAAGCGCGCCTGCCCTTTGGCCCCCACTTCGGGCATGATGGTCTGACGGGCATAGCGGCTCATCGCGTAGCCTCGATCCATTGCCGCACACGGGCTTCGGGGTCCGGATTCAAGGTGATGTCCGTCACGACCGAGACGATATCCGCCCCCGCCGCCAGCACGCCGGGCGCGCGTTCGACGCTCATCCCTCCGATCCCGACCAGAGGGATGTCGCCCACACGCGCCTTCCATTCGGTCACGCGGGGCAAGCCCTGCTGATGCCATTTCATCTTTTTCAAGATGGTCGGATAGACCGGACCCAGCGCGACGTAATCCGGGTCCATGGCCAGAACCCGTTCAAGTTCCTCATCGTCATGAGTGGAAACGCCTAGTTTTAGACCCGCTTTTCGGATGGCATTCAGGTCGGCCTCGTCCAGATCCTCCTGCCCCAGATGAACCCAGTCACAGCCCGCATCGATGGCGGCCTGCCAGTGATCGTTCACCACCAGAACCGCGCCGTGGTGGCGGCAGAGGTCGCGTGATACCGCAATCTGCTCCCACACCACCGCATCGGGTTGATCCTTGATCCGCAGTTGCACCAGCTTGACGCCCAAGGGCAACATCCGCCGCAACCAATCGGAATGGTCGAAGATCGGGTAAAACCGGTCCAGCATCATGACAGAAACGCCTTTCCGATCACCGGGGTTGACGGCTCGGCCATGTCACGCGCCTCAATCGGGTCGGCCTGATATGCCAACTGACCGGCCTCAATCGCCAAAGCCATCGCCCGGGCCATCTGAACCGGATCACCCGCGCGGGCGACTGCCGTGTTCAGCAGCACCGCGTCATAACCCAGTTCCATCGCGTGGGCGGCATGGCTGGGCAGACCGATCCCTGCGTCGATCACCAGCGGTACATCGGGAAATTCAGCCCGCATCGCGCGCAGCGCATAGGCGTTGTTCAGCCCCCGCCCCGACCCGATCGGCGCACCCCAGGGCATCAGCACCTTGCACCCGGCAGCCAACAGCCGTTCCCCCACGATCAGATCATCCGTGGTGTAGGGGAACACCTGAAATCCGTCTTCCGATAGGATGCGAGCCGCCTCGACCAGTTGAAACACATCCGGTTGCAGGCTGTCGGTATGGCCGATCAGCTCCAACTTGATCCAGGGCGTGTCGAACACTTCGCGCGCCATATGTGCGGTGGTGACGGCCTCTTTCACATTGTGGCATCCGGCAGTGTTGGGCAGGATGCGCACACCCAGATCGCGGATCATCTGCCAGAAGGTTTGCCCTCCCCCAGCTTCGCGCCGCAGCGACACGGTAGCCACCGCCGCGCCGCTTTCACGGAAGGCCCGTTCAAGGATCGCCGGGCTGGGATATTGCGCGGTGCCCAGCATCAGAGGGTTCGAAAGCGCGGTGCCGTAGAACGTTTTCATCCTCAGCCCCCCTGCATCGGCGCGACAACCTCGACCCGGTCCCCGTCGCAAAGGATGTGGCTGATGCGCAGGCTTGAGGGCACAAATTCCTCGTTCACCGCCGTGGCGACGCGGCCAGAATAGCCGGTTTCAACCAGCAACTCGGCCAGTGTTTCCCCGCCGAAACTGCGGATTTCGCCATTAAGAACGATCTTCATCGACCAACTCCGAACGTTTGTTTTCAAGCGCCAGATCAGCCACGCTGCGCGCCAAAGCTGGCGCCAACAGATAGCCGTGGCGATAGAGCCCGTTTGCATAGATCGTTCCGCCCAGCTGCCGGATGCGCGGCAGGTTGTCAGGGAAGGCCGGGCGCAGATCGACGCCGATCTCCAGCACTTCGGCCTCACCAAAGGCGGGGTTCAGGGCATAGGCAGCGCTGAGCAGTTCCAGCATCGACCGGGCGGTGATACGGTTGCTGTCCTCCGTCTCGATCATCGTGGCCCCCAGCATGTAGACCCCATCACCTCGCGGCACGATGTAAAGCGGCATGCGCGGATGCAGCAGCCTCACCGGCCGCGTCAGGGTGACATCCTTGCAGCGGATCACCAACATCTCACCCTTCACCCCGCGCAGATCGTGCAACACATCGCGCGCGTGCAGACCCCGGCAATCAATGGCGTTGTCCAGCCGGGCGGGGGCAAGTTTACGGTGGAACGTAACCCCCTTCGCCTGAAGGTGCCTGTAAAGGTCCTGAAGCGCCCGCCGAGGATCAAGATGTGCTTCCGCCGTAAAAAACAAACCGCTCCGGAATGCGCTCAGATCAGGCTCTAAATCATGGATTTCGCCCTGCTGAATATCCGAAAACCCTTCAGTGCGCCGGCCAAACCGGCGCAGGTCCGGCAGGTCGCGGGAATTGGCAAGCACCAACGTGCCGCGCCGATGTATTTCTGTACGTTCGGCCCACCAGTCGATGGCGTCCTGCCCCAGACTCAGCACAGGTTCCTCGGCGTTTTCATATTCACACCAGGGTGCCAGCATACCGCCCGCCCACCAGGAACATCCATGCGGTCCCGGAGGGCCCCCGGGGTCAAACACCTGCACCCGGGCGCCGCGCGCGACCAGTTCGGTTGCAACGGCCAACCCGGCAACACCTGCGCCTATGACGGACCAGACGGTCACGCCGACCAGACCCGATGGAAGTGATGAACCGGCCCGTGCCCCTGCCCCACCTGCAAGGCATCCGCCTGTGCAATAGCGCCCTGCAGATAGGCATGCGCCTCTGCCACCGCATCGGTCAGGCTCAACCCTTTGGCCAGCCCCGCCGCGATCGAGGATGACAGGGTGCAGCCCGTACCATGGGTGTTTTTGGTCGGATGGCGCGGTGCCTCATAGGTCGCCCGCACCCCGGAGCCGTCAACCAGAAGGTCATGGCAGACATCCCCCGCACCATGCCCGCCTTTCATCAACACCGCTTTGGGACCCAGCTTTACCAGCGCCGCACCTTGGGCGATCATCTGATCGGGGGTCTGCGCATCCGAAAGACCCAGCAACCGCGCTGCCTCGGGCAGGTTCGGGGTCAGGATTGTGGCGCGTGGCAAAAGCACGTCGCGCAGGGTTTCAACCGCCGCGTCCGCCAGCAAAGCGTCACCGGATTTGGCCACCATCACCGGGTCCAGCACGACAGGGCCGGAAAACCCTGCTAGGCCGTCGGCAACCGTCGTGATGATCTCGGGCGTGGCGAGCATCCCGATTTTGACGGCACCCACATCCAGGTCACTCAGCACCGCAGAAATCTGCGCCGCAATCACATCCAACGGAATGCCATGAACTGCGGTCACAGCCTGCGTGTTCTGGGCAGTTACGGCGGTGATAACACTGGCGCCAAACACGCCCAATGCCGACATCGCCTTCAGATCGGCCTGTATGCCAGCGCCGCCGCCGCTGTCAGACCCCGCGATTGTCAAAGCGATATGCGCCATATCGTTGCTCCATCATCTGTGGGCAACGGGCATGGAAAACGTCTGCGCAATGTAAGACCGTTCCCTACGCCGGTATTGCCCGGATCAGGTTCGATGGGTTAGCGCGTACGCACCTCTCAGCCCCACGATCAGGGCACCCCAACGGTTGCGGCGGACAATCTCAGGAGAGGTCGCAAGAATCAAGAACAATTTGCGAGGCTCTGCCTCGCGCTCCGGGATATTTTTAGCCAGATGAAGAATGGAACCCCCTGCTTCATCTGGCCCCAAATATCCCGGGGGAGTCGCGGCTTGCCGCGGCGGGGGCAGAGCCCCCTTTGGGCGGCGGCCTGTTAACCCTTCATCCCATCCCAAAAGGATTTGACAGATGAGAAAAAGCTTTTTGATTCCGGGTGGTTATCTTCGCCCAAATCATCAAACTCACGCAGCAGCTCTTTCTGGCGACTGGTCAGGTTGACCGGTGTTTCCACGGCCAGTTCGATGAACATGTCGCCGATACCACCACCACGCAGCGCGGGCATGCCTTTGCCACGCAGGCGCATCTGGCGACCGGATTGGCTGCCTGCCGGGATTTGCACACGGCCACGGCCACCGTCGATGGTCGGCACTTCGATCGATCCACCCAGCGCCGCCTTGGCCATGCTGACCGGCACGCGACAGTAAAGATTCACACTGTCGCGTTCGAACAGTTTGTGATCGGACACCTCAACAAAGATATAGAGATCGCCCGGAGGGCCGCCGCGCATTCCGGCCTCACCTTCACCTGCCAGTCGGATACGGGTGCCGGTTTCGACGCCAGCGGGGATGTTGACGGACAGCGCGCGCTCTTTTTCCACGCGGCCTGCGCCGTTACAAGATTTGCAGGGGTTCTTGATGATCTGACCCAGACCCGAACAGGTCGGGCAGGTGCGTTCAACGGTGAAAAAGCCCTGCTGCGCGCGAACCTTGCCCATACCGGAACAGGTCGGACAGGTTGTAGGTTCAACCCCGCCCTCAGCCCCGGTTCCATCGCACGAGGAACAGGCAACGGCGGTCGGTACATTGATGGTTT
>NZ_JALCBM010000006.1:43765-45086 GCF_028066395.1 Ruegeria sp.
GCCCCGGTTCCATCGCACGAGGAACAGGCAACGGCGGTCGGTACATTGATGGTTTTCTGCAGACCCGCATAGGCGTCTTCCAGCGTCACCCGCAGGTTATAGCGCAGGTCCGACCCGCGCGCCGCGCGGCGACCGCCGCCGCCCCGCTGGCCACCCATGAAATCGCCGAACAGATCGTCGAACACATCCGAGAACGCGCTGGAGAAATCGCCCTGACCAAAGCCGCCGCCAGGACGGCCACCGCCGCCGCCCATGCCGTTTTCAAAGGCGGCGTGACCAAAGCGGTCATAGGCCGCCTTGCGGTCGGCATCTTTCAGAACGTCATAGGCTTCGTTCGCTTCCTTGAACTGCGCCTCGGCATCCGGGTTGTCCTTGTTGCGGTCGGGATGCAATTCCTTGGCTTTCTTGCGAAAACCCTTTTTGATCTCGTCCGCCGATGCGCCCTTTGCTACGCCGAGCACATCGTAATAGTCGCGTTTTGACATCAGTATTTCCTTCTGCCTCAACGTAGTCGGGCCGGCCCGGCAACCGGACCGGCCCGCAGTGGCCCGGTTACCCGTTAGTTACGCTTGTCGTCGTCCAGATCTTCGAACTCGGCGTCGACAATGTCATCCTCACCCGACGCAGCATCTGCCGCCGCAGGCTCGTCCTCGCCCTCATCAGCTTGCGCCTTGTAGATGGCTTCGCCCAGCTTCATCGCCGCTTCTGTGACGTTCTGGATGCCCGACTTGATCTTGTCGGCATTTTCGGTTTCCAGCTCGTCCTTCAGCGCGGCAATCGCCAGCTCGATGGCTTCGATAGTGGTCGGATCGACCTTGTCGGCATGCTCTTCCATCGACTTCTCGGTCGAGTGGATGAGGCTTTCCGCTTGGTTCTTGGCGTCGACCAGCTCGCGGCGTTCCTTGTCGGCTTCCGCGTTCTCTTCGGCGTCCTTGACCATCTTGTCGATGTCCTCGTCGGACAGACCACCCGAGGCCTGAATGGTGATCTTCTGCTCTTTGCCGGTGCCTTTGTCCTTGGCCGAAACCGAGACAATGCCGTTGGCGTCGATGTCAAAAGTCACCTCGATCTGAGGCATGCCGCGCGGTGCGGGCGGGATGTCTTCGAGGTTGAACTGACCCAGGATCTTGTTGTCCGCAGCCATTTCACGCTCACCCTGGAACACGCGGATGGTTACGGCGTTCTGATTGTCCTCGGCGGTCGAGAAGACCTGAGACTTTTTCGTCGGGATCGTGGTGTTGCGGTCGATCAGACGGGTGAACACGCCACCCAGCGTCTCGATGCCCAGCGACAGCGGGGTCACGTCCAGCAGAACCACGTC
>NZ_JALCBM010000006.1:45186-83874 GCF_028066395.1 Ruegeria sp.
CACCCAGCGTCTCGATGCCCAGCGACAGCGGGGTCACGTCCAGCAGAACCACGTCCTTGACGTCGCCCTGCAGAACGCCGGCCTGAATGGCGGCGCCCATGGCAACCACTTCGTCCGGGTTCACACCCTTGTGCGGCTCTTTGCCGAAGAACTTGGTGACCTCTTCGATCACTTTCGGCATCCGGGTCATACCACCGACCAGAACAACCTCGTCCACGTCAGCAGCCGACAGACCAGCGTCTTTCAGAGCAGCCGCGCAAGGCTTCATCGACTTCTTGATCAGGTCCGCAACCAGCGATTCCAGCTTGGCACGGGTCAGTTTCATGACCATGTGCAGCGGCTGACCGTTCGACCCCATCGAGATGAACGGCTGGTTAATTTCGGTCTGCGAGGTCGAGCTGAGTTCGATCTTGGCTTTCTCGGCAGCTTCTTTCAGACGCTGCAGGGCCATTTTGTCCTGGCTCAGGTCGACACCGTGTTCCTTTTTGAACTCATCCGCCAGGTAGTTGACGATGCGCATGTCAAAGTCTTCACCACCCAGGAAGGTGTCACCGTTGGTCGATTTGACCTCGAACAGGCCGTCGTCGATTTCCAGAATGGTCACGTCAAAGGTACCACCACCAAGGTCATAAACCGCGATGGTTTGGGTTTCTTCCTTGTCCAGACCATAGGCCAGCGCGGCGGCTGTCGGTTCGTTGATGATCCGCAGCACTTCCAGACCAGCGATTTTACCAGCGTCTTTGGTGGCCTGACGCTGTGCGTCGTTGAAATAGGCCGGAACGGTGATAACCGCCTGCGTGACGTCCTCACCCAGATAGCTTTCTGCGGTTTCCTTCATCTTGCCCAGAGTGAAGGCCGAGATCTGGCTTGGGGAGTATTTTTCACCGCGGGCTTCGACCCACGCGTCGCCATTGCCGCCATCAACGATGGCGTACGGCACCATTTTCTTGTCTTTTTCGACTTCGGCATCATCCACACGACGACCGATCAGACGCTTGACGCCAAAGATCGTGTTGTCGGGGTTGGTGACCGCCTGACGTTTTGCAGGCTGACCGACCAGACGCTCATCTTCGGTGAAGGCGACGATCGAGGGCGTGGTCCGCGCCCCTTCGGCGTTTTCGATGACCTTCGGCTGCGAGCCGTCCATAATCGCCACACACGAGTTGGTGGTCCCAAGGTCAATCCCGATTACTTTTCCCATTTTTGCAATCCCTTTCTCTTCAAGGCGATGTCCCGAGGCCGGGACCCGTTATGGCATCCCTGCCCCGATCAGTGGTGCGCGAATGGCCCTACACCATCGCGCGTCCCGGCGTATATAAGGGCGGGACCAAAAGCCTGCAAGCGTTCAGAAATGCAGGTTTTCGGGAATCTGAGGCCTTTTTTAGCAAGGATTTGGTAAGGAATGGGGATTCCGCGATGACACGGCTGCTTTTGCGCGGATTCGATATCCGGAAAGGCTATCTGGATGCGGAAGCCCAGACTGCTCTGGTCGACAGGCTGCGGCCGATTCTGAAATCTGCGCCGCTGTTTCGACCCACCACCGCCTCGGGCAAGCAGATGTCGGTGCGCATGACCTCTGCCGGGCCGCTGGGCTGGGTGTCCGATAGCGCCGGTTATCGGTATCAGGCCAGTCACCCCAAAGGCATGGCCTGGCCCGCCATCCCCGATGAAATTCTATCCATCTGGCAGGACGTTGCAGATGCGGATCGGCTGCCCGACTGCTGCCTGATCAACTATTACGGCGAAGGCACAAAGATGGGGATGCATCAGGATAAGGACGAGGCGGATTTTTCCTGGCCCGTGGTCTCAATCTCGCTGGGCGATGACGCGCTGTTCCGGATCGGCAACACCACGCGCGGCGGCAAGACCGAGGCGGTCTGGTTGAACTCCGGCGATGTGGTGGTCATGGGCGGCCCGGCGCGGCTGACTTATCACGGGGTGGACCGCATCCGGTTCGGCTCATCCCGGTTGCTGCCGAAAGGCGGGCGGATCAACCTGACCCTGCGCGTGGCGACCTAGCGGCGCGCATCCCAGCTTTTTGACACATGCTTGCGCGTGTAGAATTCGCCCAGCAGGCCGATCATGAGCAATATGATCCCGACCCAAAGCGCGTATTCCCAACTGGAATTGCGCGGAAAATAGTTGCGAAAGACAAAGCCTCGGCATTGGTCGATGACGTGAAACAGCGGGTTCCAGGCAAACATGGTCAGCATGAAACCGCCCAGCGCGTTGCCCACGAACATCTTGCCCGAAAACACCATGTTCAACCGTCGCCAGAGGTTGCTCAGAATGCTGGCCACGCGGGGGAACCAGGGTGTCAGCGCCAGCAGGACCATCCCCACCGAACAGCCGGTGAACCACGCCAGAACCAGCATTGCGAAGGCTCCGCCGGGCTCTTGAATCTCAATCGGGGCAACGGCGACGCTATAGACAAACAAGATCACCAGAATGGACACAAGCTGCGTGTACAACGACCCGAAGGCAGTCGCCATCAGCATCACCATCATGTTCATCGGCGAATGCAGCATCATCGGGTTATTCCCCGCCCCCACCCCGGCAATGGCGCCCACTGCCTTGATGTGGGTAATGAACAGGAAAATCCCCGACAGGATATACAGAATGAACTCTCCCCGGATCTTGGCGACCCGCGCGCCCATGAAGGACATGATCAGATAAAAAACCGAAGCGACCAGAATGATCTGGATGATGTTGATAATGATCGCCAGAACCGCATTGGAGTGCTGTGCCCGCACATTGCGCACCACCGCATGGAAGACCAGTTCGGCGGTGGTGAAGGCACCGCCCAGCAGCGTTTGATTGCGCTTGTATTGAAACACTCGACCGAACTTTCCTGCTATGGCACCGTCAATCTGGCACGAAATTCTTGCTGTTCCGTATCCGTCACAGCATAAGGCTCTGACGATTTCGGATCAACAAACCACGAAACACGGAGCCATTTTGTGACCTATGACGCCCTTATCCCGGTCATTCGACGTCTCGCGCTGGAGGCAGGCGACCGGATCATGCAGATTTATGAGGCCGACGATTTCGACGTAAAGGTCAAATCCGATTCCAGCCCGGTGACCGAGGCAGACGAGGCTGCGGATGCGCTGATCTCGACCGGGTTGCGCGCGGCCTTCCCTGATATCCTGCTGGTGACCGAAGAACAGGCGGCGTCGCATTCCGAAAAGGGCGACACCTTCCTGATTGTTGATCCGCTGGACGGAACCAAGGAGTTCATCAACCGGCGTGGCGATTTCACCGTAAATATCGCGCTGGTCGAAAACGGTGTTCCGACCCGAGGCGTGGTTTACGCCCCGGCCCGGGGGCGGATGTTCTACACTTTGCCCGATGGCCGCGCGGTCGAGGAAACCGGCGCATTGAACAAGGACATTCCGGGCGACGTGACACCGATATCAGTCTCTAACCCGGACAATTCGGCGCTGATGATCGTGGCTTCGAAATCACACCGGGATCAGGCGACCGAGGATTACATCAACAAATACAGCGTCAAAGACAGCAAAAGCGCGGGATCGTCGCTCAAGTTCTGTCTGGTCGCGACGGGTGAGGCTGATCTCTATCCCCGTGTGGGCCGCACAATGGAATGGGACACCGCCGCTGGCCACGCCGTGCTGGCCGGGGCCGGAGGGCACGTTGTGCGCTTTGACGATCACAGCCCGCTGACCTATGGCAAGGATGGGTACGCCAACCCGTTCTTTATCGCCTATGCCCCCGGTGTCGAATTGAAGGAAGCCTGATGTCTGTACTGATCGCCATTCCCGCCCGCTATGCCTCGACCCGCTTTCCGGGCAAACCTTTGGTGCCGTTGACCGGGGCCACGGGAAACGCGATGACCCTGATCGAACGCAGTTGGCGCGCGGCAATGTCGGTGACCGGTGTCGACAAGGTGGTCGTGGCCACCGATGACGACTGCATCCGCGAGGTGTCCGAAGGCTTCGGGGCCGAGGTGGTGATGACCTCGGACACCTGCGCCAATGGCACCGAACGCTGCGCCGAGGCGCATGCGGCGCTGGGTGGCGGTTATGACATCGTGGTCAACCTGCAGGGCGACGCCCCGCTGACGCCACATTGGTTTGTCGAGGACCTGATCACTGGCCTGCGTGCCGCGCCCGATGCGGAAATCGCCACCCCCGTCCTGCGCTGCGATGGCGATGCGCTGAACGGGCTGTTGAACGACCGCAAGAATGGCCGGGTCGGCGGCACCACGGCGGTGTTCGGCGCGGATCACAGCGCGCTTTATTTCTCGAAGGAGGTGATCCCCTATACCTCGGACACCTATGCCAGCGCCGATCAGACGCCGGTTTTCCACCATGTTGGGGTCTATGCCTACCGTCCCGACGCGCTGGCCGCTTATCCCGGCTGGCCCACCGGCCCGCTGGAAACCCTTGAGGGTCTGGAACAGCTGCGGTTCATGGAAAACGGCCGCAAAGTCCTGTGTGTCGAGGTTGAAGCCAAGGACCGCCAGTTCTGGGAACTGAACAACCCGCAGGACGTGGCAAAGATCGAAGAGATGATGACCGCGATGGGGCTGGAATGAAACATATACTCGTCACCGGCGGCGCCGGATATATCGGCTCGCACGCCTGCAAGGCGCTGGCACAGGCGGGTTATGTGCCCGTCACCTATGACAATCTGAACACCGGCTGGCAGGACGCGGTGAAGTTCGGCCCGTTCGAACAAGGCGATCTGATGGATCGCGCCCGTCTGGATGAGGTCTTTGCCAAATACGAACCCGCCGCCGTGATGCATTTCGCCGCCCTCAGCCAGGTGGGTGAGGCGATGTCGGAACCCGGCAGATACTGGGCCAACAACGTCATGGGCTCGCTGACCCTGATCGAGGCGACGGTGGCCGCGGGCTGTCGCAACTTCGTCTTCTCGTCAACCTGCGCCACCTATGGCGATCAGGACAATGTGGTGCTGAATGAGGACTCGGCCCAGCACCCGCTGAACGCATATGGCGCCTCGAAACGGGCGATCGAGGATATCCTGCGTGATTTTCAGGCCGCCTATGGGCTGAACCATGTGATCTTCCGCTATTTCAACGTCGCTGGCGCAGACCCGGAGGGCGAGATCGGTGAATTCCACCGCCCCGAGACCCATCTGGTGCCGCTGATGCTGGACGCCATCGACGGCAAACGCGACGGGCTGACGGTGTTCGGCACCGATTACGACACGCCCGACGGCACCTGTATCCGCGACTATGTCCATGTCTGCGATCTGGTGGATGCGCATATTCTGGGGCTGGACTGGCTGGAGCAGGGCAAGGAAAGCCGGGTGTTCAATCTGGGCACCGGGTCCGGGTTCTCGGTGATGGAGGTGATCGAGCATTCCAAAGCCGTCACCAACCGGCCCGTCCCATACTCTGTCGGTCCGCGCCGTGCGGGGGATTGTACCAAGCTGGTCTCAGGCTCGGTCCGGGCCGAGACCGAGCTGGGCTGGCGGGCAAAAAGATCAACGTTAGAGACGATGATCGCCGATGCATGGCGGTGGCATCAGAACGGCCATTACGAGAAATGATGCGGGCATGACGTCAGGCCCGGACCAGACGCTGCCCCCCATCGGTTGGCTGCAGAAATACCGCCTGCGCCTGAAACGCAAACGTCTGTTGTGGCATTCGGTGCGCAGCCGACATGACCTGACCTGCCTGTCCGACCGCACCCGGCTAATCGCGCCGGGTGCCATTCTGGCCTTCACCACCGTGCGCAACGAAATCACGCGCCTGCCGTGGTTTTTCCGTCATTACAGGGCGCTGGGGGTGGATCATTTTCTGATGGTCGACAATGGCAGCGATGACGGAACCGCCGAGTATCTGGCGGATCAGCCCGATGTCTCGCTCTGGCAGACTGATGCCAGCTATCGCGCGTCACGCTATGGCGTTCATTGGCTGACCTGGCTGCAAATGCGGTACGGGCATGGCCACTGGACCCTGACGGTGGACGCAGATGAACTGCTGGTCTACGCCCATCACGACACCGCATCCCTGCGCGACCTGACCGCATGGTTGCAGGATCAGGGGCAAGATGCCTTTGGCGCGCTGATGCTGGACCTTTATCCCAAAGGGCCGCTGGGGACCCAGACATATGAACCCGATACCGATCCGACGCAGATCCTGAACTGGTTTGACAGCGGCCCCTACCGCAGCCAGCGGCAAGCCCCCTTGGGCAATCTGTGGGTGCAGGGCGGCGCGCGTGAAAGGGCGTTCTTTGCTGATACGCCGCGCAAATCACCTACATTGAACAAGATCCCGCTGGTGCGCTGGTCCCGGCGCTACGTTTACGTGATCTCCTGCCACTCGGCCTTGCCCCGACATCTGAACGCCGCCTATGACGGGCCCAGCGGGGCAACTCCTTCCGGGGTTCTTCTGCACACGAAATTCCTGCCCGAGATCATCGGGAAATCCAAAATCGAGAAGGACAGAAAGCAGCACTTTCATGACCCCGACCAGTTCACCGACTATTATGACCACGTGGCAAGCGGGCCAGACCTGTGGACGCCGCAATCGGAACGCTATACCGGCTGGGCGGATCTTGAACGTCTGGGACTGATGACCGCAGGCGGATGGACGGGGAAAACCCTGCCCGGAAAAACCCTGAAATCATAACGGCATTTAAATACGTTGCCTGTCAAACTTCGAAAGTGTCATAATACAGCAATGGCCCGGCACCACTCTGACTACAGGCATCCCGGGCGTGCTCGCGTATAATAAGGGTTGGATGGTCGCGTGAGCCTACTGGATTCCTATCGCATGAGACTGCGGCGCAAGCGTCGCCTGTTGCGATGCCTGCGCAAACGGCACGAATTGAAGCCGGTTCACGACAACAGCGCTGCCATCCGCCCGGACGATGTTCTGCTGGTCAGCGTCATGCGCAACGAAAAGATCCGGCTGCCCTATTTCCTGTCCTATTACCGCAAGCTGGGCGTCAGACACTTTCTGATTATCGACAACAACAGCGATGACGGCACCGGCGAATATCTGGCCGCGCAGCCCGATGTCTCGCTCTGGCATGCTACGGCCAGTTACAAGGCGGCGGCCTTCGGGGTGGACTGGACCAATTATCTGCTGCGCACCTATGCCCATGACCACTGGGTTCTGACGGTCGACCCGGATGAGTTCTTTGTCTATCCCTTCTGCGATACCCGCCCGATCAACGCGCTGACCGATTGGCTGGACATCACCGGTGTGCGCAATTTCGGCACCATGCTGATCGACATGTATCCCGAAGGCCCGATCGAAGAGGCAAAATACCAGCCCGGGCAGGACCCGTTCGAAATTGCGCCCTGGTTCGATCCCGGCAACTATGTGATCTCGCGCAATCCGACCTATGGCAATCTGTGGATACAGGGCGGGCCGCGCGCGCGGGTGTTCTTTCAGGACAATCCCGCAAAGGCCCCGGCGCTGAACAAGATCCCGCTGGTCAAATGGCATCGGCGCTATGCCTATGTCAGCTCGACCCATTCGCTGCTGCCGCGCGGGCTGAATCTGGTCTACGATGAAGACGGCGGCGAAAAGGCCAGTGGCGTCCTGCTGCACGCCAAGCTGATCGACACTTTGGGCGACAAAGCCCGCGAAGAGATGCAGCGCGGTGAGCATTTCCGCGCCTCGGGCGAATACCGCGCCTATGCCGAACAGTTGCAGGACCGGCCCGTGTTCTGGAACGCGTGGTCCGAGAAATATCTGAACTGGCGCCAGCTGGAAATTCTGGGCCTGATGTCCAAGGGGAACTGGGCATGAGCAGCCTTGGCATCATCATGCTGGTCCACACCGCGCTGGACAGGGCCGAACAGGTCGCCCGCCATTGGACAGCATCAGGCTGCCCGGTTGTCATCCATGTGGACCGCAAGGTGGACAAGCACACCTATTCCGACTTTGTTTCCGCCTGCGCCGATCAGCCGCTGATCCGGTTTTGTGACCGGCATGTCTGTGAATGGGGCGGATGGGGGATCGTCGCCGCCTCGCAATCTGCGGCCACGCTGATGCTGGACCAGTTTGAAGATGTCCGGCATGTCTATCTGTCCTCGGGTGCCTGCCTGCCCCTGCGCCCGGTCGAGGAGCTGGTGCGCTATCTGGCCGACCGCCCCCGCGTCGATTTCATCGAAAGCGCCACCACCGGCGATGTCACATGGACCGTTGGCGGGCTGGACCTGGAACGCTTTACCCTGCGCTTTCCGTTTTCCTGGCGCAAACAACGGTGGCTGTTCGACCTCTATGTCCGCCTGCAGCGGCGGCTGGGCATGCGCCGCGCGATCCCCGATGGGCTGGTGCCACATATGGGCAGCCAATGGTGGTGCCTGACCCGACAAACCCTGTCCGCCATCCTGCAAGACCCCAGACGTCAGGTCTATGACCGCTATTTCCGGCAGGTCTGGATACCGGATGAAAGCTATTTTCAGACCCTGACACGGCTCTATTCCACACATATCGAAAGCCGGTCCCTGACCCTGTCCAAGTTCGACCATCAGGGCCGACCTCATGTGTTTTACGACGATCACCTGCAATTGCTGCGCCGGTCCGACTGTTTTGTCGCCCGCAAGATCTGGCCGCAGGCGGACCGTCTGTTTCAGACCTTCCTGACCGGTCAGGCCTGCGCCCTCAAACCTGCCGAGCCAAACCCCGGCAAGATCGACCGCATTTTCGCCAAAGCGAGCGAGCGACGCCTGCGTGGCCGCGATGGCCTGTATATGCAAGGCCGCTTTCCCCATTATGGCAGTGAATACGGCCTGACCGCCTATCCCTATTCCGTGTTTCAGGGCTTTGCCGACGTGTTCGAGGATTTCGGGGACTGGCTGACCGATGCCACCGGCGCACGGGTGCATGGGCATCTGTACCACCCCGGGCACGCCCAATTCGCCGAGGGGCAAGAGATGGTGAATGGCGCGCTCAGCGATTGCGCGGCGTTGCGCGACTACAATCCGACCGCGTTTCTGACCAACCTGATCTGGAACACGCGCGGCGAACGGCAATGTTTCCAGTTCGGCCCCGGCGACCGGCAGGGCATCAACGAATTTCTGGCGCGCGACAAGAACGCCCAGATCTCGATCGTCACCGGTGCCTGGGCGGTTCCTCTGTTCCGATCCAACATGAACTTCGCCGACATCCGGGCCGAGGCCGCGCGCCTGCAGCAGATCGAATCGAAACAGTTGAAGATATTGGAAACCTATGGCGCGCGGGCGAAAATCCGGGTCTGGTCGATGGCCGATTTCGTCGAATCGCCGATGGAAGCGTTACAGGCCATACTGGATGAAATCGGCACCGCACATCCCAGCCACCTGTCCGAGGCCCCCAAGATGGTTGATCTGAGCGGGTTCGGAAAATTCCTGCAAAACCTCAAGAATCAGGGGATGCACCCCTATCTGATGGGGGATTTCCCGGTGGATGACGTTTTTGGTACACAGGCCAAACCATTCCGCAAACCTTATCTGGTGCAATAGCCTGTGATGACTTCAAAATTCGACTATTTCATCGTTCTGGCCGATATGCGCACAGGCTCGAACCTGTTGGAATCACAATTGAACGCACTGGACGGGGTCACCTGTCATGGTGAGGCGTTCAATCCCTATTTCGCCGGACTGCCCAAACTGGACGATCTGCTGGGATTTACGGTGGAAACCCGCGACCGCGACCCGCTGGCCCTGCTCGACGCCATCCGCACAGCGCCCGGAGAGATGAACGGCTTTCGGTTTTTCAGCGACCATGACGCCCGCGCACTGATCCCCGCACTGGACGACACGCGCTGTGCCAAGATCATCCTGACGCGCAACCCGCTGGACAGCTATATCTCGTGGAAAATCGCGGTTGAGACCAAGCAATGGAAGCTGGTGAACATCAAACAGCGGCGCGCGACGCAGGTCACCTTTGACGCGGATCAATTCGCGGACCAGTTGGATCAGAGGCAGGGGTTTCAGAAAACCGTGCTGAACCACCTGCAGAAAACCGGGCAGACCGCCTATTACATCGGCTATGATGATCTGAACGACACCGGGGTTCTGAACGGCCTCGCATCCTGGCTGGGCGTCAGCGCACGGTTGGAGGCACCGAATGATCATCTCAAACGCCAGAACCCTGCTGGCGCGTTGTCCAAGGTGACCAACCCGGACGAGATGGAGCAGGCCGTCGCCAATCTGGACATGTTCAACCTGCACCGCACGCCCAATTTCGAGCCCCGGCGCGGGCCCGCGGTGTCCCAATACATCGCTGCGCGGGAAACGCCGCTGTTGTACCTGCCGGTGCGTGGCGGGCCCGAGGGCGCGGTTGCGCAATGGCTGGCCGATCTGGATCGCATACCTCCGGATGAGCTGATCACCGGGCGGAACCAGAAACAGATGCAGCGCTGGATGCGGGCCAATCCCCGTCACCGCAAGTTCACAGTGCTGCGCCATCCGCTGGCCCGCGCGCATGAGGTGTTCTGCCAACGCATCCTAAGCACCGGGCCTGGGGCTTATGTCAGAATCCGCAACATGCTGCGCAATCGGTACAAATTGCCCCTGCCCGAACAGCTTGAAGATGCGGATTATTCGGCCGACCAGCACCGGGCGGCATTTTCGGGATTTCTGACCATGCTGGGCCATATCCTTGCGGGCCAGACCCCGATCCGGGTGGACGGGCTGTGGTGCAGTCAGGCGCAAACGCTGCAAGGCATGGCCGGTTTCGCCATGCCCGACCTGATCCTGCGGGAGGAAGAGATTGCAACCGGCCTGCAGCAACTGGCGCAGCAGGTTGGCCATCCGAATCCGCCCGCTCCACACGCTCGGCAACCTGACACGCCCTATGACCTGTCCGAAATCTATGATCCGGAATTAGAGGCGCAGGCAGCCGAAGTGTATCAGCGCGACTACCTGCTGTTTGGCTTTTCCGACTGGAAACCCCTGTAAATCAGGGGCGCAAGGTGATGATCGTGCCGCGGTTAACCATGGCATAGATCTCTTCGATCTCTTCATTGGTGACCGCGATGCAGCCCGCCGTCCAATCCGGCGTCTTTTTCGCACGTTTCCGTTCAGACCGCCTGTTGGGCTGACCATGAATGAAAATGTCGCCACCTGGATCAACACCCGCCGCCTTGGCCTGCGCGATGTCATTCGAGTTTGGATACGAAATGCCCAGCGACAGGTGGTAACGGCTGTTGGGGTTGCGGCGGTCGATCCGATAGGTCCCCTCGGGCGTGCGACCATCGCCCTGCTTGGTCTTGGTGCCCTTGGGCGCAAAGCCCAGATCGACCTTGTATTCCTTCAGAATCTGCTCGTTATGCAAAAGATACATTTTGCGCGCGCCCTTGTTGATGACCAGAGAGGTCACTTCGGGCCCATCATATGCCAGAAATCTGGGACTGGCTGAGGCACAAGCCGAAAGGCTCAGCGTTGCCATCGCCCCCAATCCAAATGCTCGACGATCCATTTTTCTACTGCCTGCTCATGTTTTTTTCCAAGCATTATGCCAAAATCGGTAAAAACTGAAATCACTTTTTGCTGTTGGATTGCTCGACCAGACGGCGTTCGATGTTTTCCAGACGCTCCAGAACCTCGTCCCGGTAGGCGTCGGTTTTCACCTCATCCTCGGCATGGTGGGCGTCCTGCATCGAGTTCACGATCAGACCAACCAGCAGGTTCACCACGGCAAAAGTGGTGACCATGATGAAGGGCACGAAGAACATCCAGGCATAGGGATAGACCTCCATCACCGGGCGCACGATGCCCATGGACCAGCTTTCCAGCGTCATGATCTGGAACAGCGTATAGGCCGACAGGCCCAGATCACCGAACCAGTCCGGGAAGCTGTGCGAGAACAGCTTGGTCGCAATCACCGCGCCGATATAGAAGATGATGGTCATCAACAGGAACACGCTGGCCATGCCCGGCAGGGCCGAGATGAAGCCTTCCACCACCCGCCGCAGGCGCGGCGCGACCGAGATGACGCGCAGAACCCGCAAAATTCGCAGCGCCCGCAGCACCGACAGGCCCGCGCCACCGGGGACCAGCGCGATGCCGACGATCAGGAAATCGAAGATATTCCAGCCGCTGTGAAAGAACCGCCGCCCGGTGGCGATCAGTTTCATCGCAATCTCGGCCACGAAGATCGACAGGCAGATCGAATCGAGGGTGACAATCAGCGGGCCCATCGTTTCCATCAGGGCGGGCGAGGTCTCCATCCCCAGCAACACGGCGTTGAAGATGATCACACCGGTGATGAACCGCCCAAAGGCCGGCGCTTCGATAACGGTCTGCAAACGCTGGGTTACGCCCATGTCCGGCGGCCTCCTAATCTGATCGCTTGGCGGGGTTCAGGGTGAACCGCGCGGCAAGTTCGGTGTGTGACGACCATCGAAACTGGTCAACCACCTGTACCCATTCAAGGGTGTATCCCGCGTTAACCAGCGTTTTTGCGTCGCGGGCAAAGGTCACCGGGTTGCAGGACACATAGGCGATGACCGGGCGTTGCGCCTGTGCCAGTTCCTGCACCTGCGCCTCGGCCCCCGCGCGGGGCGGGTCCAGAACCACGGCGTCGAAGGATTTCAGCTCATCCGGCATCAGCGGACGGCGGAACAGGTCGCGCGCCTCGGTTGTCACGCGTTTCAGGCCCTGCGCTTTGCGCCAACCCTGATCCAAGGCATGGGTCATCGCGGCCTCGCCTTCAACGGCGTGGATTTCAGCATCTTGCGCCAAAGGCAAAGAGAACGTGCCGCATCCGGCAAACAGATCGACAATTCGCTTGGCACCCGCGATTGTCTCGGAAACAGCCTGTAATAGAGCCTGTTCTCCGTCCTTCGTCGCCTGCAAGAAAGCGCCGGGCGGAGGAATAACGGCGGCGGCTCCGAACTGCTGCGCAGGCGGGCGGCGCATGGCGATCACTTCGCCGTCCCAGCTGAGCCGCGCCAGCCCGTGTTTCTCGGTCGCTTGCGCCAGCGCCAATTCCAGCGGCCCGTCCAGCGGTTTGCCACCTTTCACCGCAACATCCAGCCCGGCCTCGGACAAAGTCAGGGTCACCGCCAGAACACCTTTGCGGCTGCCGCCAAGGACCGCCAGCGCCTCGGCCACCGGGATGGCGGCGATCAGGGCGGGGTCCAGCAGGTGGCAATCGGGGATTTCGGTGATGGTATCGGACGCCCGGCCATGAAATCCGGCCAATGTCCCCTTTTTCGTGCGCCGCACCGCGATTGTGGCCCGACGGCGCGAGCGTTCGGGCGAGGTATGGATTGGCCGCATCGGCGCCTCCACCCCCTGCGCGGCCAGCGCGTTATGGACGATCTCAACCTTCCAATGCGCGACGAAATCGTCAGCGGCGTGCTGTAACTGGCAACCGCCGCAGGCTTTGTAATGGCGACAGGGCGCTTTCACCCGATGATCCGAAGGCGCCTGCACGCGGATATCGGTCAGAAGCGCATCGACCAACGTACCACTCACCACCTCACCCGGCAGGGTGCGTGGGGCGTAAACCGGGCCGTCGGCGATGCCGTCGCCCTGATGCCCAAGGCGTTGAATGGTGAATTCCTGCGTCATGGCTGGCCTGATAGCCGGGCTGGGTCGGTAAAAAAACCCTTATTCCGCCGCCTCGGTCTGAATGAAGCCACCGGACTGACGATGCCAGAACCGCGCATAGAGGCCATTTTGCGCCAACAGCACCTCATGTGTGCCGTTTTCCACGATCCGCCCGTGATCCAGCACGATGATCCGGTCCATCTCGCTGAGCGTTGACAGTCGGTGCGCGATGGCCAGAACCGTCTTGCCTTCCATCACCCGATGCAAGGCGGTCTGGATCGCGGCCTCAACCTCGGAATCCAGGGCCGAGGTCGCCTCATCCAGTACCAGAATCGGCGCGTCCTTGAGGATGGCGCGGGCCAGTGCGATCCGCTGACGCTGTCCACCGCTCAGCTTGACGCCTCGTTCGCCCAGATGCGCGTCATAGCCGCTGCGCCCCTGCGCGTCCTGCAGACCAAGGATGAACTCATGCGCTTCGGCCTTTTGGGCGGCAGCGATCAGGGCGTCTTCAGTGGCATTCGGATTGCCATACAGGATGTTGTCGCGGGCCGAGCGGTTGAACATCGCGGTTTCCTGCGTGACCATCCCGATCTGACGGCGCAAACTGTCCTGCGTAACGGCCGAGACATCCTGACCATCAATCAAAACCGCGCCGTTTTCCCTGTCATAGAGCCGCAAAAGCAACGAAACCAGCGTCGATTTCCCCGCGCCAGATGCGCCGACGATCCCCAGCTTTTCACCCGGCTGGATGGTCAGGTCCAGATGCGAGACCCCACCGATATCGCGGCCATAGGCAAAGCTGACATCCTGATAATCGATCTGTCCGTGCGGCACGCGCAGCTCTTGCGCGCCGGGCGTATCCTCGACCCGGTCGCGTTTGGTCAGGGTTTTCATGCCGTTTTCAACCTCACCCACATTGGCGTAAAGCCCCATGAGCGTGAAACTGACCCAGCCGGTCATCTGCGCGATACGGATGGACACGGCGCCCGCGGCGACGATATCGCCGGTGGTCGCCGACCCGGCCTGCCACAGCAGCAGCGTCGCGCCCAACAGCAACACGGGCAGGACCCCGGCAAGCACCATCAGGATGAACCGGAAGCTGGCCGACAGCTTACCGAATTCCAGCGACTTGTCGCGCAGATCGACCATGGAATCGCGCGCGGCCTGATCCTCGAACGCGGAATGGGCGAAGAGTTTGACGGTTTTTATATTGGTGATCGTATCGACCACCTGACCGGTCACCATCGCCCGCGCCCCGGCCCGCGCCGCCGAGCGTTTCCGAATGCGCGGCAGATACCAGCGGATCAGCAGGAAATAGACCACCAGCCAACCGGCAAAGGGCAGCATCACCAGCGGATGAATAGACCCTAACAAAAGCAAAGACCCGGCCAATGAGGCCAACGCAAACACAATCGCGCTGATGGTTTCAGACACGACCGAGGTCAGCGCCGAGGAGGTCTGCATCTGTTTCTGTGCGATCCGCCCGGCGAAATCATCGTCGAAATAGGTCACCGACTGGCCCAGCGTCCAGCGGTTCAGCTTGGCCAGAATCAAAGGCGGCAGGTTCGGCATGACGACATAGTTGTTCGACAGCGATGACAGCCCAAACAGCGCCGGGCGCAGCAGCATGAAGAACGCCACCGCGCCAAGGATCATCCACAGATTCCCACCCGCGAGAAACTGATCCGGCCCGCTGGCGGTGGCAATGTCAATCACGCGGCCCAGTATCCACGCCGTTCCGGCCTCCATCACGCCCGCCGAGGCCGAAAAGAACGCGGCCACGAACAGCATCGGCCAGGACCCTGTCAGGCACCAGCGAATAAACGCCCCCAGCGTTTGCGGCGGGGGCGTCTCGGTCGTTTTGAAGGGCTGGATCAGGTCGGCGATTCTCATTCCGCGGCCTCCGGGTTCATGAAGCCCCCTGATTGCCGCGCCCAGAACTGCGCGTAAAGCCCACCCTGCGCCAGAAGGTCCGCATGGGCGCCTTCTTCGACAATGCGGCCCGCATCCATCACCAGAATGCGATCCATCTGCGCAATGGTGCTGAGTCGGTGGGCAATGGCGATCACGGTCTTGCCTTGCATCATGCCGTACAGCGTCTCCTGAATCGAGGCTTCAACCTCGGAATCTAGGGCAGAGGTCGCTTCGTCCAGCAAAAGAATCGGCGCGTCCTTCAAGATCACCCGTGCCAGCGTCACCCGCTGCCGTTGGCCACCTGACAGTTTCACGCCCCGTTCACCCACATGCGCATCATAGCCGGTGCGCCCCTGCGGGTCCTGCAGGTCGAGGATGAACTCATGCGCCTCGGCCTGTTTGGCGGCGGCGATCATCTGATCCTCAGTCGCGTCGGGACGGCCATACAGGATGTTGTCACGGACCGAGCGGTGCAGCAGCGCGCTGTCCTGTTGGACCATACCGATGTGGCTGCGCAGACTGTCCTGCGTGACCTGCGCGATGTTCTGCCCGTCGATCAGGATCGCACCGCGTTCCACGTCGTAGAACCGCAAAAGCAGCTTGACCAGGGTCGATTTCCCGGCCCCCGACCGCCCGATCAGGCCGATCTTTTCGCCCGGGTGAATCACCAGATTGATATGATCCAGCCCACCGGTTTCACGACCGTAATGATGCGACAAATCGCAAACCTCAATCCGACCATCGGACAGGCGCAGGGGTTCAGATTCCGATGCATCCAGCAAGGTGATGGGCTGGGCGATGGTCTCCATCCCCTCGGCCACGACGCCAAGCTGGCGGAAGAAACTGGTCAGCGCCCACATGATCCACCCGGTCATCGAGTTCAGCCGCAGCGTCAGCGCGGTGGCTGCCGCAACCACACCGACCGAGGCGCTGCCTTGCATCCATAGCGTAAAGGCCCAGCCGACAACGCCAATGATCAGCAGCCCGTTCAGTGTCACCAGAACCGCGTCCATGATGGTGAAAATGCGCATCTCGATCTGGAAGGTCCGACGGGTTTCCTCGATCGCTTCGCGGGCATAATCCAGTTCCTGATCGGCATGAGCGAACATCTTGACCGAATGGATGTTGGTATAGCTGTCCACCACCCGCCCCGTCACGGTCGAGCGCGCATCGGACGCGGCCTTTGAGGCTGGGCCGACCCGCTGCACCGTCCAGCGCACCAGCAGGGCGTAAAGCGCAAACCAGATCAGCAACGGCAGCAGCAGACGCGGGTCCGCCGCCATCAACAGGATCGCCGCCCCGATCAAATAGGCCAGCGAGAATGAGATCGCGTCGAAGACCTGAAACACCACCTCACCCGCAGCGGGCGGGGTCTGCATGATCCGGTTGGCGATGCGCCCGGCAAAGTCATTTTCGAACCAGCCAACCGATTGACGCAACACCTGTTTATGCGCCCGCCAGCGGATCAGCGTGCCGACATTGGGCAGGATCGCGTTGTTGAGCAACAGCACATCGACCACATGCAGCAAGGGCCGCAGCACCAGAATGAACGCCGCCATCAGCAACAGTTCTGTCCCGTGCGCCTGCCAGACCTGCGCCGGAGTACCACTCAGCAAGTCCACGACGCGGCCCATATAGTAGATCAGGCCGATCTCGACCCCGGCCACGATGATGGAAATCAGCCCTGTCCAGAAAAAGACGCGGTAAAACGGCCGGCAATAATCCAGCATGAAGGGCCACAGCCGCGTGGGCGGCGCGTCGACCTCATCATAGGCAACAAAGGGGTCTACAAGGTTTTCGAAATAGCGAAACATGGGGTGCTCCGGATTGAGCTGAAAATAGGACGTGCGAAGAAAGATGGTGCCAAAACACCACCCCTACGGGTTAAGGTGTTCAGGCTTTAGCCGAACCAGATCCCGTAAAACATTCGCATCGTTCCCTCCATGTAACAGGGGCACCCTATCCACAAACGATCCGGTTTGTCATCCCCTTTTGAGACTTAATTTCACTTGGCCAGCAATTCCTTGCGCGTCAGGGCAAAACCGGATGCGATCCACTGCGCCTCAAGTTCGGCCAGTTTGCGGCCCAGCGCAGGCCCCGAGAAATCCGGGATCAGGTCCGCCGCACGGATCGGAAAACTGGCCGCCGCGCCGCGCTTCAGGTCTTTGGTCAGGTCGTCGGACCAGGGGGTTTCGAAAAAGGCGTGGCGTAGCAGGGTTTCGTTCAACCCCCCTTCGGACCCGTTGCGATAGCCCAGTTCCGCAATGCTGGCGGGTCCGGTGGCTTCGTCCCGCATACGGGTCAGGCGTTGCATCTGGGCGCGGCTCAGGCGCAAGGTGGCGGCGGCCTCGGGCGGGGCAATTGCGGCCAGACGGCGCACCGGATCGGGTGCTGCACCCGCATCCTGTTCCAGTTGGATCAGGACAGCCAACGCCGTGTCATCCGCACCCGGCAGAACCTGTGCCAGTACCCCCGCGCTGCGCATCGCCGCGACCGAGGGCGCCGGATCAGGCGCACCCAACAGCTTTAACAACTCAGCCCCGACACGTTCGCGCGACAGGGCCTGCAACCCATCCAGCGTGCTGGCGATGGCGGCCAGTGCGTCGGGGTCAAACCCGGCATCCGCATCGCCATACCAGGCGTGAAAGCGGAAATAGCGCAACGTGCGCAGGTAATCCTCGCGAATGCGGTCCTCGGCCCGCCCAATGAACCGAACCCGGCGGGCCTGAAGATCGGGCAGCCCGCCCAGCGGGTCCAGGATTGAACCATCGGGCCGGGCATAAAGCGCGTTCACGGTGAAATCGCGGCGGGCGGCGTCTTCTTCGACCTTGTCGGAATAGGCGACAACGGCGCGGCGACCGTCGGTTTCCACATCGCGGCGAAAGGTGGTGACCTCATGCGGGATACCATGGCTGACGATGGTGACGGTGCCGTGGTCGATGCCGGTGGGAACCGGTTTCAGCCCCGCCGCCTGCGCCAGTTCCATCACCCGTTCGGGTCGCGCATCGGTGGCAATGTCGATGTCCGAGACTGGCGCACCCAGCAGCGCATTGCGCACGCATCCGCCCACAAACAGGGCCTGCGCCCCGGCATCGGTCAACGCTGCGCAGACCTTTTGCGTCGGCTCTGCCGTGATCCAGTCTTCAGTGATCCGCCTCATTCACTCATCCGCGCTGCCAGCCCCCGCAGAATGCGCGCCGTTGCACCCCAGATGTAATAGGGGCCGTAGGGCACGGCGAAGTAATACCGTCTCTGCCCACGCCACCGGCGCGATTCGACCACATAATTCGCCGGGTTCAGCACATGCGCAAGCGGAACCGAAAAAACCTCGTCCACTTCGCCCGGTTCCGGGATCGGATCAAAGCCGTCTTCAATCACCGCCACCACCGGAGTGACCGAAAACGAGGTCACCGTTTCATGAACCGGCAGATGGCCCAGAATTCGCGGCAGATCAGAGGGCAGGCCGATCTCTTCCCGTGCCTCGCGCAAGGCTGCAGCGGTGACATCGGCATCCGTTTCGTCCTGTTTGCCGCCCGGAAACGCGATCTGACCGGGGTGGTGTTTCAACGCTGATGAGCGTTTGGTCAGGATCACCCGAGGCTGCGCATCGACCAGCGAAACAGGCACTAACACGCCGGCAGAGCGCAATTTCCGCCCCGCTGGCAGATCGACATCCGGGTTCAGATCGAAATCGCTGGACCCGGTGCCGGGGCGGCGCAGGGCCGCCGTCAGCTGTTGGACAATGTCACGCGCCATCCGGGCCGTCGGCGTCAAAACCCACGGTGCGCGGGTCCAGCACGTAATGGGCACCGCAGAACTGGCAATCGGCGGTGACCGTGCCCTCATCCGTGGTCATTTTGGCGATATCCTGCGCCGAATAGATCGACAGGCTTTGCCGAACGCGATCCTCGGAACAGGTACAGCCGAAATGCACCGGCTGCGCACCGTAAACACGCGGCTGTTCCTCGTGAAACAACCGGATCAGCAGATCGGTCGGTGCGACGGACGGGCCGATCAGTTCCAGATCCTCGACTGTGTCGAGCAGGATATTCACACGGCCCCAGTTCTCACCCTCTTCCCCGTCGACAAGATCGGTGGCGGTCAGAATGTCACCGCTACCCTCGCCACTTGCGGCGAACGGCGACGCCTTGGGCATGTGCTGCAACATGATCCCACCCGCGCGCCAATGTTCGCCGATGCCCGGCTCGGTCGATTTCCCGAAACTCAGCGAAAACCGGGTTGGCAGCTGTTCGGACTGCGCAAAATAAGCCTCGGCACAGGCGCTGAGCGATCCGCCAGCCAGCGGAGTGATACCCTGATAGGGCTGCGTGCCCTTGCCCTGGTCGATCATGATGGCGAAATACCCCTCGCCCACCTGATCGAAAGGCGTGCCATCGGTCAGACGGTCCGGGTGAAACTTGGCATAGGCGCGAATCTGGGCGGGCTGGCCGTCTTCCTGCGGCGCATAATAGTCGGTGGCAATCATCTGCACCGGCCCCTTGGACTGCACCTGCAACGACAGCTTCCAGCGCAGCGCAACAGTCTGGCCGATCAGAGCGGTCAGCAGGGCCATCTCGGCCACCAGCGCCTCGACCTTTTCGGGATAGTCGTGCTGTTTCAGGATGCCGTCCAGCACCCCGTCCAGCCGCGCCACACGGCCGCGCATATCCGAGACATCAAGTTGAAAGGGCAGGACGGTGTCGTCCCACGCGATTTTCGTTCCAATAGACATGGGGTTTCCTTACACGCCACAGGTTGGCATACCGCCACCATATAAGTCCAACAAACCGGGTTGAAAGGGGCCATACATGATCCGACGGTTTGGTGAAACCCCACAGAACGGGCGCCGGTACACGCGGCGCGTGGGCGTTTATGCATTGCTGCCCCGCAAACGGCACCTGCTGCTGACCTGTCAGATGGAACCCGGCCCCGATCTGCAACTGCCCGGCGGCGGCATTGATCCGGGCGAATCCCCGATCACCGCCCTGCACCGCGAAGTGTATGAGGAAACCGGCTGGCACATCGCCACCCCCCGCCGCGTCGGCGCGTTTCGTCGGTTCACCTATATGCCGGAATATGACCTCTGGGCCGAGAAAATCTGCCTGATCTACCGCGCCCGCCCCGTCCGACGCATCGGCCCCCCATCCGAGCCGTTTCACGAAGCGCTGTGGATGGATACCGCAGATGCGGTGGAGATGCTGGGCAATGCCGGCGACCGCCATTTTGCCGGTCTTCACCTGCGGGGGCTTTAGCAGCATCGCAACCGGTTGCATCCCGAGGGGCATGCCCCGCAAAACTGCGCCGCTCACATCTGGACAAAGCCCATGTCTGTGTTTAAACGACGTGTCGCTGCCTCAATAGCTCAGCTGGTAGAGCAGGTCCTTCGTAAGGACAAGGTCGGGGGTTCGAGTCCCTCTTGAGGCACCATTCATTTGTTTTCCCATAGTTTAGCCTTCATATGCCGCGTTAACCTGCGTCGTTGTATGATGACCGCTCGATACGTCTGGCCCGAAAATCAGGTTCCACCAAATTCAAAAAACACGGCCGAGACATCATCTTCCATGCCTTCGCCCGGTGCCATCACCTGAGTCAGACGCCAGAACATGTCGTCCAGAAACTCGGGGCCTGACCGGCCCGAGATACAGTCCGAGGCCATCCGGCACAGCCCGTCATCGTCAAGAAGGTTGCCATCGGCCAACCGGCATTCGGTGAAGCCATCGGAATAGAGCAGCAGCTTGTCGCCCGGCTGCATATAGGTTTCGGTTTGGTGGAACGGCACATCCGGCAGCAGGCCGATGGGCAGGCCGCCTTCACCCAGAAACTCGGTACTGCCGTCGTGCCGCAGCAGCAAGGGGTGCGGATGCCCCGCCTGCACCATTTTCAGGTGCCCGTTGCGCAGGTCGATGATGGCGTAGACCATGGTAAAATATTCCTCGACCCCCGCGTCAGCCATCAGGCGGGAATTGAGCAGCGCCGCCACCTCCTCGGGCGGGAGCAGCGCGTAGAATTTGTTGAACCGCTTTTCCATCGCGACATTCTGGTCGAAATGCGTGCTCGACAGATATCCGCCCAACCGCGCGGTCATCATGGCCGATGTGATGCCATGCCCCGACACGTCGATACTGTAAAACCCCAGCCGGTTGACGCCCGGAGAGAACATCCCCACCAGATCACCCCCAATATGGCCGCAGGGTTTCAGTAGCAGGCTGACCTGCGAATTGCCAAAGCGGCGCGTAAGCTCGGGCACCAGCGATTCCTGAATCTTGCGGGCCTGTATCAGGTCCTTGTCGATGGCGTCATGCACCTCTCGCAGCTCCGCCAACGCCGATTCGATCATGCTGTTCTTCTCGGACAGCTCACGCTGCATATCCAGAATGCGCGCCCCGGCCGAAATACGCGCGCGCAGCTCATCCGCTTCAAGCGGCTTGATCAGGAAATCATCGGCCCCGGCATCCAGCCCCTGTGCGACCTCCTGCTTTTCGCTTTTTGAGGTCAGCAGGATGAAATAGCTGTAGCGATCATGGCCCAGCGCGCGGAAGGCGTGGCAGAATTCCAGCCCGCTCATCCCCGGCATGACCCAGTCGCTGAGGACGAGATCGGGCAGATCAGTCTGGCAAATCTCGATCGCTTCGGCCCCGCTGTCGGCCTCAATCACTTCAAAGCCCCATTTCTTGAGCGAGGCCGCCAGAATGCGCCGCTGCAGGCGGCTGTCATCAACGATCAGCACCTTCCGGATCGCGCCAAAGTCCAGATCGACCCTGGTCTCGGCTTGACTGGTTCCCGACACACTCGAATCCCTGCACCGCTTCAACTGTCTGTTCCTAGGCCCCTGACATTTAACATCCGGTGAAAACTAAGCCTTCCCCAGCGTAAGGCGGCCTTAACCCGTCCTTTACCTGCGGGGCGTAACACTTGGGCAAAGCGGATGGATGCATGGGGTCGTCATGATTCACTGGCCCAGGGTCAAACAATTGCGCGACGAGGTTGGCGCAGATGAATTCGATGAGGTGATCCAGATCTTTCTGGAGGAAGTGCAGGAAGCCATCGCCCGCCTGCATCAGGACACCGCCCGCCTGCAGATCGAACAGAATCTGCATTTTCTGAAGGGCAGCGCGCTAAGCCTGGGATTCGACCAATTCTCGAAACTGTGTCAGGACGGCGAACGCCGCGCTGCCGCTGGTGAGGGGGCACAGGTTGATCTGCCCGAAATCATCGCCGCTTTTGATCAGTCCAAACAAGCGTTCGAGGCCGGGCTGGCCGAACATCTGGCCTAGATCACGAACTGCGCCAGCGTTTCGTCTTCGGTAATGTCGGTATAGGTGAACCCGGCATCATCCAGATGCGCGAACAGGCGCATGAAATTCTCGGGCTTGCGGGTTTCGATACCGATCAGGACCGAACCGAAATTGCGGGCCGATTTCTTCATGTATTCGAACCGGGCGATATCGTCCTCGGGGCCGAGGATGCCAAGGAATTCCTTCAACGCACCGGGGCGCTGTGGCAGGCGCAGGATGAAGTATTTCTTGACACCCGAGTAACGCTGCGCCCGTTCCTTGACCTCGGGCAGGCGTTCGAAATCGAAATTGCCGCCCGAGGTGACGCAGACCACGGTCTTGCCACGGATAAAGCTTTGCACATCGCCGATGGCCTCAATCGCCAGCGCACCAGCAGGTTCCAGGACGATGCCTTCGACATTCAGCATCTCGATCATGGTGGTGCAAATGCGGTCTTCGGACAGGGTCAGCACGTCCGACAGGTGGCGGTCCCGCAGAAGGTCAAAAGGCTTCTCGCCAATCCGTCCCACGGCTGCGCCATCAACGAAATTGTCCACATGATCCAGCGCCACCGGATGCCCCGCCGCCAGTGCCGCGCGCAGGCAGGCCCCGCCCGCCGGTTCCACAAACAGGCAATGGCTGCGGTCCCCGAACCAGGTCGCGACACCGGCAGACATGCCTCCACCGCCGACCGGCAGGATCACATGATCGGGCACGTGGCCCAGCTGTGCCTCAATCTCAACTGCGAGCGAGGCTTGCCCTTCGATCACATCCGCATCGTCAAAGGGCGACAGGAAGTACCCGCCCTGCCCGGCACACCAGTCCTGCGCGGCGGCCAGAGTGTCGTCGAAATAGTCGCCGGTCAGGTGGATCTCGATATTGTCGCCACCAAAGATGCGGGTCTTCTGGATTTTCTGCTGCGGCGTGGTCACCGGCATGAAGATCACGCCTTTGACGTTCAGATGCTTGCACATGAACGCCACGCCCTGCGCATGATTGCCCGCACTGGCACAGACAAACAGGTCCTGCCCCTGCTGCTTGCGCATCGCGTTGAACGCGCCGCGGATCTTGTAGGAGCGTACCGGGCTCAGATCCTCGCGCTTGAGCCAGATATCGGCGCCATAGCGGTCGGACAGATGGGCATTGCGCTGCAACGGCGTCACAGGAAAGACAGAGCGCATCGCCTGTTCGGCAGCGCGGGCGCGGGTCATGAAGTCGGTCATACCGCAGTCACTGACTGATCCCGACTAAAAGAGCAAGGAATACATATGTGTACGACCAATCAGGTGAGTTCGCGTTTTTCGATGAAAATGCCGTACATGGTGGTCAGGATGCTGACATTGATCATCGGCAGAACAAGCGTTCCCAAAAACACCGACAGCAACGGCCCAAGGATCGGGATGAAGGCCAGTAGCGTGAAGAGAAACTGAACGATCAGTTGAAACACAAAGGCAACCAGCAGCATTAACAGGATCGCGCCACCCGTCTCACGTGTGCTGTTCCACGCTTCAGCCAATGTGATCGGATGACCGATGGCCGCAGCGGGCAGAATGATCGACAGCCGATAGAAGCAGACCAACAGGAACAGGACGTAGATAATGATCAGTCCCAGCGCCAATCCACCACCAACGGCGGACAAGACCATACCCGCCGGAAAATACCCGATGATCAACATCAGCCCCAATAACAGAAGCCGTCCGAAATAGGCGAGAATGCGATCGAACCGGAATGTCGGGAGAATACCGCTGGGGTATTCTTCCAACAGGATAAAGCGGTGCCAGGATACCGCGATCCAGAACATGATGACTAAGATCACCGCAATCGCGCTGAACAGGAACATCAGAAATGAACCTGTTGAGACACCTTCGGGAAACCCTGTTTGCGACGTTTCGAATACTTCAGGCGGAATGCCCAGCGCCATGAAGATCGCCACGATGGCGACCGCCCCGATCAGCGCCGGACCGACCGTGATCTGCAGAACTTGTTGCAGGTTGCCAAACACCATCCGAACCGAATGCGCAAAAATCTTCCAACCCAGCATAAATTCTGCCCTCTCAACCAATCCTTGTTCGTTATCCCCTTGTTTCACCCCAATTCCCTGCCTGCGTCAATCCACGCAGCTTGCCCCCGCGTCCAAAACCCGCTAGGGGCCAGTCGTTCTACGCATAAAGGGAAGTCAGATGTCCGCGCCCAAGAAAGTTGTTCTGGCCTATTCCGGTGGCCTTGATACCTCGATCATCCTGAAATGGCTGCAGACCGAGTATGGCTGTGAGGTCGTGACCTTCACCGCCGATCTGGGTCAGGGGGAAGAGCTGGAGCCCGCCCGCAAAAAGGCCGAGCTGCTGGGGATCAAGCCCGAGAACATCTATATCGAGGATATCCGCGAGGAATTCGTCCGCGATTTCGTCTTCCCGATGTTCCGTGCCAACGCGCAGTACGAAGGGCTGTATCTGCTGGGCACATCCATCGCCCGCCCGCTGATCTCGAAACGTCTGGTCGAGATTGCTGAAGCCACCGGTGCCGACGCCGTCGCCCATGGTGCGACCGGCAAAGGCAACGATCAGGTCCGCTTCGAACTGGCCGCTTACGCGCTGAACCCCGACATCAAGGTCATCGCGCCCTGGCGCGAATGGGACCTGTCCAGCCGCACCAAACTGCTGGAGTTTGCCGAGGCTAACCAGATCCCGATTGCCAAGGACAAACGTGGCGAGGCTCCGTTCTCGGTTGATGCCAACCTGCTGCACACCTCGTCCGAGGGCAAGGTTCTGGAAGACCCCGCCGATATGGCGCCCGACTATGTCTATCAGCGCACCGTCCACCCCGAGGACGCGCCGAACGAGCCGGAATTCATCGAGATCGGCTTTGAAAAAGGCGACGCGGTCAGCATCAATGGCGAGGCGATGAGCCCCGCGACCATCCTGACCAAGCTGAACGAATATGGCGGCAAGCACGGTATTGGCCGTCTCGATCTGGTCGAGGGCCGGTTCGTGGGCATGAAATCGCGCGGCATCTATGAAACCCCCGGCGGCACCATCCTGCTTGAGGCACATCGTGGCATCGAATCCATCACCATGGACCGCGGCGCGATGCATCTGAAAGACCAGTTGATGCCGCAATATGCCGAGCTGATCTATAACGGCTTCTGGTACAGCCCCGAGCGCGAGATGCTGCAGGCCGCCATCGACAAATCTCAGGAGCATGTCACCGGCACGGTCCGCGTGAGACTGTATAAAGGTCTGGCCTCGACCGTGGGCCGCTGGTCGGATCACTCGCTGTACTCCGAGGCGCATGTGACCTTTGAGGAAGACGCCGGTGCCTATGACCAGAAAGACGCAGCAGGCTTTATCCAGTTGAACGCGTTGCGCCTGAAACTGCTGGCCGCGCGGGATCGCCGGACGAGCTAAGTAAAGGTGCAGCGTTTGCTGCCCACCCAATTATCTCATGCCGCTCACTGCTCATGGACAGGCACATTTATCGCCGATTTCGTGAGAGTTACGTCTGCTTTGCGCACGTAACTCTCAGACGAAACGGCAATGGTCTCGTGATTGAAAACCTGGAATGTCCTATTACGGCAGTCTTGGGGCATCTTTTCCCGTAGGTTCCGCTATAGGTTCCCGCGTGGTCATCCTTGCCAATTCCGCACATCCAACCCTACCCAAGGTTCAAACTGCTGAGGGGAAACCATGCTGAAAGACATCGCCAACGGAATTCAAATGGGGTTGGACGGGAAAAGCTTTGAAGGGTCGATCAAGTTCGATTGCGGCAAAGATGGGGTTATCGTTCTCAGCAACGATCAGGTTTCGACACAGGATCAGGATACCGATTGCACAATTCGCATATCACGCGACAACTTGACGAAACTGCTGACCGGAAAGCTGAACCCGATGACCGGGTTGGCTTTGGGCAAACTCAAGGTCTCGGGCAATGTAAGTGTGGCGATGAAACTGGGGCAACTGCTGGGCTGAGGCGATAAACTCGATTCACCAGCCTGTGACAAACCATGTCAGCCGATTGCCAGACCGGACGATAACGGGCAGTTTGATCTCAGAAGGAGACCTGCCATGACCCGCACTGTTTACCTTGATAATGTCAAACCCGCCCTGCTGTTCACCCTGATCATGCTGGCCGCATTGCTGCGCGCCGTGCCTGCCCCCGCCGCCGGGACCGAGACCCTGACGGTTGCCGGAGGCTGTTTCTGGTGTGTCGAATCCGATTTCGAATCCGTGCCCGGTGTGATCGGCGCGGTGTCCGGTTTCACCGGCGGTACCGCGGCAAATCCGACCTATGACCAGGTGTCCAAAGGCGGCACCGGCCATTACGAGGCCGTCCAGATCACCTTTGACCCCGCACAGGTGTCGCGTGAGAAGCTGCTGAACATCTTCTTCCGCTCGGTCGACCCCACCGATGCAGGCGGTCAGTTCTGCGATCGGGGCGACAGCTATCGCACGGCGATTTTTGTCTCTAACGCAGGGGAAAAGGCGCTTGCACAGGCGGCCAAATCGGATGCTCAACGGGCTTTGGGTCAGACGGTGGTCACGCCGATCCTGAACCAATCGACCTTTTATCCCGCCGACGCCTACCATCAGGATTACTACAAGGGGACCAAGCTGATCCTTACCCGCTTTGGCCCCAAACGTCAGCACAGCGCCTACAAAGCCTATCGCAAAGCCTGCGGCCGCGACGACCGCGTCAAGCAGCTGTGGGGCAGCGAGGCGCCCTTTGCCGGGTCTTAGGGTTTGAACCCATTTATCCTGCGCCGCTGGCGTGCGAACGGCAAAAAAGCAGAGGCTTTGAACGCGCCGGGACTGGCGGTGTCAATTCCAAGCGATCAAAGCCGCTGCTTTGCAGCGGTTCGCTCGTCCGAAGGATTTGACTGATTTTGCCCCTGAGCTGCGTTACAGTCCCTTCGAATAGAACCACTATTCCTGCGGGGCTGTGCCTTGTCAGGAACAAAATCAGTCAAACCAGCGGTGCAGGATAAATGGGTTCAGACCCTAGCCCAATCGCGCCTTGCGCACCTCTTCCAGATCGGGAATGACATCGGCTGTTCCGTGCCGCGTGACCATCAGGGCCGCGGCACGATTCGCTTGTGCAACCGCCTGCGCCATCGGCATGCCGCCATCCATCCCGGCCAGAACATATCCGGTGAACGTATCCCCCGCGCCGGTCGTGTCCACCGGCTGAACATCATGAGCGGCGAAATCTACCGGATCAGACCCGCGCCCGTAATAGCGCGCGCCCTCTGACCCGAGCGTGACGATCACGTGCTCCACCGGCAATTCGGACGGGCCGAGCCCCGTTGCCTGCTGCAATTGTTCCGCCTCGATCCGGTTCAGGATCAGGAAATCCAGATGGGGCAACACCGCCTGCACCGCATCCGCCTGAAACGGCGCAGCGACATAGCAGACGGTCAGGCCCAGCTCTCGGCCCATTTGGGCAGCTTCGGCCTGCAGGTTGGTTTCGTTCTGCATCACCAGCAGATCGCCGGGCTGCGCGGCGGCCAACGCCTGTTGTAGCTGATCGGCATCGATAGCGTGATTGGCACCCTGAAACAGGATGATGTTGTTTTCGCCCTGCGCATCAACCGCGATGATCGCATGACCCGTGGGCACATCGACCTCGGCAATGAACCGCGCGTCAACGCCATAATCCGTCAGACGATCCCGCGCCCAGCGCCCATCGGCCCCGACGGCCCCGATATGGGAAACCCGCGCCCCGGCCCGTGCGGCGGCAACAGACATGTTCGCCCCTTTGCCACCCAAAAACCGGTCCAGACCCTGCGCGGCCAGAGTTTCCCCCGGTCCGGGCAAATGCGGCAGGTCATAGACCATATCCGCGTTGATCGAGCCGAGGTTCCAGATCGTCATGGCCTACCCAATATCGCAGGAGGCCAGAATGGCCATGTTCAGGATGTCATTCGCCGTCGAGCCGGTCGAACAGATCTGAATTGGCTTGTCGATGCCGGACAGGATCGGGCCGATCACGGTGGCACCCCCCATTTCCTGCATCAGCTTGGTCGAGATACTGGCCGAGTGCCGCGCCGGAACGATCAGGATGTTCGCAGGCCCGGTCAGGCGCGAGAAGGGATAGGCCTCTTGCTGGTCGACATTCAGGGCGACATCGACGGTCATTTCACCCTCATACTCGAAATCGACGCCGCGCGCGTCCAGAACCGTGGGGGCCACATGCATCTTCTCGGCCCGCTCGGACACCGGATAGCCGAAGGTCGAATAGCTGACAAAGGCCACGCGCGGCTCAAGACCCATATGGCGGGCCACTGCCGCCGCGCGTTCGGCGATATTGGCCAGATCGTTCTCGTCCGGCCATTCATGCACCAGAGTATCCCCTATCAGAACGATCCGCCCCTTATGCAGCAGCGCCGTGACACCCGCCGCCCCATGGGTCGCGTCGGCGTCGAACACATGGTTGATCCGGTCCAGCACATGCGATGATTTGCGGGTCGCGCCGGTCACCAGCCCGTCCGCATGGCCATGAGCCAGCATCAGCGACGAAAACACATGCCGGTCCCGCGCCGCCAGTCGGTGGATATCCTTGCGGTCGAACCCTTTGCGCTGCAGGCGCTGGTAGAGGAAATCCTTATAGGATTCGAGATGGGTGGTATTGGCGGCATTCACCACCTCAAGCTCGCGCACGGCATCGCCCAGACCGGCCTCTTCCAGCCTTAGTTTGACCTCTTCGGGGCGGCCCACGACCATCGCCTTGCCAAAGCCCGAGCGTTGATACATCACCGCCGCGCGCAGCACGCGGGGATCGTCGCCCTCGGCAAAGACCATCCGGCTTTGTGCCTGACGCGCCCGGGCGTTCAGACCGCGCAGAATGCTGGCCGTCGGGTCCATACGGGATTTCAGGCTCAACTCATAAGCATCCATGTCGATGATCGGACGCCGCGCTGCACCGGTGTCCATACCAGCCCTGGCAACCGCAGGCGGGATGCGGTGGATCAGGCGCGGGTCGAATGGCGTCGGGATGATGTAATCGCGGCCGAAGGTCAGAGATTTGCCATAGGCCATTGCGACCTCATCAGGCACATCCTCACGCGCCAGACGGGCAAGTGCATGGGCGCAGGCGATCTTCATCTCGTCATTGATGGCGCGGGCGTGAATATCCAGCGCCCCCCGGAACAGGTAGGGAAAGCCCAGCACGTTGTTGACCTGATTGGGATAATCGCTGCGCCCGGTGGCGACGATGGCATCGACACGGACCTCATGCGCCTCTTCCGGCGTGATCTCGGGGTCCGGGTTGGCCATGGCGAAAATCACCGGATTGTCGGCCATGCTGGCGACCATATCCTGTGTCACCGCGCCCTTGACCGACACGCCCAGAAACACGTCCGCGCCCTTCATCGCATCCTCAAGCGTGCGCAGCTCGGTCGAGATGGCGTGGGCCGATTTCCACTGGTTCATCCCCTCGGTCCGGCCCCGATAGATCACACCCTTGGTGTCGCAGACGATGCAGTTGTCATGCCGCGCGCCCATGGCTTTCAGCAACTCGATACAGGCGATCCCCGCCGCACCGGCCCCGTTCAGGACGATCTTGACATCCTCGATCTTCTTGCCCGAGATGTGCAGCGCATTCAGCAGACCCGCCGCGCAGATCACCGCCGTACCGTGCTGGTCGTCGTGGAAGACGGGGATGTCCATCTCTTCCTTCAGGCGCTGTTCGATGATGAAACATTCCGGCGCCTTGATGTCTTCCAGATTGATCCCACCAAAGGTCGGCCCCATCAGACGGACGGCGCGGCAGAATTCATCCGGGTCCTCGGTGTCCAGTTCGATATCGATCGAGTTCACGTCGGCGAACCGCTTGAACAGGACCGATTTCCCCTCCATCACCGGTTTCGAGCCCAGCGCGCCCAGATTGCCAAGACCCAGAACCGCCGTGCCGTTTGAAATCACCGCAACCAGATTGCCCTTGTTGGTATAGTCATACGCCGTCTCGGGCGCGGCAGCGATGGCCTCACACGGAACCGCGACGCCGGGGCTGTAGGCCAGCGACAGATCGCGCTGCGTGGTCATCGGAACGGTGGCTTGCACCTCCCACTTGCCGGGGGTGGGTTCCAGGTGAAAGGCCAGCGCCTCTTCGTTGGTGATCTTCGCTTTGGGCATATGATTGGTCGTTTCTTTACATCTGCGGGGTCTTCGCCTCATAGCGCAGGCGGGGCCGCGCCTCAACGGGAATACTTTTCGCCTTTCGTCGCAGATGCGGGATTTGTAAGGTCGCGCCGGAAGACGCCAAAAGGGGGCCGCCTTGTCCACAGTCACGCCGATGATGGCGCAATATCTTGAGATCAAAGAGGCCCACGCCGACGCCCTGCTGTTCTATCGCATGGGCGATTTCTACGAGATGTTTTTCGAAGACGCCGTCAACGCCGCCGAGGCGCTGGACATCGCCCTGACAAAACGCGGCAAGCACAATGGCACGGATATCCCCATGTGCGGCGTGCCGGTGCATGCGGCTGAGGGCTACCTGCTGACCCTGATCCGCAAAGGGTTCCGTGTGGCCGTCTGCGAACAGATGGAAAGCCCGGCTGAGGCGAAGAAAAGAGGCTCTAAATCAGTCGTAAAGCGCGATGTTGTACGTCTGGTAACCCCCGGCACCCTGACCGAAGACGCCCTGCTTGAGGCCCGCCGCCACAACTTTCTGGCCACCTATGCCGAGGTCCGGGATGAGGCCGCACTGGCCTGGGCCGATATCTCGACCGGCGCGTTTCACGTGATGCCTTTGACCTCGATCCGCCTTAGCCCGGAGCTGGCGCGGCTGGCCCCGTCCGAGTTGATCGTGGCGGATGGGTCCGAGCAACCGCTGCAGGAAACGGTCCGCGATCTGGGCATTTCGCTGACCCCGATTGGCCGATCGAGTTTCGACAGCACGGCGGCGGAAAAACGCATATGCGGGCTGTTCAACGTCGGCGCGCTGGACGCGTTCGGATCGTTTGGCCGCGCCGAGGTCTCGGCTATGGGTGCTCTGATCGACTATCTTGAGATCACCCAAAAGGGCAAATTGCCGCTTTTGCAAACGCCCCTGAAGGAATCCGAAGACCGCGTCGTGCAAATCGACGCCGCCACCCGCCGCAATCTGGAACTGACCCGATCCCTGTCCGGTGGCCGCGCCGGATCGCTTTTGTCGGTGGTCGACCGCACCGTCACCCCGGGCGGCGCGCGGCTGCTGGAACAACGCCTGTCCAGCCCCTCGCGCAATCTGGACGTCATACACGCCCGACTGGACGCGGTGAGATTTGCAGCCGAAGACAGCTTGACCGCCTCGGACCTGCGCGAGGCGCTGCGCAAAACCCCCGATCTGGACCGCGCCCTGTCCCGCCTGTCACTGGAGCGCGGCGGTCCCCGTGATCTGGCCGCCATTCGCAACGGTCTGACGCAGGCATCCGCGATTGCCGAACTGGGCGCGGATCAGGACTTACCTGTGCTTCTGGCGACGGCGGTGCAAAATCTGACTGGTTTCGATGACCTGCTGAACTTGCTCGATGAAGCTCTTGTCGCCGAGCCACCCCTGCTGGCCCGCGACGGCGGCTTCATCGCCCCCGGTTTCGACACCGAACTGGACGAAGCCCGCACCCTACGCGACGAAGGTCGCTCGGTCATCGCCGGGTTTCAGCAGAAATACGCGGAACATACCGGCATCACGTCGCTGAAAATCAAACACAACAATGTGCTGGGCTATTTCATCGAAACCACGGCCACCCATGCCGAAAAGATGCTGAACCCGCCGTTCTCTGAAACCTATATCCACCGCCAGACCACCGCCAATCAGGTCCGCTTCACCACCGTCGAACTGTCCGAGATCGAAACCCGCATCCTGAACGCGGGCAATCTGGCTTTGGAGATCGAAAAGCGGCTCTATCAAAGGTTATCTGGCGAAATTCTCGCCCTCGCCGCCCGCCTGAATCAAGCCGCCCGAGGGCTGGCCGAACTGGACCTGACCACAGCACTGGCCGATCTCGCGCGCGGTGAAAACTGGTGCCGCCCACAAGTCGACACCTCGCGCGCCTTCGACATTCAGGGGGGCCGCCACCCGGTCGTGGAACACGCCCTGCGCCAGCAAAGTGGTGACGCCTTCATCGCCAATGATTGCAACCTCAGCGCCGACACCGGTGCCGCCATCTGGCTGCTGACCGGCCCCAACATGGCCGGTAAATCGACCTTCTTACGCCAGAACGCGCTGATCGCCCTGCTCGCCCAGATGGGTAGCTATGTCCCAGCCGAACAGGCCCATATCGGTGTGGTCAGCCAGTTGTTCAGCCGCGTCGGCGCATCGGACGATCTGGCCCGGGGTCGTTCGACCTTCATGGTGGAAATGGTCGAGACCGCCGCCATCCTGAACCAGGCCGATGACCGCGCACTGGTCATCCTTGATGAAATCGGGCGCGGCACCGCCACCTATGATGGCCTGTCCATCGCCTGGGCCACGCTGGAACACCTGCACGCCGCCAACCAATGCCGCGCGCTGTTTGCCACCCATTACCACGAACTGACCGCGCTGGCCGGAAAACTGGAAGGCGTCGACAACGCCACCGTCGCCGTCAAGGAATGGGAAGGCGAGGTGATCTTCCTGCACGAGGTCCACAAAGGCGCTGCCGACCGGTCCTATGGCGTGCAAGTCGCCCAGCTTGCGGGCCTGCCCGCAACCGTCGTCGAACGCGCCCGCGTCGTGCTGGACCAACTGGAAAAAACCGAACGCGAAGGCGGAAAACAAAAAGCCCTGATCGACGACCTGCCGCTGTTTTCAGCCGCACCGCCACCCCCACCACCAGCGCCCAAAGCCTCACCCCTCGCCGATATGCTCAACGATATCCTGCCCGACGAACTCACCCCGCGCGAGGCCCTCGACCTGATCTACAAATTGAAAGAGGCGGCCAATTCCTGACCGCCCCTTCATCTTTTCAAAAATACTCTCGCCGAAGGCTTGGCCTCGTCAGAGGCCAATCAGCTCGCAGGTGTCGACGACACCCCAACCTGCGCCGGACGCAGCAGACGGTCATGCAGCATGAACCCTTCAGCAGAGACCTGAATGATATCCCCCGCGCGCGTCCCCGGCACCGGCGCTTCAAACATCGCCTCATGCACGTTGGGATCAAACCGATCCCCAACCTCGGGCGTGATCACCTCGATCCCATGTTTCTGGAACACATCCTTCAGCGCGCGCATGGTCAGCTCGACACCTTCGATCAGACCCGCAGCCACTTCTTTCTGCTCATCCGTCGCCGCCTCAAGCGCGCGTTTCATGTTGTCGTAAACCGGCAGCATGTCACGCGCCAGTTTTGACCCGCCATACTGTTCCGCATCCCGACGCGCCTTGTCGCCGCGCTTGCGCGCATTCTCGGCATCGGCCAAGGCACGCATGAACTTGTCCTTGTAATCGTCGCGCTCGGCGCGCAACTCGTCCAGTTCCAGCGCCTCTTCGCTGATCTCAGCAAATTCCTCGGCCAGCTCTTCCGCTTCGGCGGCCATGATATCGTCCAGAAAATCTTCGTTCTTGGGCTCTGCCATCTCTTACCCTCTAGCTCCGGTCGGATATCAGCTTGCCGACCAGTTGCGCCGTATAGTCCACGATCGGCACGATCCGTCCGTAATTCAGACGTGTGGGTCCGATGACCCCAACCGCACCGATTATCTTTCGATCAGCGTTCATATATGGAGACACCACCAAAGAGGAACCCGAAAGTGAGAAAAGTTTGTTCTCGGAACCGATAAAAATGCGCACACCCTCGCCTTCTTCGGTCAATTCAAGAAATTCCGCGATGTCACGTTTGCGTTCCAGATCGTCAAACAGGGTGCGAATGCGGTCCAGCTCCTCGGCCTCACCCGGATCACCCAACAGATTCGCCCGACCGCGCACGATCAGCCGGGCCGAATCCGTCCCGTCGCCATCCCATAGCGCCATACCGCTTTCCACCATCTCGCGCGCCAGTACGTCGATTTCCTGCTTGCGCAGGTCGATCTGGGATTGCATCTGACGGCGCACATCGCTGAGCGTCCGCCCCTCGATCAGCGCGTTCAGGAAATTCGCCGCCTCACGCATGGAACTGGGGGTCTGCCCGGGCGGCGGGGTAAACAGGCGGTTTTCCACATGCCCATCGGCAAAGACCAGAACCACCAACGCGCGGTCATGGGCCAATGAGACAAATTCGATATGCTTGATTTCGGATTCGTGCTTGGGCGTCAGCACCAGCGACGCCCCATGTGTCACGTGTGACAAGGCCGATCCGACACGATCCAGCATTCCCCCCACATCACCCGCGTTAGAGCCTAGTGTCTCGTCCAGCTTCTGCCGGTCATCGGCGCCCAGATCGCCGACCTCCAGCAGCCCGTCCACGAACATCCGCAGCCCCTGTTGCGTCGGTATCCGCCCGGCGCTGACATGGGGGCTGTCCAGCAGGCCCAGAAACTCCAGATCCTGCATCACATTGCGCACGGTCGCGGCGCTGACCTTTTCCGACAGGGTGCGCGTCAGGGTGCGGCTGCCGACCGGTTCGCCGCTGTCCAGATAGCTTTCGACGATCAGCCGGAACACCTCACGCGACCGGTCATTCATCTCGCCCAGAATTTTGCTTGCTTCGCTCATCCGCGGTCCCCTGCTGGGTCGCCATTAAATAGCAGGCATGCGAAAGGTCAATCGGGGTTGCATCACAACGTCCGGCAGAGTTATCCCCAACCCAGCAAACAAAGGATTTCCCATGCGACCCTCAGGACGTGATCTAAACGAAATGCGCGCCGTTTCAATTGAAACGGGCTTTACCAAACATGCCGAAGGGTCTTGCCTGATCAAGATGGGCGATACCCATGTGCTGTGCACCGCCACGATCGAGGATCGCGTACCGCCGTTCATCAAAGGCTCGGGCCTCGGTTGGGTCACCGCTGAATACGGCATGCTGCCCCGCGCGACCAACACGCGGATGCGGCGCGAAGCGGCTTCGGGCAAGCAGGGCGGTCGCACCGTGGAAATCCAGCGTCTGATCGGTCGCGCCCTGCGCGCCGGGGTGGACCGGGTTGCTTTGGGTGAGCGTCAGATAACCGTCGACTGCGACGTGATTCAGGCTGATGGCGGCACCCGTTGCGCCGCGATCACCGGCGGCTGGGTTGCGCTGCGTCTGGCGGTGAACAAGCTGATGAAAGCAGGCGATGTGATCTCGGACCCTTTGTTAGACCCTGTTTCCGCCATATCCTGTGGGATTTACGCGGGCCAGCCAGTGCTTGATCTCGACTACCCCGAAGACAGCGAAGCGGGCGTTGACGGTAATTTCATCATGACCGGATCCGGCAAACTGATCGAAGTGCAGATGAGCGCCGAAGGCTCGGTCTTCAGCCGCGATCAGATGAATCAGCTGATGGATCTGGCCGAAAAAGGCGTGGCCGAGCTGGCATCTGCGCAAAAGGCCGCTACCGCATGACCCGTAAGTTCGACGGGGACCGGCTGCTGGTCGCGACCCACAACAAAGGCAAGCTTGAGGAGATGGCGCATCTGCTTGAACCCTTTGGCGTGACCGTTGTGGGCGCAGGCGACATGAACCTGCCCGAACCGGAAGAGACCGAGGATACCTTCGTCGGCAACGCCCGGATCAAGGCCCATGCCGCCGCAAAGGCCACCGGCCTGCCTGCCCTGTCGGACGATTCCGGCATCACCATCGACGCGCTGAACGGTGCGCCAGGTGTTTACACCGCCGATTGGGCCGAAACCAGCAATGGCCGCGATTTCCTGATGGCGATGACCCGCGCCCATACGGAACTGGAGGCCGCAAACGCCCCCCACCCCCGAACCGCGCAGTTCCGCAGCACGCTGGTGCTGGCCTGGCCCGATGGTCATGACGAAGTGTTCGAAGGCATTGCCCCGGGCCATCTCGTCTGGCCGATCCGTGGTGAAGGCGGTTTTGGATACGACCCGATGTTTGTCCCCGACGGCTACGACATTACCTTTGCCGAGATGGATCGCTGGGAAAAGAACAAGATCAGCCATCGCGGCCGCGCGGTGGAGATGTTCGTGAAAGGCTGCTTTGGCGGATGATTGGCGCAACGGGGGCTTTGGCCTGTACGTGCATTGGCCCTTTTGCGAGGCCAAATGCCCCTATTGCGATTTCAACAGCCATGTTTCCAGTAATATCGATCAAAAACAATGGCTTGACGCTTACCTAAGTGAATTGCGCCGCTCCGCTTCGGAAACCCTGGATCGGGTCCTGAACACGATCTTTTTCGGCGGCGGCACGCCGTCCCTTATGGCTCCCGAAACCGTCGCCGCCATCATCGACGAGGCTCGCGCCCTGTGGCGCCCCGCCAATGACATGGAAATCACCCTTGAGGCCAATCCCGGCTCGGTTGAGGCTGGTCGATTCGCCGCCTATCGCGACGCGGGCGTGAACCGTATCTCGATGGGTGTGCAGGCTTTGAATGACAAAGATCTGCGCCGTCTGGGCCGCATCCACACCGTCGCCGAAGCGCGCGCGGCGTTCGATATCGCCCGCACCTGTTTCGACCGGGTCAGTTTCGATCTGATCTACGCCCGTCAGCATCAGACACTGAACGATTGGCGCGCCGAACTGACCGAGGCGCTTTCGATGGCCGTCGATCACCTGTCGCTCTATCAATTGACCATCGAGGACGGCACCGCCTTTGGCGACCGCTATGCCATAGGCAAACTGCGCGGCCTGCCCGAGGATGACAGTGCCGCTGACATGTATCTGGCCACGCAGGACATCTGCGAAGCACACGGCCTGCCCGCCTATGAGGTGTCAAACCACGCGCGCGCCGGAGCCGAATCGCAGCACAATCTGATCTATTGGCGGTATGGTGATTACGTCGGCATCGGCCCCGGCGCGCATGGCCGGATCACACTGGATGAGCGCAAATACGCAACCGAAACTTACCTGTCTCCGCAACGTTGGCTTAATTCAGCCGGTCAAGAGAGCGGAGAAAAGACGCGTGCGTTGCTAGCCGCTGAAGATCAGGCAAGCGAATACCTCATGATGGGGTTGCGGATTTCAGAAGGGCTAAATATTGATCGATATCACGCCCTATCCGATCGTCGTTTGCCACAAAACAAACTGGATGATCTGATCGATCTGGGCATGGTCCACATTCACAACGGGCGATTGGCGGCCACACCGGACGGGCGTGCCGTATTGAATGCGGTAATCCGCGAGCTATTGGAGTAGAGGATGCAATATCTCTGGGCCACGCTGGGTCTGATCTGTGTCGCACTTGCCGCCATCGGGGTGGTTCTGCCCCTGCTGCCCACTGTCCCTTTCCTGCTGCTGGCCGCGTTTTTCTTTGCCCGCTCCTCATCCCGATTGCACAATTGGCTGATCAGCCATCGCACATTCGGTCCCATGATCCTGGATTGGCAAACCTCGGGCGCAATCAGGCCCGGCGCAAAAAAAGCGGCCACCTTTTCGGTTGCCGCCGTCTTTGGTTTATCCGCCCTGATCCAGGTGCCATCCCACGTCCTGATCATTCAGGCCGTGGTGTTAAGCGGCGTCATGGCCTTTATCTGGACCCGCCCTAACGGCTGAGCTTGGCGCAAAGGTCGTCCAGCTGATCCAGATTTTCATAAGTCAGAACAACCTGCCCGGTTTCACTGCCCGGCTTGTGGTTGATCACCACTTTCATCGCCAGAATCGCCGACAGGTCTTTTTCCAGCGCCCGCGTATCAGCATCCTTGCCCGCATTCAGGTTCCGGGCCTTCGGTGCCGGACGATCCTGATCCGGTTGCTGCTGTTTCTTGACCAGAGCCTCGGTTGCGCGAACCGAAAGCCCCTCTCGCACCACCTTTTTGGCCAGTTCTGACGGGTCGTCGGCTGTAATCAGGGCGCGCGCATGTCCTGCGGATAATTTCCCTTCAATAACAAGAGCTTGAACGTCCATCGGCAGAGACAGTAACCGCAGCAGGTTGGCGATATGACTGCGGCTTTTACCCAGCGCCTCGGCCATCTTTTCCTGCGTATGGCCAAACCGATCCATCAACTGCTTGTACCCGGCAGCCTCTT
>NZ_JALCBM010000006.1:83974-86685 GCF_028066395.1 Ruegeria sp.
CGTGGTTCCGATGGCGCCAGGCCATCAACCTCGGTCGTGACATCCGCCATCAGGGCGGACAGACCCCGCCCCAACCCTCTGGCTTTGCCTTTCTTAACGCTCACTTCGCCCTCCTGACCAGCCGTTTAAGCGGCTGCTTTGTTATTCTTGTACATGACTTCCCGCGCCAAATGCCGGTAAGCCATCGCCCCCAGAGAGCCCGAGTCGTACTGCAAAACCGGCAGAGAATAAGACGGCGCCTCACTGACCCGGACATTTCTGGGTATTTTGGTTTTAAATACCATCTCACCCAGATTGTCACGCGCGTCTTTTTCCACCTGACGAGACAAGTTGTTGCGGTTGTCATACATGGTCAACACAACACCTTCGATTCTCAGGTCCGGATTCGCGGTTTGGCGGACCTCTCGAATGGTCAGCATCAGTTGGGACAAACCCTCCAACGCAAAGAACTCACTTTGCAGAGGAACAAGGATGGAATGCGCGGCCACCATCGCGTTGACGGTCAGTAGATTCAGCGATGGCGGGCAATCGATCAGCACAAAATCCAGTCCAAACGAGTCAATCGCAGTTTGCCGCAGCGCGTCATGAAGAAGATAACTGCGCTTTTCGTTCGAAATCAGTTCGATATCTGCAGAGCTAAGATCCACAGTGGCGGGAACGACCAAGAGATTTTCAATCTCGGTATCCTGAACCACAGCTTCCAGCGGCGCATCATCCAAGAGAAGATCATATGTCGTCCAGTCCCGATCATCGACACCCAAACCGGTTGAGGCATTCCCTTGCGGGTCCAGATCGACCACCAGAACCTTGCATCCCGCCTCGGCGAGTCCTGCCGCCAGATTTATGGCTGTTGTGGTTTTTCCTACTCCGCCCTTTTGATTGGCAACCGCAATGATCCGGGGGCCTGAAGGGCGAGACAGATCAACCACGTGTGACTCCTTTGATCTTCAGAATAACAGCCTGAGGCTCAGTTAAACTTGTAATCGGTTCCGCATCGAATTTCCATTCTTCGCGCGCATCCGAAAGCTCTTTTTTCCAGTTTGCGCCTTTTGGCAGCAAGGCTATGCCAGACCTGCTTAAATGTCTGTTACAAAACGAGATTAGGGTTTTCAGATCAGCCAGTGCCCGAGCCGATAGAATATCTGCGTGCAGGGGTTCAATCGCTTCAATTCGCTTTGAGATCACCCTGCAATTCGCGTGGCATTCCCGGATGACGGTCCTTAGAAAGGCTGATTTTCGCTGATCGCTTTCCACAAGGGTGAATTTTACATCCGGAGCTTCTTCGATCGCCATGATAGCGCAGACCAATCCTGGAAACCCTCCACCGCTGCCCAGATCAACCCAATGCCCGTTTGGATCAGTACAGCGAAAAACCTGAACCGAATCCTTGATATGTCGCGTCCACAAGTCCTGCAGGCTGTTCCGCGAAACAAGATTGATCTTGGGATTCCAACGTTTAACGAGGTCGGCATAAACCTCCAGCCGCTCTAATGTTTCACGTGAAACACTCAGATCCGAGAATTCACGTTCGATCTCTGGCGTCATGCTTTGCGAACTTTCTGATCGCGTCTCAGCCGTGCCAAAACCAAGGTCAATGCCGCTGGGGTGACCCCTTCAACCCTGCCCGCTTGCGCAATATTCGCTGGCTTGGCCTTGGATAGCTTTTGTTTCATCTCAGTCGATAGGCCGTCCAGAGAGAAGTAGTCAAAATCCAACGGAATTTCATGCCCTTCATCCCGCTTCATTGCTTCAACATCTTGCTTTTGACGCGCGATGTAGTTGGCATAAAGAGCATCACGCTCTATCTGACGGCGCGTGTCTGTATCAATCTCATTTGACTCTGGAACCAAGGGGATAAGATCCTCAAAACAGACATCTGGAAAAGCCAGAATTGCCATTCCATCACGCCGATTGCCATCCTGATTGACATGGATGCCTGCAGATCGGATTTCTTTTGGGGTGTAGTTGGACTGAGTCAAAACGGATTTCGCATCATTGAGCCGATCCATTTTACCGGCAAACAGCGCACGACGAGTATCCCCTACGCATCCCAGATTAATTCCAATCGGCGTCAGACGCTGATCCGCGTTATCCGCACGCAAGGACAGGCGGAATTCAGCACGTGAGGTGAACATACGATAGGGCTCGATGACACCCCGGGTCGTCAGATCATCCACCATGACGCCAATATAGCTGTCCGCCCGAGTAAAGTGAATCGGTTCACGCCCCTGCACAGACAAGGCTGCATTTAGGCCAGCAACCAAACCTTGAGCTGCAGCTTCTTCATATCCTGTGGTTCCGTTAATCTGCCCCGCTAGATATAGCCCTGGCACATCAGGCAGCGAAAGCGAAGCGGTCAATACGCGCGGATCGATGTAGTCATATTCGATCGCATAACCCGGTTGCAGAATTTCCGCCTTCTCCAACCCCTTGATGGATTGCACATATTCAACCTGCACATCCTGGGGTAATGAGGTAGAAATCCCGTTTGGATAAACCGTGTGATCGTTGACACCTTCGGGTTCCAGAAAAATCTGATGCGAATCCTTGTCGGCAAATCGCACGATTTTGTCTTCGATTGAGGGGCAATATCTTGGGCCAATCCCATCGATATGGCCGCCATACATGGCAGATCGGCTCAGGTTCTTCTCGATGATCTCATGGGTTCGCGCATTGGTATGCGTGATGCCGCAAGCTATTTGCGGGGCGGT
>NZ_JALCBM010000006.1:86785-91004 GCF_028066395.1 Ruegeria sp.
ACATCAAATCTCGAATGTTTCACGTGAAACACTCCTTACTTACCAAGGCAGAAGCTGGAAAAGATTTCGTCCAGCAATGTTTCCACATCAATCCTGCCAACCAAAGATTCCAGCGCACGTATTGCCGTTCGCAATTCTTCCGCAGCGATATCATACAGGTCAGGACCTGATTCCAGAACAACCTGAGCCGATGCAAGAGCATGCAACGCCTTGGACATCGCCATACGGTGGCGTTCTCGGGTAGCTATACCAGATTTAGTAGTTCGCTCACTCAGATTCCGCGAAATACCCGAAATAAGCTGATCAATACCCTGCCCCGTTTTACCGGATATCCCGCCAATCGAACTCTCCCGAAGATCGGATTTTGGCAGAACCTGAATGTCACCATCCTGCATGGGAACACCCAGATCTTCCGGTGTATCGGTCAGGAAAACACGCAGATCAGCGGACTCCGCCCGTTTGCGAGCCAGTTCGATCCCCAAGTTTTCGACGTGATCATCGGTTTCACGCAACCCGGCCGTGTCCAGCAAGGTCACAGGTAAGCCTGCCAAATCCATGCGAACCTCAATCACATCCCGGGTTGTGCCCGCGTATTCCGAGGTGATCGCGGCCTCTCGCCCCGCCAAGGCGTTCAGCAAGGTGGACTTCCCCGCATTCGGTAAGCCAACAATGGCGACTTCAAACCCGGTTCGGATACGTTCGGCGATCTTCACGCCATCCACTTCTCGTTCCAGATCACCCATGACGCCAGAAATCAGAGAGCGAACCTCAGGGGTGACGTCCGTCGGAACCTCTTCATCGGCGAAGTCGATCACCGCCTCTAGCAAAGACGCCGCGCGGATCAGATCACGCCGCCAACGTTCGGCCAAATCCCCCAAGGCACCCGAAAGGATGGTCTGCGCCTGAACCCGCTGCGCTTCGGTTTCCGCGTCGATCAGATCGGCCAGACCTTCGACCTGAGCCAGATCCAGCTTGCCATTCTCCAGCGCACGGCGGGTGAATTCGCCGGGCTCGGCAAGGCGCAGGTCATCCATGTCAGACAGGCTGCGCAGCATGGCATTGGCCGAGGCTGTGCTGCCGTGGATCTGAAACTCCACCACATCTTCGCCGGTGAAACTGGCTGGCGCCTGAAACGTCAGAACCAGCCCGTCATCCAGCACCGAGCCATCCGGAGCCCGCAAGCGGCGCATACGCATCCCGCGCGGCGGCAGGTCGCCACCGGCGACCCGGGTCGCCACTGCATGCGCATGGGGGCCGGACAGGCGGATGACCGCAACCCCGGCTTTGCCCTGCGCGCTGGCCAAGGCGAATATCGTATCCATTCGAAGGCCTCGCGGTTAAGACCTGTATCAGGTGTTCATCGAGTCGAAGAACTCACCGTTCGTCTTGGTCTGTTTCAACTTCGACAGCAGGAATTCGATCGCATCGGTGGTGCCCATCGGGTTGAGGATGCGGCGCAGGACAAAGGTCTTGGCCAGATCGCCCTTGTCGACCAGCAGGTCCTCTTTCCGTGTACCGGATTTGAGGATGTCGATGGCCGGGAACACGCGCTTGTCGGCGATTTTGCGATCCAGAACGATTTCCGAGTTACCGGTGCCCTTGAATTCTTCGAAGATCACTTCGTCCATCCGGCTGCCGGTGTCGATCAGAGCAGTCGCGATGATGGTCAGCGAACCACCTTCTTCGATGTTCCGCGCCGCACCAAAGAACCGCTTGGGCCGTTGCAGCGCGTTTGCATCAACACCACCGGTCAGAACCTTGCCCGAGGATGGCACCACAGTGTTAAATGCCCTACCAAGTCTTGTGATCGAATCGAGAAGAATAACAACATCTCGTTTATGCTCGACCAAACGCTTGGCTTTTTCGATCACCATTTCCGACACGGCCACGTGACGCGTTGCAGGTTCGTCGAAGGTTGAGGACACAACCTCACCCTTCACAGAACGCTGCATGTCGGTCACCTCTTCCGGGCGTTCGTCGATCAGCAGGACGATCAGATAGCACTCGGGATGGTTCTTTTCGATCGAATGCGCGATGTTTTGCAGGATCACCGTCTTACCGGTGCGCGGCGGCGCCACGATCAGAGACCGCTGACCCTTACCGATAGGCGACACCAGATCGATCACCCGGGCCGACTTGTCTTTGATAGTGGGATCTTCGATCTCCATCTTCAGACGCTCATCGGGATAGAGCGGCGTCAGGTTGTCGAACAGGATTTTGTGCTTGGCCTTCTCAGGCTCTTCAAAGTTGATCTTGGTGACCTTGATCAGCGCAAAGTACCGCTCGTTCTCATCCGGTGCCTTGATCTCACCTTCGACCGTGTCACCGGTGCGCAGCGAGTGCTGGCGGATCATGTCGGGTGAGACGTAGATGTCATCGGGACCGGGCAGATAGTTCGCCTCGGGCGAGCGCAGAAAGCCGAAACCGTCCTGCAGAACCTCAAGCACACCATCGCCACCAACGGTCCAACCTTCATCCGCACGTTCGCGCAGGATCTGGAACATCATCTCGCCCTTGCGCATGGTCGAGGCGTTTTCGATCTCCAGCTCCTCGGCCATGGCCAGAAGGTCTTTGGGGCTTTTGGCCTTGAGGTCAGCCAGATTCAGGGATTCAGTTGTCATGATGATACGAACCTTGTCCGCGCAGATCGCGGAGCGTCAGAGGAATTTCAAAACGGAAGATACGTCGCCCGGACGGGCGTGTTGACCCCTACATAAGCGCGACAGCCTTCGGAGTCAAACAACCCCTCAAAACTTCAGAACAACCGCCAGAACGATGATCACCATCAAAACGGTCGGAACCTCATTCATCATGCGATACTGCCGCCCAGTGAGCTTGTTTCGCCCCTCTGCGAAATCCTTGCGACGCGCCATCAGCCAGTGATGGAACCAGGTCATGCCAATCACGGCCGCGCCTTTAACCCATGGCCAGCTCCAGTCCCAGCTGACGATGCCGGGGATGAACACCATGATCAGCCCGCAGGCCCAGGCCACGATCATTGCCGGGCGCATGATCACCCGCAGCAGCTTTTCTTCCATTTCAAAGAAAATCTGTTGTGCGCCATCGACACCTTGCGCCTTTTCAACGTGATAGACGAACAGTCGGGGCAGATAGAACAACCCGGCCATCCATGAGATCACCGCCATGATGTGAACGGCCTTCACCCACGGGTAAATCGTGAAAAGAAGATCGGTCATTCTGGCTCCGGACGTTGCTTGGGTTCATCCCTAATAAAAAAATAAGAAAAGAAAAAGGATGATGGTTTTGTAGGGTGACCGGAATCCGTGGATTACTTTTTTACCCATGGGTTTTCCCCAGATGGGATATCTCACAGGCGCGGAGGTGTGATTCTGTGAATGTCAGAAATTTTATTTTAAATACAACATCTTAATCGCCGTATTCCAAATGATGGCTGGGGATAAGCCCCGGAATAACTCCGGACAATCGGGTTATCCCAAAGCGCAGACTTATCCTTGTCCCGCCGGGATAGCGCCCGAGCGAATCCCGGAAGTTTTTCGCGAAATTCCCGGGGTTGCGTGTCAACCGCAAAACCATACAAAACGTCCCTGAACGCTTAACGAATTGCACACGGGGTTTTCCACATGACTGTCCCCATACTCCTGGCCTCAGGCTCTGAAATCCGCGCGCAGTTGCTGCGCAATGCAGGCGTGCCTTTTGAGGTACAGATCGCCCGCGTGGACGAGGACACCGCCAAGCGCGCGCTGTTGGCCGAAGGGGCCACGCCGCGTGATATTGCCGACACGCTGGCCGAGATGAAGGCCCGCAAGGTCAGCGACAAACACCCGGGCGCGATGGTTCTGGGGTGCGATCAGGTTCTGGATTTCGACGGGAAATTGCTGTCGAAACCCGAAACGCCCGAGGACGCGCTGGCGCAGCTGAAGGCGATGCGCGGTAAGCGGCACATGCTGCTGTCGGCGGCGGTGATCTACCGGGACGGGGAACCCCTCTGGCGCCATGTCGGGCAGGTGCGTCTGCGCATGCGGATGAGCTCGGACGCTTATCTGCGCGACTATGTGGCGCGGAACTGGGACAGTATCCGCCATGCGGTCGGGGCCTATAAGCTTGAGGAAGAAGGCGTGCGCCTGTTCGCCACCATTGACGGAGACTATTTTAATGTCTTGGGTATGCCCTTGTTGGAACTGCTGAATTTTCTGGCCGTGAACGGAGTGATTGATCAATGACGGACCACCACATCCCA
>NZ_JALCBM010000006.1:91104-104841 GCF_028066395.1 Ruegeria sp.
TGAATTTTCTGGCCGTGAACGGAGTGATTGATCAATGACGGACCACCACATCCCATTGGCCGGTGTTATCGGGCACCCAGTGGCCCATTCCCGCTCGCCCAAGCTGCATGGGCATTGGCTGAAAACCTACGGGATTGCAGGGCATTATATCCCACTGGATGTGGCCCCCGCCGATCTGGAAATGGTTCTGCGCACTCTGCCCAAGGCAGGGTTTGTCGGGGCCAATGTGACTGTGCCGCATAAAGAGGCAGCGTTGCGGTTGGCCGATCATGTCTCGGATCGCGCCTCGGTCATTGGCGCGGCGAACACGTTGGTATTTCGTCAGGATGGCTCGATCCATGCGGACAACACTGATGGGTACGGGTTTATGGAGAACCTGCGCAGCGGTGCGCCCGACTGGAACCCGGCGGACGGGCCTGCGGTGGTCTTTGGTGCCGGCGGTGCGGCCCGCGCGGTGTTGCAGGCGCTGGCGCAGGCTGGCGTGCCCGAGATCCTGCTGACCAACCGCACCCGCACCCGCGCCGATCACCTGAAAGAGGAATTCGGCCAGCGCATCTCCGTGGTCGATTGGGTGCAGGCCGGGAATGTCATCGAAAATGCCGAGCTGGTGGTCAATACCACCTCTCTGGGTATGCAGGGCCAACCGGAACTGCGTGTGCCGTTGGACGGGTTGCAGCCCGGGGCCGTCGTCACCGATCTGGTCTATGCGCCGCTGAAAACCCGCTTGTTGGAGCAGGCGGAAGAGGCCGGATGTACCACCGTCGATGGTCTGGGCATGTTGCTGCATCAGGCGGTGCCCGGGTTCGAACGCTGGTTCGGCCAGCGCCCCGAGGTTGACGCCTACACCCGCGCGGCGGCGCTGGCATGAGCTTTGCGCTTGGCTTGACGGGCTCGATCGGGATGGGCAAAAGCACCACGGCACGGATGTTCGTGGATGAAGGTTGCGCGCTGTGGGATGCTGATGCGGCGGTGCATCGGCTTTATTCAAAGGATGGCGCGGCGGTCGGGCCGATGGGTGCGGCTTTTCCGTCCGCCGTTGTTGATGGAGAGGTCAGCCGCGAGGCGTTGAAGCAGATCATCGCAGCCGATCCCGCCGCGCTGAAATCCATCGAGGCAATCGTACACCCACTGGTCGCTGCCGACCGGGCTGCGTTTCGCAAGACAGCGACGGCAGATATTCTGGTCTTCGACATCCCTTTGCTGTTTGAAACCGGCGGGGATGCGGCGATGGATGCGGTGGCCTGTGTCTCGATCCCCGAGGGTGAACAGAAACGCCGCGTGATGGCGCGTGGCACGATGACCGAGGCGCAGTTCGAACAGATCCGCGCCAAGCAGATGCCGAATGAGGAAAAAAGCGAAAGGTCGGACTTCGTGATCGTCACCGACACGCTGGACCATGCCCGCGCGCAGGTGCAAGATGTGGTCAGGCAGATCAGGGCGGGGCTGGCAGATGCGTGAGATTGTACTCGATACCGAAACCACCGGATTCGACCCCGAAAGCGGCGACCGGATCGTCGAGATTGGCGCGGTCGAGCTGTGGAACCACGTGGCCACCGGCGAAACCTATCACGTCTATATTAACCCCGAACGTGGAATGCCGGATGAGGCGTTTGGCGTGCACGGCATCGGTCCAGACCTGCTGGACCCTCCGCGCCCGGCCGAAAAGGGAGAGGTCACGCTGAAGGACAAGCCGGTCTTTGCCAAGGTCGGTCAGGGGTTCCGTGATTTTGTCGGTGACGCCAAGCTGGTGATCCACAACGCGTCCTTCGACATGAAGTTCCTGAACGCAGAGCTTAAATGGATGGGCGTGCCGCTGATCCCGATGGATCAGGCCATCGACACGCTGGCCATTGCGCGCAAACGGTTTCCGGGCTCACCTGCCTCGCTGGATGCGCTCTGCCGTCGCTTTGGCATCGACAATTCAAACCGGGTGCTGCACGGGGCCTTGCTCGACTCGGAAATTCTGGCTGAGGTTTATCTGGAACTGATCGGCGGGCGGCAGCCGGATTTTGGGCTGTCTTCATCGGCGGCGGGCACATCAGGCGGGGCCGAGGATTGGCGCCCGTCGCCACGCCCCACGCCGCTGCCCAGCCGGATTACCGAGGCTGAACAGGCCGCACATCAGGACTTTGTGGAAAAGCTGGGCGAAGACGCCCTGTGGACCCGCGCCTGACCACTGCCAGGCGCGGACCGAACACTCAGGCTTCGGTCTTTTCGGCCTGTGCCGCCTGACGGCGCATCAACTCGTTGCGATACAGTGCAACAAAGTCGATATTGTCCAGATTCACCGGCGGATAGCCGCCATCGCGGGTGATGTCGCTGACGATGCGACGCAGGAACGGGAACAGCATCCGCGGGCATTCGATCATCAGGAAGGGATGCAGCTGATCTTCGGGTACACCTTCGATGTGGAACAGACCGCAATAGTCGATCTCGAACAGGAACAGGACGTCATCCAGACCTTTGGCCTTCGACGTCAGGTTCAGCTTGACCGAAACCTCGAACTGATGGTCTGTCGGGCGTTTTTTCGCGTCCAGGTTCACCTGAACCGCGATCTCGGGCTGAACGTCACCCGACACGCCCTTTTGCGCCATCACGTTTTCAAAGGACATGTCGCGGACAAACTGCCCCAGAACGCGCATTTGAACCTGAGGGGCGGCCTGGGCCGCGGTGTTTTCTGTGGCGTTTTCGTCGGCCATCGAACTACTCCAAAAATAAAATCCGCCACTGCTTAGCAAGTTGGGCGGGGCACCTCAATGCCGGGGTGGCCCTTCCACCCATTTCGAGGGCGTCTCGGGGTTTTTACGCGGCCGAACTTCGGAAAATTCGCCGTCGATGACGTCGCCGTGATCAAAAGGCGCGCTGCTGTCGCGGAATTGTGCGCCGCCGCCCATCTGGAAATGGGTGATCGTCGCCTTGGATTTGAGATAGCGAAACACCGTCACCCGGATGCCGGGAACCAGCAAGGCAAAGCCCACCGCATCGGTGAAGAACCCGGGCGTCAGCAGCAGGACGCCCGACAGCAGGATCATTGCACCGTGGGCCAGCGGCTCGGTCGGGTCGTCCAGTTCGGCGAAAGACCGCTGCAGATTGGCCAGCGCCATGCGACCTTGTGTCCGCACCAGGGCGGTGCCCAAAACGGCGGTCAGAACCACGATTGCAAGCGTTGGCCACAGCCCGATCAGACCGCCGACCTGAATGAACAGGGCGATCTCGATGATCGGGACCAATAAAAAAGCCAGAAACAGGTACATTTAGGGTATCCTTTAGCATAGGCCGGGATGTGGACTTGCCACGAACTGTCACCTACATAGTGGCATGAGGCCGCGTATACAAAGTCGCGGTCTGAAAAGAGGATGAAATGAACGAACCGATGATCCAGTTGCTGGTCCTGGCCGGAATTGCCGTTTTCCTGATCCTGCGCCTGAAAAGCGTGCTGGGTACCCGTGAAGGTTTTGAAAAGCCGCCGCTGCAGCAGCAGCCGGACGCCAGCAAGTCGCGCCGCGATTTCGAGGTGATCGAAGGCGGCCCGGATCATGACATCACCGACCACGTTCCCGAAGACAGCGAGCAGGCGCAAATCCTTGCCGCGATGAAGCGGATCGAGCCCGGATTTTCCGTCAGCGAATTCGTGCAGGGCGCGCGCGGTGCATATGAGATGATCGTGATGGGGTTCGAAAAGGGCAACCTGAACGAAATCCAGCCCTTCCTGTCGGAAGAGGTGTTCGATTCCTTCGTCTCGGTCGTGGCTGATCGCGAGGATCAGGGCCTGACCATCGAGGCCGAGTTTGTCGGGGTGCGCGAAACCACCCTTGCAGATGTGACTTTCGACAAGGACAGCAATCAGGCCGAGATCACGATGCGCTTTATTGGTGAGTTGACCTCGGTCGTGCGGGATCGCGGCGGGGATATCATCGAAGGCAACCCCAACACCGTCAAACGCCAAAAGGACAGCTGGACCTTTGCCCGTGTCATGGGCGCGGATGATCCGAACTGGCTGCTTGTCGCCACGGACGCATGATTGCAGCACTCCGGTCGCTTTTTCTGGTGGGCGCGATGACCGCCGCCAGCGCCGCCGGAGCCGAGGCGACGCGGTCCATCCTGTCGTTTGAAGATCTGGATGGCTGGGCCGAGGATGATCACGGTGCGGCCCTTAGGGTTTTTCTGAACACCTGTGCCGATCTGAAAGACCCGGACTGGCAGGCGTTGTGCGCCGTGGCCCGGTCATATGAGCCCGAGGCCGCCCGGTCGTTCTTTGAACTGTTCTTCCGTCCCGTTCTGGTCGAAGACGGCAAGGACGCGCTGTTCACCGGCTATTTTGAGCCGGAACTGGACGGGTCGAAAACCCGCACCGAAACCTACCGCTACCCTTTATACAAAATGCCGCCCGAGGCGCGGGCCGAAGGGCCGTGGCTCAGCCGTCGCGAGATTTTGACCGGTGAGGCCATGCAGGGCCGAGGGCTGGAGATCGCCTGGGTCGATGATCCGGTTGAATTGTTCTTCCTGCAAATCCAGGGCTCGGGCCGTATCCGCCTGCCCGATGGCAGCGCCCTGCGCGTGGGGTATGGCGGGGCGAACGGGCATCCTTATCGCTCGATCGGGGCCGAACTGGTGCGGCGTGGGGCGCTGGGCGCGCATCAGGTCAGCGCACAGATGATCCGGTCCTGGGTACGCAAACACCCCGAGGCGGGGGCGGAACTGTTGTTCCACAACCCCTCTTACGTCTTCTTCCGCGAAGTCACCCGCGTGGCCCCGGAATTCGGCCCGCTGGGCGCGATGAACCGGTCCGTCACCACGATGCGCAGCATTGCCGCCGATCCGGCCTATACGCCACTGGGCGCGCCGGTCTGGGTCGAGAAGGACGGCAAAGATCCGATGCGCCGGTTGATGATTGCGCAGGACACCGGCGCGGCGATCAAGGGGGCGCAGCGGGCCGATATCTTTTTCGGCACCGGCGATGATGCGGGTAGCGCGGCGGGCCGTCTGAAAGACCCCGGTCGCATGATCCTGCTGCTGCCGATCCAGCGCGCCTATGCCCTGCTGCCGGATGAATTCTGATGACACGGCGCAAACTGACCGCAGATGAGATCGACCTGTGGCGCAAGGTCGCCAAACAGGCCGAGCGTCTGCATCCCGAACTTCCACCAACGGTTCACCCGACCACCCTGCCCAAGCCAAAACCGACCAAGACGCCGAAACCCCGGATCGAGGCGTTTGAGCTGGGCCAGACCGCACCGGCACATCCAGCGCGCCACAGTCTGAAACCGTCCATCACCGAGGGGCTGCGCGCAAGCCCGGTGCAGATGGATACCAAGGCCTTTGGCCGGATGAAACGCGGCAAGCTAAAGCCCGAGGGCAAGCTGGATTTGCACGGGATGCGTGTCGACACGGCACATCCGGCGCTGATCCGGTTCGTGTTGATGGCGCAGGCGCAGGGCAAGCGGCTGGTTCTGGTGGTCACCGGCAAGGGCAAGGACCGGGATGAGCCCGGCCCGATCCCCACCCCGCGCGGTGTGTTGCGCAATCAGGTGCCGCAATGGCTGTCCCTGCCGCCGCTGGCGCAGGCGGTGTTGCAGGTCACCCCGGCCCATATCAGCCATGGTGGTGACGGGGCCTATTATGTCTATCTGCGGCGCACCCGTTAGAATTCGCGCCGCGCCCGACTGACACCGATCCAGACCAGCTGGCAGACCAGAACGAAGACCGTTGCGATCCACAGGAATTGTGTGCTCAGCGGTACGCCATAGTCGATCAGAACTCCGGTCAGCCCCGGCCCGATGGCTGATCCCAGCACCAGAAACGCGGTTGCCATGGCCTTGATGGCACCGATATGGCGGGTGCCGTAGAAATCCGCCCAGAACGCGCTGGGCAAAGTGTTGTTGGCCCCCACCGTTAGCCCCATGAAGATCAGCCCGATCATCGCCCCGCCAATCGAATCCGTGGTCGCGAGGATGACGAACCCAAGCGCGATAGGAAGCTGATAAAACGGCATGATCCGTGCCGTCCCCCATTTGTCCAGCGCCCAGCCTGCCGCGAACATCGCCAGCAGCGATACGCCGGTAAAGACCGGGAACAGGGCGACCAGTTGGATATGTTGCCAACCGTTGACCTCGGCCAGATGGACCTGATGAAAGAAGAATGCGGTGATAAAGGCAGACGGGGCCATGACCGAGGGCACCATGAACCAGAACAAAGGATGCAGCAGCGCCTGACGCCGGGTCCAGTGACGGTCCTGCATGCCGGTCGCGGAATAGGCGTCGGCCAGAATTTGCGGGGTTCTCTCCTGCTGCAGCAGCCGCATCAATATTGGGATACCCAGTGCTGCGATGCCGGCCGCAATCACCCACAGCCAGCGCCAGTCGAGAAACGCCATGGCGGCGACGAAGATCAGCGGCAGCAGCGCCTCGCCCAACACGTAACCGGCCGAGGCGATGGACAGCGCCTTGCCGCGCGTGGCGATGAACCACCGCGCCATGGCGACCAGCGCCAGATGAGTGCTCATCCCCTGCCCGAACAGGCGCAGCAGGAAGATCACCAGCGGCAGCAGAAACACCCAGCTGTTCAGCGCCATGGCCAATGTGGCCAGCACCAGACCCGCCAGAACGACCGGCCCCAGAACCCGCACGCGAAAAATGTCGGTCAGCCCGCCCGCCCAGATCATCACCAGCGCCGACACGGTTGTGCCCAGCGAATAGATCCCGCCCCATGCACCATGGCTCAGCCCGAATTCGGCGCGGATTTCCCCGGCGAAGATCGAGATGAAGAAGGTCTGCCCAAAGCTGGACAGAAAGGTCAGCAGCGCCCCCGCGCCCAGCCATTGGGCGTTGTCGATCAAATAGCGTCGCAGGCTGAACCCCGTCACGGGGCGCTGACCTGCGCCTGCCCGGTTTCGGTCAGAACGATCTCGGTCGCGCCATCGGGGTTGCGCGTGCTGGGCGGGGCAAGCACGTCAATCCCGGGTCGGTCCGGGCCAAAGGTGCTGCTGACGCTGCGGACCGAACTGAGGATGGCCAGCAAGGCGGGTGATGTTGCGGCCACGAAATGCGACGACCCCGCATCGCTGTTGAACGCGGTGGTGTCGATGACATTGATCGGATATTCGGCCAGCGCATCGACCGAGGTGATATTGCCCAGCCGCTGACTGTCCGCCGTACCGCGCAGTCGTGCCGACAGGTTCAGCACCTTGTCTTTCTTCGACACCATGACGACAAAAGGATCGGGCGGTGACTTGATGCTGTTCATCTGTGACCGGAACAGATCGACATCCAGATCGGGCGAGATCAGGATGACCCCCTCCAGATTGCGTTTCGACCAGCCCGGTTCGCGCAATTCGGCCTGACGCATCATCTCCATCGACAGGGCGCCGCCCATGGAATGCGCCATCAGAACCACGCGTTTCACCCCCATCGCCTTGAGATTGCGGATGGTGGTTTCCAGCCCGTCGCGGGCAAACAGCATGCTGTCCAGATCATAGGCATAACCGGTGCCGCGCGCCTGACTGGGCCAGGAATAGATGAAGGTGCTGCCGGGGATGCCGATATCATGGGTCAGCTGCGCCGCGCGAAAGGCGGTCTCGGACTGCGTCGCGTTATAGCCATGGACGAACAGGATCACATCCTCGACCCCGCGCAGCCGTGATTTCAGGTCTTGAGGGCCCGAGAACTCGGTCACATCCGCCAGCACGAATTGCTTGTTGGGGTTGGGGTCGGCGTAAGAGAACTCCAGCTCTCCGGGTGTGTGGCTTGGCGGGATCGAGACGGTCAGTTCCAGATACCTCAACGCCTCGGCCCGGCGCGAGCCATAGCTGCCGTCAGGTTCGCGCGCGCGGGTGGTGGTCGCAAAGACCGTGGCGGGCGTGCCGACCCGCAGCGCCTCGGGCAGGGTTTCGGATACCGACCGGTCCACACAGGCGGTCAGGGACAGACAGGTCAGACAGAGGATCAGATAGCGCAACACGGGCCACCCCGAAATGGTTTCGCGCCCACGCTACCCAATTCGCACCCGGCGTCCAGCCCTGCGATCCGGGGACCGGCGAAAACCGGCCCCGTTCGATCACAAAACGTAACGGCTGAGGTCGGTGGACTTGGTCAATTCGCCCAGATTGTCATTCACGAAACCCGCATCCACGGTGATCTCGGCCCCGGCCTGATCGGGTGCGGTGAAGGAAAGTTCCTCGAACACCCGCTCCATCACCGTATAAAGCCGCCGAGCGCCGATGTTTTCGACGCTTTGGTTCACATCCGCCGCGATGCGGGCCAACGCGGCAATGCCGTCTTCGGTAAAGCTGACCGTGACCTCTTCGGTGCCCATCAGGGCGGTGTATTGCAGGGTCAGGGCGTTGTCGGTCTCGGTCAGGATGCGCACGAAATCCTCTTCGGTCAGGGCGCGCAGTTCCACACGGATCGGCAGGCGGCCCTGCAGTTCGGGCAACAGATCCGACGGTTTGGCGATGTGGAACGCACCCGAGGCGATGAACAGGATATGGTCGGTTTTCACCGGGCCGTGCTTGGTGCTGACAGTGGTGCCCTCGATCAGCGGCAGCAGGTCGCGTTGCACGCCTTCGCGGCTGACATCGCCACCGCGCGCGTCGGACCGGGCGCAGACCTTGTCGATTTCGTCCAGAAACACGATGCCGTTCTGTTCGACCGACTCCAGCGCCACGCGGTTGACGGTTTCATCATCCAGCAGCTTGTCGGCCTCTTCCCCGATCAGCGCGTCATAGCTTTCGGCGACGGTCATGCGTTTCTTGACGGTGCGCCCGCCAAAGGCCTTGCCGAAGATATCGCCCAGATTCATCATCCCCATCTGGCTGCCCGGCTGACCCGGAATGTCGAACATCGGCATCGGGTTGGCGCTGTCGGTCAGCTCCAGCTCGATCACGGTGTCGTCCAGTTCCCCGGCCTTGAGCTTCTTGCGGAACATCTCGCGCGTGCCTTCGCGCGCATCCTCGCCTGCAATGGCTTCGATCACCCGGTCCTCGGCGGCCTGATGAGCGCGGGCCTTGACGTCTTCGCGCATGTATTCGCGGGTCTGGATGATGGCGGCGTCGGCCAGATCGCGCACGATCTGTTCCACGTCGCGCCCGACATAGCCGACCTCGGTGAACTTGGTCGCCTCGACCTTGATAAAGGGCGCGCGGGCCAGTTTGGCCAGACGGCGGCTGATTTCGGTCTTGCCGACGCCGGTGGGGCCGATCATCAGGATGTTCTTGGGATAGACCTCATCCCGGATGTCATCGGCCAGTTGCTTGCGCCGCCAGCGGTTGCGCAGGGCCACGGCCACGGCGCGTTTGGCATCCTTTTGCCCGATAATGAAGCGGTCCAGTTCCGAGACAATCTCGCGCGGGGTCAGGTCGGTCATAAGTGTTCTATCCGTTTGTTTCGCACCGGAACCTAATCATAAGGCGGAAAAACACAAGCTGATCACGGAAAACTCACGCCAACACACGAAAACCACACGGAAATTCGTGATGATGTGAATCGCCACGTGATCCCGACCTGCGCCATAAACGGCGGCGACGGGCAAACCTGCCTGCATCTGTATTTGGAGATTACGATCATGATGACTCGCCGTTCGCTGTTTTTGAGTGCCGCCGCCACCGGTGCCGCGCTGACCCTGGCCAGCACCAGCCCTGTACTGGCAGGAGGCCACAAGGGCCATTTCGAGGGCCGCTCGAACCACGTCAACACCGGCTCGGTCAAGCTGGTCAAGAATGGCGACCGCTATATCGTGGAACTGGGCGAGGATTTCTCGCTGGACGGTGGCCCCGACCCGCGGGTGGCCTTTGGCAAGGACGGCACCTATGACCCCGACAGCAAGCTGGGCGCGCTGCTGCACCTGACCGGCAAGCAATCTTATGCGGTGCCACCGACCATGGATATCTCGGGCTATAACGAAGTGTACATCTGGTGCGAGGTTGCGGGCGTTCCGCTGGGCGTTGCAGCGCTGAAGTAATGTTTGGCCGAGGCCGGGTTCCGCCCGGCCTCTGGCCCCGCCGTTAGGTGACGCGGCGCATATCTGCTACACTCGTCCAAGGTGTTGGAAACAGGGACGAGTTGCATGACCAAGATTGCCAAGATCACCTTGCTGTTTGTGGTTTTCGTCGACCTGATCGGGCAAGGGCTGGTTTTCCCCATCATCAATTCCCTGATCATGGAGACCAAATCCGGTTTCCTGCCCGACAGCACGCCTGAGGGTCGCCGCCATTTCTATTACGGGCTGGTGATTGGCTGTTTCTTTCTGTCCTGGTTTCTGGGCGTGGTCTATGTCTCCAAGGTCTCGGATTCCATCGGGCGCAAGAATGCGCTGCTGGTTTGTCTGGGTGGGGCGCTGGCCGGGTATGCCGTCACCATCGCGGCGCTTTACATGAACAGCCTTGTTCTGCTGATCCTCGGGCGGTCGATCACCGGGTTTACCGCTGGGAACCAGCCTATCGCGCAGGCGGCGATGATTGATGGCAGCACCGATGCGGCGGATCGCGACCGCAATATGGGATACATTGTCACCGGGGTCAGCTTTGGCCTTGTCGGCGGCCCGATTATCGGAGCGGTCCTGTCCGATGCAGCCCTGCTGGGCAGCTATGCCACCCTGAAAACGCCGTTCTACGGGGCCTTTGTGCTGGTACTGATCGCCATTTTCCTTGTGATGACCTATTTCAAAGACACAAGGACCGAGCGTGAACCCTTTGTGTTCCGCCCCCGCGACATCACCGACAGTCTGATCGCCGTGCGCGGCCACCCGATGGTTCTGAAAATCCTGCCAGTCTATTCCCTGTTCATGATCGCCAACGTCACCTTCTACGTCTTCGTCGACAATTTCCTGACCAGCGCCTGGGGCTATGGCGTGATCGGCGGCAGCATGGCGATGGTGGTGATCGGCTTTGCGCTGGCGTTTTCCAGCACATTCCTGGTCAAACCCGCGCAGGAACGGTTCAGCAAGCACGGGATCATCTACACCTCACTGGTGATCATGGTGATCTGCGGCTTGGGCTTTGCGTTCAGCCCCAGCGGCGTGCTGAGTTACATTCCCGTCTTTTTCTTCTATTTCTTCTTCGGCGTGTCCTACCCGACCCTGCTGGGCCTGTTCTCCTCCTCGGTCAGCGAGGCGGATCAGGGCTGGGTCATGGGCGTGACCACGGCGGTGTTCTGTCTGGCCGGTGGGGTCATGTCGCTGATCGGTGGCGGGTTGATGAGCATCGACATCCGCATGCCCTATTACATCGTCATCCTGACGGCGGTGCTGGGCCTGATCGGGATGCACCGCCGCTGGAAAGGCAAAGAGATTTCGGCGCTACTGGCCTGAGATATCTTCGACCGTCAGATTGCCGTTGGTGTAAACGCAGATATCGGCGGCGATGGCCATGGCTTCGCGCGCGACCTGTTCTGCCGATTTGTCGCTGTCCATCATCGCCCGCGCGGCGGCCAGCGCAAAGTTGCCGCCCGATCCGATGGCGGCCACGTTGTGTTCCGGCTCTAGCACGTCGCCAGCGCCGGTGATCACCAGCAGGTCCGTGCCGTCGGTGACGATCAGCATCGCCTCAAGCTTTTGCAGATATTTGTCGGTGCGCCAGTCCTTGGCCAGCTCGACCGAGGCGCGGGCCAACTGGCCGGGGGTTGCCTCAAGCTTGGCTTCCAGACGTTCCAGCAGGGTAAAGGCGTCGGCGGTTGATCCGGCAAAGCCTGCGACTACCTCGAACCCGCCGGGCGACAGGCGGCGCACTTTGCGGGCGGTGCCCTTGATCACGGTCTGGCCCAGGCTGACCTGTCCGTCCCCGGCGATCACCACCTGCCCGCCTTTCTTGACGCCAATGATCGTCGTGCCATGCCAACCGGGAAAATCGCTGTCTGCCATTGGGGCCTCCGTTTTTGCTGGCATCCTATATGGGCCGGGCAGGCAAGCGGCGCAACCCACCCGAAAGATATGCAAAAAATGCAGATCGGGGCTGTCAAACTGTCAATTGTGGGTCTCGGCGGAAGGTCCTAGATGAGCCTCACAACCGACAACGGGTCGGCTGTTTCACATTAAGGACTGCGCACATGGCAACCACCGCAAACATCCATGCGCCGCTCGGAGCAGCTACCATCCTGCACGTAGTGGACGCGTTCACCAACGTCTTCAGCAATGCCGCTGAATGGAACACCTCACGCAAGACGCGCAAGGCGCTGTCGGATCTCAGCGACACTCAGCTGGAAGATATCGGCCTGTGCCGCGCGGATATCGAAAAAATCTGATCCCCGATCAGGTTGACCGAATAAGACAAGCCGCTCGTCCGAGCGGCTTTTTCTTTGTCAGCTTTGCACGTATTTGCCGGTCTGATCCGGCAGGAATGCCTCGATCGCGGCGGTTGCCACCACATGGCGCGTGCCCGCCTGCGCATCGGTAACGTCCAGCCCGCCCCTGACAGCGCGCACCGTCGCCCTGCCCCGCGGCAGATCGGCGGCCACCAGATCGCAATCCACCGCCTCGGGGTCCTGCACCCCGATCGTCACCTCGACCCGCATCTCTGCATGGTCAATGCCCAGTTTGGAAAACAGGGTGATCGAGGAATGATGCAGCGCATCCTGAACCGCCCGCCGGGCCGCTTTGGTGTAATCCTGCCCGTACAGATCGTTGCCGGTGCCCATTTCCAGAATGATACGTTTTTCGGTCATTGTGCGGGCTCCATATCAAAGGACACGATCAGGGCGGCGTTGGCGATCACCGTGCGGCCTGCGATATGCGGTTTCTCAATATCCAGGCCGCCTTGGGTGACGGTGATATTGGGCTGCCCGTAGGGGAAAATCGATTTCAGCTTTTCCACATCCACCTGATCCGGCTGCTGAACGCCAATCTCGGCATCAATGATCATCGCCTCTTTTGGAAAGCCGAACAGCTCGGCCATATTGACCGAGTTATGCCACAGCGCGTCCTTGATAGCGCGCAAGGCGGCCTCGGTATAATCCTCGCGCCGCAGCGAGGTGCCCATGCCGAATTCCACCAGAACCCGTGTCTTTGCCATCCGATCCTCCGACGATAAAAAAAGGCGCCCGGTTCAAGGCGCCTTTCAATTTTGAAGCAACTTACGCGTGCTGAATAAGTTTCCAAGTAACTGCCCGGCCGTTGTGTGGGGGCATCACGTTTCCTTTTGCGATTGGGGCGGTAGTTGATGGGGAGTCCATCGACTTCCACACTCCACTCTCAGGGCACTTCTGCCCAGTTCGCGCGGTTGTTCCAATTGGCTTAGTAGCGGCATGAAAGTTCATGTCCGTCTCCTTTACAGTTAAATTAAGGAGACGCGCTGTTAAGCTGCAAAACCTGATTCACAACGCGTCTCCACCTACAGTCCTTGCAGGTAGCTCGAACATAGTTGTGCCACAATGATGGAGTCAACCGGCATTTTCCCCATCACTACCATATCTTGTACCAGTGAGGTGAGTGGGTAATATCTGGCGCAGCTTATCAAAAGTAAAAGGGTGAGGAATCAATTCATTGACTCTCCACCCTTTTTCTGAAACGCGTTGCGAATCAGGTTTTGCAATTACTGTTAGACTCCATGTTTTATTGACTGTCAAATATTTTTTGCAAACTCTCTTACAGGTTGAAGAGAGCAGGAAATGGCATGATTCACATGGCTGGTACAATACGTGGGAGGCAAAATGGCCTTCTAAGCTCCAGAGTGTTTCCAGCGACAACTTGAATCCCGAATCCCCGCATGACAAGACAAGGTAACCTGCCAAGATTTCAGCGGAGCTCCCATGC
>NZ_JALCBM010000006.1:104941-119346 GCF_028066395.1 Ruegeria sp.
ATCCCCGCATGACAAGACAAGGTAACCTGCCAAGATTTCAGCGGAGCTCCCATGCCCGGATCTGACATGACGATTGCCGCCCGCCGGGCCTTTTTTGCTGATGTGATCAGACCTTATGATCTGGGGTACAAGCTGATCCGCGTTGGTGATTTTGGCGATGGTGGGTATCTGTTGCCCAATGATCTTGAGGATATCGTCGCCTGTTTTTCACCGGGTGTTTCGCAGCAATCCAGCTTTGAAATGGATCTGGCGAAATACGGGATTCCGTCTTTTATGGCCGATGGTTCGGTTGATGAGCCGGTGCTGAACGTCCCGGGTTCGGTGTTTGTCAAAAAACATCTGGCGGCGACAACGGGTCAGGATGTGATTTCGTTGCAGGACTGGATGGATCAGTTTGCCCCCGCTCAGGGCGACATGATCCTGCAGATGGATATCGAGGCCGCCGAATACAGCGTTCTGTCCACTCTGCCCGCCGCGCATCTGAACCGGTTCCGTATCATCGTGCTGGAACTGCACCGCATCCCGTCGATCCTGATGAAACCCGGCGCCTTCAACCGGGCGCGCCCTGCCCTGTCGGCTTTGAAAGACGGGTTCGTCTGCGCGCATATCCATCCCAACAACGCCTCGGGTACGGTCGAGATTGAGGGTGAGACCTTTCCCCGCGTGATTGAGGCCACCTTTGTGCGCAAAGATCGCGCGCGGCAGCACGTGCCGTCGGTGGATTTCCCGCATGTTCTGGACAGGCGCCACCGGCCTAACGGACCTGTGCTGAGCTTGCCGCAGGAATGGATCGGGCCCGCGGCGGATTGAACAAAGAAAAACGGGCACCGCATCGCGATGCCCGTTGATCGGAAGACGTTCAGATCAGATGGATTCGTCGATCCAGCTTTGCAGCGCGGCCTTGGGTGCAGCGCCCGCGCGGTTTGACACAACCTGACCGTCCTTGAAGATGAACAGCGCCGGGATGCCGCGCACGCCCATGGCGGCGGCCGAGTTCGGGTTGCTGTCCACGTCAACCTTGGCGATTTTCACCTTGTCACCATATTCAGCGGCCAGTTCTTCCAGGGCGGGACCGATCTGCTTGCAAGGTCCGCACCATTCGGCCCAGAAATCGACAACCACGGGGATGTCGGAATTCTTGACTTCGGCGTCAAAGGTATCATCGGTTACGGCTACGGTCGACATTTGCTGTCTCCTGAATGGGGTAAACTCGGGAACAGAACCTAGGGTCGCGACATTCCAAGGTCAAGATATCTGGGTGCGTGCCAGCGCATCCGTCACAAGATCGTGTGGCAACCACATCAGGTTGGCGGTGCGGGTCCACAGGATCGCGGTCCGGATTTCACGGCCCGGATAGATCTGGGACAGCGCCCGCGCATAGGCTCCCATCTGTCGCAACAGCCCCTCGGGGCAGGCAGCAGGGCTGTCCGGAACCGTCATATTCGATTTGAAATCAATCACCTGAATATCCGTATCCGTCACGATCAACCGGTCGATTACACCATGTATCCGCTGGCCGTTCAGATCAGCCGTAACAGGCACTTCGGCCAGTGCATTTGCCGTGAACACGGGGTGCAGGTGGTCCGCAGTCAACACGCCGCTTGCCTCATTCAGCAACTCTTGCCGCTCCGCCTCTTGCATATCGGGCAGAACCCGGGCGCAAAGCTGCGGCCAGTTTTCCTGCGTGACCGAGGGCAAATGTTCCAGCAACAGATGCAACCGCGTCCCGCGCAGTTTGGCGGCGTCCTCATCCTGGCCCGCATCACCCGGCAACGCCTTCGCCCCGCCCAACCCCGACGGGCTGAGCGTTTCCGGTTTCGGCTCCGGTGCGGTTGCCGGAGATTGAAACGCATCGGGCAGCGCGGCATCGGATGTCACCGGTTCGGAATGGTCCGTCAGCGGCAGCGCCTCCCAATCCCCGTGCGACAACCGCAGCGTTTCGGAGCCGGGCATCTGTGTGGCCCCGGCGCGCGCCATCGCGGCCTGCACCATTTGATACCAGCTGGTTCCATCCTTGCCGACATCACCAGCGGCCGCCACGATCAACCACTTTTCAGCCCGTGTTAGAGCCACATACAGCAATCGAAGGCGCTCATTCTCCTCTCGCGTCCGCGCCCCGTCCCGTGCGTGGGCGATCAGCGCGGGCGAGGCATCCGCAGGCACTTTCCACAGCGGCGTGCCGTCTGAAACCATGATCTCGGCATCGCGGGGGGCTTGTCGTTTTCCGGTGTCCGGCAGGATCACAATCGGCGCTTCAAGCCCTTTGGAGCCATGCACCGTCATCACCCGGATCATGTTGCCGACGCCGCTCATCTGCCGTTTGATTTCCAGATCGTCGGTCTGCATCCAGACCAGAAATCCGGTCAGGCTGGGAATATCGGTGCGCTCATAGGCCAGCGCCTGCGACAGCAGGGCGTTGATGCCATCCTCGGCCTCGGCCCCCAGACGGCCCAGTAGCTTGCGGCGGCCGTCATGGCGGGTCAGGATGCGTTCGATCAGATCATAAGGGCGCAGAAAGTCGATTTGGCCGCGCAGATCGTGCAAAACGGCAAGCGTTTTCGGGAAATCGTCGGCGCGCTGGCGCAACGCGGCCCACAAGAATTTTTCCTGCCGACGATAGGCCAGATCGAACAGTTGTTGTTCGCTCCACCCGAACAGAGGCGATTTCAGCACCGTGGCCAGCGACAAGCTGTCTTCAGGCGTAGCCAGAAAGCTGAGCAGCGCGGCCAGATCCTTGACCGCCAGTTCGGCCCCCACCTTCAGCCGGTCGGCCCCGGCGATGGGCAGGCCCTCGGCCTTGCAGGCGCGGATGATTTCGGCAAACAGATCGGATCGGCGTTGGACGAGGATCAGAAAATCCCTCGGTTGAACCTTGCGACGAACAAATGTGCCGGGGGTTTTGCCATCTTCGGGGATCGTCTCGCCCCGTTCGATCATGTCACGGATCGATTTTGCCACCTGTTCGGCCAGTATCACAGTGTGATGCCGCGCGCCGGGGCGATCCACCGGGTCGGTCCAGTCGCCATCGTCCTCCTCTTCAACCTTTTCGACCACTGGCCACAGGTCAACACGTCCGGGCAGATCAGCTTTGAATGCGCGGTGCTGACTGTCCTTGTGGAACCCGGCCTCAGCGCGGTTTTCGAACAGGATATCGACCAGAGACAGGATCGCGCTGGAGGATCGGAATGAATACTCAAGCGTAGAATCCCACAGTTTAGAGCCTGATTCCGTCAGTTTCCGCCCAAATTCCTCTTGCATCCGATCAAAGGCCTGCGGGTCGGCGCCCTGAAAGGAGTAGATCGATTGTTTCTTGTCGCCGACGACAAAGATGGTGCGCTCGACCCCTGACCGGGCCCCTTCCCCGCTGGTGAATTCCTGCGCCAGTTTCTCGACCACGTCCCATTGATCGGGGCTGGTATCCTGCGCCTCGTCCACCAGAATATGGTCGATGCCGCCGTCCAGACGATACAGCACCCATTCCGCCACCGCCGGATCGTTCAGCACCTGCCGCGCGCGCAGGATCAGGTCGTCGAAATCCAGCCAGCCGCGCAACTGCTTGCGCCGTTCGTATTCCGGCAGAAAAACAGCCGCAAACCGGTGCAGAACATGTGTCTTACGCGCCGCGACCAGCGCCAGCCGCTGTTCCCGCGCCGCCTCGATCCGCAGCATGAGCGATTCCAGCTGTGGCATCTGACCCGCCAGCACCCCTTCGCGCAGCGCCTTTGTGGGGAAACTGTTGATCTTCGCGGTAAACGGTTCCTTGGCGGATTTCCCCGTCAGAAACACGCCTTCCAGCATGGGCAAACTGCTGCTCCGCGCATCGTTAAAGGCAGCAAGTTTCGCGGCTGCCTTGGCATTGTTGCCCCCGCTTTCGGTCAAAGCGGGCAGGATCGAGCGAATAAGCTCAACCTCGCCCCCTAGAAACACACGGCCTAGCAGGGTGTCTTCGTCGAACCCGTCCGGCAGATCAAAGCGGTGCAACAGATCGGGCCACGCCATCGGTTGCGCGAATAGATTGCGTTTTTGGGTGATGGCGGCGGTCAGCTTGTCGAACCCGGTATCGGTGACGAAACGGGCGACATCTTCGATCAGCGCGGCCTGTGGGCCTTCGGCGAAATCCTCGACAATCTCTTCGCGCAACAAAGCCGCCGCGCGATCCTCCATTTCCGAGAATTGCGGGCTGACGCCGGCCTCAAGCGGAAAGCGCCGCAAAAGCGAGGCGCAGAATGAGTGGATGGTCTGAATCTTCAACCCGCCGGGCGTTTCGATTGCGCGGGCAAACAGGGTACGCGCCTGTGCCAGCCGGTCAGGGTCGATCACCCCCTGCACGCCCAGTTCGGTCAGTTGCGCCTGCAGCGGGTCATCGCCCAGCATCGCCCATTCGCCCAGCCGCTTGAACAGGCGGTTCTGCATCTCGCTGGCTGCCGCCTTGGTGTAGGTCAGGCACAGGATGTGCTGCGGCTGCACCCCGCCCAGCAACAGACGCGCCACCCGGTCGGTCAGAACCCGCGTCTTGCCCGAGCCCGCATTCGCCGCCAGCCAGGTCGAGGCATCCGGTCGTGCGGCCTGCACCTGCCGTTCGGTTGCGTCGTTGCGGGCGCTCATGTCAGGTCCTCAGGGGTGGTTTCATCGGTGCGGTCCCACTCCCCGAACCGCGCCAGATGGTCATAGTCGCCAATATCCGTGTCCTTGTGCAGCATCCGGCGGGAGGAGAACCCTTGATCAGGCTCTAAATAAGCGGAAATCAGTTCTTTCAGCTCGGCCAGAACCTTGTCTGACGGTTCTTTGGTCAGCGGCGCGGGCACCTCTTTGTAGGTTCCGCCCATGCCGATAAAGACGGCCTCGGCCACGTCGGTCGGGTCGATCCCCTCGATACCGCCCTGCTCGGCCATGGCGGCCTCGATCAGCAGTTGTTTATCGAACTTGGCCTGTTGGCTTTCACTTGGCGGCACCCCGGTCTTGTAGTCCACGATCCGCAACGCCCCCCGGCTGTTGCGGTCGATCCGGTCCGCGCGCCCAGCGATTGTGAAATCCAGCGGCGACAGCACCAGCTTCATCGCCGCTTCAAATGCGATTGGCCCGCCATCGCCGCGACGGGCGGTTTCGGCGCTCAGGAAGTCATCGGCGATGCGCTCCAACCGCGCCAGCCACAATTTGCGGGCGGTTGGCCAGGCCACATGCTGATCCAGCAGGTTTTCGGCGCGTTTCAGGAAATTTTCGCGGGTCAGCAGGGCGGTGTCCAACACGCTGTCCTTGACGAAATGCTCAAGGATTTCGTGGATGACAATCCCGCGCAACAGGGCATCAGGCGCCTGTACCAGCGGGTCCAGCGGTTTCAGGCGCAATATATGTTTGGCGTAGATCGCATACGGGTCGCGGATCAGGCGCTTGATCTCGGTCACACTCAGACGACGCGGGCGGGCCGCAATCGGTGGGCGCGGGGATGGGCGTGGGGCCGGGTCGATGCGGGGTGCGGCCTCCAGTTGTTCGGACCAGCGCAGCCATTGCTGCCCGCGTGCGCGCATCGCCGCAAGCGAGTCGCGTCCACCCTGCCCCGGCAAGCCCTGCAACAGGTTGGTCATCCGGTTCAGCCACCGCGACGGCACCGTTTCGGCGTCATCCGAGCGTGTGGCACGGGTCAGCCAGACCTCGGGCGCGGCGATGGCCTGCTGAAAGTCATGGGCCGACAGACCGATGCGCCGTTCGGGCAGCAACAGTCCGGCCTTGTCGCGCATCTGGCGGTTCAGCCAGGGGTCCGGCGACGGGGCCTCGGGCCAACTGCCTTCGTTCAAGCCGCCCAGAATCAGCAGATCGGCCCCCTGCACCCGCGCCTCAAGCGTACCCCAGATCATGATATGCGGATGTGGCGCGTCGCGGTCGCGGACCTCTTCACCTGCCAGAAGCGCGCCCAGCAGGTCGGCGAAATCATGAGCGGTCATCTGCCCGCCATGTCCGGCCTCAGATTCCAGCGCGGTCAGGACCTTCAGGGCCTTTTGACCTGCGTTCTTGTCCCAAAGCGTTCCGGTTTCTCCGGCGCGGCCTGCCGAGATCGCCTCGGCCAGCGCGCGCAGACGGGTTACCCAGTCAGAAAGCGGGCGTTCACCCGTCGTCTGTTGATCGCAGAAATGCTGAGCCAGCCATTGCATCCAGCCTTCGGGCACCTCTTTGCGGATGGCAAAGGCGGCCAGGCTGGCGCCGTCAGGGAATGGCGGGCCATGACGTCGCAGATCAAGTTCCAGATCGCGGGTGTGCAACAGATGCGCGCCACGGTCGCCGCCATCATGGCAGAGCGGGTGTTTGAGCAGTGTCAGCAGCGCCTCGCCGTCCAGCCGACGGGCAAACAGACCGGCCACATGGCGCAGGAACCGGCCCGGAGGGGACAGTTGCAACGGAAGGCCGGCACTGTCGTCGGGCAGGATGTTCCAGCGGTCCAGCGCGGCGCTGACCTGACGGGTCAGCATCCGGTCAGGCGTGATCAATGCGGCGGTCTGGCCGGTTTCTGCCGCCTGCCGCAGGCGCAGGGCGATGGCCAGCGCCTCGGCCCGGGGGGATTGCGCCTCGACCAGGGTAAGGTCTTTGGTTGCGCCGTCCAGATCGGTCAGCTTGGGGCCCTCGGCCATCCAGGCATCGGTGATCGGGGCGGGGCGTAACGCAAGTGAAATCAGCCTGTTACGTGCCGGTGACGGGGGCGGGTCGTCGGTCCATCGTGTGATTTGACCGGGATGCAGCCCAAGCCCGTTCATCAGCTTGCGGAACCTGTATTGCGGGTGATCCTCGGAGGTCAGTGCATCGTCCAGGCCCTGCCAGACCTGATCCGGCTGATCGAAATCATAGCCCGGCAGGATCAGCGCCCCCTGCGGCAGGCGCGCGACCGCCTCCATCAGCATCAGCGTGGTCCCACGCGACCCGGTGGACCCGGCAAGGATGACCGGGTGCTGCGGCGGTTCAATCTGCCAGCGGGCGATCAGATTCTCGACCACGCGCCGTTGCCGCGCCTGCACGTCCAGCGCGTCGGGGCCGGAATCGATAAAGTGATCGGCGATCCCGATGAACGCCTGCGCACGGGCCCAGTGGCCGGACATGTCGCTGACATCCAGTTGCCGGATCGCCTCGGGCGACACACCTTCGCCCTGCATCTCATCAATCAGGGCGGCGAGGCTGTCGGACAGGTCGAACAAAGACGCGCGCGCGGCCAGATCGGGCTGTTGATCCAGCAGCTTGGCGATCAGTTGGGTCAGTTCCAGCCTGCGCCGCAAGGGCGGGATAGCCGGGGGGATTTGCGCCAGATCGACGCTTTCGCCCAGATCGGTGACCAGTGACAGGCGCGGCAACAGACAGGCCGGGCCCTGATCGAACAACTCGCGCACTCGGCGGGCCATGCGGCGGGTGTTGACGACCAGTTGCACCCGGGCCAGCGCCTCGGGCGGGTGATCGGTGCTGCGGGTTCTCAGCCCCTCTACCAGAGCCTTGGGAAAATCCACGCCCGGTGGCATGGCAAATACCCGAGGGATGGCCGAGGGGTCAAACATCGGCGATCAGCCCCTCGGCCAGGGCGATCCCTTCGGGGCGGCCCACATCGCACCAGCGCCCGGGGTAACTGATTGCGAACAGGCGGCCATTCTGCTGCATCCGATCCCAAAGCAGGTTGAGGGAGAATGCGTCTTCGTCAATATCGGCCAGCCCGTCGGTTTTGAGGATTTGCGTCCCTCCATAAACCAGCCCCGGCCCGCGCGTGATGCGCCCCGTGGCATCCGCCGTGAAATCGCCTGCGCCGTTGTGACCGATGGCCTGCGCTGTGGGGATGCACATCAACAGCGCGTCCATCTCATCGGGATTCCACGCTTTTTTCAGCAAGTCCAGCGGATTGGGGCCTGCCCAGATTGCGTCCGTGTTCAGCGTAAAAACCGGATCAGACCCCAGCAAAGGCAGCGCCGCGCGCAAGCCGCCGCCGGTTTCCAGAATATCCGGGACCTCATGCGACAGCAGTACCCCCTTGGGCGACAGATGCGCGGCCAGTTGATCGGCACGGTAGTGCAGATTGGCGACCACGCGGGGGATGCCGGCTTGTTGGACGTGATCCAGCGCATGGTCGATCAGCGGTCGCCCGGCCACCGGGATCAGGGGTTTGGGCCGGTCTTTGGTCAGCGCGCCCATGCGCGTCCCGAAACCTGCGGCGAACAGCATGAGGGCCTGTGGCGTTTCCGTCATTGCGACCTCAGCCGGGCAAGGTTTTCCGGGGTTGGTTCTGGCAGCGCCGCGCGCAGCAGATCGGCCACAGGCACCAGCGCGGGATGTTCCAGATCACGCATCAGATGGCCCCAAACGGCCGGTATTAGACTCACATATTGCGGTTTTCCGTAATCGGTGGCCAGACGGGCGAAGCCACCCAGAATACGCAGGTTCCGCTGGGCGCCCAGCACCGCGTAAGCGGTGCGGAAATCATGACCATCAACGCCGGTTGCCTTGATGTAGCGGTCGATCATCCGCATCTCGATCCCCGCAGGGACCGAGCGGCGCACATCCTGCAGCAGTGACATCAGGTCATAGGCCGGATGGCACAGCATCGCGGTCTGGAAATCCAGCAGTCCGACCCGGGCAAGCCCCTCGCGATCCGGCAGCCAGATCAGGTTTTCCGCGTGATAATCGCGCTGCACCACAACCCGCGGGCCGTCGGTTTCGCGATGCAGGATGTCGGCAAAGCGCAGTTCGAACCGTGCCCGCGCGTCGGTGTCGTGGGTGCCGAGGATGCCTTGGGTATATTTGGTAAAGGACAGCGCCGCGTATTCGGTCATCAGGGCCGGGTCGTAACTGTCCAGCGATAGAACCGGCGCGGCGTGCAGATGCACCAGCACGTCGGTGGCGGCGTCATACAGCATGCGTTCGGCCCCCGGGTCCTGTTCCAGAACCCGCGCGAACAGGGCATCGCCCAGATCTTCAAGCAGCAGAAAGCCGTATTCGCTGTCTTCGGCGTAAATCTCGGGCGCACTGAGCCCGATTGAGCGCAGGTATTCGGCCATTCGCACGAATGCGTTGATGTCCTCGTTCTTGTCTGGCGGTGCGTCCATCAACACGGCAGTTCGACCACTGACCGGATCGGTCAGCCGTTCGTATCGCCGGTTCGAGGCATCGCCCGCCAGCGGGGCATGGGTGGCCTTGGCCCAGGGGGTCTGGGCAATCAGCGCTTCGGCCAGAACAGCGCGGTTGGTCATAAGGCGGTCTCCAGCCGTTGGGTCCATTTCGGATCGGTCCAGGACAGGGTCAGGTGGCGAGCGTCCTCATCGGTTGAATCGGCCTGAAATCCCAGTGTTAGGGCCGATTCCGGTCGGATCACGCCCAGCTTGTCGGGCCATTCGATCAGGCAGATGCCGGTGTCGAACGCTTCGGTCAGGCCCAGCTCTTCCACCTCATCAATGGCGGATAGACGGTAAAGGTCGGAATGCCAGATCTCGCCAATCTGTGTGTCATAGACCTGCACCAGGGTGAAAGTGGGCGACGGCACATCCTCGGGCGGGTCCATTACCGACCGGATCAGGGCGCGCGCGAAATGGGTCTTGCCGCTGCCAATCGGCCCATCCAGCAGCAGCACGTCGCCGCAGCGCAGAATGGCCCCCAAACGGGCGGCCAGTTCCGAGGTTTCCTGAGGTGATTTCAGCGTGATCGAGGGCGGTGCAGTCATGGCGCCACAATGGACTTGCGCCCGCCCCTTCGCAACCCGGTTCAGGCGCTGATTTTGCGTGTGCGGTCGGTGTTGATACCACCTGCAGTGGCAAAGCGGATAATCGTTGCCCCGTTCTGCATCGGGCTGACGGTGCAGGTGATCTGCGCCCCGTCGCGCATCTGGATATCCGCCGCCCATTCGGCCCGGTTGTCGCGCATTTCGACGAAATCGCGGATCTCACCCAGAACCGGGGTGGCGACGCAATGATCCTGCCATTTGCGGGTGACATCCAGAACGGTGACGGGTTCGAACCCGGCCTCATCCCCTTCGCCCCACAGCGTCTGATAGGCGTGATTGGTAAACGCCAGCGAGCCATCATCGGCGAAGACGACAACGGCATCGGCCAGCTTGTCCAGAATGGATTGCATCAGGTCCATTTCCGACCGGAATCGGCGGGTCAGGGTGATCTCGGCGGTGATGTCTTCAAACAGGAAGGCCACCGCGCCGTCGGGATGCGGTCGTCCGCTGACGGAATAGACGGACCCCGAAGGCAGCGACCAGGTTTCCTGATAATTGCCGTCCTGCGCCGCCTCAAGCAGGTCGTTCATCTGCCGCCGCCAACTGCGGTAATTCTTGGGTTCCGGCATCATGTGCTGATCGCGCAGCCGGTCAAAGAAACTGGACAGGCTGGGGCGGCAGCTGAGGAAATCCGGGGGCAGGGTGGTCAGGTCGATCAGCGCCGGATTGAACAGCGCCAGTTGCCTGTTGCGGTCGAAGATTGCCAGCCCGATGGACAGCTGTGCAAAGGTCTTGGTCATCGTCTGCACGAATTTGCGCTGGGCGGTTTCAGCCTCGACAATGGCGTTGATATCCATGGCGTAAAACAGATGGCCCTGATCCTGTTCCACATGGGTCAGGTCAAACCACAGCTTTGCGCCATTGTCGCCAGCGGTGATCGACATGCGGGTCTTGCGGCCCAGCGATGCCTCATCCACCTGCGCCGGAAACAGCGGGGCGGTCAGATCGGCATCCTGCCCGCGCGCCTTGCGCACCAGCGAGACATAGGCCGCGTTGCACCAGCGGACCTTGGTGTCATGACCCAACAGCCAGACGGGGTAGGGTGCCTTGTCCATCGCCAGGCGGATCGGGTCATTGGGATCGCGCCGTTTCGGGCGTTGCGTGCCCTCAAGATCGCGCAACTGGACCCGGACAATGCCGTCGATCCATTCGCACAGCACCTCGCGCTCGACCGTGCAATCGATGGCCGAGACCACCAGGTTGCCTTCGGTCCGCACGGTTTCGGGGGTTTCGGGAAAGGCCGGGAAATCCCGTTGCAGCAACCGCCGCAGATCGTCCCAATTGGCGATATGTTCGAACCCGGCCAGCGCGATATCGGAATGGCTGATCAGCTTGTCGTCATCGAACAGGAACACCGTGTCAAATAGAGATGACGGCGAGGACAGCCCGAAATCCGCGGCCCGGATCGGGCGGCGGGGCAGCAGCCACTGCATTGCAAAAATGATCGACACCAGGCTGATCCCGGCCAGAATGATCCAGTCCACCATGATCTTCTGCCTTTGATAAACGCGGCTACACTTATGGTTAGTAAAGGTTAACGGCGTCTTAACTCAGATCTGGAAGGGCTGATTGGCGCCCGATGGCACCGGAGAATCGCCGTGCTGCGCGTCAACCAGGTTGCGTGGCCAGACCACCTGAACGATGGCCCCGCGCCGGTCGGGATGATGGGTGAGGCTTTGGTAAGGGTCCGTACCATTGGCGAATTTCAACTCGGCCCCGCTGCGTTCCAGCAGGGTCTTGGCGATGAACAGGCCCAGCCCCATGCCCTCGTATTCCGGGCGGGCGCGGCGGTCGGATTCGGATCGCCGCCGCCTTACAAACGGATCGCCAATGCGGCCGAACATATGCGCCGGAAACCCGCGCCCGTCATCGATGATGCAGATGGTGATCCGGTCCGAGGTCCACTCGGCCTCGACCCAGACATTGCCCAGTGCGAAATCCACCGCGTTCTGGATCAGGTTGCGCAGCCCGTGAATGATCTCGGGCTTGCGCAGGATCGAGGGCTGCTGCACATCGCCGTCGCCCACCGGGCCTTCGTCGAAATGCACGTTCTTGCCACGGTTGATATGCGGCTCGGCGGCTTCGTGAATGACGCTGGACAGGGGGGCCTGACGCAGATGCAGGTCGTCCTTGCCCGCCCGGCCCATGTCGCGCAGGATATCGCGGCAGCGGTCAGCCTGTTCGCGGATCAAGGCGGCGTCCTCTTTCAGGTCGGGGCGATCGTCCAGCTCCTCGATCAATTCGGAACTGGCCAGTTTGATGGTGGCCAGCGGCGTGCCCAACTCATGCGCGGCGGCGGCAACCACGCCACCCAGATCGGTCAGCTTCTGTTCGCGCGCCAGTGCCATATGGGTGGCCGACAGCGCCTCGGACATCGACTGCACCTCGGAACTGACCCGATGCGAATAGGCGCCTAGGAACACGATGGCGATCACCATCGCGGCCCAGTTGCCGAACAGCAGGATGTCGGGCATGTCCAGAACAAACCCCAGATCCGTGCGCAGCGGCAGGTGAAACTGCGCCAGCAGCGTGGTCAGCACAATCGCCACCGCACCCACGATCAGGGTGGACCGCGTGCTCATCACACTGGCCGAGATCGTCACTGGACCCACCAGCAGCAGCGCAAAGGGATTGTTCAGCCCGCCGGTCAGATACAGCAGGAAGGACAGCTGCAGCAGATCGAAGAGAACCATCAGAAAGTTCTCGAACTCGGACAGGCGCTTGTTTTCAGGAAACAGCAGGATCGCCGTCAGGTTCCCCATGACCGAAACGCCGATGGCCAGAAAGCACAGGGCCAGCTCAAGCTGCACATGATAGGTCTGCTGCGCCACGGTGATCGCGGTGATCTGGCCGATGATCGCGACCCAGCGCAGCAGGATCAGCGTGCGCAGGCGAATCCAGCTGCTGCGTTCCTGTCCGCGCCAGAGGCTGGTATTGGAATTTGCCATTGGTCGATTATGTCCTGTTGCACCGGCTGGGTAACTTGATAGGTGTCCGGGCCGAAACGATCAACAACCCTGCCGCAGGTGACCGCCATGATCCGCCTTTATGCTATCCTCGCAACCGTTGTTCTGGCCATTGGCCTGGGGGCCATGTGGCTGCTGACACGCGGCGCGGGGTCGGATGACAAGTTCGCCCAGTGCCGGACCAGCCAGATCGCCGGCGGCACCGCCGCCATTGGCGGACCGTTCGAGCTGATCAATCCCAAGGGTGAGACGGTGACTGACACAGATGTGATCACCGAACCGACGCTGATCTATTTCGGCTATACCTTCTGCCCCGATGTCTGCCCCTTTGACATGTCCCGCAATGCCGAGGCTGTTGATCTCATGGCCGAACGCGGCCAGTCGGTGACGCCGCTGTTCATCTCGGTCGACCCTGATCGCGACACGCCCGAGGTGCTGGGCGATTACGCCTTCAACCTGCATGAACGCATGATCGCGCTGACCGGCTCGCCCGAACAAGTCAAAGCCGCCAGCCAGGCCTACAAGACCTATTACAAGGCCCATGACAAAAGCGACGAATACTATCTGGTCGACCATTCCACCTTCACCTACCTTGTGACGCCGCAGGACGGGTTCGTGGAATTTTTCGACCGCAACGCCTCGGCCGAGCAGATGGCGGATCAGGTTGGTTGCTTTCTGGAAAAGATATAGCTGAAAAGCGCCGTTTGACCTTTGTCATGGCATGAGTATTACTCTTGTCTAAGCCAACGGCGTGAAATAGCGGAAAGAACAGACTATGGCGGACAGTGCCCCTCTCGACATCGGCCCCGATAAATCCCTGCTTCTGGTGGATGATGACGAGCCGTTTCTGAGACGTCTGGCCAAAGCCATGGAGAAACGGGGTTTCGAGGTTGAAACCGCAGGTTCCGTCGCCGCAGGTCGCGCCATTTCCACCGCCCGTCCGCCCGCCTATGCGGTTGTCGATCTGCGTTTGGAGGATGGCAACGGTCTGGACGTGGTCGAAGTGCTGCGCGAAAAGCGCCCCGACAGTCGGGTTGTGGTCTTGACCGGCTACGGTGCGATTGCCACGGCCGTCGCAGCGGTCAAGATCGGCGCGACCGATTACCTGTCAAAACCCGCCGATGCCACCGACATCACCAACGCCTTGCTTGCCAAGGGCGACGAACTGCCCCCGCCACCAGAAAACCCCATGAGCGCGGATCGCGTGCGCTGGGAACATATCCAGCGGGTCTATGAGCTGTGCGACCGGAACGTCTCCGAGACCGCCCGTCGCCTGAACATGCACCGCCGGACCTTGCAGCGGATTTTGGCGAAGCGCAGTCCGCGGTAACCACAATGACGGTTTAGTGACTTGTAATCCGGAGCGCGCTCCGGGACAGTCGCCGCGTCTGAAAGATCACTTCAAAACAGGATGTTCCCATGATCGGCTATGTAACCGTCGGTGTCTCTGACATGGACCGCGCCAAGGAATTCTATACCAGCCTTCTTTCCCACAAAGACGCCAAGGTCGTCCTTGATGCCGGGCGCATTGCCTTTATCGGCAATGATCCCGCAGCCCCCATGCTGGCGGTGTGCGAACCCTATGACGGCAACGATTGTTCGGCTGGCAACGGCGTTATGGTCGCATTTGCAGCCGATTCAAAAGACCACGCCAAGGCGCTGTACGACAAAGCGATCAGCCTGGGCGCGACCGATGAGGGTGA
>NZ_JALCBM010000066.1 GCF_028066395.1 Ruegeria sp.
TATCAGGCTCATACCGCCCGGCGAACGGGTTATGAATGATCGCCAGCACCGAGGCACGGCATACGGGATCGGAGGCGACCGGGCCGCCCTCGTGGAAGATTTCTTCCCGGGATGTGATGGTTTTTCTCAGTTTGACGTCAGGCAATTTTCAATCCCTGTTCTTGGTTTTGCAGTTGAAGGTCACATGTACCAAACGTTCGATGGTGTCCGCGCAGAAACAGGGCGGCGCCAAGGATCAGGCCGTCGTGCAGCATCTGATCTGCCCTGCGCAGGCCGTTGTCCAAGGCCTGCCCAATCTCGACAGGCGCAAGCGGCCCGCAGCCAACCACGACCGGGCGCGCGCCCAGATCGCTGTCATCGCGCACCTGATTTGCCGGACTGCGCCGGATTGCCCGGTGCCCTGGCAGATCGACCGCATTGGCAATCAGGGTCGCCGCTACATCTGCCGTGGCCGCATCTTTGGCCAGCACCGTGACACTGTCCGCGATCCCCATAGACAGGCTGCGCCCGCCGAACCCGGATGTGGCAATGCCCTTGACGCCCGATCCGCCGGAGACCGAAATGCGGCCAAGGTCCTGCCCGTCCGGGGTGGACATGGCCAGCGTGAACCGCCCGGCTGGGGGCAGATCGATAGCGATATCGCCACCGTTGTTAACGTAGGCGCGCTCTGGCTTTGTAGCCGCCAGCATCGCGGCCAAGACCTCATCCGCCACGGCACCCGCAACGGCGGCCATGGGAGTGACGAACTCGGCAGAGAAAGGCCGCGCCGCCCAAAACATGCGTTGCGCCTCCGGACCTGTGGGCAACGGGGTGTTCGGATGAAGCGGCGCTTGCAAGACGGGCAATTCATCGACCAGCCCTTGCAACACAGTTTCGAACCGCCGTTCCGTCGCTGCAAATGCTGCGGCCCGATCCGTGTCCGCCCCAATGATCAGGTCAATCGGCCCGTGTTGCAGGTGCAGGCGTTCGCCGCACGGCAAAAGGGCTGCAACCGGGCCCATCTCAGGCGCTCCCCCCACTTTTCCAGCGGTAATTGCTCCGCGCCATCGGGTCGGGCTGTCCTTCGATCTGATCGACGCGGCGGGCCTGTTCGGAAATCACATCCTCGACCGGAGAGATTTCGTCGACATATCCGCCCAAGGTCCCGTAATCCTGCACCCGCATGGTGAACTCGATGGGCGCGACCAAGGCAGGTGTCGGGACGTAACCGAATGAGTTCGTTGGCATATCCAGCACATCCACCATCACGGTGATGCCGCCACCGGGCCAGACATACGCCTGCGCCCCGCCGCAGGACACATAAGTCAGAGCCTCTTTGACGGATTTGGTCAGGCGGACAGGGTTTTCCGTCACCCCGGCGCGCAGCGACCCCCCTGCCCCGCCCATGAACAGCACCGAACACACCGAGGGCTCGCAATTCTCCGACACCCGCTCGGCCGAGGCTTTCAGGGCGGGCGGGATGTCCGCCGTCTGAGGGGTCAGCTCCGCATCCAGCTCATAATACGCATATTGCTCGCCGGTGGTGGAGATCATCAGCAGGTGCAGCCCCGGCCACGCAATTTCGGGTTTGAACGCATCGAGGATCACCAGCGGGTCCTGAATGTCCGTCCCACCCCAACCCGTGCCGGGCTCGGCCACCTGAAAGTACCGCCCGGGGGTCGAGCGGCGGCCTTTCACGCGGATGCCCGTTGGCGGCACGTCCAGCATCTTGCCCGCCTGATGTTCGCTGAGAACACCGGTGATGTGGTCATCGACGACCACAACCTCATCCACATGTTCAAACCATTGCTTCGCAAACATGCCAATCGCGGCCGAGCCGCAGCCGACGCGCATCAGACGTTCCTCGACACCGTTGATGATGGGGGGCTTTCCGGCTTGAACAACGACCGAGGTTGCATCCTCACCCTCGCCCACCATCATGTCGACCGCGTCGCGATTGCACAGCCGCAGAAGCGCATCGCAGGTCACGCGGCCTTCTTTCTTGGTGCCGCCGGTCAGATGCTCGACCCCGCCCAGCGACAGCATCTTGGAGCCGTATTCGCTGGTCATCACATGCCCGATCGGCTCACCATCGACACGCACCACGTCGCGCTCATGGCCGATATGCCGGTCGGTGTCGATTTTCACCTTTACGCCGCAATAGGAAAAGATGCCCTCGGTCACCACCGTCACCATATCGACATCGTCAATCTGCTGGCTGACGATGAAGGGCGCGGGTTTGTAATCAGGATAGGTGGTCCCTGCCCCGACCGCTGTCACAAAGGGGCGGGATTGCTGGACGATGTTGCCGTCCCAATCCTGGGGGTGCGGATTCTCGGCCAGAAAGGGCACAACTTTGGCGTCCGTTGTTTCGATGATCGTCAGCGCATCCAGACGCACCAGCTCACCCTGATGATTTGCGTATCGATCACAAGCACCGGACCGGCCATCGGCAATATAGCAGAGCACCGGGCAAGCATCGCAGCGGATTTTCTCAGGCTTAGGTCGGGGCTGTTTCATCCATCCGGTCCTTGATGGCCGCCCGCATCTGGGACGGCGTTGCGGGCAGGCGGGCGGGGCGCACCCCACAGGCATCCCGGATCGCGTTCAGCAAGGCAGGCGCGGTGGGGATCAGCGCGTGCTCTCCCAAACCCTTGGCACCATAGGGGCCGTGGGCGTCGGGCTCTTCGACGATGATCGTGTCAATCGGGGGAATGTCGCCGATGGTGGGGATCAGGTAATCATGCAGGTTTTCAGTGCGACCTGGGATGTATTCCTCCATCAGCGCCATGCCCAACCCTTGGGCAATCCCGCCATGAACCTGCCCTTCGACAAGCAGCGGGTTGATCGCTTTGCCCACATCATGGGCGGCCACGAATTTCAGCGGTTTGACGGTGCCCATAGTCAGATCGACCTCGACCACGGCCAGATGCGCGGCATAGCCGAACTGGGCATAGGGTTCGCCCTGGCCGTTTTCATCCAGTGGTTTTGTCGGCGGATCATAGGTGCCCGATGCGCTGAACACATACCCGTCCTCCGGCGCGAGGGCCGAGAGGTCTATGTCATGCCGCCCCTCCTGATCGCGCACCTCAATGCAGCCATCTCTGAAATCCAACACTGCATCCGCGCTGGCATTCACGCGTTCCAGGATTTTCGCCCGCAGGGCCTCTGCGGCAAGACGGGCGGCGTTGCCGGACACGAAAGTCTGTCGGGACGCAGAGGTTTTGCCCGCATCCGGCGTGATGTCCGTGTCGCCGCCGATGAGAGTGATCTTGCCCACCGGCACGCCAAGGGCCGTGGCAAAGATCTGCGTGATGACCGTGTTGGCCCCCTGCCCGATATCCATCGCGCCCTGATGCAGCACCACCGTCCCATCGGCACGCACACCAGCCTTGATCGTTGACGGGTTGGGCAGAGAGGTATTGCCGCAGCCATACCAACCAGCGGCCACACCGACACCCCGCTTGACCCTGCTGTTGGATGCGTTGAACGCGGCAATGGCGGCCTTCTCGGCCTCCCAGGTCGGGCGCAGGGCTTGCAGACAATGTTTGATGCCGACCCCCTGCGCGAAGGTCTGGCCGCAAACGGTTGGCATGTTGTTGTCCAGCGCGTTGCGGATGCGAAACTCTAGCCGGTCCATCCCCAGCCTGTCCGCCAGTTCGTCAAACAAACATTCCTGCGCAATCGCGGCCTGCGGCACCCCGAACCCGCGAAACGCCCCCGAGGGCGGGCCGTTCGTATACACGCCCAAGGCGGTCGCGCTGTAGTCCCGCAGGAAATAAGGCCCCGAAGCATGAACCGGCACCCGGTTCGACACGGTCGGGCCCCAACTGGCATATGCGCCGGTGTTGAAGACGCCTTCGAACTCCATTCCCCTGAGCACCCCGTCCCGGGTCACACCGATTTTCACCGTGATGTCCGAGGGGTGGCGTTTGGTCGTCGATTGCATCGACTCGGTCCGCGAATAGGCTAGCCGCACCGGTCTGCCGGTTTTCAGCGCGCCCAGGGCAAGATATGGCTGCACGGACAGGTCCAGTTTCGATCCAAACCCGCCCCCAACCGCCGTGGGGATCATCCGTATCCGGTCGCGCGCCAGGCCCAGAATGGGCGCAAGCGAGTCCAGATCCATCACCGGCGCCTGCGTGCAGGCGTGAATTTCCAGACGGCCATCCACGATTTCCGCATATCCGGCCTCGGGCTCGATATAGGCATGTTCGACATAGCCGGATCGAAAGCGGCCCTCGACCACCACATCAGCCCCGGCCAGTGCCGCTTTGGCATCACCGCAGGCCACCACCCCCCGGCACATGATGTTGCCGGGCCGATCGCCGTGCAGTTGCGGGGCGTCGGCGGACATTGCCGCCGCAGCATCTTCGGCGGCTGGCAATTCCTGCCATTCGACCGGGAACTGACCCGGATCATAAGCCCTGATCGTATCCGGGTCGCCGATCACGGCGGCAACCGCTTCGCCCCGGAACCGGGTTTGGGTTGTGGCAAAAACCGGCTGATCGATGAAATCGGGGATGACGCCAAACGCGTTTTTTCCCGGAATGTCAGCGGCGGTCAGAACGGCCACGATCCCCGGGTGATCCTGCGGCACGCGATCCAGCGGGCCGAACTGGAAATCCGCCCGCGCAAAAGGCGAGCGGATGATCAGCATCTCCAGCGTCCCGACGGGCGCAACATCGTCGCCGAATTTCTCCGATCCCGTCAGCTTGCCCCGCCCGTCCAGCCGCCGGATGCTGGTTCCGATATGTCCCGACGGATCAAGGGGTTCACGTTCCGAGCCAACCGAGACAACCGCATCAATGATCTTGCGATACCCGGTGCAGCGGCACAGAACCCCGCCCAGCGCATCCTGCACCTGACTGGCGGTGGGGGAGGGTGTATCGCGCAACAAGGCAGCCGCCGACACGAGCATGCCCGGCGTGCAGATACCGCATTGCGCCGCGCCCTTGTTCTGAAAGCTTTCGGCAAGGGCTTCGGCAAGACCATCCTTGTCGAACAACCCTGTCAGGGTTTCAATCTGCCGCCCCTCTGCCTGCCCAACGGGCATCAGACAGGCGCAGACCGGGTCACCATCGACCAGAACGGTGCACGCGCCACAATCACCCGCATCGCAGCCGACCTTGACGTCCCGCGCATCCAGACGGTTGCGCAACACGTTGGACAGTCGTTCACCGGGCGGCAGCTCGACTGCGACCTCTTTGCCGTTCAGATGGAATTTGGTGACAGGGGCGCTGATGAACTTATTCACGGGCACACCCCGCTGCGTCCCGGATCGCGCGCATGCATTGCTCGGCGGCGGCCTCCAGCCGGTAATCTGCGGTCCCGCGAATGTCATCTATCGGGCTCAGGTCCTTCAGGTCGCTGCTGTCGATGTTCACATCAGCCAGGGATTGCCCGATGAGGGTCTGTTCCAACCCCGGCAACCGGCGGGCTGTGGCGGAGCAGGCGCCAACGGCAAGCCGCGCCAGATCAATGCGCCCGTTGCGATCCAACCGTATCAGCGCCGCCGTCATGACGATGGAAATGACCAGATATCGCCGCGCCCCGAGTTTCTGAAACGCGCTGCCCGCATCGGTTGGCGGATTGCGGATGATCACAGCCGTCAGCACTTCGTCATCCGCCAGCGCGGTTTTCCGGTTGCCAGTCACAAACTGATCCAGCGGCAATTCCCGCACACCCCGGACCGAGCGCAGTTCGACACCGGCCTCAAGCGTCAGCAAGGGCGGCACCGCATCCGCCGCCGGGGAGGCATTGCACAGATTGCCGCCGATCGTGCCCAGATTCTGGATCTGAATGCTGCCAACCTCGCGCGCCGCGGCCCTCAGGCCATCGAAACAGGGCGGAAGGTCGGCCCTGGCAATATCGGACCAGCGCGTCGTCGCCCCGATCCGCCAATGACCATCCGCATGGTCGATGCCGGACAGCTGGGCCACCCGAGAGATATCAACGATATCAAGGCCGCCCTGCCCCTGTTGCTTTGCCGGAAAGTAATCCGTGCATCCCGCGACCACCTGGCTCGGGGCTTTGGATCTGAGGATCAGGGTCTCTTCCAGATCTGTTGGCAAGTGATAGCTCACAGATACGCTCCGGTCGGAAAACAGAAAACGTTAGTGTACCAATGATATTAGCTGGTCATCCCGCCCTGTCAACAATCCGGGGCTTTTTGGGGGCCGCTCGCCCGAAACAAAAATCATCCGTTTGCACGGCACTGCGCTTTGACAAATTACTCCACCTCAATAATCGCGCGTGCCACCACCGGGCCGGTCTCGGACCTGTATTCCTGATGCGTATTGGTATTGAGCGTCACCTCAACGTGATGTCGCCCCGGTGGCAGGGCACCAATAGAGGCCGTGTCCGAATACATACGCTGCAGCTTGAGACCGTTGAGGTACAGATGCCCATGCCCCTCACCCGGCACGTGGATGGGGTCGGGCACCTCGGGCGCAAAGGTGAAATGAGCCGTTTGCAGCGTTACGTCCCAGCCGTCATCGGCATTTGGGGACACCACCATTGAAATTTCGGGAACGGGATCACTTTGCGGATGCCCGTCCGGGTTTTGCATGACATGCATCGCATGCGGATCGGCAGGCGCGCCGATCAGGGCCCGGGTCGCGACACGACCCGAGGGGGCGAATTCAAGCGAGATCGGAACCAATCGTCCTTCCTCCAATGGCCCTTCAACGCCGGACACCTCAAGATAGACACCGTCGCTCGACAAGCTGGGTGAGCTATGCGCGGGCAAAACGATGTCACCCTGCACGGCGCCGACCAGCCTTGCCTGCGCAGCTTCGACCGACGCAGCCGTCAGCAACCGGTTTGGGGACGCGCCATTTTCCATCGTCAGGTAAATATGCAGCACATCGGGTTGCCCCGGGACCGGCACCGCCTTGGCCGCACTTAACAATATCGGATCAGGCTGATTCAAAGCGGACCGCGCAAAAAAGGTCAAAAACCCTGCACCAAGCAAAACAAAAATGATCAATACATAACGGCGCATTGTTATTCTCCGAACCGGTTGGCTAGGATGCTACCAGTTTTCGGGTGCAAGGACATACAGGATGAAGTTGAGCAACCCGGGATGTGCCGTGGCAGTAATCTTGTTACTTGTTTCAGCCTCGCAAGCCACAGCCCATGTATCGGAACAAGGCCTTGCCCTGCTGTTGCCGACCGATTTCTATATCACCTCCGGCGTGTTGGCTGTTATTGCCTCGATCATTCTGATCTCGGTCACTCCTAAGGCACTGGTTGCCCGCATCTTTCGGCCTTTGGCTTTGCCCGGCTCTGAGGGTCCAGCCTGGATCGCCGACGTGACAAGCCTTGTGTCAATGGCGGTGTTTTTCGCACTGGTTTATGTGGGTTTCTCGGGGCCGCGCGATCCTTTGACCAATCTGTTCCCTTTGGTCATCTGGGTGGGATTCTGGATCATCCTGTTTTCGACCATTGGGCTGACAACGAATTTGTGGCGGTACCTGAACCCATGGACCGGGTTTTACACGGTTCTGTTCGGGCGGGACCATTCAGGCTTGCTCTCCCTGCCCCAGCGTCTGGGGGCATGGCCGGGCCTCGCAATCTTTGCCGCATTCTGCTGTTTCTACATTGCCGACCCCGCACCGCTGGACCCCGACCGACTTGCGGCCATCGTGCTGCTCTACTGGGTATTCACCCTGCTGGCCATGATCGCATTCGGCGCAACCTGCTGGATGACAAGGGGCGAGGCTTTTTCCATCCTGTTTGACCTGATGTCGCGGGTTGGCTGCCTTGGACATAGCCGAAAACGGGCGGTTGGACTGCCGGGATGGGACTTGCTGTCGACCACGCCGATGCCCTTGTCATTGGCGTTGTTCTCAATTGTCATTCTGGGTGTCGGCAGCTTCGACGGGCTGAAAGAGACCTTCTGGTGGCTTGGTCTGATCGGGATCAACCCGCTTGAATTCCCCGGCAGATCCTATGTGATTTCGTCTTCGCTGGTTGGGCTTGGCGCGTCGTGCATCGGCCTGATTGCCGTTTTTGCTGCAACAATGTGGCTGGGTGAAAAACTGGCAAATATGGACGCGACCGCAAAGCAAACCGTTGGCGTTGGAACCTTGATCCGACGGTTTGCGCCAACTGTCTTGCCCATCGCTCTGGCCTATCATATGTCCCATTTTCTGATTACATTTCTGGTGGATGGCCAATACCTTCTGGCCGCAATCGGAGACCCGCTGGCCAATGGCAGCAACCTGTTTGGGCTGGGGCAGATACGCGTGACCACCGGATTTCTGAACACCCCGGACAGTGTAAAGGCCATTTGGCTGACCCAGGCCTCTATCGTTGTCGCCGGGCATATTCTGGCGGTGATGGTGGCCCATCACGTGGCGCTGGATGTGTTCGCCAATACGCGTAGGGCCATTCTAAGCCAGATTCCGATCGCCGCCTTCATGATCGCCTATACCTTTTTCGGGTTATGGCTGTTAGCAGCACCGCGTGGCATCTGAATAAACACTGGACATATTGTTAGTATGCCAACAAGCTGAAGAGAAAATAACCGCAACAGGGAGAAGACTGGTGACAGAGAGAAAGATCGACCGTGATACGAAGATCAGCCGACGCACTATGCTTGGAACGCTTGGGGCTGCTGCGGGATTGGCCGGTTCCACATCAGTGCTGCCGGGGGTCGCCCGGATGGCACATGCGCAAGGCAGCGGACCAATCAAGCTGGGGTTTCAGGTACACCGAACCGGGATCGGATCAGCCTATGGCCGCTGGTATGAACGTGTTGCAACCGCTGCCGTAGATCGGATCAATGCATCCGGCGGCATCAACGGGCGCGAGGTCGAGATGATTGCCGAAGACGACGGCACCGACCCGCGCCGGGGCGCCGAGGTGTTGGAACGGTTCTCATCACTCCACAACACCGACGCGGTGTTCGGCCCGCTGTTCAGCCATGTGGTCATCGGCTCGGCCCCGCGCGCGGGTGAGCTGAAAATGCCCTATTTCGTGGTGTCCGAAGGCCATCACGTGGCCAGCGGCATCCTGAACCGCTACACGCTGCAGCCGGGCATCACCGATGTGAAAAGTCAGGTGATCTCAATGGCGCCATTCATTGCCGACAATGTGGGCAAGAAGGTCACAATGATCTATCCCGACTTTGCATTCGGCCACGATCACCGCGATTTCTTCAGCGAGGCGATTGCCGCGCAAGGCGGCGAAGTGATCCAGAAAATCGCCATTCCGCCAACTGAGACCAGCTTTACCAAGTACTTCCCCAGCATCCCGCGCGAGACCGAAGTGGTCTATCACGTCATGGTCGGCCCCGCCGTTCTGACCTTTGTCCGCGAAATGGGCGAGTTCTTTGGCGGCCGCGGACCGGCGCTGTTCGGGTTTATCGACAGTCTTGAGGCGGTGGACATCACCAGCCCGGGGCTGGAATTCCTGGATGGCTCGTATTTCTGGGAAGGCATGGCGCGCCACGCCCAACCCGACCAGACCCCGCACGAAGACGCTTATCGCGCGGCTGTGGGTGTCGATGCCAAAGGCGCGTCGGTGGACGATCCGCGGGACGTGTCGACCTATGCCCATATGTTCGGCGTTTGGGAAACGCTGGCCGTCATGAAAGCGGGAATGGAGGCGTCCGGCTATCAGGGTCCGGATGACCGCACCGCCTTGATCGAAGCCGTCGAGGGTATGACAGATATGCCCCTGTCGGACGACCATCCGCAGGGTGACAAGGTGTTCAACGGCAAGACCCATCAGGTCTTTGGCCACCAGAACATCACCCAGCTCAAGAACGGGACGTTAGAACGGGTACACCGTACCTCCATCGAAGACACGTTCTATGAGGACGAGGTCGACTACACATCCCAATCCTTCTGATCACTGTCCGAGGCGGTGCCGAGGCCGCCTCTGACCCCTTCCAATCCCTGCCCCTGCGCTGGTCCCCGACCAGACCAGCGCAATTTCGATGGCGAACTGTCCGAGGTGCCCCAAGTGGAGTTTGGCCCACACCTGATCCTTGCGTCCCTTGAAGGCGCGGTGACCGCCGCCATCCTGTCCCTGACGGCCATCGGGCTGAGCATCGTGTTCGGCGTCATGCGCGTGGTGAACGTGGCACATGGCGAGTTCTTCATGCTGGGCGCGGTGTTCGCCTGGTATATCTCGCAGTTTCTGGGCACGCATCCGGCGCTGGGATTTGTCGCCGCGATCCTGATTGCGCCCCTTCTGGTCGGCACATTGGCTGCCGGATTGGATCGGCTGATCCTGCAACGGATCGACTACAACCCGGAACGCACCATCGTGGCCACAATCGGGATACTCTATATCCTGCAACAGGGCACGCTGATGACCTTCGGCCCCGATGCCCGACCGGTGGCGCCCCCGTTCAATCAGGTCATCGCCATCCCCTGGTTCGAATTCACCGATGCCGGGTTTGAAATCTACTGGCCTTGGGGGTTGGGCATCACCAGCTACAAACTGTTCATCATCTTTGCGGCCGCAGTGGTTCTGGCCGGGGTCTGGTTGCTGATGACCCGCACCAAATTCGGTCTGATCATGCGGGCCACCCAACAGGACCGGGAAACGGCGCAGGCTTTTGGCGTGCCCGTGGACAAGGTCTTTGCCTATGTATTCGGTCTGGGCGCTGCGCTGGCCGCAGTGGGCGCGGTTCTGGTCGTACCAGTGCAACAGGCTCACTACCTGATGGGATTCGATCCCCTGCTGCTGTCCTTCATCGTGGTGATCATTGGCGGGTTGGGCAGCCTGCCGGGAACCGTGATTGCCGCCGTGCTGATTGGCATGACGGACGGTATCATATCGGTGTTTTTCTCACCCACGCTGGCCAAAATCATCGCGACGCTGGCCGTGGCTATGGTGCTGGTCTTCCGCCCGCGCGGCCTGATGGGGAAATAGCCGCATGACCGGAAAGAGCAAATCCTACGCCCTGCATCTGTGCCTGATCGCGCTGCTGGCAGCGGCGTTTTTCATCCTGCCACAGTATCACGTGGGCGTTCTGTCCCGGGTCATGGTGCTGGCCGTTTATGCCATGGGATACAACATGCTGTTTGGCTATACCGGCTTGCTCAGCCTGGGCCATGCGCTGTTCTTCGCCGCCGGGATGTACGGGTTTGGGCTGTCCGTCCAGCAAGGCGGGTTGCCGACCGGGCTGGCGCTGCTGATCGGACTGGCAACCGCCTTCACCGTGTCGCTGGTGGTCGGGTTTCTGGCCCTGCGCACCAAAGAGGTCGCCTTCATGATCGTCACATTGATGTTCGCGCAGGCGGGCTATCTGACGGTGCTCTATTTCGGCAGTATCACACGCGGGGATGAGGGGTTTGTCATAAATACCGCCAAACGCGCCCTTTTTGGCGTTGATCTGTCCGATGAAACTGCCCGGTTCTGGGCCGCCCTGCTTCTGTTCTCGGTCACCCTTCTGGCGATGGCGGCGCTTGTGAAATCCTCATTCGGGCGCGCCCTGATCGCGGTTCGAGAGAATGAGGAACGCGCGATGATGCTGGGCTATGACACGCACCGGCTGAAATATGTTGCCGTGCTTTTGTCGGGAACCCTAGCGGGTATTGGTGGCATGGCCTATGCGCTGCTTTTTGGATATGTGGGCGCGACCTTTGCCAGCGTCCAATATTCGATCTTTCCGCTGTTATGGGTGCTGTTGGGTGGTGCCGGCACGACGATCGGTCCGCTTTTGGGCGTGCTGTTCATGTATTACCTGATCGACATCTCAAGTTCTTTCACCGACGCCTATATGCTGGTGGCCGGGGTCGCGCTGCTGATCCTGTGCCTGTTTGCGCCGCAAGGGCTGGCCGGAGAGCTGCGCAAAAGGGTGTTTCCATGGCTGCCATGACCCTTCTGGAAACCCGCGCGCTGACAAAAACCTTTGGTGGGATCAAAGCGAATACAAATGTCGATTTTCTGTTGCCCGAAGGGCAGACCATGGCCCTGATCGGACCCAACGGGGCTGGCAAATCGACCTTTGTCGGCATGTTGTGCGGGCGCATCCCGGCCACCAGCGGTCAGGTTTTCTTTGAAGGCAAGGACATCAGCGCCCTGCCCGCGCATAAGCGCATTGCCCTGGGGATCGCCTATACGTTTCAGATCACCTCGGTTTTCGCCAACCTGCCGGTGCGGGAAAACGTTGCCCTCGCCGTGCGCCGCGACGGGTCGCGGACCGAGGCACAGGTCATGGATCGGGTGGATCATGTGCTTGACCGTGTCGGCCTGCTGGACCGCGCAGATCAGGTTGCGGGTGATCTCAGCTATGGGCATCAACGGATACTTGAGATTGCGATGGGGCTGGGCCAAGACCCCAAGCTGTTTATTCTGGATGAACCGACGCAGGGGCTGGCCGAATCCGAGGTGACGGAATTCGTCGATCTGATCAACGACCTGAAAGGCAGCACGACAATCCTGCTGATCGAACACAACATGGACGTGGTGATGCGCACAGCCGAAGCAATCACCGTTTTGAATTTCGGTGAGATTCTGGCCAACGGAACGCCTCAGCAGATCCAGAACAACCCGGCAGTTCAGGCCGCCTATCTGGGGACCAGCCATGCTGAGGATTGAGGACATTCATTCGGGCTATGGCAGCGTCAAGGTGCTGTTCGGCATCAATCTTGAGGCCCGGCCGGGCGAAATCCTCTGCCTGCTGGGTCGCAATGGCGCGGGAAAAACGACGGTGATGAAGACCATCATGGGGCTGCTGCCGCTGACCCAAGGCCGCATCACCCTGGCAGACACCGACATCGGCGCCCTGCCCGCCCACGAGGTGCCCAGACATCGCATTGGCTATGTCCCCCAAGGCCGCAGGTTGTTCCCCGAACTGACCGTCGCCGAAAACATCGAAATGGGCCTGATGCCCTGCAACAGCGGCAAGGGCACGCGTGAAAAGGTGTTGGACATGTTCCCCCGCCTGCGTGAACGGCTGAGCCAGCAGGCCAGCACGCTATCCGGGGGTGAGCAGCAAATGCTGGCCATCGCCCGGGCACTTTGCCTTGAGCCCAAGGTGCTGCTGCTGGATGAGCCGACCGAAGGGCTGCAACCTTCGATGGTCGATCTGATCCGAAATGTGATTGTCCAGATGAAAGCGGAGGGGTTGGCCGTGATACTGGTCGAACAGCGCGTCGATGCGGTTTTGTCCGTTGCCGATCAGGTGGCGTTCATCGAAAATGGCCGGAATGCAGAAACCTTAAGCGCGGCATCCCTGCGCAGCGATCCGGCCAAGCTGCATCATTATCTGGGGGTCTGAAGGCTGCGTGGTGCTGATCAGCAACGCGCGCGCTGCAAGTAACGGACGAATATCTGCTGCACATGCGGGGATGCGTATCCTGCATCCCCAACGCGCGTTTTCAACATGACCTACCCAAGGCGGGCGGAACATCTCTGATCGCGCTGCGCAGCCGTTTCGGCCGGGCTGCCCTTGACGGGTATGGTGCTGAGATCAAAGCGATTGATCTCGTCCTCGCTCATCCAATAGATGGTGTCGGCCCCTGCGGCCTCAAGGGTGAACCAATAGAACTCCTCATCAATGCCCATGTCACGGTAGAACTGCAGGTATAGTTGATGGGCTGGATCGTCGCGGGGCAGCTCGGCGCCGGTTTCGAAACCGAACAGGCCCCCGGCTGCCCAGGTATGGACGCCGACACAGGCCCCCGGTTCGATGATGCGGTTACGGCCCATAAGCGCCAGATCCGTCCCGCCCGACGCAACCATCCCGGTTGCCGGAACGACCGTTGTCAAATTGCTGTCACGCACAAACCGGCTGAGGCCGACCAGAGAGTTTTCGTCATCCACCGACCCGGGAATATCATGCAGAACCAACTGCTTGGCCCCGGGGTTTGCCGCAGCGGCTTCTCTCAGAAAATATTCGGTCTCGGCGTCGATCACACCGGTCACGACAAGACTGTTCTCCGCACGATGGACGGATAGATCGTCATACTGGGCGCAGGCGCCCAATACGACAAGCGCAGTCAGGGTCCACAATTTGAAATCCATTGCCTATCTGCTCCTGTAAACTTGGAAAATGGCGCGCCTCAGCCGACGACCCGATGGCCCCGGCCCTGCATGCAGCGGATCAGGACGTTTCTGCGTTCATAGCTGAGGGCAATCGATGCGTCGGCAGCGCCCAGCCCGGTTCCGATCACCGCCCCCGCGATGGCCCCTTCCAGGCTTCCGCCCTCGATAGCACCGGCGACACCACCAACCACCGCACCATAGCCCGCGCCATCCTTTACGACGCCATTGTCGTAGTTTTCGGCCAAAGTGCGGCATTGAAACAAATCCGTCCCGTAATTGGCGTTTCTGGTGCCATCAACCGTCAGATCCCGCTGCACAGGCGGCGTGCAAGCGGACACAGCCAGCAGAGCCAAAGCGGTCAATCCAATCTTTTCCATGTGTGGGTCCTCTTGTTGTCCTGTTGACGATCTAAAAACATCATAATCGTTTTGCAAGTAGTTTTTTATGTTTTTCGTAAAAGATTGTACGAAAGGCGATTTGCATGTGGAAACCGGATGCCCTAAATGGAATACGACGTTCGATTGGAGGGAACATGAAACTGATCGTGGATGTAGCCATGCTGGCCGTCATTGCGGTTTTGGGGTTTGACATGCTGTTTTTGCTGGGCGACGCCATTTCCGCCGACAGCGAGATGGTGCAGGATTTCCTTGAAATGGACCCGTCAACGCTGGACCTGCCGATATGGGCGCGCAGCGTCATTGCAGTGACGGCGGTGGCCACATGGGCCTGTGTTGTGCTGGTCTTCTGGCCCTTGCATCAGGTCATTCGCATGAAGGCGTTCAGCTTTGCCTCGGTCGGGCGGATGCTGAAACGCAGCGCGTTCGGAGGCATCGGTTTTTGGTTCGGCAGCACGCTGCTGTTTTTTGTCTTCCCGCATTTCATCAGCTGGTACTGGGCAACTGAAAACGAATCCGCGGCCAATGTGCCATTGGGGTTCGAGACCATATTCTTCGTGATGTCACTGACGTTCCTGTCGATCGGAAAAACCCTCGAACGCGCGGAAGCGGTCGAGGAAGAAAACAGTCAATTCCTGTAGGGTGGGCGTATGGCGATTGTGATCAACCTGGATATGGAGCTGGTCAAGCGCAAGATGACCTCGCGCGAATTGGCCAGTGCCATTGACCTGTCCGAAACGAATCTGAGCCTTTTGAAGTCGGGAAAGGTCAAAGGCATCCGCTTTTCCACGCTGAACGCAATCTGCGAGTATCTGGATTGCCAGCCCGGCGACATTCTTGAGTATCAGCCGGACTGAGCCCCTGCCGCATGCCCCCTTAACCGCCAGCGGCTAACCGCGATCCCCGCTGGTGCAGTCCTTCAGTTCAAGCGCATTAACCACTACGATAAACGAATGACAGCTTGCGACTGACGCCACCCGGCGGCAGCGGGAAAGGCGCGGCGTTCTGAACCTGCCGTTTGGCGGCGCGGTCAACCTCGGGAGAGCCTGAGCTGTCAGTGACATCGACCCAGGCCAAGGAGCCATCGGGGTTGATTTCAAAGAAAATTCTCGCAAACCCGCGGGCCGAGACAAAGACCGGAGGGGCCCGGTTCAGATGAACCAGAACCTTACCGGCGTAGTTTGTAACATTCGAGTTTCCGGGGCCACGCCCACCAGACGAACTGCCGCTGTCCGCGTGCCTGAACACATCGACACCCTGACGTCGATACAGGGTCAGGGGCGAGTCGACGACCTGCTGAGGAAAGCGCAGGTTTTCGAAGGTATCAGCCCCCTCCAGAACACCCTGCGGGGCCGGATTTGGCCGACGATCAGGCAGGCGCGGGCGGATTGAGGCCACAACCGCCTGTTCAGACGCCTCCGTTTCGGGTTCAGGTTCAGGAATATCGGCGTCCTCATCACTGGTTGCATCGGGGATGTCAGGCGTGATCGGGTCGCTCTCTGGCAGGGGCTCTATGATTTCGGGGGCAGGCAGGGCGGCGAGCAGTTCAGGTTCCGGCGTTTCGGCAGCGGTGGGCTCAACCGGCTCGGCACCGGCATCAGGGTCACCTTCGGGGAGTTCGGCCACCGTGTCCGGTTCGACCGGCGGCGTCGCCGTCTGATCATCGCTTGCGCCGCCGTCATCCTCCTGTTGGTCTGTGGCTTCGGGGACCGGTTCCTCGGGCACTTCGGGTTGAATGACAGCCGCCGCCCCAGTGTCCGGGGCAAAAACGCGCTGCGGGTCGGACGACGCCACCTCTGCCCTGCTGGTGGGAATTTCCGCCGGTTCAGGCTCGGTCGGTGTCTCGACCGGAGGTTCAGGGACTTCGGCGGCTTCCGGCTCTTCGGGCTCGGGCGCGGGTTCGGCGAAGTCTTCAAAGGCGGTGCTCAGCTCAACTGCATCAGACGCCCCACTGTCAGCCGCCTGCGGCTCGGACACAGGCGACGTCATGCTGAACCCGAGAAGATGCAGCGACAGCGACAGCAGGATGGCTGCGACCGCAACGAATACGGACCCCCGGATCATTCAAACGCCTGTGCGGTCACAAGGAACACCGACGTCGCACCCAAGCGCCGCAGCGTGCCGGTGACCTCGATCAGGCGCGGGCCGGAAGCGTTCCGGTCGGGAACAATCCGCACCGGCCCCGCGTCATGGCTGGCCATGAACGTCTCGGGATCGGTTGGTGCACCGCGAAAACTCAATGTCCCATCCTCTCGCAACACCAGCGCATCCGGCGGGTCACGGCCATCCAGTTGCGACGTGTCCACAAGCTCCAGCTCAGGGTCCAGCGGCGGGGCCACCGTACCCGCGATCAGAAAGAAGATCAGCATCAGGAAGATGACGTTGATCATCGGAATGGTCGAATCCCGTTTGCGCCGAATTTGAGCGTACCGGATCATGATCTATTCCAGCACGGTGACGGTTAGACCGTCCCGCCCCCGCAGCCGGGCCAAAAGGTCCACAACGCGCTGTGCCGATACATCCGCGTCAAGGCTGACCAGAACCTGGCCGGTTTCCAGCTGCGTTGTCAGATCCTCCAGCGTTGAGGGTTTGCCATTCAGCACAACCCGGTCTGTACCAAGCTGCACGAAAAGCCGTTCCAATACCTCGCCTGTCGCCTGACCCCCGGTCGCTGAACTTGTCAGTTCGATCTCGGCAAATCTTGAAAAGGTCGAGGACAGCATGAAAAACAGCAAAAGCAGAAAGATCACGTCGATAAGCGACGTCATCGACATCGGGCGACGGACAAAGGGCGCGGTGTTACGCATGTTCTGGCGTGGCCTCAGGCGCAGCCGCAGCCCCCCGGACCATTGTCGCATTCAAGCCGGGCTGACCGGGGACCAGAACCGTCCGCAGCGCCTTGTCCGCAAACACCCGTTCACGCGCGGTGCGGCTTTCGAACCAGGACAGGATCATTGAGGTCGGCATCGCCACGGCCAGGCCAACCGCGGTGGTGACCAGTGCGACCCAGATCCCGCCCGCCAAGAGCGACGGATCGACCGATGTGCCCGCTGTCTGCAAGCTCTGGAACGCTTCGATCATTCCGAGAACCGTTCCGAACAATCCCAGCAAAGGGGCAACCTGCGCGATGGTGTCGAGCAGGCGAAACCCCCGTTCCAGCCCCGCCAAGGCCAATCCGGCCTCGGCATCCAGCCGGTCATCCAGATCGGGCATGTCCGGCGCGTCCATTGCCGCCCCGACGATGGGCGCAAGATAGCTGCTGCTTTTGGCAAGACGCATGCGCGCACCATCCCGGTCACCCGCATCCCAGGCGGTCAGGGCATCGGACAGGACCCGGTGCCGCCCAACGCCACAGGCTGCAAACTGCCAAAGCTTGTAAAGCGTGACCGCCAACGTCAGCACCGACATGACAATCAGGATCGCAACCACAGGCCCGCCAAGGGCCAGAAATTCACGAAGTGCATTCACCGCGTTCATCCCAAAAGCTCCATCTCTGTCCGGCTGCTCAACGACAGGGCATCGCTGCAAATTTCGCTTTCGGCGCCGCCGACAACACATCTGTTGACCCCGTTGATCAACACCTGACCCACGTTACTGCAACTCAGATCGGGTATCCTAAACTGACGTACCCGCACCCGGTCGACAGGCAGCTCGCGAAAGTTGAAAAGGGAAAGGGTGGCAACACGATCCGAGCTGTCGAATACGACCGCTTCGAACATTGCGGTGTCAATCGCCTGCCCCGTGCCATTCCGGGCGACGAAGGTAAATCGGCACCCTCCATCGATATCCTCTACAGTGTTCAGTTCCACAAAGAGAGAGGACGGCGCGTCCTGAACAGATTGCGCTTGCGTCCCGACCGGAAGCAAACCTGCAAAAACCGCGACAAGCGCGAGGCGAAACGACATTGGCAGGCTCCGTTGTTAGGGTTAGTCACCAGATAGGCGCTGGGGGCGAAAAAATCACGTCCCCCGGCACAGTAAATGACTTTTGCTCAAAGAAAAGCCGGGGCGTCTTTCAATCAGGCTGATTGGCCCATCTGCGATAGGCCTACGTCCCTCGCGACGTTTGGGCGGCAAACTTGCACAGCTTCACATTTCTGTGCTTAATCCCCGCCCCTGGGCCTGTGCGGCAAGACCAACCCCACAGCGCCTTGATACGCAGTTTAAGGCAGGTTTTCCTAAACATGTGAGCATCGGGGCAAATATTGGGTGCTTCCCGCGTTTGGGTCGATTGCAGCCCATGCCCAGCTTCTGAAGGTTACGGTCTTCCGCCTTTGAATCGATCACTACAAAGTGTTTCCCATCCTCCAATTGACAATCTAGACTTGCAACGCAGGCACTTATCGCCGGTTGGGAGTTTACATGCGCGTCAGCGTGGGGATCGCTGTGACAATGCTGGTTGCCCTTTCGATTGGGCTGGCAACATTCGTGGTCCATTCGCTGTGGTGGACGACAGCACGCGAAAACAGCCGCATGCTGGCGGCGGAGATCAACAGCCAGATCGCGAATACCGTCCGTATTGAGGTCGGTTTGACGCTGCGCTCGGCCGAGGCGGCCTGGGCAGCCGTGCGCACGACCTTTGTCCAGAATGTCATAACCACGCGTCAGGCTGACAAGCGGGAATTTGTGTTCCTGTCGCAATTGCAGGCCCAGCCTAATATCTCGTGGATTTTGTTTGGCTGGCCGGACGGGGATTTCTTCGCGGCCCACCGCCTTGGTGACAGCGGCCTTGAGATGATTGAAATCGATGATGAGATCCGGGACCGGATGCTGCGCAGGGACAGATATATCTTTATCCCCGGCGACATTCAGTTCGAAGAACGGGAGTTCACGTCAACTGCCTACGACCCCCGTGATCAGGCGTGGTTTCGAAACTTCATCGACCGCGACGCCCCCGACTGGATCGAGGCCGACAGCCTGCCCGGCAGCCAAAAGGCAGCTTACGCCTTCGCAGGCCCCATAGATGTCAATCGCAGACGGCAGGGTGTTCTTGCCGTCGTCATCGAAACCGACCGGTTGTCACGTTTTCTTGGAACTCTGCGGCCCGGTGAATTCGGTGCCGCATTTATTCTGGACGCCGATGGGCATGTCATCGCCGTTCCTGATCCGAACGCGGATGAAATCACTCCGGCACGGATGGGGGAAGGCCACCTGTACGAGGTCGCCAAGCTGGCCGGAGATGCCCTGCTGGGTGAAAATGCCGACCGGGCGACCGCCAATTCGACCATCCGGATTGTCGATCACGATGTACCCTATGCCGTGGCGCTTACTCCGCTTGGGTTTTACGGCTGGCGTGTCGCCACGGTGATCCCGGAATCCGCGTTTCTGTCCGGGATAGACAAGACTCTGGTGAATTTGATTTACGTTCTGATCGGCGTCGTGATCGTGGCCACAGGGGTGGCGATCTGGCTGGTGCGATCCGTGGTTTCAAACCCGCTGGCGCGCATTGTCGAGGACCTGAACAAGGTCGAACGCTTTGATGTGGAACAGATTGAACGTCGCCCGTCCAACCTGTCGGAACTTGCAAACCTGTCTGCGGCGACTGCAAACATGGCCGCCGGCCTGTCGGCCTTCCGCAAATATGTCCCGACCGATCTTGTGCGCAATCTGGTGGCCGAGGGCATCAACACGCAACCGGGCGGCGAAGTGAAGCTGATTTCAGTCCTGTTCTGCGATGTTGCAGGCTTCACCGGGCTGTCCGAAAAGCTCGGCCCCAGAATCGTGCAACTGATGGAGCCGTTTTTCAGCGCCGCATCATCCGCCATCGCGCGGCACGACGGCACAATCGACAAATTCATGGGGGACGCCGTCATGGCGTTCTGGGGGGCACCGCGCCAAGATCCCGACCATGCCGAAAACGCGTGCCGCGCCGCCCTGGACCTTGTCGCCGCCGTTGCCGCCGCTGACATCCGGGATGATAACGGCCAACCCCTGCGCATCCGGCTGGGCCTGAACACCGGCGAGGCGCTGGTCGGCAATATCGGTTCGGATCAACGGCTGAACTACACGGCGATCGGCGATGTTGTGAATGTCGCCAGCCGTCTGGAAGGGGCCAACAAGGCATATGGCACCTCAATCCTGATCGGACCCGCAACCCGGAAGGCGGCGGGTGACACTATTGTCGTCCGGGAACTGGATACGCTTGCAGTCTTTGGCCGGACCGAGGGGCTGGTCATCTATGAACTGATCGCGATGACCGGTGAGTTTAAAGGGTCAACCGACTGGATCGAAACCTATGAAAAAGGGCTTGCCCATTATCGCCGCAAAGAGTTTGACAGGGCGGCGTCGGCCTTTCAGACGGCGGAAAAGATGCGCGGCGGTGATCCGGTCTCGGCAATCATGAAAAAGCGCGCTTTGGATTTCCATACCGAACCGCCCCCCGCCGATTGGGCAGGTGTTGCGATCGCGGATACGAAGTGATGCGCGCGACCCGCAATCAAACGGCTTTACTATTGGCTCGTCGCGCATGAGCTCTTCAGTCATAGCTGAGCGACAGAGTGTCCGTCACCGGCAGCGACTGGCAGGTCAGGATCGCCCCTTTTGCAATATCCGCATCCTCAAGCGCCATACGGGCGCGCATTTGGACATCGCCTTTGATCAGCTTGGCGCGGCAGGCACCACAAACCCCGGATTGACAAGAGAAGGGCGGTTTCAGGCCCGCGGATTTGGCAGCGTCCAGAATCGTTTGCCCCTTGGCCACAGCAATGGAATGGCGCGCGCCGTCCAAAGTGACCTGGGCCGTCGCAGCCATGCCTTCAATTCCGGTGTCAATGTCAGCCATGCCACCATAGCTTTCCATGTGAATACGGGACACCGGAACATCCAGTGACATCAACGCGGCCTTGACTGCCTGGTTCATCCCGCCCGGACCACAAACATAATATTGCGTGTCCTGTGCATAGGGCGGGTTTTCGGCAATCAGCGCCTCAATCGCGGGTCTGTCGATGATGCCTTTGCGCCAATACTCCGCCGAGGACCAGAAACCCGGTTTCGAGAAGATATGATGGAGGGTCATTCTATCCGGGTTCATCTCCCAAACGGCATTCAACTCGTCCGACAGTAAAATGGATGTCTCATCGGTATTGCCATAGACCAGATGCGCAAATGAGTTGGGCTCGGCCGCCATGACCGAACCAAGCATCGCATAGAGCGGCGTGATACCTGACCCCGCGCCAAAGAAGTAATGTGTCCGGCGCGCCGTTGCGCCGGGGTCAAGGCAAAACCCGCCAAAGGGTGGCATCACGTCGATCACGTCACCCTTTTTCACGCTATCATTAATATGGTTGCTGACCACCCCGTTTCGAACCCGCTTCACCGTGATCCGCAACGGCTGATCCGTAAAGGGCGAGGAGGAGATAGAATAGCTGCGGCGCTGCTCCTCTCCGTCTATGGTAAAGCGAAACGACAGGTGCTGACCGGGCCGCCAGGCAAAGGTTTCGCGCAGCCCGTCGGGCACGTCGAACATGATCGTCTTTGCCAGGCCCCCAAGTTCCTCGCGGGTATTCAGAACGGTCAACGGATGAAAATCGCGCGCGCTCATTTGGCCTCTCCCAACCAGTCCAGAACAACCTTTTGATGATCGAGCACGGGGCTTTCGCCAATGGCCGCAGGGCCGGTTTCGAAATAGGGGGACTTCAGGGATTTCTGCTGCTGTTCGCAGGCATAGATATCCTCGCCCGTGAAATCACCCGCGACCATCGGGTCGTCATCCCCCATGGCGTCATGCTTTTCGTACTTTCCGCTGAGGCCGAACTTGGTCCAGAACATCGAGGATTTCATCGATTGCTTGGCAAATTCCCACCCCGAACTGTTCGACACCCGCCCCCGGTTGCGGACCCGGGTCAGTTCGGGGCCAAGGGGGTCGATGATGAAGATGTTCCAGCCATCCTCGGACCCGGCCAGCCCGACCCCGGGAAACAGCATTGGAACCCAGGCGCCATTCATGTCTTCGGGGATCACGCGCGGCGCAATCAATTTGCTTTCCTGATCCTTCAGGAACGCCTCGACCGGCGGTTCCCAGAACATATAATGCGGGCCTTCCCAATGGTATTTCGCCGCCTTGTGGTCATACATCTGCAATGTGTTCGAATGCAGATGGCTCAGGTGGTAGACGTCGATGTAGTTCTCAACCACCACCTTCCAGTTGGCCTTGATCTCATAGCTGGTGTTCAGCTCTTTGTACTCGACCAGTTCTTCGGGAACATGCGGGCCGATATGCGGCTCTGCCGGTCCGAACCATTCAGCGACCGAAGGCGCGTCGGGGTCGGGGTGAACAAAGATCATCGATTTCCAGATATCGACTTTGGCCGGTTTCAAGCCCAGACAGGACTTGTCCACCTGACCAAATTCCTCATGCTCTTCGGGCACCGAGATCAGGTTGCCTTCCAGATCATAGGTCCAGTCATGATAAGGGCAGGTCAGCGCCTTTTGCGTCTTGCCCACCGCGCGGATAAGCTGCGTGCCCCGGTGGCGGCAGATATTGTGGAAGGCGCGCAGGCGACGGTCGCGGCCCATCACCACGAAGATGTTGTTCAGCCCGGCTTGTACGGTGATGTACTGACCGGGTTCGCTGACATCCTCCATGAACCCTGCATAGCGCCAGGTTTTCGAAAAGATGTTCCGCATTTCGCGGTCAAACCAGCGCTGCGAGGTGTAGGCTTCGACAGGCAAAAGGTGCAGCATTCGGGTCATTTGAGCGCTCCTCAGAAATGTTTCAGCCCCAGCCGGGCAGAAGATCGGCCATCACCAGCAGGACACCAAAGACGATCCAGGCCAACTGGATCAGCCAATACAGAACGGGATCTTGCGCCCGAGTGACCTCGGACAGCAAAAACGCATGGCCGGTGTGATAACTTTGGACCGACCAATAGAGAAACAGCAGCCCCCAGAGCGACTGAAACCCAAGCGCCGTGGAAATCATCAGCGCCGCAAACGCGATGTAGTTGAGCGAACGCGCCTGTCTCATGCATCACTTTCCAATTCTGCCAACAGCTTGCACGCCAGGGTGCGCGCGGTCTGCGCCCATTCCTGCGGCATGTCCAAAGGCGCCAGAGACGCCACATTCAGATACAGCGCGACAATTCCATGGGCCGCGGCATCGACCCTGCGATCGTCGGCTTGAGGATAGGCTTGGCCCAGAGCTCCGCGGATTGCGGCCTCGAATTCCAGCAGAGAGGCGCGGCAGGCGGTTCGCAGGTCTGCATCTTCGGCAGCCCGCGCCGTCAGTGCTGCGAAAGCAAGCACCATGTCGGGGGAAGAGCCGGTTGTGTCGGAAAACAGAAGATCAATCAGGGTCGGCCCGGCCGCGTCTTTGGGCAAGGCCGCGACCAACGCTTGGGTCTGATCGGCAAAGCTTTGCAGAACGTAATCCTGCAGCGCCGCAATCATCTCATCCCGGTTGCCCAGGTGATGCCGGATCAGCGGGCGCGTCAGCCCGGCCTCGGCCGCGATTTGCGTCAAAGAGGCACCCTCCAGCCCAAACCGCGCCACACAACGCACCAGCGCCTGCATGACCTGCACATAACGCTCATCTCGGGTTGAGGGACGTCCAACCATGCTAGCCCCATCCGCCAACAGACGGCATCCTTTTGAAAGTTATGTTGGGTCGCATCAGGTCACCTTTGCTGTCATTGTTGACAGCATTTAACGCGACATCCTTATGTTGTCAATAATGACAATTTATATTTCACAGACTCGCCTTTGCCTGCGCCACCAAACCGCTGCCCTGATGGGCTGGCA
>NZ_JALCBM010000067.1:0-14020 GCF_028066395.1 Ruegeria sp.
ATCCCGGAATACAAATCTCTCAAAGTGTCACAACGATCAAAATCGTTGCATTGTCTCGGGTCAGGACAACGGAAAACCCATCGCCTCCACCATCTTGACCCAGGGTTTGCGCCAGCCGCCCTTCTCATCTGCTGTGTCCAGCGCATAAAGCGTGATCTGCGAGCCGATCCAGCGGAACGGTTCCGGCGGGATGCGGTTCGGCATGGTGCGCGCGAAATCCATCCGCAGTTCCGGCAGGTCCTCGCCATCCAGTTTGGCCAGACCTACCCGGGCGCCAAAGCGGCTGGTCGAGATGCCATAGCCGGAATAGCCACCGGCATAGATCATGTCGCCATCCATATATTCCTGAAAATGCACCGCCATCCGCGTGGTCAGCGCAATCGGGCCGGTCCAGGCATGGGTGAATTTCACGTCATCCATTTGCGGGAAGGTCCGGTGATAGGCTTCAGCCAGCCGGATGAACGGATCAATCCTCCGCTCGCCTGCGGGATCGGTGTTGTTATTGCCATCGTAGTAATAGCCCAGCCGCCCGCCAAAGGTCATTCGGTTGTCCTTGGTCCGGCGCATGTGGTTCAACTGCGTGCGGGTGTCGTAAATCCCCTGACGGTGCACCCAGCCCAGACGGTCCCATTGTTCCTCGGTCAGGGGTTCCGTCGCCATGATCCGTTCGCGGACGCCCGCCACACGTTGCTTGATGCGCGGATCGCCGGCGGCGAACGCGTTGGTGCCCAGCAGGATTTTTTTGGTTTTCACCGATCCGTCGTGAGTGGTGACTTTGATGACACCGTTTTCGCGTTCGATTTTCTCCATCGGGGTGAATTCATGCAGGCGCACGCCCAGGCTCAGCGCCGCCCGTTTCAGACCCCAGGCCAGCATTGCGGGCTGTACCGTGCCGGACAGTTCCTTGTTCCAGCACCCCGCCGAATAGATCGGGGATTTGATGTGGTCCTGCAACTGATCCTTGTCGAGATATTCGACCACATGGCCGTATTTCTTGTGTATCTCGTACTCGGCCTTCACGTCGGGCACGCATTCGTCACCCACCGCCACGGTCAACTCGCCACCACGGTCAAACTGGGCGTCGATGTCATACCGCTCCAGCGTGTCCAGAAAGCCCCGCATGTTTTCCTGACCCAGCCGTTCAAGCTCTGCCAGATCGTTGGGGAACAGCCGCACCGCATTGTGCAAACCGTGCATGACCGAGGTCGAGACCACGCCCGCAGGCCGCCCCGAGGCGCCATAGGCCACCTTGGCGGCCTCAATCAGCATCACGTCGCGGTTCGGGTTGGCCTCTTTCGCCTGAATCGCGGCCCAGAGCCCGGTGAACCCGCCGCCAATGATCAGCAGATCAGCCGAGGTATGGCCGATCAGTTGCGGTTCGACGCCCGGCGCGTCGTCGCGGTCCAGCCACAGTGGGAAGAACGCCGCATCCTTAAGGGCCTTTTCAGCGAAACCCATGTTTCAACTCCTTTTCCGATGCGTCGGTCAGAAGGTTTCCGACAGCGCCTTCAGTGTTTGGTCCATCACTTCGACGAAGTGATCTGCGTGTTCGGGTTTGAACGGCAGCGGCGGACGTATCTTCAGAACATTCCCATGCGGCCCCGCGCGTGAGATCAGCACGCCGCGACGGCGCAGCTCATTCACCAGCCAGGCGGTTTCCTCGGTCGCGGGGGTTTTGGCGGCGCGGTCCTGAACCAGTTCCAGCCCGATAAACAGGCCCGCCCCGCGCACATCGCCAATCACCGCATGCGTGTTCGCCAGCTGTTTCAGCCCGTCGCTCATATACGCGCCGGTCAGCCGGGCGTTTTCCTGCAATTGTTCGTCCCGGATCACATCCAGCACCGCCAGACCAACCGCTGCCGAGACCGGGTTGCCGCCGAACGTGTTGAAATAGCGCGAGGCCTGCCCGAAGGCGTCGGCCAGTTCCGCGCTCAGCGCCAGACCGGCCATCGGATGCCCGTCGCCCATCGGCTTGCCCATGGTCACGATGTCAGGTGAGATACCGTGGTTCTGGAACCCCCAGAAATTGTCACCGGTGCGCACGAACCCGGGCTGCACCTCATCCGCGATCACTAGTGCGCCCGCCTTATACGCGGCCTCGACCGCTGCCTGCAGGACGCCCGGCGGCGGGGCAAACACACCGTCCGAGGAAAAGATCGAATCGAAGATCAACACCGATGGCGTGATGCCGTTGGCCTTGAGATCGTCGAAAGCCGCCGCCACCTGCGCGCCAAAACCGGCGGCATCCAAGCGATAGGTGTCCGGTGGTGCGACCGTGCGCACATGCGCGCCCACGCCCAGCCCCAGTGACGGCGACATCTCGGCCACCGCCATTGTGCCGCCGTGATAGGCCAGGTCGGTCACAACGATCCCGGTGCCGCCGGTGTGATAGTTGGCGATGCGCAGGGCCAGATCATTGGCCTCGGACCCGGTGCAGGTAAAGATCGCCCGGTTGAGGGTGTCGGGCATGGTGGCCAGCAGCCGCTCGGAAAATTCCACAACGGTTTCGTGCAGATACCGGGTATGGGTGTTCAGGATCGCCGCCTGTTTCGACAGCGCCTCGACCACGCGCGGGTGGCTGTGGCCGACGCTGGGCACGTTGTTATAGACGTCCAGATAACGCCGCCCGTCCTTGTCGGTGATCCACACGCCCTCGGCGCTGACCGGGTGCAGGGGTTCTTCGTAAAACAGCCGGTAGGACGGCCCCAGCGTTGCCACCCGGCGCGCGATCAGGGCCGCGTCTTCGGGGTCCGATACGGTTGGGTTGGCTGTGCCGTGAAAGTTGCTTTTGGTCTGTGCCATCGGATCAGCCCTGTTCGATCAAAACGGTGCCATCCGCACGCGCCCGGACCAGATGCCGCAGCGAGGTCAGGGCATGCGGCTCATTGCGCAGGATATAGGTGGCGTTGTCGGGGTGAAGCTCGGCACGCCAGCGCGTGACCAACAGCGTCAGCAGATGGCGCCCGATCATGATGTCGGGCAGCAGCGCGATTTCTTGCTCGGTCAGCGGCAGTTGTTGCTGATAGGCCGCCAGAAACGCGCGGGCCAGGGTAAAGGGATCATCCCCTTCGACCATCAGGTAAGCGGCAGCAATCGCCGGGTCCAATGCCAGCGGTGCCCGCACCATGTCACCGAAATCAATCAGGCCGGTGATCTGGTCTCCGTCGCCGAACACATTGTAAAGGTTCAGATCATTGTGAATTAACTGCCAGCGCAACCCGTCAAAGCGGGGCAGGGTATCGGTGCAGAACCGGTGAAACTCGCGCCGCACCAGATCGCCATCTTCCCCGTCCTGATGCACCAGCAAATGCGCCAGCCCGTCGATCTGCGTCATGTCCCAGACCAAGGGATGCCGTTCCGCCGGGTGCCGCATACCGGCCAGAGCCTGATCCAGTCGCGCCGCCTTGCCGCCCAGATCATGGGCCATCGCCGGGGTGACGGTCATTCCGTAAAGGGGCGAACCGCCGACGCAGCTAAGCACACGGACCATGGCCTCGCGCCCGTCAGGCAGCGTTACATCCACCTCGACGGCGCCGGTCAGCGCGGGCAGCAGATGCGGAACCGGCAGTCCGGGGTCATTGTCCTGAATCCGCTGCAACGCTGCGGTTTGCAGGTTCGAAACCGCCCGATCCTCGCTGGGGTTGGCGATTTTCACGATAAAGCCGCGCCCATCGGTGGCGGTGACCAGAAAGTTCTGATCCCGTTCGGAGGTCAGGCACCGGGCTTGCACGTCAAGCCCCCAGCGCTCCTGCATCATGGCGCAGACGTCACCGTCGCCCAGATTGGGGGCGGCGGCGGTATGTGCCTCGGCTTTGACTTCGGATTGCATGTTCTTGCGTCCTTTCCCAGACCTTACAGGGCCATCGTGACAGCTTTGGTGTGCAGGTAATGGTCGATCTGTTCACGCCCCAGATCCTTGCCAAAGCCTGAATTCTTCACGCCGCCAAACGGCATGATCACATCGACAACATCATGGCAGTTGATCCAGACCGATCCAGCCTGCAACTGGCGCATCACGCGCTGCGCCCGTGCGCCGTCGCGCGACCAGACGCTGGCCCCCAGCCCGTAAGGGTTGTCATTGGCCAATGCGATCGCTTCGGCCTCGTCCTTGAAAGGCAGCGCCACCAGAACCGGGCCAAAGATTTCCTCCTGCACCAGGGGGGAGCTGTTGTCTTCGACCGCAAACAGCGTCGGCTCGACAAAGAACCCGTCACCAGTCTGTTTCTCACCGCCAAACACTGTGCGTGCGGTATCGCGGCCCAGATCAAGATATCGTTCGATATTGGCCTTGGCACCCGCGCTGATCACCGGGCCGATGTCGCAATCCGGGTCAAGGCCGGGGCACAGCTTCATTTGGGTGATCTGCGATTTGATCACCTCAAGCCCCTGTTCAAAGACATCCTCGTGCAGATACAGGCGCGACCCGGCCGAGCAGTTCTGACCTGAGTTGAAAAAGATGCTCCAACGCGTCGCTTCGGCGATGCCCTCAAGATCGGCATCCTCGAACGCGACCATCGGGGATTTGCCGCCCAGTTCCAGCGTGACCGGAGCGAAATGCGACATCGCCGCCTTGCCCACCTCGCGTCCGACGCGGGTCGAGCCGGTAAACGACACCTTGTCGACACCCGGATGCGCGGTCAGATAGGCACCGACCTCGTGGCCATGGCCGGTGACGATGTTGAACACACCTTCGGGCAGGCCCGCCTCTTGCATCAGCTTGGCGACATAGGCCATCGACAGCGGCGTCAGCTCGGCCGTTTTCAGAACCATGGTGCAGCCCACCGCCAGCGGTGCCGCCAGTTTCCACATCGCCATGTTCATCGGCCAGTTCCACGGGGTCACCGCGCCGACAACGCCGATGGGCTCCTTCACCGTGTACGAGAAAAAGTCGGTGCCCGCCGAGATCTGCCGCGTGGCGCCTTCGATCTTGGTGGCCCAGCCGCCCATATAGCGCAGCAGCTCGACCGACCCCAGAACGTCGAAATCCTTGCACGGGCCGATGGCCTTGCCGTTGTCGATGGTCTCGATCTCGGCCAGAATATCGGCGTCACGCTCGATCAGATCGGCCAGTTTCCACAGGATACGCTGCCGCTCGGCTGGCACCATGCGTGGCCAGGGACCTTCGTCAAACGCCTTGCGCGCGGCAGCCACCGCCGCATCCACATCCGCATTGGTACCCTGTGCCAGCGCGGTCAGTTGCGCCCCGGTCGAGGGCTCAAGTACCGGAATGGAATCGGCAGAGGTGCCAGCCGTGAATTCACCATTGATGAACATGACCGAAGGCGCGGTCACCGCCTCGCGCGCAGCCGCGCTTACGTTAAAACGGTCAAAATAGTCTTGCAGCTCAGGTGTCATTTCGACGGCCTCTTGGTCTTGTTCAAACAAGATCGGTTCAGGCCCTGCTGCGTGCAGCGGCCCAATCAATACCGGTCCGCCACTATGATTCCGTACTACTGCAAACTTAGATATATGCCATTTGATATAGGGGGTCGGGAACGGTGCCCAATTCCATCAGAAATCATTCAACCATCTGATTTCATGAGGTTCGTCACGAATTCCGCAAACATGTCGCCCTGACCGGAGACATTGAGCTTCTTATAAATTTTGGATCTGTGAATTGCGACCGTACCCGGAGAAATACCCAGAATACGCGCGATTGATTTTGCCGAATGCCCACGCAGCAAGAGTTGGGTGATTTCTTTTTCGCGCGCAGTTAGAAGACCCTTGCCAAAATCCGCCAGCACGCGCGACACACCTGCGTGAAACTGCCTGTCGGAAATCACAGTATCAGCGTTTCTGGCGTCCTTGGGAGAGAGGTGCCGGTCTGTGAGCTCCGACAAGAGGGGCAAAAGAGTATTAAGCAGATCCTCAACCGTTCCTGCCCCGTCAAAATCAAGAAATACCGACATATGCACACAGCGATCCTGCCCGATGGGAAGGAAACACCCGACTTCGTGGCGGCCGATAATCATTCTCCAGTAGCGTGCGAAAGTATCGGGAACCTGAAACGCCTCGCGATCTTCCAGGTTAAACCGAACCACCCCGGACCGGGTGCCTTGCGTAAACAGGTCATACATCGGGTCCAGCAGATACAGGCCACCCAGATACTCGGTCATCTCGCTGTCATATTCATCGCCATCGCTGAACAGAAAGCGCGGCGGTAGCCCTGGAGAGAATTCAAACAGGGTTATGCCGGTGAAATCACACCATTTCTTCAGGACATCCGAGAGCAATTGAAAGAAATCAGGCTGATCCACATGTTTCATCACGCATGCCAGATCCGAGATGAGGACAGACAATGTCTCTTGTGTTGCGGGGCGCATAAGGTCGCTTACCGCATCTGGCAACTGTCTGACCGGCATTCGTCCAGTTTCGTCTTGCATGTGGATCTTCCTTTGGCGCCTGTGCAAGTTCTACCCGCTCGGACAAAACCACGATGAGCTAAACCGGTGACTCTGGTGAAGAGTGGGCAGCAGGCCTTTCCTACTTGAACATGTCACGATCATCTTGGCAATTCGGGAGCAGACCTGAGGCCTTTTGTCCGAAGTAAACCGCGTTGGCAATCGTCGGCGCAAGCGATGGGTCACGGTGGTTTTTCGGATGCGGCTATCTGCAGGTCACGTCCGCCGCTGAAATGAGGCCAGTTTGGGCATGGCCAGGCCAAACAGCTCATTCTGCGAAGAAATCGACAGCTTCTTGTAGATGTTCCTGCGATGCACCTTCACGGTGTGAATCGAAAGTCCCAGATTGACCGCGATCGAATGGCTGGAATGACCCTGGGTGATCAATGCCGCCACATCCGCTTCGCGCTGGCTCAGGCGCGTTTGCGGGTCGGTGCTGAGGCTTCTGTAGATTTCAGCAAGCGTGCCGGAGGATGGCGGCGCTTGCCGGTCCGGCACGTCAACCGAGGCAAGCTGTGCAAGCTTGGGCATGATGGCGTGGCAGAGTGATTTGAACTTTCGGACATCGCCGCGCGTGTATTTGGGAAACCCCTTTACCCGGCCCAGCGACCAATGCACGACCGTATCCGCATTCACGCGATGCAATGCGCCGACCTCGTCGATCATTCTGCATTCATTGTAGTATTTCCTGAAATACTCGCTGGTCTCAAACCTGTCCGGTGCGATTTCGAAGATGCGATAGGCCGACATCCCCGTCTCTCGCTCTGCCTTCAGCGCAAACGGATCGAAGAGAAACCCGAATGTCAGATAGTCTTCGTCAAAACTGCGTCTGGCGCGCGGGTCCGGAATCCAGCGGATCAGGCTAGTCGGCACATGCTGGCTTTGAAACCGGGCAACAACAATGGACTGAGGATCAAATTCCCGACGCGCCAGATCGATCAGGGCGGCCTCGCACCCGGCCAAATCGGTTGCCACCGAAATTCGCCCCAATTGGGAAAACAGTTCAGACTCTTCGGTCATTGCTACCGCCATTTTTCGACTGTTGCGCCACTCTAATACCAATCTGGTGGTATTAAAGCCAAATGCGGAGTCTGACACAGTAGGGGCGCAGAACGCAAAACAGGTACGAAAGATGAAAACCGCTTCGCCTGAAACCGGCATCAAGTTCATGGACCGTAACCCGCCCGCGTTTTCCATGCCCGAGGTCGAAGCCATCGCGCGGGACATTTTTGGCCTCAGCGGACAGTTCAAGACCCTGGACAGCGAGCGTGATCTGAATTTCAGGGTGACCACCGACACGGGTGAGGCGTTTGTTCTGAAAATCGCCAATTCGGATGAGGACCCCGGCGTCGTCGATTATCAGACACAGGCGCTGCTGCACATTCAGGCGCAGGACCCTGACCTGCTGGTGCCGCGTGTTGTTCCCACTCTTGATGGCGAGCCCATGACAACGGTCGGCGGGCAGGCTGGTGAGACCCATATCGTTCGCATGCTGAGCTATCTACCGGGGCGCGTGCTGCTTGAGACAGGGGACATTTCGGTTGCAGCGCGGCGTGATCTTGGCCGCATGATGGCGCGGTTGGATCTGGCGTTGCGCGGGTTTTTTCACCCTTGCGCACGGAATGCCAACCCGTGGGCCATGATGGGGTTTTGCGATCTTAAACCTCATCTGAGTGCGGTTGAGGATGTCGAAATCCGGGCGCTGATATCGGCTGTGTTCGACCGGATGGAAAGCTATGTGCTGCCACGGCTGAAGGGCATGCGTCATCAGGTCGTTCATCAGGATGCCCATCGCGGCAATGTTCTGCTTGATCCGGAAAATCCCGACCGGATTGCCGGTCTGATCGACATGGGCGACATGACCTTTGCGCCTTTGGTCGTTGAACCGGCGATTGCGGCTGATCCCCTGCATGTCAAAACCGATGACCCATGGGGCTATATCACGGATATCGTTTCAGGTTTTGATGCCGAACTGCCGCTTGAGGGGGATGAGATCGACCTGATCTATGACCTCGTGCTCGCGCGGTTTGCCGCGACGGCGATGATTATCGCATGGCGCAAGGCGGAAACGCCGGACAATGCCTGGCTGCCGGGGGATGAGGCCCCCTGTTGGGCTTTGCTGCGATATCTGGTTGCCATCGGGCGCGACAAGGCGTGCAGGCGGCTGCGCAGGGCCTGTGGGTTTTCGGAATATTGCCCACCGGAACCCGATGCGCTGACCCATGATCCGCTGACAGAGACAGACGAGGCACTGATCGCGCGGCGCCACGATGTGCTGGGCTCGAACCTTTACACATTCTACAGGCGACCGCTGCATGTGGTGCGCGGCTCGGGGCCCTGGCTGTATTCCGCACAAGGGCATCGTTATCTGGATGTTTACAACAATGTCCCGGTGGTTGGTCACAGCCATCCCCATGTGGTCCGCGCGACAACCCGGCAGATCGAGGCGCTGAACACCAATACGCGCTATCTTTACGACGTGATCGTCGATTTCTCGGAACGGTTGCTGGCCACCATGCCCGCGCATCTGGACACCTGCCTGTTCGTCAATTCCGGGAGCGAGGCCAATGACGTGGCGTGGCAGATGGCGCAGTTTGCCACCGGCAAAACCGGCGCGCTGATCATGCAAGAGGCCTATCACGGGATCACCGAATGTCTGGCGCATCTGTCGCCGCAATTTATCGATGGTGAAAAGCCCGCGCATGTTCAGTATCTGGACATCCCCGATCCGTATCGGGGCAAGTACACATATGCGGATGGCGATTACACAACACTTTATGCCTCGGACGCGGATCGCGCGATAGGCGACCTGTCGGACAGCGGGCACCCTCTTGCCGCTTTCATGGTGGATTCATCCATGCTCAGCAGCGGTGTGCCGGATGTGCCCGCAGGATACCTCTTGGCCGTCGAAAAAAAGGTCAAGGCGGCGGGCGGGCTGCTGATCGCGGATGAGGTTCAGGCCGGATTTGCGCGGTCTGGCACGCATATGTGGGGGTTTCAGGCCAACAATCTCAGCCCGGACCTTGTGACCCTTGGAAAACCCGTCGGCAATGGTTTCCCGCTGGGTGTGGTCATCACCAATGCGGACCTGATGCATGCGTTTCGTGCCCATACCGGCCTGTTCAGCACGTTCGGCGGCAATCCGGTGGGCTGTGCTGCGGGCATGGCCGTGCTGGATGTGATCGAGAACGAAAACCTGCTGCAGAACGCGAAAGACACCGGGCAGTACATGCGCGATCAGTTCCGGTCCTTGATGTCCAGACATCACTGGATCGGTGATGTGCGCGGGACAGGGATGATTGCGGGGGTCGAGTTGATCCGCAACGCGGAGACACAGGAACCGGCCACGGCGGAAACCAAGGATATTGTCGAGATGATGCGCGACCGGCAGGTTCTGATCGCAAAGGAGGGCATGTATGGCAACGTCTTGAAAATACGCCCCTCTCTGGTCTTTCGCCGACAGCATGTCGATGTACTGATCAGCGCCTTGGACGACGTTCTGACATCTCTTCCCGGCTGAAGTGGGGCCATCACAAGGAAACGGCAGGTCATCATGTTTCACGGAAAAACCGCACTTGTGACCGGGGCAACCTCGGGTATCGGGGCCGCCACGGCGCTGTCGCTGGCAGCTGCCGGGGCGCGGGTGGCCCTTCAGGGGCGCAGCACAGAGCGCGGCGAAAAACTGCGACAGCAGCTTGAAGGGCAGGGTCACCTTTTCCTTCCCGGTGATCTGCGCAAGGCAGAGACCGCAAACCAAGCGGTGGCCACCGCGTTAGAGACATTCGGGCGGCTCGACATTGTGGTCAACAGTCTGGGCGTGGCCCCGCATGGCAAAGTGGCGGACACCACCGATGCGGTCTGGGACAGCGCGATGATCACGAATGTGAACGCGGTCTTCTATATCTGCCGGGCGGCAATCCCTGCCATGATCTCGGCAGGCGGCGGGTGCATCGTCAACGTGGCCTCGACATTGGGTATGGTGGCTGCGCCGTCTTCTGTCGCGTATTGCGCGTCAAAGGGGGCGCTCATCCAACTGACCCGCGCCATGGCCATCGATCACGCGCATCAGAATGTCCGGATCAACGCAATTTGCCCCGGCGCGGTCGACACCCCGATGGTCGCCGCAGAGGCGCAGGACCTTGGCGTCAGTGAACAGGAGCTCAAGGGAATCTGGGCGGAAGAAGCGCCCAACAAACGGCTTGCCAGCGCGCAGGACGTCGCCGACGCGGTGGTGTTCATGGCATCGGACAAAGCCGCGCATTTCCATGGCACAGCGCTGCCCTTGGATGGCGGTGTGACTGCAATGTAGTTTGAAAACAAGGCACTAGGAGAGGTCCACGCCGACAACCACCAAAAGTCAGCCGCAAGGACGCGGTCAAATTCAGGATCAATCGTTTGACAACGAAGGAGAAGGGAAGATGACACACCGACAAACCGCAATGGGCCTGATCGCCGGTCCGGTTCTGGCACTGGGTTTTGCCGCCACCGGCACCGCTGACATTACCGATCAGGAACGTGCCAACAAAACCGTGGTTGAAGGGCTGTACGCGGATTTCTACAGCGGCAAGAACGTCGAAAAGCTCTCGGACTACGTTGCAGATGATGTGGCCCAGCATCACTCGTCACTGCCAAACGGGCTTGCAGGTTTCCAGGCCCATTTCGACGGCTACCGCGAGGGATCACCGGACATGGTGGCGGACCCCCAGCGTATGGTGGCCGATGGTGACCTCGTTTTCGTACACAGCCGGTGGGCGCCGGAAGGCGAGGAAAACCCGCGGTATAAGGGCAGTTTCGTAAGCGGCGATCTTTATCGCCTGCAGGATGGCAAGATCGTGGAAAGGTGGGGGCACAACCAGCCGATCCCGGAAACCACGCTGAACGGCAACACCATGTATGGCGGCGGAACCTATCAGGCGACATCACCAGCAGAAGAGGCCGCCAACAAGAAGGTGATCCTGTCTTATTTCGAGGCGTTCAACGCCCGGGATCTGGATGCGTTTGACGATTACGTGGTGCAGGACTGGATTGCACACAGCCCGGTTGAAAACAACACTCTGCCAGCCTTGAAAGAGTTTTTCGTGGGCCTGTTTGACCAGCTTCCGGGCCTCCACGCGGACGTCAAACGGGTGATAGCTGACGGGAACTATGTGGTGACCCATGTCCACTATACCGTGGCCGAAGATGATATCGGCAATGACTTCGCCACCGAAGGTGGTGCAACCTTTGACGTCTTCAGGATGGAGAATGGGAAGGTCGCCGAGCACTGGGATATGACCCAGTTCGGGCTGCAACCTGACTCGGTAAACGGCAACACCATGTTCGACGGGTTCGGAGTGTACAATTACAAGTGAACGCCCGATGAGAAAACAGGATCATTCCATCGGGTCAGGGCGCTGTTCCGACATAGGTATCAGGCTTAGCCTGCTCAGGCGTTTCAATCGGGTGGCCATGGCGTCCAGAGACATCGTTTCGCTGCGGATGAATTCGATGAAGCTCATGTTGAACTGGTTGCTCAGACCCGCCGCCAGAAGGCGCGCGCTATGAGTACGCGGCAGCTTGTTTTCCCGCATCAAACGCTGGAAAAACATCACAAACTGCCGGTCAATCGTGGTGAGCGAGTTTTCGTATTCCGTGCCGAAAACCGATCGGGGGTTGCGGATGTAGTCGGCCACGGCAACCCGCCACATATCCCGGGAAACGCGGTCTTCGATTCCATCACAGTGGCAGTCTATGATCCGGTCCAGCATCTCATGCGCGCTGCCAAATGGCCCTTGCAAAAGAACATCGACCTCTTGAATCGCCAGTTTGAGATCGTCGACGACAATCTCAAGCAACAGGTCGTTCTTGGTCTTGAAATAGGTGTAAATCGTGCCCGGCGAAACCTCGGCGTGTTCCGCTATTTCTTCAAGTTTTACGGCATCGTAACCCCGTTCTCGAAACAAGGACAAAGCGGCATCCAGCATCGCTTTTCGGCGGCGGGTTTTTTGGAGCTCTCGCAGGCCAGTCATACCGCCTGAAATACATCATCGGTTCACGGGCTTCAAGAAACTCATGTCGCACATAAAAAAGAAGTTGACTTTAAAATTGAAGTTCACTCAAAATAAATTGGACTTGACGCGCTCAGCAGGGAGGTTGAACGAGGTCATTGATCGAGATTGAACAGCTTGGAATGGTGTTCGGAACCGGCGCAAAAAAGTTCGTGGCGCTCAAGAACATTGATCTGCAAATTCGCGAGAATGAGTTCTTTACGCTTCTGGGCCCATCTGGTTGCGGCAAGACGACATTGCTGCGCTCGATCGCCGGTTTCGTGAATCCGACCGAAGGTGTCCTGAAAATCGACGGCGCGAATGTTCTGGGGCAGCCGCCTTATGAACGACCTGTGAACACGGTTTTCCAGAACTACGCCCTGTTCCCGCATATGACCGTCGCACAGAATATCGGGTTTGGCCTGAAAATGCGGGATCGACCCCGGGCCGAGATCAAAAGCACCGTGTCCGAGATGCTGGAACTGGTGCAGATGACGCCGATGGCGGATCGTCTGATCAGCCAGTTGTCAGGCGGCCAACAACAACGCGTGGCGCTGGCCCGGGCGCTGGCCCCCAGACCGAAAGTGCTGTTGCTGGACGAGCCGCTGTCCGCACTGGATTCAAAGCTGCGCAAGGAAATGCAGATCGAGCTGAAGCGCCTGCAAGCCGATACCGGTATCACTTTTGTCTTTGTGACACATGATCAGGAAGAGGCCCTGACCATGTCGGACCGGATCGCGATCATGAGGCAGGGGCGCATCCTGCAAGTCGCGGGCCCCCGCGAGATTTACGATCATCCGGCCGAAAGGTTTGTCGCCGATTTCATCGGGGAAACCAACTTTCTGGATGCCGAACTGACCGATACGCGCGACGGCAAGGCCATTGTAAAGCTGGCGTCGGGCGATGTCGTCGAAGCCTCGGGCGGGGCCGGGAAATCCGATCCGGGGCCGGTCACGCTGGCGGTCCGTCCGGAACATGTGACGCTGGACAAAACGCAGGGGATGCTGACCGGCGTGCTGCAAAACATCGTCTATTTCGGAACGGATACGCATTATCATGTCTCGGTCGGCGGCAGCGAGGATTTTGTCATCCGCGAACAGAACCAGCCCGACGTGACGTCGCGCTTTGCCATCGGGGACACCGTGGGCGTGTCGTTTCAACCCAGTGCCGCTCAGGTTTTGAGGGACTGATGGGCAGCGCGGGGACCTCAATGAACAAACGCCGCTGGCTGCTGCTGTCGCCAGCCCTGTTCATACTTGTGTTCGCCGCATCGGGGCCGTTGCTGATTGTCCTGACCTATTCGTTTCTGACCCCGGGTGATTATGGCGGCGTGGTCTGGGAATTTTCGGGTGAGGCATGGGTGAACACCATCCTGCAGCGCGATATTTTCGACGACACGCTGTCCCTGGCCGAAGCGCATCTGTCCATTCTCTGGCGATCCGTCAAGCTGTCGCTGATCACCACCCTTCTGGCGATGCTGTTCGGCCTTCCCACCGCCTATTTCATCGCCACACGCCCCAAAAGCAGCCAGGGCCTGTGGATGTTGCTGATCATCATCCCGTTCTGGACCAACCTGCTGGTGCGGACCTTTGC
>NZ_JALCBM010000067.1:14120-23945 GCF_028066395.1 Ruegeria sp.
TGGTCAAGCCGGGGATCATTGCCGGGTCCATTCTGGTGTTCATCCCGTCCCTTGGAGCTTATGTGACGCCCCGTCTTCTGGGTGGCGGCAAGCAATTGATGATGGGGAACCTGATCGAGCTGCAATTCGGGCAGGCCCGCAACTGGCCTCTGGGATCGGCTATGTCGATCGCCCTGCTGGCCATCGTCATGATCACCCTGCTGGTCTATGTCCGCACGGTTGGCCGCGAGGGGGTGTCGAATGGCTGATACAAACAAAAAACACCGCATCGTCTTCGATGTGCGTCGGCAGCCTGGCTTTTCCTCTGTGGCAATCGGGTGCTTCATACTGCTTTACCTGCCGATCATTCTGCTGGTGATCTATTCCTTTAACGCGGGCAACAGCCTTTCGGTCTGGCAGGGGTTCTCGCTGAAATGGTACGCGGTCGCCTGGGAAAACGAGGCGGTTCAGGCGGCGACCTTCCGGTCGCTGATCATTGCCGCCTGTGCCTCGGCCGTGTCGACAGCGGCGGCGGTCATGGCGGCTTTGGCGACAACCCGTGCGGGTCCGTTCAAGGGCGATGCGCTGGTGGTGGCCATGATCAACCAGCCGCTGATGATCCCCGAAGTGGTGACTGCCGTCGCAGTCCTGCTGTTCTTTGCCATGATCAAGGCGGCCATCGGTTACACCGGTCTTTGGTACCTGATCATCGCGCATTCGGCCTTTTGTATTCCGTTTGCCTATATGCCCATTCGCGCAAGGTTGCAGGGGATGGACCTGAGCCTTGAGCAGGCCGGAGCGGATCTCTACGGCACGCCGGGGCGGGTTTTCCGATACGTCACCCTGCCGCTGCTGTGGCCCGGAATTCTTGCGGGGTCGATGCTGGCCTTTGTGATTTCGCTGGATAATGTCGTTACCACCGAATTCGTCAAATCCGCCGGTCAGGACACGCTGCCCACATACATGCTGGGTCAGATCAGGCGTGCGACAACGCCCGAGCTGAATGCAATATCCACGGCTTTGCTGGCGATCTCGGTCGTCTTGGTCATCGCGTTCTACTTTTTGTCAACCAAATCCACAATCAAACAGGGAGAAGACAAATGAAGAAGACACTATGCTCAATCGCTATCGCATTGGGGCTGGCCACGCCGGTACTCGCGGACGGGGAAGTCCATGTTTACAGCTGGGGCAATATTACCAATCCCGAGCTGCTCAAGAAATTCGAAGCCGAGACCGGCATCAAGGTCATTGTCACCGAATATGACAGCAGTGACATCGCCCTTGCCAAGGTCAAGGCGGGCAGCCACGGATTTGATGCGGCGATCATCAGCGGTACCTATGTGCCAATCTGGGTCGGCGAAGGCCTGCTGATGGAATCAAATCCAACCGAGCTGTCGAATTTCGGCAATGTTGCGCCTGAGTGGCGCGAAATGTCTTTCGACCCGGACCGCAAATACACGGTGCCGTGGCATTGGGGAACTGTCGGCTTGACGGTCAATACCTCGGTCTATGATGGCGATCCCAACACGTCCGAGATTTTCCTTAACCCCCCCGAGGAGCTTAAGGGCAAGATCAATGTCGTGCCCGAACTGATCGATATCATCAGCCTGGCGGTAATGTATCACGGCGGCGAACAATGCACCGGCGACAAGGAAATCCTTAAGCAGGTGCAGCAAACCCTGCGGGACGCAAAACCGTATTGGATGTCGATTGACTATGCCTCGCCTGATCAGTTCATCAAGAATGACGTGTCGGCGGGTGTCTACTGGAACGGTGCGTCGTTCCGGGCACGTCTGGAAAACCCCGATGTGGTCTATGGCTACCCGAAGGAAGGCTATCCGATCTGGATGGACAATCTGGCCATTCTGTCCGGTGCCAAAAACGTCGATGGTGCAAAAGCGTTTCAGAACTTCATTATGGAGCCTGAAAATGCCGCGTTGATCTCGGCCTTCTCGCGCTATGGAAACGGCATCACCGGGTCCGAGGAATTCATGCCCGCCGACATGGCGACCGCGCCCGAAGTGAACGTCCCCGAAGAACTGCGCGCGGTCGGCTATATCGCCGAAACCTGCCCACCGGATGTTCAGAAAATCTACACCCAGATTTGGACCGACCTCCAAAAATGACCGTAGTGCTGAGCTGAAACAGCGGCTCAGGAACATAATAAGGGCCCTGCGACCGACCTGATCGCAGATCTGTTGCAGGGCCCACCGCAACTCGCATCCGCATTGGTTTGGCGAGGCAGTCGAATTTTGCGCCAGACATCTCAATTTCAGGAAATTCCCATGTCCGATACAGACCTCTTCCACCTTCCGGCCCACAAGACACTTGAGCTGTTTCGCCAGAAGAAACTGTCGCCCGTAGAACATGTCGAAGCCATGATCCGCCGCGCGGAACAGGTAGAGCCGGACCTCAATGCGCTGGTGTTCAAATATTATGACGAAGCGCTGGCAGCGGCCAAAAAGGCCGAGGACAAATATGCAAACGGGCGCCGGACACGCCCGTTGGAGGGGCTCACCGTCGGGATCAAGGATGAGGGGTTCATCAAAGGCAAGATCACGACAAACGGATCATTGGCGATGAAAGACTTCGTCGCGCCCAGGACATCTGCGGTCAACGCCCAGATCATGCGCGCGGGCGGTATCGTGCACGCCAGAACCGCGACGCCCGAATTTTCCTGCACCGTGACGACCCATTCGAAACTCTGGGGGGTCACACGCAACCCGTGGAACCCTGAGTACAGCCCGGGCGGTTCCTCCGGGGGATCGGCGGCCTCGCTGGCCTCGGGGACATCGGCGCTTTGCACCGGGTCGGACATCGCCGGGTCGATCCGCATTCCCAGTTCGATCTGCGGGCTATATGGGTTGAAACCCACCTTTGGGCGCAATCCTGCGGATTCGCCTTTCAATCTGGACCAATATGCCGTCGATGGCGCGATGGCCCGCACCGCCAAAGACATGATCATGCTGCAGAACGTCATGTGCGGACCCGCGAAAGAGGACATGGTTTCAATCCGGCCCAAACTGCGCATTTCGACCGAGTTGAAATCCATCAAGGGCTGGAAGATCGCCTATTCGCCGAACCTCGGCTTTTATCACGTTGACGAGGACGTGCGCCGGAACACCGAAGCGGCGCTGGATGTTCTGCGCTCGGCCGGGGCCATTGTCGAACAGGTTGACCTGAACTGGGAGATCGGGATTCTCGACAGCGCCATGGCCCATCTTCGCCATCTGATGGGGGGCATTATGACCGAAGAGGTCGACGCAAACCCCGACATCTACATGCCCTACACCCGCGACCTTGTGAGAGGCGCGCATGAGACCACGGTTCAGGACTTCATCAAAGCCGCCGAAACCGCCAACCGGATGTATGAGGAAGTGGCCCGGATTTTCAGCAAGTTCAGGCTGCTGGTCACGCCGACCACCGCCTTGCCCTCCGTGGCTGCAGATTGCAACGGGGTTGATGACGAGGTGCTGATCAATGGCCACAAGGTGCATCCGCTGACCGGCTGGATCATGACCTTCCCCTTCAACATGCTCTGTCGTTGCCCTGTGATGTCCGTCCCCTCGGGCCGGGCGCAAAGCGGTGTGCCGACGGGAATGCAGATTGTCGGCCATACCTATCGCGACGCCGACGTATGCCGCGCCGCGCTGGCCTATGAAGAGGTCATGGGCAGCCTGTTCAGCGACGCGAACCGCCCGGCATTGGTCGGAGGCGGTGGTGCCGGTTGAACATAACCCCGGATCGCCAACGCCCTGCCGCACTTACAGGGCATCGGCGGCAGGTAAGGCGTGGACCACACCCTACAAGAAACACATCATCCCAAGGTAGTTGCGATCATGGAAGCCGCTCAGGAAAAAGAAGACATATCCGCCACCATTCAGGATTATTTCTGTGGCATGATCTACGGGGACGCGCCCCGGCTAAAGAGGGCTTTCCATGAGAGGGCTCAGATCATTGGGTTTTTCCCGGGGGAACTGAGTTTCGAAACGCCCGATGAATTCGCTGAATTCTGCGCGGCCGAGGCGGATTTGACCGAGGGTGACCCATTCGTGGCCCGGATCGAGTCGATCGACATCACCGGAAATGCGGCAATCGCCAAAGTGGTCAATCAGGTGCTTGGCGACTGGTTCACGGACTACCTGTCGCTTCTGAAGATCGAGGGGCGGTGGATCATCGTGAACAAACACTATCACCTCCATCCACGTGCCGAGAGCTAAAGGTCTCTTTATGCCGATTCAACATAGCCTCGGAACCGCGATACCCCTTCGTACCGGCAAAAATCAGGCAGATTATTCCATATCTGCGCCAAGGCCCGCGCGGCTCAGAAAGTTTCCGATGCGGGGCGTAGGTCCAACTCATGTGTCCAGGTCGAGCGGGGTTGGTGCGCCAGTTGCCAATAGACCTCGGCGATCTCGTCCGGATTCATCATTTTTGACGGGTCGAGACTATGCCGATCGCGCGAACGGGTCGTGTCGATGATACCGTCCAAAATGACATGGGCCACATGCACCCCTGCTGGCTGATACTCTCGTGCCAGTGATTGCGTCAGCCCGCGCAAGGCGAACTTGGCCGAGGCAAAGGCCGAAAACCGTGGCCCACCCCGCAGTGACGCGGTCGCGCCGGACACGATGAGCGCACCGCCACCGCCACGGACCATGGGTTGCAACACGCATTGCCCCAGCACCACCAGCGACTGCACCATTGATGTCCATGTCCGCTGATAATCATCCAACGTGGTTTCAGCGAAAGGGCCGATCATCAATTCGGCAGTGTTGTGGACAACGATCTTCGGTGGGCCGTGGGTGGCGATCAGGTCAGACACCACTGAGTTGACACGCTCGGGGTCGGACAGATCAAGTTCATGAAAGATACCGACCGGATGTTCCGGCCGGGTCCGACCGAGGCCAACAACAGTCATGCCACCAGCCTGAAAACGAGAAAGGAGGGACTGACCGAGACCCGCCCCCGCACCAGCGACAATCGCCAGGGAATTTGCAGTGTTCATATGCTATATCTCCGATGGTTGGGCAAAGGGCAGATGCCCGGTTTTCTTTCAGATCTTTGGGTCTTCGGGTCCTGCTGTGACGTATTGGGCCTCACCCTCGGGCAATCGCAGCCGCCATGTGCAAGGTCGCGGTTGCGATGCCGTTCACGGCAGAGGCCAGTTCATCAGCCATATATTTATGGAACTGGGTGCGATCTTCCATGTCGAACTGCCAGAGTTTGACAAAAATCGTGCAGCCGGGTTCCAAGCCGGGCGTGTGTTCGATGGTCGGCGGCGCGTATGGGTGCCCGCAGGGAAATCACCATGTTCGCCTTGAAGCATGCCATGCACCCGTCTTGCCTAAAAATGGCTAGACAAGGCCCTTCGCCAACGCAAGAAGGGCGGCATGATGTCGGTTACGCGTATCCAGTTTTCAAACGACATTGCCCAGATGATAATTGACCGTGGACACGGACAGAAAAACGCGATCCGCGATCTCTTCGCGTGTCAGACCTTGTGAGACCCAGACCAGACACTCACGTTCCCGCACGGTAAGCGGTGAACCCTCGGTCGGCTCGATATCCGGTCCAGGCTTCAGGAAATCGCAAATCTGATGTGCGGCCACGTGCAGCCTTGGGCCGTTTTCACTGATCACATCGGCCAGTGAGCTTTAGTTCTGGCCGGTGAAGGACACGATGCTGGCACCGGCGTCAATGCTCAGAACAGGGATGGAAAGACCGTAGTGGATACCGTAATCGCGGCCCTCCCAAAAGACCCGTCTCTGTTGCTTGGAGAACACCGACAGAAACTGCTTGCTGCTCCAGCCAAAAGGAGAGCGGGCCTGTCGGGCAAGAAAACAAACCGCGTCGATCTGATCATATCGGCGCTCGCAATATCGATTTACCCAGTCGGATTTGTAATTCGCCCGAAACTCGATCCTGTCCGAGACCGGTTGCTTCTTCGGATTCCGCACCCGCACATAGCTGTAATAGGTCAAATCCAGTTTTTCAGAAATTCGGGAATATCCTGCTCGAACGCTTCCCGATCAGATGATGAAAGCGTTTCAAAATCGGTGTGCTGGCCCCCCTGACCGGGGCCACCGCTTCGGATGGAGAGGAGTTCATCCGCGGTGTGGAATGGGCCGTCGAAGAAGCCAACGCCAAAGGTGGCGTTGCGGGCTACGTATTCGAAATTGAGGTGGCTGACGTCAAAGATCACTCGGCCGCCAACGTGTCCAGCGCGGTTGAACGTCTGCTGGGCATTGGCGGGGTCGAGGTCATCCTGACCGGCTATGCGTCTTTCGATGTTCGAAGTCGACCTGATGGCCGAAGAGAACATGCCTTACATCGCCGCAGGCCCAAGCCCGGGATTTGCCGCCATCGTCAGTCAGGACCCCGACGCCTATAACTGCTCCTACACCGCATCGTTCAAAGGGTATGAAACCGACGTTCTGCCAATGGTCGAGGAACTGGCGGATGCAGGCACGGTCACCATTGATGACAAGACCGTCGCGATCATCAGTTCGAACAACCCCTATTCCAAGACGATCTCGGAAGGCATGAAAACCAGCTTTGCCGACGGTGGCTGGGATGTCGTTGTCGATGAACTGGTGCCCTTTGGTGAGGTCAGCGACTGGAAGGTCATTCTGGCCAAGGTCAATCAGGCCAACCCTGATCTTGTGATCAACACGGATTACATCCCCGGCAACTCGGTATTGTTCTTCAAACAATTCCTTGAGGACCCCACCGACAGTCTGATGTTCCTGCAATAGCACTGTCGGTGCCGGAATTCGTGGATCTGATGGGCGCGCAATCCAACGGTGTTCTCTACAACCTGATCAACGGCCCGCTGGATTCCCCCAAATGGCCGCGCGGTCAGGAGTTGATGCACGCGACAAGTTCGACATCGAGTCCGGTGCCTATGGTGTGGGCCTGTACGAGATGGCCAACATGTATTTCACCGCGCTGGAAAAAGTAGGCAATCCGACGGATCACGATGCAATCGGCGTTGCCATCGGCGAAACCAAAGTGGCAACGGCTGCGGGCAATGTCGAGTTTGACCCCGAAACCCATGTGGCCCTGCAAAGCAAAGGCCATGTGCCGGTGTCGTTCTGGCAGCTCTGGGACGGCGAACGGACCATGGTCGGCCCCGAGGTCTATTCCAACGGCGACTTCCGTCTGCCGCCCTGGATGTCCGGTAACTGATACAGGCTTGCGCCTGCCACCCTGAACGGTCTGGCGGGCGCAAATGGGGATTTTCCAGACATGACAGCTCCTGTTCTTTCGGTGCGCGCTATGTCCAAGCGCTTTGTCGCCCTGCAAGCGGTCGATGATGTTTCCTTTGACGTGGCCCCCGGGCAGATCTTCGGGATCGCGGGTCCCAATGGCAGCGGCAAGAGCACACTGTTCAACATCATCACTCGCATCCCCTTTGGCGCGACGACAGGTTCGGTGATGCTGGAAGGGCGCGAGATGCAAAAGCTCGGCCCCATGCCATAGCATTAGCCGGGATCGGGCGTACATTTCAGCGTGAGAATGTCTTTGTCGCCCTTAGTGCCATCGACAATGTGCTGGTTGCTGTGGAAATCAAGGCGCACACGCTGGGCTTCGACCAGCAAGTCTCGCGGGCCGAAAAGATGCTCGATCTGGTCGGGTTTCCCCCCACGATGCACAATATGCTGGCCGGAAACCTGCCGGTCTATTACCGCAAATTGCTGATGATTGCGTCCTCACTGGCTTTGAAGCCGCGCGTCCTGTTGATGGACGAACCCGCCCCGAGCCTAACGGGCCCCGAGATCGACAATATGAAAGAGGTCATTCTTGCGATCCGGGGCAACGGGGTCGCGATCGTGTTGATCGAGCATGTCCTGTCCCTGTTGATGGAGGTCTCCGATACGCTGCTTGTGCTGGATCAGGGCAAGGTGATTGCCGAAGGCCTGCCCGGCGAGGTCATCAAGGACCCGGGAGTGATCTAAGCCTATTTGGCCGGTACGCATGTCTGATCCGGTGCTTCAGGTCGAAAACCTCCCGGGTGGATATGATCCGGTGCAGATCTTTCAAGAGATCGATCTGATCCTGCATCAGGGCGAAAGCGCGGGGATTTTTGGCCCCAACGGCCATGGCAAGACAACCTTCCTGAAAATGCTGAGCGGGCTGATCGATCCCTGGTCTGGCACGATCCGGTTTCACGGCGTGGTCATGAATCGCGCTGGCGACAGAGGCAGCCGTAAATGGCGGAACTTTAACTATGATGCGGTCACGCGCCGACGCATGGACCCCAAGAAAGTCGCACGCGCCGGGCTGATCCATGTGCAGCAACGCAACTTGCTGTTTCCCGAACTGACCGTTGATGAGACCCTGTCGATCTCGTCCGAAGCCTCGGGCGGTCGGGACGGCTGGGCGCTGGATCAGGTGCGCGACCTTTTCCCGCGTCGCAGAGCGCCGGGGGCACAAGATCCGCTTTTTGTCCGGTGGGGAACGGCCGATGGTCTCGGTCGCCGCGGGCCTTTTATCTGCGCCCCGCTTGCTGATCCTGGACGAACCGACGCTGGGCCTGTCCCCGAAAATCCGGCAAGAACTGTGCGATGCGATATTGAAAGTGCGCAAGACGGGGTTGCCGATCATCCTGATTGATCAGGATGTGGGCTTTCTCGAACAGATCATCGACACGCTGTACCTGTTTGATCATGGCCGCATCTCCGGGCGCATGACCCGCGACGAGATGCCGGATCACGACGGGCTGATGGCCCTATTGTTTGAAGAGCATCACTGATGGACGCCGCCACCCTGTTTTCGGTTCTGCAAGGCGGTCTCGTCCTGGGCGCGCGCTATGCGTTGATGGCAACCGGCTTTTCGCTGGTGTGGACCACGCTTGGTATCTTTAACTTTGCCCATGGCGCGTTTGTCGTGCTTGGGGCTTATATCGCGTGGCAGTTTTCCAGCGCGGATGCCTGGAACCTGCCGCTGCTGCCCGCGATCCTGCTGACCTCGGTGATCATGACACTTGCTGCCTCGGCCATTCTGGAAAACGGGTTGTTGCTGATCTGGGGGCCACGGTCCAAACAGATCCCGCCACTGGGTAAAGGCGAAGTAACCCTTGGCCAAATCAACCTGGCCACCAGCGAGGTCATCCTGCTGGTTCTGGTGCTGTCGATCCTGCTGGTCGGCGGCACGGGCACCATCTGGGGTCCGGTCATTGCCGCCTTTGCCATCTCGGTTCTGCCCGAATGGTTGTCCGGTTTCGGAGCCTGGCAAAACATCATCATCGCGGTTGCCATCATTCTTGTGGTCGTCTTCTATCCCGGCGGCCTTTGGGCGGCATTGCAGGAGCTGCGTGAGGCTTTGGATGCGCTGCGCACCTCGTTGATGGCGCGCTGGCAGAGACGCGATGCGCAGGCGCGCGAAGACCGTCTTGGCACGGTTGAGCGATTTATCGAAACGAAATACGGCACGATTGCCGTCGCGGATACAGAAGACGCAGATAAACCCGCCCTCTTGTTTCTGCATGGCAACTCTGCCTGCAAAGAGGCGTTTTACAAGCAATTCCAGGCATTCCGCGACATGTACCGGGTGATCTCGTTCGACTATCCGCGGAGTCAGCCTTTCTTCATCGCAACCTGCGGCGCACGGATGGACGGGCGCGGCTGTATATGATTGGCACGCTGGGGATCATCGACTGGCCCAGACAGATGCGGCTTTTGAGCGAGGGGAAACTGCCGTTTGCCCTGCTCAATGGCAGCGATGATCCGTTCTTCAACCACGATTACATCGCGCGGCTTCGCTATGGAAACCTGTGGCGTGGGGCTCCGCAGGACATCCCCGGCGGAAAGCATGCGCCGTTCTTCAACAAGCCCGACGAAT
>NZ_JALCBM010000068.1:0-21159 GCF_028066395.1 Ruegeria sp.
CTCAAACCGATCATTGCAGTGTTGCCAATCACGCATGCATGATCAGCAACACTTCCGTTAAGACGCTAACGGGACACCCCGTCCCTTTAGCTTATTGCTGCTTTGGAGGGGTTCCTTCCACCACCTCACCCTCTTCCACCTGTTCGACACTCGGGTCGAGCGCTCCGTTGACGACACCGCCGACGCCGTTTTCCATCGACAGGCCCAGTTCCTCGCCCAGTTTCTTGAGCGCGGGCATCTGTACCGCCATGCCCATGATCGAATCCAGCGCCTGATTGACCACCGGCTTGTCGCCACCTGCGGTGCTGCCGCCATTGGCGCCACCGATGCCGCCCACCTGATGGATCTTGATCGAGTCGATCTTTTCCGCAGGCTTGACCATTTCCGAGATGATCGAGGGCATGGTCTCGATCCGTGCCAGATCGACCTTCATGCGGATCTGATCCACCGACAGGGCGTTGTCGGCCTCGACAATCGCGCGCTTGCCTTCCGCTTCGGCCAGCATGTCGTTCTTCTTGGCCTCGGCGCGGATGTTCAGCGCGTCCGCTTCGGCCTGCGCCTCTTCGCGGCGGGCTTCGGCGCGGTCGGCGGCGGCCTCTTTCTCGGCCTGTGCGGACAGACGGATGGCGGTCGCCTGACGTTCGGCCTCGCGGGTGGCTTCGATCAGGACGATCTGCTTCTGACGTTCAGCCTCGGCCACTTCGCGGGCGGTTGCCACGGCTTCGGTCGCCTTGGTCGCCTCGGCCCGGGCCAAATCAGCCGATGCACGCGCGCGGCTTTCCTCTTCTGATTTCTGCGCGATGATGATCTGACGTTCCTGCTCGGCCACTTCGATCTCACGCTCTTTGGCGATCTCGGCGTCGCGGATCTTGCGCTCGCGTTCGATCTCGGCTGCACGAATGGCTTCCTCACGGGCGATCCGGGCGCGTTCGGTTTCGCGCACCGAGTCCTCGGTCCGGGCCGCAATCTCGGCCTCTTGCGCCACGCGCAGGGTTTCGACCTGTTGCGTCTGTTCGATGCGCGCCTGCTCTTCATCCTTTTCGATCAGCAGTTTCTGACGCTGGGCTTCCATCGCAGCACGGCGCACCTCGACCTCGGCATCCGCATCAATCTGCGCGCGCTCTTTCTTCGAGGTCGCAATCACCTCGGCCAGTTTGCGCATACCCACGGCGTTAAAGGCGTTGTTCTCGTCCAGAGCCTCAAACGGGGTTTGGTCCAGCGCGGTCAGTGAGACGGATTCCAGCGACAGACCGTTTTTCAGCAGGTCCTCGGACACCGCATTCTGCACCTCTTGCACAAAGTCCGCGCGGTTCTCGTGCAGACCGTCCATGGTCATCTGAGCGGCCACGGCGCGCAGGCCGTCGATCAGCTTGCCTTCGATCATCTCACGCAGTTGTTCGACGTCAAAGGTGCGGTCACCCAGCGTTTGCGCGGCGCGCGCGATGCCCTCTTCGGTGGCCATGACCGAGACGTAGAACTCGACGCCCACATCCACACGCATCCGGTCCTTGGTGATCAGCGCGGCCTCACCGCTGCGTTGCACTTCAAGGCGCAGGGTTTTCATGTTGACCGGGCTAACCTCGTGCAGAAGCGGCACGATGATGACGCCGCCATCCATGATGACTTTCTTGCCGCCAGCCCCGGTTTTCACCAGACTGATCTCGCGGGTTGCGCGGCGGTAGAGACGGCCAAGCACAAGGCCAATGAACAAGAGTACCGCCAATATGGTCACAACTGTGACGGCCAGGAATGAAAGTTCCATGCATAATCCTCCGTGATGGGGTTAAAATTTGGTTAGTCCGACAAGGCGACCAGAACGAACCGGTCGTGCCGTCGGTCGCGCAGGACCAGCACCTCGGTGCCTTGGTCCAGCGTGTCCTTGTCCTGCAGCGGTTCGGCGCGCAGGTAGTGGGTATTGCCAAAGCGATCCATGACGCGCACCTCGGCCGGACGCCCGCGTGAGGCGGTGCCTTGGGTGATCACGCCACGGCGGCGGGCCAGCATGCGTTCCGACATCGCCTCGGTCTCGGTCTTGGGCAGAAGGCGGGCGAAGACGCTGCCAAATCCGCGCGCGAACCACAGACCAAAGGCACCGGCGGGGATTGCCGCCATCCAGCTAGGCAGGTCAAAGCCCAGCAGATCGCGCAGCGCCAGTTGCAGACCCATGCCCGACAGGCCGAACCCGGCCAGCAGAACGACAAGCCAGATCATGATCGGCATCTTGCCGATCCCCAGCCAGGCCAGCGGACCAGCCGGAGCCGCCCCGGGCGCGTCAACCTCGACCTCGGCGACTTCGAAATCGCCCAGATCGACATCCGCGTCGATATCCAGATCAAAATCCGCCACGTCCAGATCGGGGGCATCGGCCATGTCCAGATCGACCTCGCCCTCGCCCGCCATCAGACTGCCGCCCAACACCAGCGCAATCAGTTCCAGCGCCAGAAGGCCGAACAGCAGCGCCAGCGCCATGGTAAAGGGCACAAACGCGCCCTCAAGCAGAAAGTCGAACATCAGCAGGTTGCCCTCGTTATTGTATACTTTGGTATACACTCTAAATGGGAAGTCATGGTCAAAATTCAAGAGGTTGTGATTCCAATTTACAACCTATGGGTATTGCATCTCGGAAAAGCGGTGCAATCCAGCCCGGACTGTCAGGCCGATTTTCATGGGTCAGCGTGTCTAAAATGACATCTGCGCCAAAGCCGGGCTTTTGCTGGCCGGTCACATAAGGTAGACGGGCGCGCAGACAGTTACGTGGAAACGCAAAATGGCCCGGATACTCATCACCTCGGCGATCCCTTACATCAACGGGATCAAGCACCTCGGCAACCTGATCGGCTCGCAATTGCCTGCCGACCTGTATGCACGCTACCAGCGTGGCCGGGGGAACGAGGTCATGTTCCTGTGCGCCACCGACGAACACGGCACCCCGGCGGAACTGGCCGCCGCCAAGGCGAGCAAGCCCGTGGCCGAGTATTGCGCCGAGATGTATGCGGTGCAGGCCGATATCGCCAAACGCTTTGGCCTCAGCTTCGATCACTTTGGCCGGTCGTCCAGTGAACAGAACAAGGTGCTGACACAGCATTTCGCCGGGAAACTGGATGAGGCTGGGCTGATCCGTGAGGTCACGGAAAAGCAGGTCTATTCCAACGCCGATGGCCGGTTCCTGCCGGATCGCTATATCGAGGGCACCTGCCCCAATTGCGGCTATGACCGCGCGCGGGGTGATCAGTGCGAGAACTGCACCAAGCAGCTCGACCCGACCGATCTGATCGATCCACGCAGCGCGGTGTCGGGGTCCACCGATCTTGAGGTGCGCGAGACCAAGCACCTGTATCTGCGTCAGTCGGCAATGAAGGATCAGCTGGATGCGTGGATCGACAGCAAGAGTGACTGGCCGATCCTGACCACCTCGATTGCCAAGAAATGGCTGCATGACGGCGACGGGTTGCAGGACCGTGGCATCACCCGCGATCTGGACTGGGGCGTGCCGGTCAAGAAGGGCGATCAGGACTGGCCGGGGATGGAGGGCAAGGTCTTCTATGTCTGGTTCGACGCGCCCATCGAATACATCGCCTGCGCGGGCGAATGGGCCGAGGCCAATGGCAAGACCGACGCCGATTGGGAACGCTGGTGGCGCACCGACAAGGGCGCGGATGATGTGCGCTATGTGCAGTTCATGGGCAAGGATAACGTGCCCTTCCATACGCTGTCTTTCCCGGCCACCATTCTGGGTTCGGGCGAGCCGTGGAAGATGGTCGACCACCTGAAATCCTTCAACTATCTGAATTATGACGGCGGCCAGTTCTCGACCAGCCAAGGTCGTGGTGTCTTCATGGATCAGGCGCTGGAGATCCTGCCCGCCGATTACTGGCGCTGGTGGCTGCTGAGCCATGCGCCCGAAAGCAGCGACAGTGAGTTCACGTGGGAAAACTTCCAGCAATCGGTGAACAAGGACCTCGCCGACGTGCTGGGCAATTTCGTCAGCCGGATCACCAAGTTCTGCCGCTCGAAATTCGGCGAGGCCGTGCCCGAAGGCGGCGCTTTTGGTGACCGCGAACAGGCCCTGATCGACGAACTCACCCGCCGCATCCGCGCCTATGAAGGGCATATGGAGGCGATGGAGGTGCGCAAATCCGCGCAAGAGCTGCGGGCGATCTGGGTTGCGGGCAACGAATACCTGCAGGCCGCAGCGCCCTGGTCGACCTTCAAGGAAGACCCTGAACAGGCCGCAGCACAAGTGCGTCTGGGCCTGAACCTGATCCGGCTTTACGCCGTGCTCAGCGCGCCGTTCATCCCCGACACCTCGGCCCGGATGCTGAGCGCGATGAACACACTCGACACCAGTTGGCCCGAGGATGCGGGCACCGCGCTGGCCGCCCTGCCCGCCGGTCACGAATTTACCGTGCCGGATGTGCTGTTTGCCAAAATCACCGATGAACAGCGTGAAGACTGGCAAAGCCGGTTCGCCGGAACGCGCGACTAAGACTGCCATTCCTGCACTGGATTAAACGGGGGTCAGACGGCCCCCGTTTTTCCTTTGTACAATGCAGAAAAGCCCCTCTGCAGACCAGAATCCTGCAGCCTAAGTCAGCCAATCAATAGGGAAATTTGCAGGCGGACCGCCGCCGCCCTTACACTCAAGACGCTTGAGATATGGCGGGAAACCGTCCATCCTGCCCAGGAATTCCTACGACTCGCCCGGCGCGCTCGACGTCCGGGCGTCTGATCCATTCTTGTAACGAGGCGCGCGCCATGTTCTCAGCATCCCTTTCCTCCAAGCTTCCGAAATGTGGACAGCCCAGGGCCTTCGGCCTGCACCTTGCCACAGTTGCGCTGATCGGAATGACGCAGGTCGCGATGGCACAGGATCAGGGCAACGCGCCGCCGCCCAAAGTGTCAATCGCCGCCGCCTATACCCAGGAAATCACCGACGAGGCCGTCTTTATCGGTCGGGCCGAGGCGATCAACAAGGTCGACATCATCGCCCGTGTCAGCGGCTTTCTGGACAGCAAGGCGGTCGAGGATGGCGCGCAGGTCTCCTCGGGCGATCTGCTGTTTACCATCGAGCCCGACCTTTACGAGGCCACCTTGCAGGCGCGCAAGGCCGATCTGGATCAGGCCGAGGCCAATCTGGAACTGGCCAAGGTCGATCTGGCCCGCAAGGAAGAGCTGTATAAACGCGACGCCACCCCGGAATCCGAACGCGACATCGCCCGCGCCAATGAACTGGTGGCCGAAGCACAGGTCAAGGCCGCCCATGCCGCCATCCGTCAGGCCGAGCTGGACCTGAGCTATACCGAGATCCATGCGCCCTTCGCTGGTCGTCTGGGCCGCATTGAGACCAGTGTCGGCGATGTGGTTGGCCCCAACAATCCGCCTCTGGTCAATCTGGTCAGCGAGGCCCCGATCTATGTGAACTTCTCGCTGAATGAAAAGCAATTTACCTCGGTTCTTCAGCAGTTTGGCGAAAACGCGGCCTCGCTGGCGGAAAGCAGCAAAAGCCCAAATGTGCACGTCACCCTGCCCAATGGCACCGAATTGGATGAAACCGGCACGCTGGTCTTTGTCGACAACCGGATCGACCCGCTGACCGGCGCGATCACCGTGCGGGCACAGTTCGACAACACCGCCCGGCTGATCCTGGATGGCGCGTTCGTCAACGTCCAGATCGAGGCGCTGGAGCCCACCCTGCAGGTGCTGGTGCCGCAGGCGGCGCTGCAACGTGACCAGCGCGGCGCGTTTGTTCTGGTCGTCAATGACAAGCAGATGGTGGAACAGCGCTACATCACCACCGGCGACACCGTCGGCACCGCCATCATCGTGCTGGACGGGCTGCGTGAAGGCGAAAGCGTGATTGTCGAGGGCCTGCAAAGGGTCCGGCCCGGCGTCGCTGTGGACGCGGTCGTGGCCTCTGAGCAGCCGGGAGAATAACCCATGTTCTCAGCCCTGTTCATCAGCCGGCCAAAGCTGGCGCTTGTCATCTCGCTGGTGCTGACCATTCTGGGCGGCATCGGTTATCTGGTCCTGCCCGTTGCGCAGTTCCCCGACATCACCCCGCCCGTGGTCAGCGTCACCGCAACCTATACCGGCGCCAATGCCGAGACCGTTGAAAACACCGTCGCCGCCCCGATCGAGGCGCAGGTGAACGGCGTTGACGACATGATCTACATGACGTCAACCTCGTCCGATAACGGCTCGTATTCATTGAATATTACCTTTGAGGTCGGTACCGATCCCGACATCGCCTCGGTGAACGTGCAGAACCGGGTGGCGCAGGCCATGTCCTCGCTGCCGTCCGAGGTCACCTCGTCCGGGGTGGTGACGCAGAAGTCATCGACCAACATGCTGCTTCTGATCACCTTGACCTCGCCCAACAACACGTATGACAGCGTGTTCCTGTCGAACTATGCCTCGATCAACCTGAAAGACGCGCTGGCGCGGGTTCAGGGCGTCGGCAAGGCGGATGTTCTGACCAATCTGGAATACGCGATGCGGATCTGGATGGACCCGGACAAGATGGCCGCCCTGTCGATCACGCCCGGCGATGTGATCAACGCCATCCGCGAACAGAATATCGAGGTTTCGGCAGGCTCGATCGGTGCGCCGCCGGTGCCCAAAGGCCAGACCTTTCAATACACCATCAAGACCAAGGGCCGCCTGACCTCGGCTGCTGAATTCGGCGAGATCGTCATCCGCACCGGAGACGCAGGGGCCATCGTGCGCGTCCGGGACGTGGCCCGGGTCGAGTTGGGTGCACAGTTCTATTCCGCCTCGGGCTACTACCAGTCGGAACCGGCCACCGTGCTGGGCATCTATCAGGCCCCCGGCGCCAACGCGCTGGCGGTGTCGGAACGGGTGCAGGCGGAACTGGAACGGCTGTCGCGTTCCTTCCCTACGGATGTCGAATATGACGTCCCCTTCAACACCACGGATTTTGTCGAACAATCGCTGAATGACGTGGTCTCGACCCTGATCCTGACCTTCATTCTGGTGATCTCGGTCGTGTTCCTGTTCCTGGGCAGTTGGCGGGCGACGATCATTCCGGCGGTGGCGATTCCGGTGTCACTGATCGGCACATTCGCCTTCCTTCTGGCGTTCGGCATGTCGCTGAACACGATTTCCCTGTTCGCGCTGGTGCTGGCCATCGGGATCGTGGTGGATGACGCCATTGTCGTGGTCGAAAACGTCGAACGCATCATCGCAGAAGAGGGGCTGCCCCCGCCCGAAGCAACCCGCAAGGCCATGGGCCAGATCACCGGCCCGGTCATCGCGACCACGCTGGTTCTGCTGGCCGTGTTCGTGCCGGTGACCTTCATGCCCGGCATCTCAGGACAGCTTTATTCGCAATTCGCGGTCACCATTTCGACTGCGGTCGTGATCTCGTCCATCAACGCGCTGACCTTGTCGCCTGCGCTCTGCGGACTGGTGCTGCGGGCGCGTTCCGGCCCGCCGAAGGGGCTGCTGGCCCTGTTCGAGCGGTTTATTGGCGGCGTGCGCAACGGTTATGTCGCCATCGTGCGCAAGCTGCTGGTCCTGCCGGTCATCGCCTTGGGCGTTGTGGTTGCCTTGGGCATGGGCACCGGGACAATCATGTCCAACACCTCGGCCGGGTTCATTCCGCTTGAGGACAACGGCTATCTTTTTGTCGATGTCCAATTGCCCGACGCGGCCACGCTGGAGCGGACCGAGACCGTCACCGCCCGGGTCGATGAACAGATCCGTCAGATCCCCGGCGTGGCAAACACCGTTCTGGTGAACGGGTTCTCGCTGTTGAACGGCACGGCCGCCAACGGGGCCGCCCTGTTCGTCAATCTGGACAACTGGTCGGAACGGCAAGAGGACGACCTGAGCGCCAATGCCATCCTCGGCAAGGTTCTGGCCATCGCCAATGGCGAATCCGCCGCCTCGATCGTGGCCTTCAACCCGCCGCCCATTCAGGGCCTCGGCATGTCCGCAGGCGTCGAGATGGAGGTCCAGCAGACCGGCGGCGGCACGCCGCAGGATCTGGCCTCGGCCGTGGGCTCCTTTGTCTATGCCGCCAATCAGCGTGAGGAGATCGGACAAGCCTACACCACCTTCCGCGCCAACGTACCGCAACTGTTCGTCGATCTGGACCGGGAAAAGGCCAAAACGCTGCAGGTCTCGGTGGCCGAGATCTTCCAGACCATGCAGGCGCAGCTGGGTTCGTATTACGTCAACGACTTCAACCTGTTCGGGCGCGTCTACCGGGTGATGATCCAGGCCGACGGCAGCTATCGCGACAATGTCGAGGATATCTCGAACCTCTATGTCCGCTCGGAACAGGGTGAGATGGTGCCGCTGGGCACGCTGATCGACGTGGAAAACGTGCTGGGTCCGGTGCTGCTGAAACGGCACAACCTGTTCCGATCCGCCACCGTCACGGCAGTGCCCGCGCCGGGGCTGTCCACCGGCGACGCGATCAACGTGATGACCGAGGAATCGGCCACCGCCCTGCCCCCCGGCTATGCGTTCGAATGGACCGGCACGGCGCAGCAGCAGCTGGCCTCGGGCAGTCTGGTGCTTGTGATCCTGGGGCTGGCGATCCTGTTCGGATACCTGTTCCTTGTGGGGCAATATGAAAGCTGGTCGATGCCGGTGTCGATCCTGCTGTCGGTGATCGTGGCCCTGTTCGGCGCGGTGGCTGCGGTGGCCATCGTGGGCAGCGACATCAACCTTTATACCCAGATCGGGATGATCATGTTGGTGGGGCTGGCCTCGAAAAACGGCATTCTGATCGTCGAATTCGCGATGGAGCAGCGCGCCAAGGGCCTGTCAATCAAGGACGCCGCCGCCGAGGCCGCACATCAGCGGTTCCGCGCCGTGATGATGACCGCCCTGTCCTTCCTGCTGGGCGTTGTGCCGCTGCTGGCGGCCAATGGCGCCGGTGCGGCCAGTCAGAAAGCCATCGGTGTGGCCGTGTTCGGCGGCATGCTGGCAGCGACACTGGTTGGGGTGATCGTGGTCCCGGTCCTCTATGCCTTGATGCAGGGGCTGCGGGAGTGGATCAAGGGCAGCAAGAACGATCCCGGCCCGTCGGAAGAGGCCGCCTGAAGATAAAAAGCCCCGCCAAAGAGCGGGGCCCATGCCGTAAATGTTGAAGCGACACTAACCCGCCGCTTTTCTGATGATTTTTACCGAAAGGTTTTCTGCAAATCGGACCAACAACCGCTATGCGGGACGGAGCGGACTTTCGCTGTACTTGCCCCAATGTCCGCTGTGTGTATTACTAATCACAAAATCACAGGCCTTGACCAATCACCATGCAAGGCTGTATCTGGGCAAACTCCTGTATTGCCGTGGCTGCTGAACCACCAAATTCAGGAAGAAATGATGTCACAAAAAAGAACAAGGGCTTGGCGCAGGGTACAAGCATTCAAGAACGATTCCTCTGCTAGAAAGTCGCGAAGAACGGTAATCGTGATTAAATTCTCACGTAAGAATTTGTGGAGAAGGCGAGATAAGATGTTCTTGCGTCGCCAAGAAGGCTATTTGTCGCTCAGCGATGATTGGTCGTAAGGTAAGTCTATGAACTTACTGTTCGTTTGCAGCATGAATAAGTGGCGGAGTCCAACGGCAGAAAAGGTGTTCCGACGTGTTGAAGCCGTATCAGCTCGATCTGCCGGGACAAGCCGGAAAGCACGACGCCCAATCACAATCCAAGACATTAGGTGGGCGGATATCATTTGCGTGATGGAAAGCAAACACCTGTCGAGATTACGTGGCGACTTCCGTGGTGAGCTGCTTCATAAAGAAGTTCATGTTTTAGATATCCCTGACGATTATCAATTTATGGACCCAGAGCTAGTCGAATTGTTGCTCAATTCTGTACAGCCGATCATTGACCCTTAAGGTTGTAGCTACTTGCGAATTCGGACATTCATGCGTGCCGCAGCATTGTTCAACAGGGCTCAAAGCTGTCGTCTGAAAAAAATCTCCTGATGCCGGCGTCTCGAAACAAGGGAGTTGATGGTTCGGAAGCTATGGAGCCCTCGATTCACCATTTGCGGCATGGGCTAAGCCAAAGAGCGGGGCCTTTTTATTGGATGGTCGGATCAATCATCCCTCTGCCGGGGCCACCGCCCGTTGATAGAGATGCCATGTGGTGTGACCAAGGATCGGCAGCGTGAAGATCAGGCCCAGAAAAGCAGGGACCAGCGACAACAGCATGGTGACCGAGATGATCGCCGCCCAGCAAAGCATGACCACCGGGTTTTCCGTGACGACGCGAATGGAGGTGAGCATGGCAGAGACGAAGTTGATCTCTCGGTCCAGCAACAGGGGCATGGCGATGACGGTCACCGAAAATAGCACAGCCGACAGGAACGCGCCGACGCAGGTGCCAATGGCGAGGAATGCCCAGCCCTGCGGGGTGAAGAATACGATGTTCAGGAACCCATCGAAATCCGAGAACGACGCTTTCTGCAGGATGATCGCCAGCCACAACCGGATCTGGTAGACCCACACCCAGAAGATGAACAGGGTGACAAAGGCCATCCAGCCCATCTCGCGCTTGCGCTGATTGGCCATGACGGTGAGGATGTCTGACCAGCCGAATCCCTCGCCCTTCTGCAGGCGGCGGGACATTTCATAAAGCCCGGCGGCGGCGAATGGCGCGACCAGCGGAAAGCCGACAATGGCGGGAATGATCATCCAAATCTTGCCCAGCCAGATCAGAACCCAGACCAACAGGCATCCAAATACCGCATAGAACAGGCCGAAGAACCCGCTCATGACGGGGCGGGCCAGAAAGTCGGAAAACCCGGCCTTCAGCGACGCGGTGATATCTTCCCGCGTCACCTTGTTAATCTTGGGCATAGTCTGTTGCGGCGTCAGATTGTCCGGTGGTACGGAACCCGTGGTCTTGGATGTCATGACACGCTCCTTCCGAGGAATGCCGTTATGCTGATCCGTTGCCAAACATGCCCGGCGACAGGCATCCCTCCTGCAAGCATAAATCTGCACGAGCCGCGACGTAAGAGCAAGGCGATCATGCCAGTGCAGCAATTGCCATGCGTCACTGCGATCAACTATGACGCTTTCAATCTGCCCAAGGCACCAGACAGCCGCCTTGTTCTTCTGACGCCATCACCCCTTCCCACGCGACCGCCGTCGCTCCGTCACCGCGCGGATGGCAGCCTTGGCCTCGGCAGTGGGTTGCTGTTCGATCCGGCGATATTCGGAGCCATCCGGCCGTCGGGTCAGCAACCCGCAAGAAATCATCGTCCGGCGCAGGGTGGCCGGGTCGCTGAACAGATGCTCGGCGTTCAGATGTTCGTTCAGCGTGCGCTCGTCAAACGCCTGCCCCGCAGGCAAGGTCGACCACAGGATCCACAGCGACAGGGTTTGCACCGCCCGTTTCGACGGCCATTGCCGCAACCGGCCCTGCGCATCGTATTGATGCAGCGCGCGCTCGACCACCCGCATGTCAGGTAACACCTGATCGGGCTGCGCCTCCAGCCGTCGCTGCGCCGCACTGGCCGAGCGCATGTGCTGGTAGTTCTGGAACCCGGCGGCGCGGGCGACCATGTTCATCAGGCTCAGGTGAGACGGGCTGGTCTCACCCAACTGGCGCGACAGCGCACGCACGAAACCAGTCAGGTCGTCGGCGTGTAAAGGGACAGAGGTTTTGGTCATCTTGCATCCATATCGGGCGGTTCGCCGGATCGCTGGTCGCTGACTTGACGAACGCCGCCCTTAAGATATGCGATGTCGTTTCATATGTTCTGGCAGGTTTAGCCCTCCGTACAGGAGCAGCGACGCCTCGGTGCCTGCCGACCGTATCCGATGGCTAACACGGGGGGCGCGATGGGCCAAGCGGGAATTGCCCGGGTGTCAGCCTTGCAGCCGTTCGGCCATCCATTGATCGATCCGGGCGATCTGATCGGCGTCCAAGCGCAGGCCCAGCTTGTTGCGCCGCCAGACAACATCCTCGGCCCGGCGGGCGAATTCCTTGTCCATCAGCCAGATCAACTCGCGCTCGGTCAGGGTCGCGCCGAAATCCTCACCCAGATCAGCGGCCTGCCCCGCGTCGCCCAATATCTCGCGCGCCTCGGTCCCGTAGGCGCGGATCAGGCGGCGGGCCCACCTGGCATCCAGAAAGGTGTAATCGGCCAGCAACCCGTCGATCTGCTCCTGCACGCCTTCCACCGGGAAATCCCCACCCGGCAAGGCAACCCCGGCGGTCCAGGGGCCGGGCAGATCGGGGAAATGCGCCGCTACTTTCTGCATCGCGCTTTCGGCAAGGCGACGATAGGTGGTGATCTTGCCGCCAAAAACGTTCAGCACTGGCGCGCCACCTTCAGCATCCAATTTCAGAGTATAATCCCGCGTCGCCGCCGTGGCGCTGCTGGCCCCGTCATCATAGAGCGGCCGGACGCCGGAATAGGTCCAGACGATATCCTCGCGCGTCACCGCCCGCTTGAAGTATTTCGAGGCGAAGGCGCAGAGATATTCCTGCTCGGCCTCGGTGCATTCGGGGCGCTGTTCGGGATCGGGATGGTCCTGATCCGTGGTGCCGATCAGAGTGAAATCCTGCTCGTAGGGGATGGCGAAGATAATCCGGCCATCCTCGCCTTGAAAGAAATAGCATTTGTCGTGATCGAACAGCTTCGGCGTCACGATATGGCTGCCGCGCACCAGCCGGACACCTTCGCGGGACTCGGTGTGGATTCTGTCATGGATGATCTCCCCCACCCATGGGCCGCCCGCATTGATCAGCATCTTCGCGCCAACCACACGCGTTTCGCCACTGGCCCGGTCGCGGAGGGTGATGTGCCACAGATCACCGCTGCGCTTGGCCGCGATCACCTCGGTCTGTACTAATATCTGCGCCCCGCGCGCCTGCGCGTCGCGGGCGTTCAGGACAACCAGACGGGCATCCTCGACCCAGCAATCCGAATATTCATAGGCGGTTTCGAACTTGTCCTGCAGCGGAGCGCCTTCCGAGGCACTGCGCAGGTTCAGCGAAGCGGTGCCCGGCAGGATTTTGCGCCCGCCCAGATTGTCATAAAAGAACAACCCCAGCCGGATCAGCCAGGCTGGCCTACGTCCACGCATCCAGGGCATCACCCTGCTCAGCAACCGTGAGGTCGGCGTTTCCGTGTCGAACCGCATGTCGGCGTGATACGGCAACACAAAGCGCATCGGCCAACTGATATGGGGCATGGCGCGCAGCAAGGTCTCACGCTCAATCAGCGCCTCGCGCACCAGACGGAATTCGAAATACTCCAGATACCGCAACCCGCCATGAAACAGCTTGGTCGAGGCCGAGGACGTGGCCGAGGCCAGATCATCCTTTTCCGCCAGCATCACCGACAGGCCCCGCCCCGCCGCGTCGCGCGCGATGCCGCAGCCGTTGATGCCGCCGCCGATGATGAAAAGGTCGGTGATCTGGTCGTCCGAAGGCTGCATATCCGATGATTCCCTGCCCAGCATGGTCGCGGGCATTAACCGGAACCATATTCGGAAGGTCAATATTTTTATTCGTTTATATTCTATTTGCAACACCACCTTACGAAATACGCAATGCTTCTGGAAATTTCTCTTGCTGAATTCGACAAAAAGAACAAAAACGAACTTACGCAACAACCCAGAGCCCACCATGTCCCTATCCTTTCGCCAGTCCGACATTCTGGACATCGCCAGCACCGAAGGCCGCGTCACGGTCGATGGGCTGGCCGAGCGGTTCGGCGTCACCGTCCAGACCATCCGCCGCGACCTGTCCGAGCTGTCGGATATGGGCAAACTGGACCGGGTGCATGGCGGCGCGGTCCTGCGCTCGGGCGTGTCCAATATCGGCTATGAGGACCGGCGCGGTCTGAATGAAGAGGCAAAGCAGCGTATTGCCGCCCGCTGCGCGGCGGATATTCCCGATGGCTGCTCGGTCTTTCTGAATATCGGCACTTCGACCGAGGCGGTGGCCCGGCAGTTGCTGGGACATAAGAACCTGATGGTTGTCACCAACAACATGAACGTGGCGAATATTCTGGTCGACAACCCCGATTGCGAAATCGTCGTCGCCGGGGGCGTTCTGCGCCGGGCCGATGGCGGGCTTGTCGGCAGCCTGACTGCCGCCACGATCCGTCAGTTCAAGTTCGACCGCGCGATCATCGGCTGCTCGGCCCTGGATGCAGACGGCGATCTGCTGGATTTCGACCTGCAAGAGGTTCAGGTCAGCCAGGCCATCATCGCGCAGGCGCGCCACACCTGTCTGGTTGCGGATCAGTCGAAATTCCAGCGCCCCGCGCCGGGGCGCATCGCCTCGATGGCCGATATTGACACGGTCTATACCGACGCCCCGCTGCCCGGGAACCTGCCTGATCTCTGCCGAGATTGGCAAACCGAAATCATCCTCTGCCGTTGAGCCAGTTTCGCACTAAACGCGAATTCGCACACGCGCTTCTTGCCAGATGCGACCGGGCCTGACACTATCCCATCCATTGAGACATTGCGCACGGGAGGGGAGAACCGGGCCATGATCGCGCTTTTATTTGCAGTACTTACAGTCACGATGGGGTTGAATTACTATGGCCGGACCACGGTCGCCAACACCCTGTTTTTCATCACGCTGGCGTTGAGTGCCTATTGGCTGAAATTCCACGCCACCAGCCAGCTGACCATTCAGCTTTGAGGGGGGCGAGATGACACCGGAGCTTTCAAGAACCCTCAACGCGCTTGGCATGCTGGCCGTCAGTCTGGTGCTGACGCTGGCCTATGTGTACCAGTTGACCTTGTATGAACTGCCCTGCCCGCTCTGCCTGTTGCAACGGGTGGGCTTTGTCATGGTAGGCGTCGGGCTTGGCCTGAACCTGTTGTACGGCGCACGGCCACAGCATTATGCGCTGATGCTGCTGGCGGCGCTGTTCGGCGGCAGCGTGGCGGTGCGGCAAATCCTGCTGCATATCGTGCCGGGCACCGGCCATTATGGCTCACCCGTTTTGGGGCTGCATTACTACACCTGGGCCGCGATCTGCTTTTTCCTGATCCTGCTGGGCACCGCCGTCATGCTGATGTTCGACCGTCAATATACCGACGGCACCCGGTCCGGACCCCGCTTTGGTGGCAATAAACTGGCCAAGGTCGCGTTCTTCATCATGCTGGGGCTGGCGGTCCTGAACGCCGGCACCACCCTGCTGGAATGTGGCCCGGGCATCTGCGCCGATCCACCGACCAGCTACAAATTGATTGACGAGATGGGCAACAGCAACTGAGGATGGACCAACCTTCCCCGAACGGAGGCATGAGCATGGGACTTTTAGGACAGCCGCTGGGCTATTATGACTATCTGACATTTGTGGCGGTGATCCTGCTGCTGGCGGCGGTGATGGGCGTGTTTCTGTTCCTCATGGGCCTGCCCGGGCGTATCGCGATCAAGCGTAACCATCCCCATGCCGAGGCGGTCAAGATCATGGGATGGATGGGTTTTCTGGCGGTGGTGCCCTGGGTGCATGCCTTTATGTGGGCCTTCCATGACGGGGTGACCGTGGATATCCGCCGCGGCCCCGACGAGGAAAAAGACGCAATCCGGGATGAGATCAAGCGCCTGGGCGGCAAGGTCAGGCCCGAATATCAGGACCGGCTCGACACAGACGAGACACAGCAAGGCTAAGGCGCAAGGAAAGTATTCACCATGTTCATTGCCCTTGGCATCACGCTTTTTTACATCATTTTTGTCTGGTTCATCTTCTTCAAGATGGAATGGCTGAAATTCAACATCGCCTGGGGGATCGTCTCCTTCTGGGTCGGCGCGCATCTGCTGCTGATCTTTCTTGTCGCGCTGCGGTTCTTCCAGCCCTTCTCGGCCGACAGCCACGTAGTTCGGTCCACCATCCAGATCATCCCCAAACTGACCCAACCCACCATCCTGACGGAGGTGCTGGTTGAACCCAATACCCCGGTGGCCAAGGGTGATCCGCTTTATCGCTTCGACGATACGATCTTTGCGGCGGCGGTGGACAATGCCAGCGCGCAGCTGGTCTCGGCCCAGCAGAACGCCAAAATTCTGGAACAGGACGTCATCGCCAAGACCGAAGCGGTGGAACGCGCCAATGCGCAGCTGGCCTATGCCCTGACGGAACAGGCGCGCTACGCAAACCTCGTGCCCGCCGGGGGTGCCCGTCAGGACGAGCTGGACCGCTGGAATGAACAGGTGGCCGAGGATCAGGCGCAGGTCAAACAGGCCGAGGCCAATCTGGAGAAGGCCAATCTGGCCCAGGCCTCGCAGATCGACGGGGTGAATACCGGTGTCCTTCAGGCCGAAGCGCAGTTGAAGCAGGCCGAATACTACCTTGAAAACACAACGATTTATGCACCCGAAGACGGCATGATCGTGTCACAACAGGCCCGGCCCGGTCTGGTCGTGGGCGAGGTGCGTCTGGGCGCAATCGCCAGTTTCGTGACCAAGGACAACCCCTATATTCTGGCCACCTTCCGGCAGCAGAACCTGAAATTCGTCAAACCCGGCCAGCCGGTCGAGGTGGCGCTGGACCTCTATCCGGGCGAGATTCTGACCGGCAAGGTCGAAGCCGTCTGGTGGGCCACGCGGCAGGGGCAATACCTGCCTTCAGGTCGCCTGCCCGGCTTTGAGTTGCCGAAACTGCCCGGCCGCATCGCGGTGCAAATCTCGGTCGATGTGCCCGAGGGTCATACCTTTCCCGCAGGCGGCCATGCCGCCGTTGCGATCTATACCGGCATGGGCAAAAGTTTCGAGTTTCTGAGGCGTATCAACATCCGCCTCTATTCCTTCGCCAACTTCATCCGACCGCTGGATATCTGAGGATGCGCGCCATGACACTCCGCCGGTTGCTGGGAACAGCCCTTTGCGCAGCCACTTTGACCGCCTGCACACCGTTGGGGCCGGATTTCGTGCGCCCGAACTCTCCGGTCGTGAAAGAGTGGATCGAGGTCAACAGCCCAGACGCCAATGCCGCCGGGCTAACCACCCGCAGCGCGCCGGTGGTGCGCTGGTGGCAGAGCTTCAATGACCCCACCCTCAACAAGCTGATCGCCGAAGCCTATGCCCAGAACCTGTCGCTGCAGGTCGCAGGCGCGCGAGTGCTGCAGGCCCGCGCGCAGCTGGGTATCGCCTTTGGTGAGCTTTACCCGCAATCGCAGACCCTTGGCGCGTCACTCGAACGCCGCCAGATCAGCGACAATCTGGGACCGATCGAGGATATCCGGCGGATCATCCCGCTGGACACGGAATTCTCGACCTCTCAGGTCGGTTTTGATGCGCAGTGGGAGCTGGACGTCTGGGGCGCGCAACGGCGCGGGGTGCAGGCGGCGCGGTCCAATCTGGCGCTGCAAGTGGCCAACTATGACGACGCGCTGGTGACGCTGACCGGCGATGTCGCGGCGCTTTATATCAACATCCGAGCCTTGCAAGAGGCGCTGGCGATTGCGCGGGAAAATATCACGCTGCAACAGGTCTCATCCGACCTGACGCAACTGCGGTTCAACAACGGCGTCACAACCGAATTGGACGTGCAGGAATCCACCGCCCTGCTGAACAACACCAAGGCGCTGGTGCCGGAACTGGAAAGCGATCTGCAACAGGCGAAGAACTCGCTGGCGGTGCTGCTGGGCCAGACTCCTTCGCGCATGACCAGCCTGTTGGGCAATTCCGGTCGTATCCCTTCGGCGCGGGCCAATGTTGCTGTCGGAGTACCCGCCGAACTGCTGCGCCGCCGCCCCGATGTGCGCGCGGCCGAGCTGGCAGCAGCCACACAATCGGCGCAGGTGGGCATCGCGCTGGCCGATCTTTACCCGCAATTCATCCTGTCGGGCTCGGTCGGGTTGCAGGCCTCGGGCGGGCGGGATCTGTTCAACTCCAACAGCACCACCGGGCTGGCCAGTGCAGGCGTGGTCTGGAACGTGCTGAACTATGGCCGGATCAAAAACAATGTCCGCGCGCAGGACGCCGCCTATCAGGGGCTGATCGCCAATTACCAGAACACTGTCTTGACCGCCTATTCCGAGGTTGAAAGCGCCATGGTCGCTTATGCCCAGGCGCGCAAACAGGTCGGGTTCTATCAGCAGAGCGTCGAAGCCTCACGCAAGGCCGCCGAGATCGCGGTGGATCAGTATCGCGACGGCATCGCCAGCTATTCGCGCATCTTGAACACGCAAACGGCGCTGCTGCGGTCGCAGTCCAACCTGATCGAGGCGCGCCAGCAAGTGTCCAGCAATCTGGTCGCGGTCTACAAGGGGCTGGGCGGCGGCTGGCAGATCCGGCAAAATCAGGAATTCCTGCCCGAAACGGTACTGGCCGAGATGGCCTATCGCACCGATTGGGGGGACCTGCTGGAGAAAACGCCAACCGGTGCCAGCCTGAACTGATTACTTGGTCAATCCGCGCAACCCGCCAGAGATTAGGATATTCACCTCGTACAGAATACGCGGCGCCGCAAACCCGCCGGGGCTGGCGAGGTAGTTCGGGCTCCATTCCGGGTCGAATTTCTGCTTGAAGCTGCGCAAGCCTTCGAAGTGATAGAACTGCTCGCCATGTTCGTAAACGAACCCGCCGATCCGGTTCCAGAGCGAGGCCAACTGCCGGTTCTCGATCCCTGAAAACGGCGCGGCGCCCAGCGAGAACCAGTGGAACCCCTGCTCCGCGCCCCATGACATCATCTCGGCAAACAGCGCGTCCATGACAAAGCTGGGGCTGTCGGGTTCATAGCGCATGAGGTCCAGCGACAGTTCGGATTTATGGCCGCCCTGAAACAGGTTGGCAAAGGCCATGATCTTGCCGGTGTCACTGCGCAGCACCGCATGATCGAAATAGGACAGGTATTGGTCGTCAAATCCGCCGAGGGCAAAGCCTTTCTCCTCCCCCGCCTTGCGCGCCAGCCAGTCATCCGAGATTTTCCGCAGTTCCGGCAGGATCGGGGCCAGTTCCTCTTTCGGGATGATCTCGAACACATAGCCTTCGCGCTCGGCCCGGTTCTTGGCCTGCCGGAACCGTTTGCGCGATTTTCCGTCCAGCGAGAAATCTTTCAGCGGCACCCGCGCCACCTCACCAATTTTCAGGATCGACAGGCCGAGGTCCAGAAAGGTCGGCAGGTACTTGGTTGAAACGCTGTAAAAGGCGCATAGCTTGCCCTCGCGATCCGCCCGTTCGCGCAACTGCCAGATCAGCTGTTGGCCCGCTTTCTCGTCGCCCACCGGCTCGCCCTTGGTGATCAGCGCATTGCCGGTATCGGCGTATGCCAGAAAGGCGGTTTCATCCGGCGCGATCAGGAACTGCTTGTCCCCTGTCAGGGAAATCTGTGATTCGGTATCCTCGCTTTCCATCACCAGCCGCTCGACCACTGGCGGGATTTCGGTGCGCACCGGCGCGGGGATTTCCCGCCCGAACAGCGAATTCACCGCCACGATGCCGACAATCACCGCCACCACGAGGCTGGAACGCAGGAAGCGCGAGGCATCGCCGCTCCAGGCGAAATCCCACCACAGGGCGTTCTGGTATTCGACATGGGAATAGGCGAACAGGCCGATCCAGAAGATCACCGCCAGCAGCACCACAACGCTGACCAGCCACGGGATGTTCAGCCGAAAGATCGACGCGCCGCTGACCCGGTAGAACGCACCTCGGAACATGGCCAGCAGGCCGATTGTGGCCAGCATCGACAGCGCCTCGTGCATATCCAACCCCTTGGCGAGCGAGGCAAAGAACCCCGCCACCATCAGCAGCATCGCCACCACCCAGGCGCGGTAGAGCTTGCGGAACAGCCCGCGTGACACCAGCAGCAACAGCACCCCCACGGCACTGCCCGCAAGGTGTGAGGCTTCGACGAAGGACAGCGGCAGCACCTCTCGCAACACGCCCAGATTTTGCGTGCTGGCAGGCAGCGCGCCCGAGACCAGCAGGATCACCCCGGCCACAGCGGCCACACCCGCGGCCACCATCGGCACAATGGGGCGAATGACGCGATAAACCCATGTGGCCGCCCCGCCGATCCGGTGCCTCTGCGTCAGGGCCGAGGCGATGGCGATGGACAGGGTGGCAATCCCGAAGGGCAGAAAGGTATAGACCACGCGATAGAGCAGCAGCGCCGCGATCACATCTGACCGGCCCGAGGCCCCCAGCCCGGCGATCAAAGTGGCCTCGAACACGCCGATCCCACCGGGGGCGTGGCTGAGGATACCGACCGCAATCGCCGCCACGTAGACGGTGAAGAAATAGGGAAACCCTACGCCCAGATCATCCGGCATCAGCACATAAAGCGTCATGGACGCGCCGAACAAATCACCAAGCGCGGCCAGCGTCAGAAGGCTGGCCAGCTTACCACCCGGCAGGTTAAAGCCAAAGCCCGCAACCTCCAGACGCCGCCCGCCGCTGGACAGCCAGATGAACAGCGCCACCAGACCCGCCAGCAGCGCCAGACCAATCGCGGTTTCAACCGTCTCGCTGATCGGCAGCACCTTGGAGACCCCGTCCGGATGCAGGGTCAGCAGGATGCCCAGGATCAGGACCAACCCCATCCAGAACGCCACCCATGACGTCGCTATCACCCCCGCCACGCGCCCCAGATCCAGACCCAGCGAGGCATAGATTCGATACCGGATCGCCGTGCCGGTGATGTAGGAAAACCCCAGACAGTTCGACACAGCATAGCCGCTGGCCCCCGCCATACCTGCCACAGGCAAAGGCACCTTGCCGTCCGCCACGCTTTGCACCGCGAAGACGTCATAAAAGGACAGCGAGGCAAAGCTGAACGCCGTCCAGCACAGCGCAAAGACCATCAGTTTCCACGACGTGTCCGCAATATCCGCCTGTACGTCGGACCATTTCACATGCGTCGACAGATCATGCAGCACCGTCAGTGCAATCAGCGTGACTAGGATCGGAATGGCGATCCGTGCCCAGGGCTTTTCCAGCAAGGCGGTAACCTTCTCGGCCCAACGCACGGCCCGCGGCTCTTCCCCTGTCTCCTGCGTGCTCATGCTGACCGTCCCTGCCCCTGTGCTGCGCCGGGTCCGCATTTCGGTTCAAGCCGTTGGCGGACCTTGGATAAATCTTGGCACAGTTTCCCGGCGCTGTCAGTAGCGGCCCTTGCGCGTGGACAGCAGCAGATTGGTCTCGGACCGGGTGATGCCCTCCATCCGGCGGATCTGGAACAGGACCTCGTCCAGCTC
>NZ_JALCBM010000068.1:21259-23136 GCF_028066395.1 Ruegeria sp.
AGCGAGGCCCGGGCATCGCGATGCAGCGCATTCAGCAGGCGGTTGTCCAAATCGTCCAAGGATGTTTTCCATTTTGTCAAACTGGCTTTCATTTTGAACAATTTGCCTTCTTCCCGCAACCCAACTCGCGTGACTAGATAGGCATATGGACAAAATGAACATAATTCTGGCCGGTGTCCCGATGGATGCCGGAAAGCGGCGGCAGGGTTGCCGCATGGGTCCTGACGCCTATCGCGTGGCTGGGCTGGAACAGGCTTTGGTCGATCTCGGTCACACTGTCACTGACATCGGCGACACCCGGCCTGTATCGGTCGAAATCCCGGATCACCCGCACCTGTTTTCCTTGCCCGAATGCGTCGGCTGCACCCAAGCGCTGGTCCACACCGCACAGCAGGCGGCCCAACAGGGCCTGCCGATCTTCATGGGCGGCGATCATGCCCTGTCGATGGGCACCGTGGCCGGGATGGCGGCCCATGCGGACCGCTTAGGTCGACCTCTGTTCGTTCTGTGGCTGGACGCACATAGCGATTTCCACACGCCCGACAGCACCGGCAGCGGCAACCTGCACGGCACGCCGGTGGCCTATTTCACCGGCCAGCCCGGATTTGAGGCTTTCCCGCCCCTTACCGCACCCGTGCCAACCCACCGCGTCGGAATGATCGGATTGCGCTCAGTCGATCCGGCGGAGCGCGCCGTGTTGGAAAAGGATCACGCGATGCTGGCCGACATGCGCAGCATCGACGAACACGGTATCAAAGCCCCGCTGATGGCTTTCCTCGACAAGGTCCGCGCGGCAAATGGCCTGCTGCACGTCTCACTGGATGTCGATTTCCTCGACCCTGCCATCGCTCCTGCGGTCGGCACCACCGTCCCGGGCGGCGCAACTGAACGCGAGGCGCATCTGGTCATGGAATTGCTGCATGAAAGCGGGCTCGTCTGCTCGCTCGATCTGGTCGAGCTGAACCCGTTTCTGGATGAACGCGGCCGCACCGCAACCCTGATGGTCGATCTGGCCGCCTCGCTGATGGGGCGGCGCATCTTCGACCGCCCGACCCGGAGTTTCTGATGACCCACCCTTCCGACAAGGCCCTGGTGCCCTTCGTTTCCGTCGATAACATGATGCGCCTGGTCCACCATATCGGGGTCGAGCGGATGATCACCCAGATCGCCGACCAGATCGAGGCGGATTTCAAGCGCTGGGAAAGCTTCGACAAAACCCCGCGCATCCCGGCACATTCCCCCCACGGCGTGATCGAACTGATGCCCACCTCGGATGGCGAGGCTTACGGGTTCAAATATGTCAACGGCCACCCCAAGAACACATCCGAGGGGCTCCAGACCGTAACCGCCTTCGGCCTGCTGGCGGATGTCTATACCGGTTATCCAACCCTGCTGACTGAAATGACCATGCTCACAGCGTTGCGCACAGCGGCCACCTCGGCGCTGGTCGGGCGCTATCTGGCACCGAAATCGGCCTCCACGATGGCGATGATCGGCAACGGCGCCCAGTCCGAGTTCCAATGCCTCGCCTTCAAGGCCATGTGCGGGATCACCACCGTGCGGCTTTACGACATCGACCCCAACGCCACCGCCAAATGCGCCGCCAACCTCCAAGGTAAGGGCCTGACGGTCATATCCTGCAAAACGCCGGAAGAGGCCATTGAGGGCGCTCAGATCATCACCACCTGCACGGCGGACAAGAAATACGCCACGATCCTGACCGACAACATGGTCGGCCCCGGCGTCCACATCAACGCCATTGGCGGCGACTGCCCCGGCAAAACCGAGCTGCACCGCGATATCCTGCTGCGCTCGAATATCTTCGTCGAATACCCCGAACAAACCCGCGTCGAGGGCGAAATTCAGGCGCTCGACCC
>NZ_JALCBM010000069.1:0-1810 GCF_028066395.1 Ruegeria sp.
GCCTTCAACCGTCATCACAAATGCGGCGGCCTCGCCAAACCACCTCAGCCGCCGCTTGTCATGATACGCCAATCAGGCCCTGATGATGTTATGCTCTGGCCCATATGGGAAGCCGGTGATGTTTTCGGCCCCGGTTTCACCCACCACGAGGATATCATGCTCGCGATAGCCGCCTGCACCGGGTTGGCCTTCGGGAATCCACAGCATCGGTTCGATCGAGACGACCATGCCGGGTTCCAACATCGTGTCGATATCCTCGCGCAGCTCCAGCCCGGCCTCGCGCCCGTAATAGTGGCTGAGGATGCCAAAGGAGTGACCATAGCCGAAGGATCGGTATTGCAGCAGGCCCTCATCCGCGAAAAAGCGGTTGATCTCGGCGGTGATGCCGGAACAGGTGGCACCGGGTTTGATCAGGCTCAGACCCAGTTCATGCGCGGCGACGTTGGCCTGCCACAGGCGCAGGCTGTCGGCGTCCGGCTCGCCCAAAAACAGGGTGCGTTCCAGCGCGGTGTAATAGCCCGAGATCATCGGGAAGGCATTCAGTGACAGGATATCGCCCTGTTTCAGGGCGCGTTTGGTGACCGGGTTATGGGCCCCGTCGGTGTTCAGGCCCGACTGAAACCAGACCCATGTGTCGCGGTATTCAGCCTCGGGGTAGGCGCGGGCAATCTCGGCCTCCATCGCGTCGCGGCCTGCCATGGCAATCTCGATCTCGGTTGCGCCTTCGCGGATCGCGGCGTGGATGGCAGCCCCGCCTACGTCTGCGGTGCGCGCGCCGCCTTTGATCAGTTCAATTTCCTCTGCGGATTTCACCATGCGGGCAGCCATGGTGTCGGGCGCGATGTCGACCAGCTCGGGCGCGGCCAGCATCGCCAGCGCTGTATCGCGGGCGGCCAGTGTCATGTGGTCGCCTTCGATCCCGATCCGTTTCGCGCCGCCGGTCAGGCTGGCGACGGCACGCCAGTAATTGTCGCGCTTCCAATCGGTGTAGATCACGTTCTCGTCCACCGACCGACGCCAGGGCTGCCCTGCATCGATATTGGCCGAGACGGTGGTGCAGGCATCCTGCGTCACCACGCAGCCATAGGGGCGACCAAAGGCGCAGTACAGAAAGCCCGAGTAATAGGCGATATTCTGCATCGAGGTCAGCAGGACCGCGGGGATATCACGCGCCGCCATAATTGCGCGCAGGGCGGTCAGGCGACGGTCGTACTCGGCGGTGCTGAACGGCAGCGGGGCCTTGTCGCCATTGTGGCAGGTGAAGAATTCGGGGCGGTTTGTCATGTTCAGGTCTCTCATCTATGCCGGGCGGCAAACCCGGCCACTTGTCCCGGCGTTCAGGACAGGCGGTCTCGGGGTCCGAGAGCCGATCATCCCATTGCGCCCGCGACGCCATCGCGGCTGGGATGAACGGAGGAACCGTAAGATCAGACCATGGCCCGCGTCAACCGGGTGAAAGCCCCCGCAGACGTTCAGACCGGCGGCGCAGCAGCTCGACCGTGGTCAGCAGCGCAATCGACAGAACCACAAGGATCGTTGCCACCGCCAGAATGGTCGGGCTGATCTGTTCACGCAGGCCGGTAAACATCTGCCATGGCAGGGTTTTCTGGCTGGCAGAGCCGACAAACAGCACCACGACCACCTCGTCAAACGATGTGATAAAGGCAAACAACCCGCCCGAGATTACGCCCGGCAGGATCAAGGGCATCTGGATCTTGAAGAAGGTCCGCACCGGACCAGCCCCCATATTCGCCGAAGCCCGCGTCAGCGAGCGGTCAAAGCCCACCAGCGTCGCAGTCACGGTGATGAT
>NZ_JALCBM010000069.1:1910-11219 GCF_028066395.1 Ruegeria sp.
GCGATGATCAGCGAGTTCTTGAAACTGCGCTGCCATTCATTGTTGGTGAAGAAATCACGGTAATGCTTCAGCGAATATCCCTCGGGGTCCAGCCGCAGCATTTCGGGGGTGAAGGTAAAGAAGTCCTGTGCGTTGAACGAAAGCGGCAGCACGACAAGGATCGGCGTGATCAGGAAGACAAAGATCGCCCCGCAAATCACGCGGAACAGGTAATGGTAAAACACCTGCTTCGCCGTGAGATATGGCAGCAGCTTGCGCCGATAGCGCCCCTCGTACAGCCAATAGATGAACCAGCCAAAGAACCAGCCGCCCAGCAGGCCCAGCACACACCCCATAGGCCCCGAGACCAGCAAACCCACGGCGCCAAAGCCTGAAATGGTGATCCAGCGCGCGAGGGACTCGTTCCTCAAAACATTGATATAGACCCATGCCAACGCGGTGATCAGAACGGCTCCGCCCAGAATTCCAAGCAAAACCGACCCGTTGCCGGCGCCCACGAAGATACCGGCAAAGGCACCGGCAAGGGCGACGCCGGGCAGAACCATGGACATGGGTTTGCGGGATATCGGTGTAAGTGCGACCATGATGATTATCCCAGTTTCACGTTATCGATGCCCACGATCTTGTCGTAGCACCAGTAGAGCAGCAGCACGACGGCCAGCAGGATCGTGCCCAAGGCCGCAGCAAGCCCCCAGTTGAGCGAAGACGAGATGTGATAGGCGATCCGGTTCGAGATGAAGACACCCTTGGTGCCGCCCACGATCTCGGGCGTGATGTAATAGCCGATGGCCAGAATGAAGACCAGGATCGACCCCGCGCCGATGCCCGGAACCGATTGCGGGAAGTAGATTCGCCAGAAGGTCGTCCAGTTGGTCGCGCCCATGGATTTCGCCGCGCGCGTGTAGGAATCCGGGATGGTCTGCATCACCGAATACATCGGCAGGATCATGAACGGCAGCAGGATATGCGTCATCGCCACGATGGTGCCGATCTGGTTGTTGATGATGATCAGCCGCGCGTCATCTGCCACCAGCCCCAACCAGACCAGAGTGTCGTTGATCACCCCCTGTTGCTGCAGCATGACCTTCCAGGCCGACGTCCGCACCAGCAGCGACGTCCAGAACGGCAACAGCACAAGGATCATCAGCAGGTTCGACACCCGCATCGGCAGCGTCGCCAGCAGATAACTGACCGGATAGGCCAGCAGGATGCAGGCCCCGGTAATCACCAGCGACATGAACAGGGTTCGGCCAAAAAGCTTGATCAGGATTTGTTTGTCCTCAGGCTGCGACTGCGCCCCTTCAGGTGTCCGGCGCATATCGACCGCATTGAGGAAGTAACCGTTGGTGACTGCGGGTGAGTGGGTTTTGATGATGGCCCAGGTGTTGGGATCACCCCAACCCTCGTGAATTTCGATCACCTGATCTTTGAACGGTCCATCGGTCTCAGGGTCCATCTTGCCCAACTTCCGACCCGAGCGACGGAACATCGAAGACATGCCAGTCTCTTCATAGTTCAGACGCGAGCCCAGACGGGTATGAGTCTTGTTGTCGACCGCCACAACCATATCCCGGACAAAGGCATCATAGACAGCCTCATCCGGCAGTTCGCCGCTGGTTTCATCCCAGCTTTGCAATGCCTCGACCGTCTGAGGCAGCGTTTCCTGCACCATGCTGTTTTCCACAGACCGGAACAGCATCGACGCAATGGGTATGATGAACGAGAACATCACAAACAGCAGCAAAGGGGCCACCAGCATCAGAGCGCGCAGCTTTTGCCGCCGCAAAGAACGTGCAAGCGATTGCTTAAGCGGCGTTCCATCCGCTGCCAGCATAGGTCCGGCGTTTTGGCTTGCGTCAGTCATCGATGCCCCTTGGGTTTTCTTGAGTCCGGGGGCGGAGTTCCGCCCCCGAATGCATCACGAAATCAGACGCTTATTGCGCCAGCCACGCCTGGAACTTGGCATCGATATCGTCGCGGTAATCCGCCCAGAACTCGTAGTTATACAGGAACGTGTTCTTGGCGTTTTCCGGATCGGTCGGCATATGCGGTGCCATGTCGATACCCAAATCAGCGTGCTGACCCACCAGCGGTGCCGACGAAGCACGGGCCGGACCGTAGGAAATCCACTTGGCCTGATCCGCCAAACGCTGGGTGTCGGTTGCAAACATGATGTAGTCCAGCGCGCGCTGTTTACGCTCTTCGCTCAGGCCCGCCGGAATGATCCAGCCGTCCAGATCGAACACCTGCGCGTCCCATAGCATGGCGACGGGCTGATTCTGTTCTTCGATCACGCTGAACAGACGACCGTTATAGGTCGAACCCATCACAACTTCACCGTCAGCCAGCAACTGCGGCGTGTCCGCACCGGCTGACCACCAGACAACGCTGTCTTTAATGGTGTCCAGCTTGGCCAGTGCCTGTTCCTGACCTTCCGATGTGGCGAGAACGTCATAGACATCATCCTTGGCCACACCATCGCAGAGCAGTGCCCATTCCATGTTGTTGATCGGGCGCTTTTCCAGTGACCGCTTGCCAGGATAGGCCTCGGTATCGAAAACCGCACAGACGTCTGTCGGTGGGGTGTCACCAACCAGATCGGTGCGATAGCCGAAGGTGGTCGAATAGACGATCTGAGGGACAAAGCAGTCACTGACCAGCAGGTCGCCGAAGTCATCCGCCGCCGAGGTGCCATCGGGCGCCGGAGCCAACATGGTGTCTGGGTCGATCTCCATCGCCAGGCCTTCGTCGCACAGGCGAATCGCGTCCGCCGCAACAACATCAACCACGTCCCAGGTGATATTGCCCGCTTCGTTCATAGCGCGCAGCTTCGCAACCGCTTCGGCCGAGCTGTCGTCGTTCAGGATGGTGACACCGGTCTTTTCCGAATAGGGCTCATGATAGGCTTTGAGCTGTGATTTGGAGTATGCCCCACCCCAGGACACAATGGTCATTTCTTCGGCAGTGGCGCCGCTGGCTGCGGTCATGAACGCCGCTACCGTCAGCAGTGATATTGATGATTTCATTTTTTGCTCCCAGTACTTCCCGTTTTTTGGTTTGATCGGTTGGCGCACGGGTTTTCGCCATCCGGTCCCTCAATTGTACTGCACTTGTCCTGTGCAGTTTGGCCTATGCGTCCAGCGCACGGCAATCCTGTGCCAGCCAGCCGATCTCGACCTCTTGACCGGGGGTCAGGCGGATGGCGTCGGGTGCGTTCCGGGTCTTGACGATGAAGTCGTCATTGCCGGCCACCGACATGCGGAACCGGAACACGTCACCCATATAGATGAATTCCTTAACCGTCGCTGTCAGGGTATGCGCATCCGCGTGCAGACGGTCCTTGTTGAATTCGACCCGCTCGGGCCGGATCGAGACTTTGGTACGCTCACCCGGATTGTGCACGTTGATCGGCACCGCATCGATTTCCGAGCCGTCATCCAACTGGATCAGGCAGGTGTTGCCATCGATCGATTTCACCACACCTTCCAGCGTGTTGTTTTCACCGATGAACTGGGCAACAAAGCTGTTTTCCGGTTCTTCATACAGTTGATCCGGCGGGGCGAGCTGCTGAATGCGGCCATCGTCGAACACCGCCACACGGTCGGACATGGTCAGCGCTTCGGTCTGGTCGTGGGTCACGTAGACGGTGGTAATCCCCAGCTCATGCGCGAGACGGGTGATTTCGAACTGCATATGCTCGCGCAGTTGCTTGTCCAGCGCGCCCAGCGGTTCGTCCATCAGCACCAGCTCGGGCTCGAACACCAGCGCGCGGGCCAGCGCGATCCGCTGCTGCTGACCCCCGGACAGTTGCGCCGGACGGCGACCGCCGAATTGACCCATCTGCACCATGTCCAGCGCGCGTTTTACCTTTTCCTCACGCTCTGACTTGCCCAGATTACGGACTTCCAGCGGGAATGAGAGGTTTTCGGCAACGGTCATATGCGGAAACAGAGCGTAGTTCTGAAACACCATGCCGATACCGCGCTTATGCGGCGGGATGTTGTTGATGGGCTTTCCATCCAGCAGGATTTCCCCATGGGTGGCCGTTTCAAAACCCGCAAGCATCATAAGACAGGTCGTCTTGCCTGACCCCGACGGCCCAAGCATGGTCAGAAACTCACCTTTGGGCATTGCCAGATTGAGGTCTTTAACGACGAGGTTTTCGCCATCATAAGACTTTTGAACGCGTTGGAATTCGACAAACGCGGCGTCGTTCATTGTATCGGTCACAAGACCCCCTGTTACGTCAAATGATTATCCGGCGTGTCGGATTTCACTGATCTGTAGGCGACAGTTAAGACCGGACGGCATTTGTATTGCAACAGTGCATCGCAATTTTTTTGGCCACCTACACAAGTGTGAACGATCAACAGCCAGCGTTGAGGCGGCGCATGTGCCAGGCAAGACTTTGGTTGCTGGACAGAACAGGCTTGCCGATTCGGGCGTGAATTTCGGGGATGGCCTGACGGGTGCGCAGGTTGGTGCAGCTCAGGAAAACCGCCTCGACCGACGGGTCGGACCCCAGCCTGGTGGCCGCGTCGATCACGGATTGAACGGATATCCGGACGACCTTGGCCTCTTCGGCTTCACCGAAGGTTCCAAACACATCCATGTCTATGCCGCTTTCGGCAAAGGCGCGGCGCAGCGGTATGTTGACCTCTTCAATATAAGGGGACAACAGCGCGAATTTCGAAACACCTAAATCCGCTGCACAGGCCGTGGCGGCGCGCAGGGGGTTTGTGACCTCGGCCGTATTGCAGGTCTGTTTGACAAGATCCGCCACCCGATCAGAACCGATGACCGAGCTTGCCGAGGTACAGCCATATCCCACCACGCGATACGGTCGCGCACTGGGCAACAGCCCAGCCGCCGCAGGCAGAGCGGTTTCCATTTCCGCCAGACTGTTCGTCGTCACCTCGATCCCGCTGGGAATGCGGGTCACATGGATCGGGAATTGCCGGTCTGAGAAATAGTCGCTGAACTCGGGCTCCAGCGTTTCGTCGGTCTGCAGCACAATCAAACCCAGCGGAGAAGCCTGCGGATCATCTGCGTCAAGGGTGTAGGGGATGCGTGTCATAGCTCAACCATCTGTGGCCCGATGCGCGGGCTGATAAAGCGTGGGGGGCCGTCGGTGATGACGATGTTTTCCTCATGCACCAGAATCTTACCGCCAACAGCAATGCCGGGTTCCAGCGTCAGGACCATGCCGGGTTCCAGAGCGGTCTCATCACTTGGGATAAGCGATGGCCACTCGGTCAGGGACATGCCCAGCCCATGCCCCAACCGCCCTGCATCGGTGCCTTCGGCATCTTTGGTCAGAACGGTGTTCATGGCATGAAACAGCTCTGCCACCGTCGCGCCGGGCCGGGCGATTTCAAAAGCCGCATCCGAGGCTTCGACGAGCCGGGCATAAGCGGATTTGACGTCAGGCCGTGCCGGACCGATGGACCAGTTCCGGTCAAAATCACAGAAATACCCGTCCCAAACCAGCCCGGTATCCAGCATCAAAACATCCCCGGCCTGCAACGGCACCGGCGACGCGGGTGAGATCACATCAGAATACCCGCCCTGCTCTGCCCCTCCGGCCAGATAGGGGACCCAATCGGCCCCTTCCTCCAGACAGAGCATCTGGAACTTGCGAAAGACCTTCTCAAGCGGCACCCCTGCCCCGGCGACTTCAGGCACACGCGCAAAGGCCCGGCCCGCAATGCTGCAAGCCGTTTCGATCTTGGCGATCTCGGCTGCGGATTTCACCATGCGCAAACGGCGGATGATGCCGTGATCACCGGTAATCCTGCGCGCGCCCAGAAGGCCGCGCAGACGTTCGATATCCGCCAGAGGCATGCGCGCATGGGTCTCGTGACCATCCGGCATCCCGATCTTGCCGTCCGCCACGGTCAGTTCCGCCAAAGCCTCGGCCAGAAGCGAGACGCCGTCATCCTGCAGATCAGGGGCGCTCCAGGTGCGGATGTCGTCAATCCAGGTCTGCCCCATCAACGCCGCCCCGATCGAGGGGATAACGGCCACCGGCTTGCCCGTCGCAGGGAGGATCAGAAACCAGGGGCGTGTGGGGCTTTCCCAGAACCGGGTCAGATATCCGGTGAAATATCGCACATCCGTTTCGGTCGTCAGCAACAGCGCCGACAGACCCGCCGCATCCATCAATTCTTGCGCGCGTTTTGTGCGCGCCGCGAATTCGGATGGCTCAAACCCCCTCATTCGGCGATCTCGGACAGGATGCACAAAACCCGGGAGTGTTCATCGATCGACATCGCTTTTCTGGCCTCGCCGTTCATCACGGCTGCAAGCCCAGCGCCGCCCGAGGCGGTAGTTTCCAGCCCAGCCTCTGCCATTGCGCCCAGCCGGGCCGAGACATCATCATCGGACAGGGTCAGAAACAGATCGGCATCTCGCGCCAACCCGTTCAGCGCGATCAGAGAGGGTTCTTTGCAGTCCAGCCGCCCCATGACGCTGTCCGGGCCATCCGCGAAAACGCATTTCCCGGCGGCGATGCTGGCCTGCAGGGCGGGGGCGGCCTCGGGTTCGACCACGATGATCTTCGGGGCATCCCCCCAAACCTTTCGCGCATAGGCGGCAACAGCCCCGGCCAGACCGCCGACACCGGCCTGCAACAGGATATGCGTCGGCACCTCGGGGCATTGTTCGGCTGCTTCCGCTGCCATCTGCACATACCCTTCCATCAGAATATAGGGCAGTTCGAAATAGCCATCCCACGAACTGTCCGACAACAATATCCAACCGTTGTCGCGGGCTGCCGCGCTGGCGGCCTCCATGCTGGCTGCATAGTCGGCGCCGCAGCGCACCACCTCGGCCCCCTGAGCCCGCAGGCGATCTGCAAAGCTTTCGGGAACGGTGTCGGCAATATGAACAACGGCTTTGGCACCGAACATTCTGGCCCCTGCCGCCACGCTCATCCCGTGGTTGCCGGCGCTGGCAGTGATATAGGTTGCACCCGCCAGTGTGCCCGGGCCCGGCTGGTCGGATTTTTCTGCCGCATGGCGCGCAATGACATAGGCCGCCCCAAGCGCCTTGAACGACCCCAGGTTCATACGCTTGCGTTCATCCTTGACCCACAGCCGCGACACCGGAGCCAACGCCCCGGCATCGACAAGAGGCGTTTTCGTCGCCGCCGGGCAGTGCGACAGCAATGCGGCCACGCGGGCGGCATCCGTTGATGGGTACGGAATCGACGGCGCCAGCTTTTGCCCCGCCCGATGTGGATTGCTAATGATCTTCATGCCCCCTCCCGCATATTGGCGCGTTGACGTGAGCCGATAGCAGGGGGTCCTGTCAACCAACGTCTTGGGGATGACGGCAAGGCGCGCGACATAATCCGATCCGACCTGCAGCCGGGCCGGGATCAATCAATGCGCCAAGCCCGGCGTGCCGGGCTTGGCAGTTGAAATCAGTCCAGACCTAGAACTGCATCTGCAAACCGGCGATGACGCCAAAGTTCCTGAAATCCCCCGTTCCGATCCCGTCATAGAAGGCCTCTGCCGACAGGACCGTATTGCCACGGATGACACTTTGACCACCCAGCCTGACCCTGCCCCGGACGTCATTGTCGTCCCCGTTCGACCCAAAGACGCTGTCCCCGCTTTCATGGGCGCTGATACCGGACACCCCGCCCGTCAGGGTGAAGGTGCCATAGGACATGTCATAGGTCCTGGAGAAATCCAGGCCAAGCTCGACCTCGGTGGATTCATAGCGCTGGCCAGCGATCACACGGTTTGCCGCATCAGTAAAGCTGTCCTGCTTTTCCGTATAATGGCTTGCCGTCAGGCTGGGGATCAGGATCAGGCTTTCATATTCAAGCTCACCCGCCATTTTCAACTGCGCAAGGCTGCGTGTGCTGTCGAAATCACTGTCCGGTGCCGTGCCGATTTTGATGGTGTTGCTGCTTTGCCCATACAGATAGCGACCTTCAAAATAAAGCGGATGGTCGGGCAGCTTGGCGACAAAGTAGGGACCGAACATATAGCCCTGACCGTCGATATCCTGATCCCCATCGGTTTCCGAGATCGCATCAAAGCTCAGCATTGCACCCACCCAGAACGCCTCGTTGATCTTCGCGTGGCCGCCAAGCACCCCGTAGAAATACGAGGTGTCACTGCCCTCGCTGCTGGACCACTGGCCAGAGGCCTCGAACCAGACCGGTTTGTCCTTGCGGGTGGCAAAATCCAGATTGCCCTGATTGCGGGTGACAACACCATTGGCACGCCCGGTGGCGGTGCCCGACATCATCCCGACCAGATCCGGCTGAGCCGCCAGCGTGTGGCGCGCGCGGGAGCGGAGGAAATCCCGCACCGCACTACGAATTTCCTCGACCGTCGCAAACTGCGTCACTTGTTGGGTATAGGCCGAGGACCTGTTGCCCGCAGCGTCTTCCACCACCATGGTCAGGCTGCCCGCAGGCTGCACAGTGCCTGACGTCAGAGCAAACCGCCCGTCCGCAGCGGCCATGACCGACTGCTGCGTACCATCCGGCCAGGTTGCATGCACCGTCGCGCCGGGCTCTGTCACGCCGGAAACGGTCAGAGAGCCATCGGCATTCACCGTCACCTGAGCGGTCTGTGCCGTCAACGCATCGGGGGCCACGGTATCTGTCTGGGCCACCACGGTTACGTTGACCATGGCATCTGCCGTGTCGATCCCATCGCTGACCTGCAACGAAAACGTCAGAACCTCATCCGGGGCATTGATCGCCAAAACCGGTGCGGTGAAGGTCAAATCAGGTTGATCCGTTGTGGTCAGCGCAACCGAGGGCCCGCTGGTCTGGGTCCAGGAATAGGTCAGCGTCTGACCGACATCATTGGCATTGGCCGTGCTGACCAGCGTCACAGGCGCGCCCGAAGCCACCGATCCGATGCTTGCGATCGAAACTGTGGGCGCGTTGTTTGGCGGCACATTCACCGTCACATCAAAAGTGACCGGAGCCGCCGCATTGCCCGCGCTGTCGGCACTGCTGGTGACGGTGACCGTGTTCGTGCCCACCGGGAAGGCGTGCGGACTGGTAATCGGGTTGCCACCCAGCGAATAGGTCAGCGTGAACGAACCCGCAGCATCCACATTGTCCGACACCGTGGTCGAAAACGGCACGCTGGCCGTGCTGAGACCGGGATCGGTCGGAACCGTAACATCGCTGATAGCTCCGATCACCGGGGCCTCACCATCCGATACTGTGACAGTGAAAGAGACCGGCGCAGCCGCGTTGCCTGCACTGTCATCCGTACTGGTGACGGTGACCGTACTTACCCCCACCGGGAAGGCATGCGGGCTGGTAATCGG
>NZ_JALCBM010000069.1:11319-22879 GCF_028066395.1 Ruegeria sp.
GGAAACACATGAGGACTGGTGATCGGGCTACCGCCCAGCGAATAGGTCAGTGTGAACGAGCCTGCGGCATCAACATTGTCAGACACAGTGGTTGCAAACGGCACGCTGGCCGTGCCCTGTCCCGCAGCCGTGGCCACGGCAATGTCGGTGACAGCGGCAATGACCGGGGCCTCGCCATCCGATACCGTGACATCAAATGTCACCGGAGCCGCCGCATTGCCCGCGCTGTCGGCGCTGCTGGTGACGGTGACCGTATTTGTGCCCACCGGGAAGGCGTGCGGGCTGGTGATCGGGTTGCCACCCAGTGAATAGGTCAAAGTGAATGTTCCCGAAGCATCCACATTGTCCGACACTGCAGTCGAGAATGAAACACTGGCTGTATTCGATCCGGGATCGGTCGATACAGAGCTGTCGCTGACCGCGCCGATAACGGGGGCTTCGTTGTCCGATACGGTAACATCGAACGTGACGGGAGCAGCCGCATTGCCTGCGGCATCAGGGGTGCTGGTCACGGTGACCGTGCTCGTGCCGACAGGAAAGGCGTGCGGGCTTGTGATCGGGCTACCGCCCAGCGTGTAGGTCAGGGTAAACGAACTCGATGCGTCCACGTTATCGGAAACCGAGGTCGAAAATGGCACGCTGGCCGTGCTCATACCTGTATCGGTCGAAACGGAAATGTCACCAATCGCGCCAATCACCGGAGGTGTGGTGTCAGGCACCGCTTGTGCGCCCTGAACGAATGCCGCGGACGACCCGGTGAAGGCATATTCGAACGGCGCTCCGTTGAATTCGTATGAAAAGCCGTAATACGTATCCGCCGCATAGGTTGAATCCGCACCGTCTTGCTGAAGGTTGGTTATACTGCCTGACGCACCGCCCAGACATGTCTCTAGCGAAGCCGCAGTGATCGGCCCGGCCGAGCCGGATGCGGGCGCGCCAGAAACATACCCGCCGCCGCCGATTTCCTCGAAAATGGGACCCGCATCAAACAACAGGATGTACATGTCCCCGCTCGCACCATCATTGAAGACTTCTAAGTCACAACTTCCAAAACTGATGGTGTTAAAGACATTTCCAGTAGCATCAAAACTATATGCCGGAGCTGCTGTCAGCGACGCAAAAAGCGCCGCGCCCACTGTGCCCCACCGTTGGGCGAACCGTGTATTTTTCATTTTATTCCAATTTAGTACGCGTTTCCTTGATCGAATCGCGTAAAGACAGTTTTGGGCATTACTGTGTTCAAATTGAGGTTACCGCCCTTTTGGTGGACCCGTAGCAAAAGCGCGACAGGATGATCGCGGTCATACCGGGCGAATGCGGTCCCGGCATTCGCAAATGACCCTCTCGATGCCGCAATCGATTGTTGACCCTGTCTTGCATGTTCTGGCATGAACGCATCACGTTCGGTTCCGGGGATGTCCCCGGAGGCAAGAGGGAATGCAGTGCGGCGCGTTCACGCCAATTCTGCAACTGCCCCCGCAACTGTAAGCGGTGAGCACGGCTGACAATGCCACTGGGATACCCCGGGAAGGCCAGCCAAATGCTTTGACCCGCGAGTCAGGAGACCTGCCGAACATGCGCCCCCGGAAGGGGTGCTCATCATCGGCCACGGGGTGTGCGCCGGGTCCGTTTGTCTCAGTCGGCGAACGGCATCACGCTCCCCCTGGGTCAAAGCCAATTTGCGCCGGGGAAGGCGTGACATGAGAAGGACTGAATTCATGAAAAAACTGCTGTTGGCGGCCACTGCCGCCGTGGCGATGCCTGCATTGGCGCAGGCGCATTTCCTGCTGGAATACACCGACAACACCATGATCGAGCGTCCGGGCGACGTTCCGGTCAAGCTGATCTTCTGGCACCCGTTCGAGGCCGGTCACGTGATGACCCTGGAAAAGCCGGAAGAATTCTTCGTGATTCACAACGGCGAAAAAACCGACCTGATGGAAACGCTGGAAGAAACCACCTTCGACGGTCCGGACAACAGCGCCAAGGCTTTCCTCGGTTCGGTGCCTGTAAAGCGCTCGGGCGACTATGTGGTGGTGACCGTTCCCGCGCCTTATTATGAGGAATCCGAGGATATCTATATCCAGCAGATCACCAAGGCGTATCTGAACCGCAACGAACTGCCCACCGATTGGGATCAGCCGCAGGGTCTGGCCACCGAAATTCTGCCGCTGAACAAACCCTATAACATCATCGCCGGATCAACCTTCACCGGCCGCGTGCTGAGCGAAGGCAAACCCGTCGCCGGTGCCGAGATCGAAATCGAATACATCGCCGCAGCGCCCGACATGGTGGGCACTGGCGCGCAAGAGGCCACCGTCTCCCCGCTGCCGGGCGGTGCGCTGGTCGCGATCTCGGACGATAACGGCTATTTCAGCTTTGGCGTGCCAAAAGCGGGTTATTGGGGGTTTGCCGCTCTGGGTTCGGGCCCTAAAACCGAACATGACGGCAAAGAGCTGAGTCAGGACGCGGTGATCTGGATTCGCGCCTGGGATCTGGAGTAAGCCCCAATGCACATCGTAGACGGAGCCCTTTCAAACCCTGTCGTGATCGGCGGCGCAGTCGCCGCCGCAGGCGGGATTGCCCTGGGGCTGAAATCGCTGGATCTGGATCGCATTCCCACGGCGGGCGTGCTGTCGGCCAGCTTTTTTGTCGCCTCGCTGATCCATGTACCGATTGGCCCGTCTTCTGTGCATCTGATCTTGAACGGTCTGGCCGGGCTTCTGCTCGGCTGGGCCGCCTTCCCTGCCCTTTTCGTCGGCTTGCTGCTTCAGGCCGTGTTCTTCGGCTTTGGCGGCCTGACCGTGCTGGGAATCAATACAGTAAACATTGCCCTTCCGGCGGTGTTGACCTGGATGATCTTTGGCCGCCTGATCGCGCGCGGCTCGCCTGTGCACGGGGCGATCTGGGGCGGCATTGGCGGTGCGTTTTCCATCGCCGCCACAACCGCCTTCGTCGCGGTTTCGCTGGCCCTGTCCGGCGATGAATTCCTGCCCGCCGCCAAGCTTGTCTTTTTTGCCCATATCCCGGTCATGGGGATCGAGGCTGTGCTGACGGGCTTTGCCGTTCTGCTGGCCCGCAAGGTCAAGCCCGAGCTTTTTATCAAAGGCGCATCCGCATGAAACAGATGATCCTTGTTTCTATCCTGATCCTGACCCCGCTTCCGGCGCTGGCCCATAAGGTCATCGCAGGCGTATTCCCCGCAGGCGACGCCATTGAAGGCGAGTTGGGATTTTCCAATGGCGATATGGCAGAGGATCAGGACGTCATCGTCTATGGCCCGGATGGCACTGAACTGGGCCGAACCGTGACCGACGCGGATGGTTTCTTTATCTACACGCCGACCAAACCCGTGGCGCATAGGTTCACGGCAGACCTTGGCGCCGGGCATGTGGCCGACATCACCATGCCCGCCGACGAGGTTGCCCAGATCATGGGTGTGGAGGCCGAAAAGGTGGAAACACCCGCTTTGACTGCGCCTGCCGAGGGTACTGCGACAGTCGCTGTGGCCTCTCTTTCGGATGAGGAACGCGCCGCCATCGCCAAGGCGGTGCGGGATGAGACCCGCCCGCTGCGCCGCGAAATCGCCGCCTATCGCGAACGTAACGATCTGCAAACCATTCTGGGCGGCATTGGCTATATCATCGGCCTGTTCGGCATCGGCTTTTACCTCGCCGCACGCAAGAAGATGGCCACCTGATGGCACATGCGCTGGAACCCCAGGCCAAAACGCTGGCCGAGGCAGGCAGGGATGCCCCGCACGGGGTGATCAGCGACTATGACCCGCGCATGCGCATCGTGGTGGCCTGCGTCTTTGCCGTTGTCACCGTCGCCCTCAGCACCATTCCGGCGCTGATCACGGCTCTGGCCGTTTCAATCGGGCTTTTGCTGATGTCGCGATTGCCCATCCGCCGCACCCTGAAACGTATGGCGATGATGGACAGTTTTATCATCTTCATGCTGATCCTCCTGCCCTTTTCCATGCCCGGCGACGCGATGTTCACCGTTTTCGGGTTTCCGGCCAGTTGGCAGGGCCTGTGGAAAGCCATCGAAATCGCCCTGACGGCCAATGCGGTGATCTTGGCCCTTATGGTTCTGGTCGGCACGATGGAGCCCGTCACCCTTGGCCATGCCCTGCACAAGCTGCGCTGCCCGGAAGCGCTTGTGCATCTGCTGATGTTCACCATCCGCTACATCGAAGTGCTGCGGGAAGAGTATTTGCGCCTGCGCGCCGCCATGAAAATTCGCGGGTTCCGGCCCGGCACCAACTGGCACACCTACCGCAGTTTCGGATATCTGGTCGGCATGATGCTGGTCCGCGCCATCGAACGATCCGAGCGTATTCTGGGCGCCATGAAATGCCGGGGCTTTTCCGGGCGGCTGCTGATGTTACAGGACTTTGCCATGACCCGTCGGGATCACCTGTTTGCGGCGATGCTGTGTTCGGTGTGCATGGGCCTTTTGTTCCTGGATTTTCTATGACGATCCTTAGGCTTGAAGACGTATCTTTCGCGTATCCGGGCCAGACCCCGGTGCTGAACGGCGCGTCGTTTCAGCTTGAACCCGGACAGCGCCTGTCGATTACCGGCCCCAATGGTTCGGGCAAGTCCACCCTGTTCCGCATCGCCCTGGGCCTGCAGACGCCAACCGCCGGACGCGTGACCGCCTTTGGCAAGGAACGGCGGGTCGAGGCGGATTTTCACGATGTGCGCCGCCGGATCGGGCTGGTGTTTCAGGACCCCGATGACCAGCTGTTCTGCCCGACGGTGGCGGAAGACATCGCTTTCGGCCCGCTCAACCTTGGGCGCAGCACGGCCGAGGCATTGGCCATCGTCGACAAGGTGTTGACCGATCTGGACCTGATGCATCTGCGCGATCGCATTACCCACAAGCTCTCAGGTGGTGAGAAACGGCTTGTGACGCTGGCAACCGTATTGGCGATGGAGCCCGAGGCGCTGCTGCTGGATGAACCCACCAACGCGCTGGACACCAAAAACGAAGCGCGCCTGCTGGAGATTTTGCAAGCGTTGCCGCAGGCCATCCTGCTGGTCAGCCATGCACCGAACTTCCGTCAGGCCCTGGCCCCTGAGACGCTTGAACTGCGCGATGGACAGCTTTCTGCCCCCACTATTTGATTTTCTGTCGCGTACCTCGCGCATAAACAGTCACGCAGATCTGTGAAAAGCCATTGACCCTGCGTCAGGCAGAAACGGAACAGAGTTCTTTTGATGCCGGAAAACAAGCCGCTCCGCCTGTTTGCGCTTGATCGTTTCTCTGGCCAGCGCATGGGTGGTGTGGGATAATTTTTCCCGTATCTCGCAAATCTGACGATGGGTGAAAATTTTTCCGACTTCACCCCCAAGGTGCAATGATTCCGCCTCGACCCCGTTTGCGATCAATATGGAATGGTCCGCCAGCAGTATGTGAAAATACGTCACCCCGTTTCCGGGCGCGGCTTTGTCTACTCCGCTGATGTTCAACAGATGCTTGGCGGGCACCAGCACCTCCCTATTGCCGGTCATCCTCTCGGATATCTTTGAACGCACGAGTATCCTGTGCTGAGGCGACACGAGCAGATCAGAATGCGGGACGTTGGGCGCCAGACTACCCTTCCCAATTCGGATTGGAGACAGGTCAGGCTCGTTATGAAGCATGAATTTTGAAAGGCATCTTTTGCCGATCCAAACAACGGGTCGAGGCCCCTTGTCCGCCGTTGAGACACTATCGCCTACAGCAAGGTGCTGTATCCGCTTTTCGCGCCTATCGCCCATGAGGATCAGGGTGTCTTCAGCAAAACAGGGCACCCCAAATCTATTGGCGACAACAACCATTGTTCCACGCGGCACACCTGCGGCATCGGTGATCGAAAAGGTGCTATACGTTGCCTGCGGATTTTCCCATCCAAGCGGCACGGATGAGGTCTGCGTGACAGACCATCCGCTGGGATAATTGATATCAACCGTTTCCAGCTCTCCATCGCCAAATCTGGACAGAACCGAAATCGTGCCCGAGAAATCTTCGCCTATGTTTACGACAACGGTGTCATCAGAAGAATTACCGCCAACGTTCAGAGAAAAGCTACCGCTTGTGGATGCATCTAACGTGTATTTGGTCATGTCTCGCCCAAGGTTTCCCCCTCGAAACACCACAAACACGAAAAGATTTATTTTTGCTCAACGGTGGCCGTTCCCGGGTGGCCCAGCCAATGGGTTACGAGGCGTTCGACCGGTCCGAATAATAAAAGGCGATAGCCTGCGCGCGATTTTTGACCGACAGCTTTTCGTAGATGTTTGACAGGTGGAACTTCACCGTGTTGGTGGAAATCTGCAATTCCCTTGACAGTTCCCGGTTCGACATTCCTTTGGCCAGTGCCTCCAGAATGGCCAGTTCTCTGCGCGACAAGGTCTGCAGGGGGCTTTGCTGCACCGTGCGCACATCGATGAAGGGGAAAACCATCTTGCCTCGGGCGACTTCGACGCAGGTTTCCAGCAGGCCTTCAACCTCACCCGAACGGGGTGCGAAACCGGCAGCCCCGGCCTGCATCGCCAATCGCGGAACATCTCCGGTCGTGTCCCCGTAGATCACAAAACGGGGCGCGTTTTCCTGTTCGCGCAGAACTTCGATCAGTTTTGCCGCCCCTAAGGCAGGCAACTCCCAGGACACCACACAGACCTTTACAGGCACGCGCATGACGGCCCCCAGAAACCCCTCGGCGGTTGCAGATGTGGCCACCAATGAGAATCGCAAATCCCGTTCAAAGATTTCGGACATGGCCGAAAGGACCAGAGGGTTGTTGTCCGCAAGCATGATGTCGATCGGGCGCGACGTTGACTCCGACATTGTTTTTCCACCTGAATTTTCAATACCCACCCTAATGGGTAGGTACATCTTTGGTATACGCTGGTATATTTACCTAAATGGGTAGGTACTTCCCCATCCAAATAGATATACTGAAACAGTAGTAAGTTACGTTGCGTCCTCGGGCAAGGGGCGGTTTTTCTTCTTGGTAACGCGACGGGTGGAGAGCTTCGCAAGCACCACCGCCAGGGAGGATCGCATATGACATTTCAAATCTACCCCACGCTCGAAATCCCCGAGACGTTGGCCGCAGGCCCCGGGCCGGGCAATACGGACGCCCGCGTGCTGAAGGCATTTGCCAGCGCCGGTGTCGCCGACCATATGCAAGGCGACGTGTTGCGCGGCATGATCGAATGCAAGCACATGCTGCGCGAGATCTGGGGGACAGACAACACTTACACCTTTGCCGTCGCTGGCACGGGCTGGAGCGGTCTGGACACCATGTTTTCGGCAGTGATGCCCGGGGACAGGGTTGTGGCGTTCACCAATGGCACCTTCTCGGGCATCGACGCGCTGACCCTTCGGATCAAGGCCGCAACGCCTGCGGAACACGCCGCCAATCCGCTGGACCCGCACGCCGCCAGTGTGACCGTGATCGAGGTCCCCCATGGCCAGCCGGTCACTGGTGAGATGGTCGAGGAAGCTCTGGCCGCGCACAAGCCGAAATGGGCCTTCATGGCGCATTGGGAAACCGGCTCGGGCCGCGTCAATGATCTGCGCGGCTTTTCGGATGCCTGCGCACGCCATGGCGCAATGGGGCTGGTCGATGCGGTGTCGTCGCTGGGCGTGGCAGATTTCCGCATCGACGACTATCCCGGCATCGCCGGTTGGGCGTCCTGCCCGCAAAAGGGTCTGTGCTGCCTGCCGCTGACCTATGCGCCCGTCAGCTTTACCGACGCTTACATCGAGGCCCTGCGGACAACCGGCGCCTACAGCTATGTCCACAACCCGATATACGAAGCCCGCCACTGGGGCATCGTCGATGGGCAGGATGTGGAAAAGGGCACATATCACCGAACCCATTCGGGTTACGCGGTCGCCGCCTTCCACGAATCCCTGCGCCTGACCTTGCAGGACGGTTTGGCAAAGCGGGCGCGGTGCTACCGAACGCACGAAGCGGTTCTGCGCGACGCGGTCACCGCGATGGGATGCACGGTAACCTCGGACATGCCCAGCCTTGTTGTCCTGAACCTGCCCCCCGCTCTGGCTGGACGCGAGATGGAACTGGTCCAGAACTGCCGCGCCCGTGGGTTCGGCATCTGGCCGACACTCAGCGCGCCGGTACAGGTGCGCATCGGCATCCTCAACCAGCTGGACCGACAGGCCATCAGCCGCATCGTGCATCTGTTTGGTGACGCGATCCGCGAATTGGGCGGCCAAGTGGATTTCGACATCATCGAGGCGCTGCTGGAAAGCCGCTATGGCACCTCGATTGCCGCCTAACCGCACTGCATGAACGGGAGGAATGCAGATGGATATCCACGAATATCAGGCGAAAGAGCTTCTTTCGAACTTCGGGGTCGAAACCCCCTCGGGTGCGCTGGCCTACAGCCCTGAACAGGCGGCCTATCGGGCGCGTGAACTGGGCGGCGACAAATGGATCGTCAAGGCGCAGGTCCACGCGGGCGGGCGCGGCAAGGCCGGAGGGGTCAAGCTGTGCAACACCGAGAATGAAATTTACGAGGCCTGCGATGACCTGTTCGGTCGCAAGCTGGTCACGCATCAGACCGGCCCCGAAGGCAAAGGCATCTACCGTGTCTATGTAGAAGCTGCCGTGCCGATTGATCGCGAGATTTATCTGGGCTTCGTGCTCGACCGCTCCAGCCAGCGGGTCATGATCGTCGCCTCGTCCGAAGGCGGGATGGAGATCGAGGATATCTCGGCCGATCGCCCGGAAAGCATTGTCCGGTCCATTGTCGAACCGGCGGTTGGGTTGCAGGAATTCCAGGCGCGCGAAATTGCGTTCGAGCTGGGGCTGGAACCGAAACTGGTGCAGCAGATGGTGCGCACGCTGCAGGGGTGTTATGCCGCCTTCAGCGATCTGGACGCCACCATGGTCGAGATCAATCCGCTGGTCATCACCGGCGACGACCGGGTGCTGGCGCTGGACGCCAAGATGAGCTTTGACGACAACGCCCTGTTCCGGCATCCGCAAATCGCCGAACTGCGCGACAAAAGTCAGGAAGACCCGCGCGAAAGTCGCGCAGCGGATCGTGGCCTGTCTTATGTCGGGCTGGACGGCAATATCGGCTGTATCGTCAATGGCGCCGGTCTGGCCATGGCCACCATGGACACCATCAAGCTGGCCGGGGGCGAGCCTGCCAATTTCCTCGATATCGGCGGTGGTGCCTCGCCCGAGCGCGTCGCCAAGGCGTTCCGGCTGGTTCTGTCGGATGACAACGTGCAGGCCATCCTCGTCAACATCTTCGCCGGTATCAACCGCTGTGACTGGGTGGCGGAGGGCGTGGTTCAAGCGTTGAAAGAACTGGATATCGACATCCCCGTCGTGGTGCGGCTGGCCGGGACGAATGTCGAGGAAGGCCAGAAGATCCTCGCCAAGTCCGGCCTGCCCATCATTCGCGCGACAACCTTGATGGAAGCCGCCGAACGCGCTGTGGGCGCCTGGAAAAACGACCTGAGCCAAGGCACCAAAATGAGGGCTGTGTAATGAGCATTCTTCTCGACCGAGATTCGCGTGTCATCGTGCAGGGCATCACCGGGCGCATGGCCCGCTTCCACACCAAGGATATGCTGGCCTATGGCACCAATGTGGTGGGCGGCGTGGTGCCCGGCAAACATGGCGATACTGTCGAAGGCGTCCCGGTCTTCGATACGGTCAAGCAGGCCGTCCGGGAAACCGCTGCGGATACCAGCCTTGTGTTCGTGCCGCCCCCGTTCGCGGCGGATGCGATCATGGAGGCCGCGGATGCCGGTATCCGCTATTGCGTCTGCATCACCGATGGCATTCCGGCGCAGGACATGATCCGGGTCAAGCGGTACATGTATCGCTATCCCAAAGACAAGCGCATGGTCCTGACCGGACCGAACTGCGCGGGCACGATCTCTCCGGGCAAGGCGCTGCTTGGGATCATGCCGGGGCATATCTACCTGCCCGGGCATGTGGGGATCATTGGCCGCTCGGGCACGCTGGGATATGAGGCCGCGGCACAGTTGAAAGAGCGCGACATCGGCGTGTCGACCAGCGTTGGCATCGGTGGCGACCCGATCAACGGATCGTCGTTCAGGGACATCTTGCAACGGTTCGAAGAAGACGAGGACACCCACGTCATCGCGATGATCGGTGAAATCGGCGGCCCGCAAGAGGCCGAAGCCGCCGAGTACATCCGTGACCACGTTACCAAACCGGTTATCGCCTATGTCGCCGGTCTGACCGCCCCCAAGGGCCGGACCATGGGGCACGCAGGGGCCATCATCTCGGCCTTTGGCGAAAGCGCCAGCGAGAAGGTGGAAATCCTGTCCGCCGCCGGTGTGACCGTGGCCGAAAACCCGGCTGTCATCGGCGAAACAATCGCCCGCGTGATGGAGGCTGCGTGATGGTCAAACCTTCGGTTCTTGTCACCCGCCGCTGGCCCGCCGCCGTCGAGGCGCAACTGGCCGAGAATTACAACGCCGTATTGAACACCGGGGACACGCCCATGTCCCCGGCAGACATCCGGCAGGCGCTGAAATCCTATGATGCCGTGCTGCCCACAGTCACGGATACATTAAGCGCCGAGGCGCTGGATGTGCCCGGCGCGCAGACAAAGATCCTTGCCAATTACGGTGTCGGCTACAGCCATATCTGCGAGCCATCGGCCCGCGAACTGGGCATGACCGTGACCAACACGCCGGACGTGCTGTCCGAATGCACCGCCGATATCGCCATGACCCTGATGCTGATGGTGGCCCGCCGCGCGGGCGAAGGCGAGCGTGAGCTGCGTTCGGGCAAATGGACCGGCTGGCGACCCACGCATCTGGTCGGCACCAAGGTCAGCGGCAAGACGCTGGGCATCATCGGCTATGGCCGTATCGGGCAAGAGATGGCCCGCCGCGCCCATCACGGGTTCGGCATGGATATCCTTGTCTACAACCGCAGTCAGGTTGCACCGGACGTTTTGGCCCAGTGCAATGCGGTGCAGGTGGATTCAGTCGATGACCTGCTGCCGCAATGTGATTTCGTCTCGCTCCATTGTCCCGGCGGGGCCACGAACCGGCACCTGATCAACGCGCGCAGGCTTGGCCTGATGAAACCCGGCGCCTTCCTGATCAATACCGCCCGTGGTGAGGTGATCGACGAATGGGCCCTGATTCAGGCGCTGATGCTGGACATGATCGGCGGCGCGGCGCTGGACGTCTTCGACGGCGAACCGCGCATCAGTCCGGACCTGTTGCACTGCGACAACCTCGTGATGCTACCCCATCTGGGCAGCGCCACGCGTGAGGCGCGCGAGGCGATGGGGTTCCGTGTGCTTGATAACCTGAGCGACTTTTTCGAAGGCCGAGAACCTCGCGACCGGGTGATCTGAGGCCCAGCCGTACCGCCAGACAATCCACAGATTGGCTGCATCCGTCTTTCTTCTAAAGGAGATTTGATCCGTGAACGCCCCGCATCGAACAGATAATTTCTTCACCCAATCCCTATCCGACCGCGACCCCGAGCTGTTCGGCTCGATCACGTCCGAACTGGGCCGCCAGCGCGACG
>NZ_JALCBM010000070.1 GCF_028066395.1 Ruegeria sp.
TGGGCATGGATGATCTGTGTCAGGCCGTCCTTCAGGCGGCCCGGTCTGAGCTTCCACCGAGCAGCTACGATCTGGTCGAGGACACCGCGCATCCGTTGCGCGAGGTGGTTTCGGAAACCCGCCGCTGGTTGGGGTTTCGGGCGGCGCGTTTTGTCCTGACGGTGCCGCGGGTGCTGACCAAAGCGGTCGCTTCCGGCGCTGATCTGTTGGGCCGCGCCGGGTGGCGATCCCCGCTGCGCAGCACGGCGATGACAGTGATGGAAGAGGGCGTGACTGGCGACCCGGCCCCCTACCGCGCGGCCTCGGGGCGACCCATCGCGTCGTTGCGGCAGATTTACGACGGGCTGACCTGCGGCCCTTCCCATCGCCTGTCGGCGCGGATGAGCCTGCTGATGCCCGTGACCATTGCCATCCTCAGCCTGTTCTGGGTGATGTCCGGCCTGTTGGGTCTGATCAGCCTGACCCAAGCCGCCGAGGTTCTGACCCGTGTGGGCTGGTCCATGGGTTGGGCCAAAACCAGCGTCCTGTTCTGGTCATTCGTCGATATCGCCCTTGGCCTCGGCCTGTTGTGGCGACCATGGGCGGCGCGGGTCTGTCTGGCGCAGGCCGGGGTGGCGCTGTTCTACCTGATCGCCGCAACGTTCACTGTCCCGATGCTGTGGGCTGATCCGTTGGGGCCACTGGTCAAGATCCTGCCCGCGCTGCTTCTGCCGCTATTCGCCCGCACATTGCTGGAGACACGCTAAATGGAATGGGACCTGATCCTGCGCTGGTTACATGTGATCGGGGCTTGTGTCTTGCTGGGCACCGGCGCGGGCATCGCCTTCTTCATGCTGATGGCCCATCGCACCGGCAACGCGCGCCTCATCGCCCACACCGCCGGGATCGTGGTGCTGGCCGACCTGCTGTTCACCACCACCGCCGTCATTGCGCAACCGATCACCGGGGCGCTGCTGGCCTGGCAACTGGGGTGGAGCCTGAGCGAAGGCTGGATCGCGCTGTCCCTGATGCTCTACGTCCTGACGGGTCTGTTCTGGCTGCCGGTGGTCTGGATACAGGCCCGTTTGCGCCGCCTTGCGCAACAGGCGGCAGAGGGCGATCAGGCACTGCCCGCGCAGTATCACCGCCTGTTCCGCATCTGGTTCGCCTGCGGCTTTCCCGCCTTTGCCGCCGTGCTTGCGATCATCTGGCTGATGCTCGCCCGCCCCGACATCGCGCTGTTTGGCCCCTAGCGGCAACACAACAATTCATTCCGGGTTTCCAGACTATTACCCGCCACGCTCCCCCGATACATTCAGACTGATACCCCATGGAGGTTCGGTTGGAATCCTTGCTTGTCCTTGTTGGCCTGATCGTTCTGGCCATCCCGGTTTCGATCATCGTCCTGATGGTCGGGCAATCACGCCTGCGCAAGCGGGTCATGCAACTGGAACGTCAGATCAAGGTGCTTTCGGCAGATGCTGAGGGGCCTTTGCCCGACCAACCGCCCAAGCCCGCGCCAATTCCCAAGGCTGTCGAAGACCGCCCCAAACCCGCGCCATGGTCTGCGCCAAAACCCGAGGACACGCCCCAACCCCAACCGGAACCCCTGCAGACCCCCCCGGAACCTACCGGAGCCATCGTCTTTCGCGAAGACCGGCTCTCTGCCTTGGGTGCATGGCTGCGGGAAAACTGGTTTTATGCGGTTTCGGCTGTGTCACTGGCACTGGCAGGGGTGTTTCTGGTTCAATACGGTGCGGAAAACGGCCTGTTGCCGCCCTCCGCGCGCGTTCTGGCCGCGCTTGGCTTTGGCATCGTGCTGATCGCAGCAGGTGAGGTCGTGCGGCGCCGTTTTGGTGATCATGAGGCTTCGGCCACGGCCTATCTGCCCTCGGTCTTTTCCGGTGCCGGTCTGGTGACCCTGTTCGGCGGCGTTCTGGCCGCACGGCAGCTTTATGACCTGATCGGCCCCGAGGCGGCCTTGGCCGGGATGATTACCATCGCACTGGTCGGTTTGGTGCTGGGCTGGTTCCATGGTCCGCTGCTGGCGGCGGTTGGCCTGATCGGCGCTTTCGCCGCGCCGTTTCTGGTCGGGGGATCGTCTCAGGATCCCTCGTGGCTGTATGGCTATTTCTTTGTCATCGCGGTGCTGGGGCTGGGCATCGACACCGTGCGGCGGTGGGCATGGATATCCGTGCTGACCCTGATCGGAGCCTACGTGGTCGCGCTGCTGCTGGTGCTGTCCTCTCCGCTGACCGAGCCCGCCTATCTGACCTTTGCCACGGCGCTGGCGCTGATTGCCATTGCTATCCCGGCCCGGCGGCTGTGGCCCGATCACGAGGGCCCGATGGTGCTGGAACTGGTCCGGCGTAGAAAGGGCAGCCCGTGGCCCGAGTTTCCGACCCGGCTGGCCTTTGGATCGGTGCTGACCAGTTCGGTGATCCTGTCCCTGCACTGGGCTGATTCCTCGGGCGAGTTCTGGTTGACCATCGCGCTGTTCACCGTCCTTCCGCTGGCCCTGATCCTGTGGGCCATGGACGCGCGGGCCTTGCAGGATGTGGCGATTTTCCCAGCGGTGGGCCTTCTCTGGTCAGTCTTTTCGCACGGCGTCGCCAGGGGCACCGTCTGGCGCACCTTCACCGACACCTATGCCGAAACGGCCGAGGCCGACTATCCCATGGTGGTGACCGTGCTGGTCGCGTTGGGCGCGCTGGTGACCCTGCTTGCCGCGTGGCGCTCGAACCGGGGCGGGGGGTATGCGGCTGTCTGGGCCGGGGCTGCGGCTGTGTTTGCCCCTGCAATGGCGATTGCGTTGGAAATTGGATGGCAACCGGCGCAGGTGATCGGGGCCTATCCCTGGGCGTTGCACGCAATTGCACTGGGCGCGTTGATGGTGGTGCTGGCCGAACGGTTCGCGCGCGTGGACGGCGACAATCGCATGCGCCCGGCTTTGGCGACGTTGTCGGCCCTGTCCTGTCTGGCCTTTGCCTGCGTGATCGTTCTCAGCTCTGCCGCGCTGACCATCGCGCTTGTGGTGACCGTCGTCATCGCCGCCGCGCTGGACCGCAAATTCACCTTGCCACCGATGAGCTGGTTCATCTGGGCCGGAGTTCTCACCGTCACAGTGCGTCTTGTCCTGAACCCGGGGCTCGATTGGGCCAACACCGCGCCGGTGGGCGAGATGACTTTGGTCTATGGCGCAGCCGTCGCGGGTTTCCTGACCGCATGGATATTGCTGCGCCCGCTGACCCGCCCGCTGGCCTTGCTGTTGCTGGAAAGTGCCGCGTGGGCAACGGGCGGTATCCTGCTGTCTCTGCTTCTTTTGCGCTGGCTTGAAGGGTTTGGCGATGGCGGTGCCTATAGCAGCCACTGGGGGCTGGGGCTGCTGGCAGTTATCTGGCTGCTGCTGGCCTATGCTCAGGTTCAGCGGTTCGCACTGGGCGGCAAACTGAATTATATTCGCTATCTGTTGGCGGCATTTTTCGCCGCGCACGGCCTGTTCCGGCTGGCCGAGTCGCTGGCCGAGCAAAACCCGCTGGCGAACCAATTCTCCGACCCCGTATTGGGGCCGCCGATCGTGAACACGCTGGCCGTGGCCTATCTGCTGCCTGCCCTTGCCATCGGGTTCTCGGCCTGGCGCATCCGGGCGGTGCCGCTGTGGCTGGACCGTGCCAGCTATGGGCTGGCGGGCGCGTTGGCCGCGGTCTGGCTGGGCCTGACGATCCGCCATTTCTGGCAGGGCGCGGCGGGCATGTATTGGGAAAACGGCGTCACCCAGCCCGAGCTTTACACCTATACGATGACCTTGTTGCTGATCGGGGCGGTGCTGTTCTACCAGTCGCTGGCGCGCGGCTCGGACCTGATGCGCAAGGCGGGGCTGGCGGTGATTGGGCTGGCCGTGGCCAAGGTGTTCCTGATCGATATTGCCGGTCTTGGCGGGCTGATCCGGGTCTTTTCGCTGCTGGCTTTGGGGCTGGGGTTGGCGGGTCTTGCATGGCTCAACCGCTGGGCCAAGCTGCGCCATTCGCCGCAGGACCCGGAACCTCTGGACCATTGAGGGCGGGCGTCCTATAAGCGCGGCCATGCTTGACCGGCTGGCCATCATTATTCGAATTATATCCCCGGCGCTCTGATACCACGAGACGCCGGGCAAAGGTGTTTGAGACCTCGCACCGACCGCTTCGATCCACACACGACCAGATCATCCTGAGGACGCCCCAAATGTGCGCCGAAACACCTGACTACAAAGACACGCTGAACCTGCCCAAAACCGACTTCCCCATGCGCGCGGGCCTGCCCAAACGCGAGCCCGCATGGCTGGAGCGCTGGGAGAAGATCGGCGTATATGACCGCCTGCGCGAGAAACAGGGTCGTGCGCCCTTTACCCTGCATGACGGCCCCCCCTACGCAAACGGTCACCTGCATATCGGTCACGCGCTGAACAAGACCATCAAAGACATGATCGTGCGGTCGCATCAGATGATGGGCTTCGACTCGCGCTACGTGCCCGGCTGGGACTGCCACGGCCTGCCCATCGAGTGGAAGATCGAAGAGCAATACCGCAAGAAGGGCAAGAACAAGGACGAGGTGAACGTCGTCGATTTCCGTCAGGAATGCCGCAAGTTCGCCGAGGGCTGGATCGACATCCAGCGTGAAGAGTTCAAGCGTCTGGGCATCACCGGCAACTGGGTCGATCCTTATATCACCATGGACTATCACGCCGAGGCTGTGATCGCCGATGAGTTCATGAAGTTCCTGATGAACGGCACGCTCTATCAGGGGTCCAAGCCTGTGATGTGGTCGCCCATCGAGAAAACCGCTCTGGCCGAGGCCGAGGTGGAGTATCACGACAAGGAAAGCTTCACGATTTGGGTGAAGTTTAAGGTCGTACCGAAGCCCGATGTCGCGGTGCCAGTGCAATCTGGTGAAAGCAATTTCAACTCGGAAGCTTGGTCCAAGGCACAGGACCTAGAAGGTGCCTACGTGGTGATCTGGACGACGACTCCGTGGACCATGCCGTCGAACAAGGCAGTCGTGTACGGTAAGGACATCTCGTATGGCCTCTACGAAGTTACCGGTGTGCCGGACGAATGCTGGGCCAACGTGGGTGACAAGTTCCTTCTTGCCGACAATCTGGCCGCTGACGTGCTGGGTCGCGCCCGTCTGAACGATGATCAGTGGACCCGCCTTCGCGATGTGACCACCGATGAGTTGGAGAATGTCCAACTGACCCACCCGCTCGCCGGTGCCGAGGGTGGCGAAGGCGAATGGGACGACATCCGCGACTTCCGCGCCGCCGAGTTTGTGACCGATACCGAAGGCACTGGCTTTGTCCACTGTGCCCCGTCGCACGGGATGGAGGAATTCGAGCTCTATCGTGATCTGGGCATGCTGGAGCAAGTCATAACCTATAACGTGATGGACGATGGCTCATTCCGCGCCGATCTGCCGTTCTTTGGCGGCAAGTACATCCTGTCCCGCAAGGGTGGTGAGGGTGACGCCAATAAGGCGGTCATCGACAAGCTGGCCGAGGTCGGCGGGCTGCTGGCGCGTGGCAAGATCAAGCACAGCTATCCGCATTCGTGGCGCTCGAAAGCTCCGATCATCTACCGCAATACGCCGCAATGGTTTGCCTCGGTTGACCGCAAGCTGGACGATGGCATGGGAGAGATGGGCGACACCATCCGCGAACGTGCCCTGCGCTCAATCGACGAGCTGGTGAAGTGGACGCCGCAGACCGGTCGCAATCGTCTGTTTTCGATGATCGAAGCGCGCCCGGACTGGGTTCTGTCCCGCCAGCGCGCCTGGGGCGTGCCACTGACCTGCTTTACCAAGAAGGGCGCTCTGCCCACCGACGCGGATTACCTGCTGCGCAACCCGGAACTCAACACCCGCATCAAGGCGGCGTTCGAGAAGGATGGCGCGGATGTCTGGTACACCGATGGGTTCAAAGAGAAGATCCTCAACGGCATAGCCAACCCCGATGACTATGATCAGGTGTTTGACGTGCTGGACGTGTGGTTCGACTCGGGCTCGACCCACGCTTTTGTGCTGCGCGACCGTGAGGACGGGACCGAGGACGGCATTGCCGACGTCTACATGGAAGGCACCGATCAGCACCGCGGGTGGTTCCATTCCTCGATGCTGCAGGCTTGCGGTACCAAAGGCCGCGCGCCCTATCGCAACGTGGTGACGCACGGCTTTACGCTGGATGCCAAGGGCAACAAGATGTCCAAATCGCTGGGCAACACCATCGTGCCGGAAGAAGTCGTCAAACAATACGGCGCCGATATCCTGCGCCTGTGGGTGGCTCAGACCGACTATACCGCCGACCAGCGGATCGGGCCGGAGATTCTGAAAGGCACCGCCGACAGCTATCGCCGCCTGCGCAACACGATGCGGTTCATGCTGGGCTCGCTGGCCGATTTCACAGAGGCCGACCGCATCGACCCCGCCGAGATGCCGCGTCTGGAACGCTGGGTGCTGAGCCGTCTGGCCGAGCTGGATGAACAGGTGCGTAAAGGCTATGCCGAGTTCGATTTTCAGGGCGTGTTCAGCGCGGTGTTCACCTTTGCCACGGTTGATCTGTCCTCCTTCTATTTCGACGTGCGCAAGGACGTTCTGTATTGCGATGGCGACAGCACACGCCGCCGCGCCGCGCGCACTGTGCTGGATATCCTGTTCCACCGTCTGACCACATGGCTGGCCCCGGTTCTGGTTTTCACCATGGAAGAGGTCTGGCTGGAGCGGTTCCCGGGCGATGACAGCTCGGTCCATCTGGTGGACTTCCCGGACACACCCGCCTACTGGCGACATGAGCAGCTGGAAGCCAGCATGGCCAAGGTCCGCCGCGTCCGCCGCGCCGTGACCGCCGCGCTGGAAATCCAGCGGCAAGACAAGGTGATCGGGTCGAGCCTTGAGGCCGCGCCGATTGTGCATGTGGAAGATGGTGAAACGCGCGACCTGCTGGCGACCTTCGATGTGGATGACATGTGCATCACCTCGGGTCTGACGGTATCAGGCGACCCGGCCCCCGCCGAGGCGTTCCGCGTGCCCGAGATCGAGGGCGTCGGTGTAGTGTTCGAAAAGGCCGAAGGTGCGAAATGTCAGCGCTGCTGGAAGATCCTGCCGGATGTGGGCCGTCATTCGAACGCGGGCGTTTGCGGACGTTGTGACGCGGCGCTGGGCTGATATCTGATCGGATCGCGGGGCGCGGGGCTTTTTGCGAGGCTCTGCCTCGCGCTCCGAGGTATTTGTGAACAGAAGAAGGGTCGGTTGGTCATGAAACGGGTTGCCTGTTGGGCGGCCCGTCTGTCAGCATGCGTGGCATGGGCAGAATTGCGACAGAGACCCGTTTCGGACGGTTGGGAATTGTGGAAGACGGCGAGGCTATCACCGCCCTTGTCTGGGGCGATGTGGAATGTGATCCGGATACACCCCTGCAACGTGAGGCGGCGGCGCAGTTGCGGGCCTATGATGAGGGGCGATTGCAGCAGTTTGATCTGCCCTATCGGATCAACGGGTCCGAGTTTCAGCGTCGGGTGTGCGATGCGATGTTTGCCATCCCGTTTGGTGAGACCCGAACCTATGGCGAATTGGCGAAAGAGCTGGGCTATTCCGCGCAGGCCATCGGGGGCGGGTGCGGCGGCAATCCGATCCCGATCATCATCCCCTGTCACCGGGTTCTGGGTGCCAATGGCCGGATGGTCGGGTTCTCCGGTGCGGGTGGCGTGGAAACCAAGGTTGCCCTGTTGCGGCATGAGGGGGCGGCGGGTCTGTTGATCTGAAAACGGGTTTTCTGTTGCATTCCGGGCATGTGGCCTCCAACTTATATTATAAGGTGAATTTGAAGGACTGGATGCAATGATCGGCCAGACTGATGCTGCTGCGCGCAAGAAAATCATCGTGGATCGCCTGATGTCTCTGGAAGAGCAGGAACTGGCGACCGCGCAGGCGCATTACGATGCGTTTTTGCGGGATTCCCAGCTGGACGGGCGGGAAGGGCATGACAAGGACGACATTGCAGCCTCGCGCGAGAATGCGGATCTGGCGGCGGCGTTTGACGCCCCGGTGCAGGCGCATCATGCCAAGATCGATGTGATCGAGAACACTGATTTCAGTGTCACCGATACGGTGCAGCCCGGCGCGGTCATCAGGTTCAACAATCGGCGGTTCATTGTCTGCGTGTCAACGACGCGGTTCGACGTGGATGGCCAGACCTATATGGGGATCTCGACCCAGAGCCCGATCTATCTGGCCATGGTTGGCCTGCAAGAGGGCGATGTGTTCACCCATAACGGGACCGAGTTCGAGGTGCAGGAGGTCCTGTGACTGTCACGCCTTGCGCGCGGGGATGATCTGCTGCGCGATCCCGGCCGAGACGAGATACAGGCTGGTCACAACCAGCCCCCAATGGGCCCAGCTTTCGGGGTGAAAATCGACCCAGGCGGCCCAGCCCGCAAAGAAGGTCCAGGCCAGGGCCATGGGCAGGGACAGGGTGCGCCAGCGCTGGGTGCGTACCGGGTGGATGAATTTCAGCGGCACGAACATGGCCGCAGCCAGCAGTGTGACCAGCGTCAGGATGACCCAGAAATTGGGCTCTAGCGCGAAGATCACCACCACGAACATGTTCCAGCAGCCGGGAAAGCCCGAGAATGAATTGTCCTTGGTCTTCATGCGCGTGTCGGCGAAATACATCGCGCTGGCGAAGGTGATGACGATGATGGCGAACCAGCCGGTCCAACCGTCCATCAGCCCGGATTTGAACAGCGCAAAGGCCGGGATGAACACGTAAGTCAGGTAGTCGATGATCAGATCCAGCAGCACGCCGTCAAATTCGGGCGCGTTTTTCTTGACGTGATAGTGCCGCGCCAGAGGGCCGTCGATGCCGTCCACGATGAACGAGACCACCAGCCAGAGATACATGAGGCTCCATTTTTCCTCGACGGCGGCCAGCATGGCCAGCATCGCAAACACCGCGCCGGTGGCGGTGAAGAGATGAACGGAGAGCGCTTTGAATCTGAGTGTCATGCGGGTGTCATGTACGATGCGTGGGCCAGATGCAAAGCAAAAAGCCATTCCGGCGTCTGTTTGTCTTTTGGCCGATTGTCACGCCTTTGGATGCGCGCGGTTGTAGACCTCCATCAGCCGCGCTGTATCCACGGCGGTGTAGGTCTGGGTGGTGGACAGCGAGGCGTGACCCAGCAGTTCCTGTATCGCGCGCAAGTCGCCGCCTGCGGACAGCAGGTGGGTGGCAAAGCTGTGGCGCATGGCGTGGGGTGTGGCGGTTGCGGGCAGACCAAGTTGCATGCGCGCCTTGGCCATCACGCCCTGAATGGCGCGCGGGTTCAGTGCGCCGCCGCGGACGCCGCGAAACAAGGGGGCGCCCGGGCTTTGCGGATGCGGGCAGAGGCGCAGATAGCGGTCTACTGCCGAGCGCGCGGCGGGGAGGACCGGGACGATGCGTTCCTTGTCGCCCTTGCCGAGAATGCGCAGCGCCTCGGGCAGGGGGGCGTCGGTGCCTTTCAGGGACAGCGCCTCGGATATGCGCAACCCGCAGCCGTATAGCAGGGTGACGACGGCGACATCCCGGGCGGCGACCCAGTCCGAGGTGGATTGCAGTTCGACCGTGTCGATCATGGCGCGGGCGGCGTCTTGCGCCAGCGGGCGGGGCAGTTTCTTGGTGAATTTTGGGGCGCGAGTGGACAGCACGGCTGTGGGCTCGAACCCCTCACGCTCGGCCAGCCAGCGGTAGAAGGTTTTCACCGCCGAAAGCTTGCGCGCCAGTGACCGCGCGCCCACGTCCGAATTACGCTGGTCCGCCATCCAGGCGCGCATGTCGGCGACGGTGATCCGCTCCAACGCGGCCAAACCCTGACGGGCGCTGTGATGCAGGGTCATGAACGAGAGGAACTCGGTCACGTCGCCACGATAGGCGTTTTTGGTGTTCTCGGACCGGCCCGCCAGCGCCCCCAGACTGTCCAGCCAATGCTGCAAGGCATCGCGGCAGGCAGGGGAGATCAGGCTCACGACAGCCAGTGGCGCATCGAGCGTTCGAAGACGCCAGCGAAGAAGGCCAGAAGATCGGTGCCCAGCTGCGGTGTGAAATGACGCGGGTCCTTGGCGCCCATGACGATCATTCCGGGCAGGCGGCCCGGGCCGAAATCCAGTTTCAGGCAAGCCTCGGACCGCAGAGGGGTGGTGTGTTCGCCATAGATCCGGGGATCGGGATGGAGGATTTCGCGCAGGGTAATCTCACGCAGGGGCGCGGTGCGGTCGCGGGTTAGGTAGCGGTCGATGAAGCCGGGTTCGACAATCCGAAGCACGCCGCCCAGACGGGCGACAGCGGGATCGTTCTGACCGGCAGTGGTTTCCAGAACCAGAGTGATGTGATCGACCCGCAGGATCTCGGCCACGTCCTGACCGAGGGTGCGCAGGAAATCCTCGAACTCCATCGGTTCCAGCAGGCGCAGGATGGCGCGGTGGACCTGATTTGTCCCGGCGAGGTTTTCGTAGGCGGCGGCGATGACCGAACGGTGAGTGTCCTCAAGCCGGTCCAGCCGATCTTCGAGCCGCTGCATGGCGATGCCGCGCAGGTCGATGATGTTGCTGCCCCGCGCGTGTTCATTTGCGGCCACCAGCGCCTGCATCAGGTCCTTGTCATCCAGCACGGCGTCCGGTTCAGCCAGAATCGCGGCGCGGAGATTGTCCTTGAGTTTCGGATTGCTGCTCATGTCCCGTCCGGTATTTTTGTTTTGGCGGGCTTATAGCATGGCTTGGTCAAAATGCCTTGGGAAAAATGCGGGTTTTGGTGGTTTTCCCTGGGGATTGTGGCAAGGAGGGCTCCCGCCTGCAAAACCCTGATCAGAGATCAGGTTTTTCCAGTTGGGCCGGGCGCGGTGCCTGACGGCACCGCGCGGTTGTGCAAAGGATCAGAGGATTTTCTGACCTGTTTTGGCCCAGTCGGCCAGGAAGGTTTCAAGGCCCTTGTCGGTCAGCGGGTGATCGGCCAGTTTCTTGATCACGGCGGGCGGGGCGGTGATCACGTCGGCACCGATGCGGGCGCTGTCGGTGACGTGGTTCACAGTGCGGATCGAGGCGGCGAGGATTTCGGTTTCGAACCCGTAATTGTCATAGACCTGACGGATATCGGCGATCAGGTCCATGCCGTCGAGGTTGATGTCGTCCAGACGCCCGATGAAGGGCGAGATGAAGGTTGCGCCCGCTTTGGCGGCCAGAATAGCCTGATTGGTCGAGAAGCAGAGGGTCACGTTGACCATCTGGCCTTCGTCGGTCAGCGTTTTGCAGGTTTTCAGACCGGCCCATGTCAGCGGCACTTTCACAGCGATATTGGGGGCGATCTTGGCCAGCTTGCGGCCTTCGGCGATCATGTCGTCGGCCTCGGTCGCGACCACCTCGGCCGAGACGGGGCCGTCGACCAGATCGCAGATCTCTTTGGTGACTTCCAGAATGTCGCGGCCCGATTTCAGGATCAGCGAGGGGTTGGTGGTGACGCCGTCCACCATGCCCAGATCGTTCAGTTCGGCGATGGCGTCGATCTCGGCTGTGTCTACGAAGAATTTCATGCGGGCAGTCCTTTGATGGGTTGGCCTTGGTCGCGGATGGCTTTACCCCAAAGAGAGGCATGCTGAAACCCCCTGCAAAGGATATGCGTTGAACGCCCAAGAGTATTTCGACCAAGGTGAGCTGGTAGCGGTGTTGACCGCACAACCGCTAGACCGGACGCTGGACTACAAAGCGCCCGAAGGTGGGTGTTTTCTGGGGGCGTTTGTCGAGGTACCGCTGGGCCCGCGCAAGGTGTTGGGCGTGGTCTGGGGGCCGGGGCAGGGCGGGTTCGATCTGGCCAAGGCGCGATCTGTGATCCGGGTGCTTGAGGTCGCGCCGATGCGGGAAGAGATGCGGGTGTTTCTGGGCAAGGTGGCCGATTACACGCTGACGCCGATGCCCGCGATGCTACGTCTGGCGACCCGCGCGCCGGGGCTGGGCGATCCGCCATCAATGCGCAAGATTTACCGCCTTGGGGATGGCGTGCCGGATCGGATGACCGATGCCCGCACCCGCGTGCTGGAGGTGCTGCGCGACTTTGGCGGGCTAGCTTTTACGTTGAAGGAACTGGCCGAGCAGGCGGGGGTGACATCCTCGGTCGTCAAGGGGCTGGTCAAGCAGGGTGCGGTGCGCGAGGAAGACAGCCCGCGCGATCTGCCTTACCCGCATCTGGACCCGGATTTGCCGGGGAAGGAGTTGACCGAGGATCAGACGGCGGCGGTTGACAGATTACAGCAGGGGATCAGGACCGGGGATTACGGTACGACCTTGCTGAAGGGTGTGACGGGCTCGGGTAAGACCGAAGTGTATCTGGAAGCGGTGGCCGAAACCCTGCGGATGGGGCGGCAGGCCTTGGTGCTGTTGCCTGAGATCGCGCTGACCGCCGAATTCCTGACCCGGGTCGAGGCGCGGTTTGGCGCGCGGCCCGCCGAGTGGCATTCGGGCGCGACCATGACGGAACGCCGCCGGGTCTGGCGCATGGTTGGACAGGGTGATGCGCAACTGGTGGTGGGCGCGCGGTCGGCCTTGTTTCTGCCGTTCCGCGACCTCGGGCTTGTGGTGGTCGATGAGGAACATGACACCTCGTACAAACAGGAAGACGGTGTGCATTACAGTGCCCGCGACATGGCGGTGCTGCGGTCGGCCATTTGTGGCGCGCGGGTAGTGCTGGCCAGCGCGACCCCGTCGCTGGAAAGCTGGGCCAATGCCGAGGCGGGCAAGTATGAGCGGCTGGACCTGACTGCGCGGTTCGGCGCGGCCGTGCTACCCGAGATGAAGCCCATCGACATGCGGGCCGAGCAGATGCAGCCGGGGACGTGGATTTCCCCGTCCCTGCGGCAGGCGGTGCGACAGCGGATTGAGAAGGGCGAGCAATCGCTGCTGTTCATCAACCGTCGCGGCTATGCGCCGGTAACCCTGTGCCGGGCCTGCGGCGAACAGATCGCCTGTGACCATTGTGATGCGCGGATGGTGGAGCACCGGTTCCTCAAGCGTCTGATGTGCCACCAGTGTGGCGAGACCAAACCGATGCCCGAAACCTGCCCCTCTTGCGGGGTTGAAGGCAAGCTGGCCCCGGTCGGGCCGGGGATCGAACGGCTGGCGGAGGAGGCCGAGGCGACCTTTCCCGAAGCAAAGATCGCGATGCTCAGTTCCGACCTGTTCGGCTCGGCCCGGGCATTGAAGGCGAAGATCGAAGAGATCGCCGAAGGCGACGCGGATATTGTCATCGGCACGCAACTGGTGGCCAAGGGGCACAACTTTCCGAAACTGACACTGGTGGGGGTAATTGACGCCGATCTCAGCCTGCATGGCGCGGACCTGCGCGCGGCAGAGCGGACGTTTCAACTGATGCGGCAGGTCGCGGGGCGTGCAGGGCGGGCCGACAAGCCGGGTCAGGCGCTGTTGCAGACCTTTCAGCCCGAACATCCAGTGATCCGGGCGATCCTGTCAGGGGATGAGGAAGGGTTCTGGAAGGCCGAAGCCGCGGGCCGTCAGGCCGCAGGCGTGCCCCCCTATGGCCGCATGGCCGGGATCGTGCTGTCAGGCCCCGAGGTCGGGCCGGTTTTCGACATCGGCAACGCGATGGCCCGCAACGATGCCCCCCTGCGCCAGATCGATGCGCAGGTCTTCGGCCCGGCCCCGGCGCCGATTGCCCGCATCCGGGGGCGGCATCGGGTGCGCCTGCTGGTTAAGGCCCCCAAAGGCGCGCCCATTCAGGATGCCATCGCCCGCTGGATCGCGCCCTTGCGCCTGAAAGGCGACATTCGCCTGACCGTGGATATCGACCCGCAGAGTTTTTACTGACCCTGCGCAGGCGCAGAGCCTCTGTGCCGCCATGCCCCCTCGCCAAGGGGGGAAAATGGGCGTAGAGGAGTCGCATGCTGAAACCCATGCCGCTTGCCGAGGCGCAGAGCCTGCCGTTCTGGTGTCGCCCCATGACGCTTCTGTTCGTGATGGCGCTGACCATGCCCATCGCGTTCAACGCGTGGAGCGCGCTGTTGAACAATTTCGTCATCGAGGCCGCGAATTTCGACGGGGCGGATATCGGCCTGCTGCACACGGTGCGCGAGATACCGGGCTTTCTGGCCGTTGGCGTGATCGCGGTGATCATCTTCATCCGCGAGCAGGTACTGGCGATGATTTCGCTGATGATGCTGGGCGTGGCCACGGCGGTGACGGCGTGGTTCCCCAGCCTTGGCGGATTGCTGTTCGTGACCTTGTTCAGCTCGATCGGGTTTCACTATTACGAGACGGTCAACCAGTCGCTGCAATTGCAATGGCTGCCCAAGGATCGCGCACCGCAGGTGCTGGGATGGCTGGTGGCCATGGGCTCGGCGGCGACGGCGGTGGTTTACGGGCTGATCGTGCTGACCTGGGATCGGTTTGATCTGTCTTACAACACGGTGTTCATGGCCGCAGGCGGGGTGACCGCGCTGCTGGCGCTGTTCTGTCTGCTCGCCTATCCGCAGTTTGAGGCACCCACACCTCAGACCAAGAGGTTGATCCTGCGCCGCCGCTACTGGCTGTATTATGCGCTGCAATTCATGGCAGGCGCGCGGCGGCAGATTTTCATCGTCTTTGCCGGTTTCATGATGGTCGAGAAATTCGGCTTTGAAGTGCATGAACTAACCAGTCTCTACCTGATCAACCTGATGATCAACATGATGGCCGCCCCGCTGCTGGGCAAGGCCGTGGCACGGTTTGGCGAGCGCCGAACGCTGATCTTTGAATATACCGGCCTCGCTATCGTCTTCGCGGCTTATGGCGGGATTTACTGGTTCGGCTGGGGCGTGCTGCTGGCGGCGATCCTTTATGTGATCGACCATGTGCTGTTTGCACTGGCGCTGGCGCTGAAGACCTATTTCCAGAAAATCGCGGACCCGGCGGATATCGCACCGACCGCAGCGGTGGCCTTTACCATCAACCATATCGCGGCTGTGTTCCTGCCTGCTCTTTTGGGCCTGCTCTGGGTCATCTCGCCCGGCGCGGTCTTTGGTCTGGCGGCGCTGATGGCGATGATCTCGCTGGCCCTGTCGCTGCTGATCCCGCGCCATCCTGAGCCAGGCAATGAGACCATTCTGTCAAAATACGCCCCTGCACCCGCCGAATAAGCACCTACGCTTGACCTTGGCGGCCCTTGCCCCTAGGCGCTGTTTCAATCGAAACAGGAGGCCCCCATGCCCACATTCACCGCGCTGACCACCCTGACCGGCAAACCCGCCGCCGAAGGCCTGGGCGAAGCGATGGAGCGTCTGGACCCCGAACCCACAGGCGTGGGCGTGTTCGAGGTCGAGGATGGCTCGGGCCTGTGGGAGGTTGGCGGATACTTCACCGAAACCCCCGATGAGACCGCGCTGGCGGTGCTGGCGGCGGCCTTCGGGGCGAAGCCCTTTGTGGTCTCGGAACTGCCAGAAACCGACTGGGTCGCCCATGTCCGCCGCGAACTGGCCCCGGTCGAGGCCGGGCGGTTCTTTGTCTATGGCAGTCACGACGCCGACAAACTGCCCGAGGGACGCATCCCGCTGCTGATCGAGGCCGCGATGGCCTTTGGCACCGGGCACCACGGCACGACGCTGGGTTGCCTCAAGGCGCTGGACTGGCTGCTGGAACAGGGGTTCTCGGCCGGGAAAGTGGTGGATATCGGCTGTGGCACCGCCGTTCTGGCAATGGCTGCTGCCCGGGTCTGGGACGGCGATATCATCGCCAGCGACATCGATCAGGTGGCCGTCGACGTGGCCGAGGCCAACCTGAAGGCAAATGGCATGGCAGGTGCCGTGCATTGCGTCGAGGCCGCTGGTTTCGATCATCCCGACCTGCAGTCCCATGCGCCTTATGACTTAATTTTTGCCAATATCCTGAAGGGCCCTCTGGTTGCTTTGGCACCCGAAATATCGGCCAATCTGCGTCCCGGAGGGCAGGCGATTCTATCTGGAATCCTCAATGAACAGGCCGATGACGTGCTGTCCGTTTATTCCCAAAACGCGTTCAATCTGGCAAAACGGGACGAAATTGGTGAGTGGACGACGCTAATTTTAACCAAACAGGGCGGGAATTAGGCCATTTACAGGAGTTTTCTGGATTCTCGCCACGTTTTTGTCGCATTCTGTTTCTAGCTTTACTGGATGCAATCGGGGGGCGGTTTTCGGAGGCTGCCATGACTGGAAAACAACTGGAATTCGGACAGCGCGTCACGCGTCTGACCAAGAAACACGAGAAACTGAACCGCGGCTACCGCGCGACCATGCGGTCAGACGGGCTGGTGGTGATGAAACCACAGCGGGTGCGCTCGGGCGTTCCGGCGCGGGTGCTGATGCTGACCCTGCTCGGTTTTTTCGCATTCAAGGCGTTTTTGCTGTTCCATCTCGGGGCGGCGACCTATCAGGATCGCGTCGAAAGCCTGAATGCGGGCACGCCTGTTGAACAGGCGGGGGCCTGGATCATGCAGGTCGACCCGGTGTCGCAGTTTCTGTCGGTTCAGCTCAGCAATATCTGGTACTGAACCCACGTCGCCTGATCGCTGTTGGGACAAAAAAACACCGCGTGCCATGTGGCGCGCGGTGTCTTTTTTGCCCCTCAGGGAGGAGGAAAGGGGCGTGTGAGTGGTGGTCTGGTGACCTTAGTGGCGGCCTTCGGCGACAACGTCGATGTCGCCACGGCACAGGCCGATATCTTCCAGTTCGCGATTGCTCAGACGGCTCAGCGCATCGCGGGTGACGCGGGCGTCGTTCCATTCAGCGATTGCGTTGAACGCCGCTGCGAATGTTGCGCCGATACGGCCAACGAGGCCGAACGAGCCAGTGGAGGCGATGCGGGTGGTATCCAGTGCAGCCATATCCTGTTTCCTTCTGGTTTGCGTTAAACTCTGATCTTGTGATCGAAGCGGCATCTAATTTCGCCAATTGCCCCGTACAAGAATAAAAAATGCATGTGTCCTATGCGTTTTTTGCAATGCTCGAATTTGCTGAAACCCCCTTAATTTATTGGTTAAAATCCCTTCACAATCCGGTCGATTTCGAACCATTTGCTGTCGCAAACCGGCCGGTTTGTCGGCGTGGGGATACTTGTGTCGTTTTCAGACTTCGCGCCAATTCGCTTGGAAAATGTTCACGCTTCGTGCTAATCCGAAAGAAAGTTCACAAAAACCCGAGCAGGCCGAGGCAAAACATGCGGATTTTGGGCATTGACCCGGGTCTACGGACCCTGGGATGGGGCGTCATCGAATCGCATGGCAGCCGTCTGAGCCATGTTGCCAACGGTTTATGCAAGTCCGACGGGGATGATCTGGGTGAGCGTCTGCTGTCCCTGCACAACCAGATCGTCGAAGTCATAGCTGAACATCAGCCCGATCAGGCAGCCATCGAACAGACCTTTGTCAACAAGGACGGGGCCGGGACATTGAAACTGGGTCAGGCGCGGGGGGTGGCGTTGCTGACCCTGGCGCAGGCCGGGCTGCCGGTGGGGGAATACGCGCCCAACCGGGTCAAGAAAACGGTTGTGGGTGTGGGCCATGCCGAGAAAGAGCAGGTCCTGCATATGGTGAAACTGCAATTGCCGGGCTGTCAGCCCAAAGGGGCAGATGCGGCGGATGCGCTGGCCATTGCCATCTGTCATTCCTATTACGGTGCTGCGCCTCAGGCGCGGATGAAAGAGGTGCGGGCATGATCGGCAAACTGACGGGACGGCTGGATTATCGCGCGGCGGATCATGTGCTGATCGACGTGCGCGGCGTGGGGTATATCGTCTATTGCTCGGACCGGACCATGGCGGCGCTGCCGGGGGTGGGTGAGGCGGTCTCGATCTACACCGACATGGTGGTGCGCGAGGATCTGATGCAGCTTTACGGCTTCCTGTCGCTGGTCGAGAAGGAGTGGCACCGCCTGCTGTGTTCGGTGCAGGGCGTCGGGGCCAAGGTGTCGCTGGCGATCCTTAGTGCGCTGGGACCGGACGGGGTCAGCCGGGCGATTGCGCTGGGGGATTGGGCCTCGGTCAAGGCGGCCAAGGGTGTGGGGCCGAAAACGGCGCAGCGGATCGTGCTGGATTTGAAGGACAAGGCGCCGGGTGTGATGGCCATGGGCGGCACGGTGACCGAGGCGATGGATGGGCCCGATCTGGACGTGGTTGAACTGGCGGAGCCTGCGCCGGTGCCTAAACGGGCGGTGAAACCGGCCTCGGGGTCGGCGGCGGACTCGGCAGGGGCATTGTCGGCGCTGTCCAATCTGGGCTATGGGCCGTCCGAGGCCGCGCAGGCCGTGGCTGAAGCCGCGGCCAGCCTGCCGGATGCCGGTGAGGCTGAATTGATCCGCGCTGCCCTGAAACTGCTGGCCCCGAAAGGGTGAATGAATGGTAGACGCCGACCCCACCCTGCGCCCCGAGCCGATGCCCGAGGATAATGACCGCGCCCTGCGACCGCAGGGCTTGGACGAATTCATCGGTCAGGCCGAGGCGCGCGCCAATCTTCGCATTTTCATCCAGTCGGCCCGGCAACGGGGTGAGGCGATGGATCACACGCTGTTCCATGGCCCTCCGGGGTTGGGCAAGACGACACTGGCGCAGATCATGGCGCGAGAGTTGGGGGTGAATTTCCGCATGACCTCGGGGCCGGTGCTGGCCAAGGCGGGGGATCTTGCGGCGATCCTGACCAATCTGGAATCGCGCGACGTGCTGTTTATCGACGAAATTCACCGGCTGAATCCGGCGGTCGAAGAGGTGCTCTATCCCGCAATGGAGGATTTCGAGCTGGATCTGGTGATCGGCGAAGGCCCTGCCGCGCGGACAGTGCGGATTGAACTGCAGCCCTTTACGTTGGTCGGAGCCACAACGCGAATGGGCCTGCTGACCACACCGCTGCGCGACCGGTTCGGCATTCCGACCCGGTTGCAGTTCTATACGGTCGATGAGTTGCACGAGATCGTCACCCGCAACGCCCGCAAGCTCGGCGCGCCCGCCGATACCGATGGCGCGCGCGAGATTGCGCGGCGGTCGCGCGGCACGCCCCGGATCGCGGGACGGCTGCTGCGTCGGGTGGTGGATTTTGCCATTGTCGAAGGCGACGGGCGGATCACGCGTGAACTGGCGGATGGCGCGTTGACCCGGCTGGGCGTTGATAATCTGGGTCTGGATGGGGCGGACCGGCGGTATCTGAAGCTGGTGGCCGAGAACTATGGTGGCGGGCCGGTGGGGATCGAAACGCTCTCAGCCGCCTTGTCGGAAAGCCGGGATTCACTAGAAGAGGTGATCGAGCCTTATCTGTTGCAGCAGGGTCTGATCCAGCGCACGCCGCGCGGGCGGATGCTGGCGCAGAAGGCGTGGACGCATTTGGGGATGGCTGCACCCAAGGGACAGAACGATCTGTTTGGTTGAAGCGGCGTGTCAGAGATTTTATGCCTCCGGCGGGAGTATTTTTGAAAAGATGAAGGGCTGGGCGTGACACCGGAAGAAATCGAGGCGCTGTTTACGCGGGAAAGCGGAGAGTTTCTGTTCGCGCGCTGGGGACGGCCCATTGTGCCCATTGTTTTTGGGGTCGAGGATGAGACGCTGGCCATCGTCAAGGGCGCGTTCGAGGCGGTTGTGACACTGGCCGGGCACAAGATGGCCGAGACTGACCCGGAATTGGGTGCCAACTGCATGGTCTTCTTTTTCCGCGACTGGCAGGAATTGCTCGAAGTGCCCGATCTCGATCGACTGATCCCGGACCTTTCGCCTTTGGTGGATCGGCTGGTTGCGGCCAAGGCCAACCAGTACCGCATTTTCCGGTTCGAGGAAGACGGTGCCATCCGCGCCGGATTCGTGTTTCTGAAGATGGATGCGGAACTGTCGAAAATCCCAGCCGAGACACTGGCGCTGAGCCAGGTAGTACAGACCGTGCTGCTGTGGTCAGACACCGCGTTCCGCAGCCAATCGCCGCTGGCGGTGGCCGGGGGCGCGACGATCCTGCGCCCCGATATTGCCGCGCTGATCCGCGCGGCCTACGATCCGGTTTTGCCGGGCGCGGCTGAGGACCCCTCGCACGCGCTGCGGCTGTTTGCCAGATTGGAGCCGCCGCAGTGACTCACCGGTATTCCGTGCGCGTCTATTATGAGGACACCGATATGGGCGGGGTGGTTTACCACGCCAATTACCTCAAATTCATCGAACGGGCGCGGTCGGATTGGGTGCGCAAGCTGGGCAATGATCAGAACGCCATGCGCGATGCCGGGATCGTCTGGGTCGTGCGCCGGATCGAGGCTGATTATCTGTCGGCGGCCAGGTTCGACGACGAATTGACGATTGAGACCGACGTTGTTGCGGTCTCTGGCGCGCGTCTGACCATGTCGCAACTGGTCAAGCGTGGCGAGACCGAGGTGTTTCGCGCCGAGGTCACCGCCGTTTGCATGAACGATCAGGGTAAGCCGGTGCGCCTTCCGGCAGAGATTCGCGCATTGCTGTAACAAATTGCACGGCCGGGGTGGTTCTGTTGGCTTTTCAGCCCCAACTGCGTTAGCGTTTGGCAAAACAAGGCCAAATGGCCGTCAGGCACTAACAAAGAGCAGGTTCATGGAAGCTGAAACGCTGGCGCTGGCGCAGGAGATCGATTTCTCCATGTGGGGGCTGTTTGCCCGCGCGACATTTATCGTCAAGATCGTGATGCTGATCCTTGTGGTCGCGTCGTTCTGGTCCTGGGCGATTATCATCCAAAAGCTGATCAACTACCGCGCGGCCCGGCGTGAAGCGCAGGTGTTTGATGAGAGCTTCTGGTCCGGTAACCCTCTGGACGAGTTGTTCGAACAGATCGGCACCCAGCCCGACGGCAGTTCCGAGAAGATTTTTGCGTCTGGCATGATCGAATGGCGCCGCTCACACCGCACCGATGGCGGGCTGATTGCCGGGGCGACGGCGCGGATTGACCGGTCGATGGATGTGGCCATCGCGAAAGAGGCCGAAGGATTGCAAAAGGGTCTGCCGATTTTGGCCACTGTGGGTTCGACCGCGCCGTTTATCGGCCTGTTCGGCACCGTTTGGGGCATCATGAATGCGTTTATCGAGATTGCCGAACAGCAGAACACCAATCTGGCCGTTGTCGCACCCGGTATTGCCGAGGCGCTGTTGGCCACAGGTCTGGGTCTGCTGGCCGCGATCCCGGCGGTGATTTTCTACAACAAGCTTAGCGCGGATAGTGACCGCATTGTCGGCGGGTATGAGGCCTTTGCCGATGAATTCGCCACCATCCTGTCGCGCCAGTTGGACAGCTGACGATGGGCGCGGCGGTTCAGCAATCTTCGGGTGACAACGGGCGCAGACGCGGGCGTCGGCGCGGACGGGCGCAGCCGATGGCTGAGATCAACGTGACGCCCTTTGTCGATGTCATGCTGGTGTTGCTGATCATCTTCATGGTGGCCGCTCCTCTGCTGACGGTTGGTGTGCCGGTCGATCTGCCCAAGACCGCGGCCAGCGCCTTGCCGGGTGACAATGAGGAACCGTTAACCGTAACGCTGACCGCCGATGGGCGGGTTCAGATTCAGACCACGGATGTGTTGCGCGAAGAGTTGATTGGCAAACTGCGCGCTATCGCGGCAGAGCGGAGCAGTGACCGCGTGTTCCTGCGGGCTGATGGGGCGATCCCGTACGCTCAGGTCATGCAAGTGATGGGCGCGCTGAACGCGGGTGGATTTTCCAATGTGGGTCTGGTGACCGATACCGGCGGGCCGACGCTGGACGATGGTGAAGGGTGAGGTTGCGCGGTGGATACCGGCACCAAGATTTCGGCGGTTGCGCATGTCGGCCTGATCGGCTGGGCGCTGTTTGGGGGGACGTTCCGGTCCGAACCCTTGCCGATGGCTGTGCAGGATGTCTCGGTGATTTCGGCTGAGGAATTCGCGGCATTGACCGCGCAGCGCAACGCGCCGCAGGTGCCGACGCCGCCCGAAGAGCAGCAACAACCGCCTGCGCCGGAAGAGGAAGCCAACGCCCCGCAGCCCGTGGAAGAGGTGCAACCGACCCCGGAACCCACGCCGCCAACGGAACCCGAGCCCGAGGTCGAGCCCGTCGCGGTCGAAGTGCCGCCCGAGCCCGAATTGGTAGAAGAACCCCCGACGCTGGACCAGCCCGAGCCTGATGATGTGGCGCTGCCCTTACCCCCAGGCCCCGAAGCGCAGCCGCGCGATGTGGAGCGGGTTGCGCCCGAGCCGGTCGCGC
>NZ_JALCBM010000071.1:0-5218 GCF_028066395.1 Ruegeria sp.
TCGCGCCCGACACCGTGTTGATTGGCTGAAAGGTCGGCGGTCACCGGCGCGCGGTTCAGCACGCCTTCAGTCAGGATCTCCAGATCCCCTTTCACCGCATCGACACGCAGGATGTCCCCGTCCTGCAAACAGGCGATCGGGCCGCCATCCAGCGCCTCGGGCACCACATGGATCGCGGCGGGAACCTTGCCGGAGGCACCCGACATACGGCCATCGGTGACCAAGGCCACTTTCTGCCCGCGCCCTTGCAGGATCGACAGGATCGGCGTCAGCGAGTGCAACTCGGGCATGCCATTGGCTTTTGGTCCTTGAAAACGAACCACAACGATGACGTCACCTGTGAACTCTCCGGCCTTGAAGGCGGCTTTGACGGCGTCCTGATCGTGGAAGACCCGCACCGGGGCTTCAACCACCTGATGTTCGGGTGCCACGGCCGAGACCTTCATAACCCCGGTGCCCAGATTACCGGTCAGGCGCGACAGGCCGCCAGTGGGCTGGAACGGGTCCTTTGCCGGGCGGACGATCTTGTCATTCAGGCTGTCGCTTGGGCCGTCCTGCCAGACCAGCTCGCCATCGATCAGTCTGGGCTCTTGCGTGTAGTGGTGCAGGCCCTGCCCGGCGACGGTCAGGGTGTCGGGGTGCAGCAAACCGTCCTCTAGCAACGTGCCGATGCAATAGCCCAACCCTCCTGCCGCGTGGAAATGGTTCACATCGGCCAGACCGTTGGGATAGACCCGCGCGACCAAGGGGACCACGGCGGAGATTTCTGAAAAATCTTCCCAATCCAGAACAATTCCCCCGGCGCGCGCCATAGCGATCAGGTGGATCAGCAAGTTGGTCGAGCCGCCGGTGGCCATCAGCCCGACGATCCCGTTCACAAAGGCGCGCTCATCGAGGATTTGACAGACCGGCGTATAGTGATTGCCCAGCGCACTCAGCGACAGAGCCCGGCGCGCGCCTTCCTCGGTCAGGGCATCGCGCAGCGGCGTGTTCGGATTGATGAAGCTGGAGCCCGGCAGGTGCAGGCCCATGAACTCCATCAGCATCTGGTTGGTGTTGGCGGTGCCGTAAAAGGTGCAGGTGCCGGGGCCATGATAAGCGGCCATCTCGGCGGCCATAAGCTCATCGCGGCCAATCTCTCCGGCGGCGAATTTCTGACGGACCTTGGCCTTTTCATCGTTCGGCAGACCGCTGGTCATGGGACCTGCGGGCAGGAAGACAGCGGGCAGATGGCCAAACGCCTGCGCGCCGATCACAAGGCCGGGGACGATCTTGTCACAGACGCCCAGAAACACCGCCGCGTCATAGGTGTTGTGGCTGAGCGCCACGCCGGTCGCCAGTGCGATTACGTCGCGGGAAAACAGCGACAGCTCCATCCCCGCCTCGCCCTGCGTGACCCCGTCGCACATGGCCGGAACCCCGCCCGCGACCTGCGCGGTGCCGCCTGCGGCGCGGATCGCATCGCGGATCAGGGCGGGGTAGCGTTCAAACGGCTGATGGGCCGAGAGCATATCGTTATAGGCGGTCACAATCCCTAGATTGCCCGCCGTACCGGTGGCCATCGACTGCTGATCCTCACCCGCCCCGGCATAGGCATGCGCCTGACCGCTGCAGGACAGATGCGCGCGGGCGGGGCCTTTGGAGCGGGCCTGCTCCATCCGTTCCAGATGCGGGCCGCGCAGGTCGGCGCTGCGGTCGATGATGCGTTGTGTGACGTCGGTAATGACTGAATGAACCATGGTTACCCTCCGATCTGACGCCAGCGACGCCCGTCGCGATGCATCAGCATCAATGCCTCTTCCGGCCCGGAACTGCCCTGATCGTATTTCGCGGGCTTGTCGCCACGCTCTTCCCAGCCGTGAATGATGGGATCGACCCAGGCCCAGGCGGCCTCGGCCTCGTCCCCGCGCATGAACAGGGTCTGGTCGCCGCGAATGACATCCATGATCAGGCGCTCATAGGCGTCGGGCGACTGCGCGGCATCGCCCAATGCCTCGGCAAAACTCATGTCCAGCGCCACGTCGGACAGGCGGAAGCCACCCTGCCCCGGTTCCTTGATGGTGGTGCGCAGAGTGATGCCTTCGTCCGGCTGCAGGCGGATCACCAGCACGTTGCCGTGCAGGGGACCCACATTCGGGAAGATCGTATGGGGCGGATCGCGGAAGAACACGGCGATCTCGGATTCCCGCGCCCGCAGGCGTTTGCCTGTGCGCAGATAGAAGGGCACCCCGGCCCAGCGCCAATTGCCGATATGCGCCTTGAGCGCGATGAAGCTTTCGGTGCGGCTGGCGGGGTTGCCGACGTGATCCAGATAGCCGTCGCCGCCGCTACCGGTACGGTACTGACCACGGGCGATGTCCTTTGGCTCAACCGGTTCCAGCGCCTCGATCACCTTGACCTTTTCATCACGCACCGCATTGGGGGCGAATTTCGAAGGCGGCTCCATCGCGGTCAGGCACAAAAGCTGCACCAGATGGTTCTGGATCATGTCCCGCATCGCGCCGGACTGGTCGTAATAGGCTCCGCGCCCCTCGACCCCCACGGTTTCTGCCACAGTGATCTGCACATGGTCCACATGGGTCGAGTTCCAAAGCGGCTCGAACAGGGAATTGGCAAAGCGCAGCGCCATCAGGTTCTGCACCGTTTCCTTACCCAAATAGTGATCGATCCGGTAAATCTGATGTTCCTCGAAACAGGCGCGCAACCCTTGGTTCAGTGCCCGGGCAGAGGCCAGATCGTGGCCAAAAGGTTTCTCGACCACAATCCGACTGTCCGGCGTCGCCAGCCCGTTTTCGTTTAACCGTTGCGCAATGCCCGAAAACAGGCTGGGACCAACAGAGAGATAAAATGCGCGCACCACGTCATCCCGCAAGGTTTCCTTCAGGGCGCCCCACCCAGCGTCGCCCAGCGCGTCCACGGGCACATATTCGACTCGGGTCAGAAATTGCTCCAGCGTGTCCTTAGCAAAGCCCGGCGCGAATTCCTGCATCGAGGCGCGCAGTTGATCGCGGAACGCGTCGCTGTCCATGTCCGAACGGGCGGTACCGATGATCCGCGCGGCCTCGGGCATTTGGCCGACTTCGAAACGGTGATACAGGCCCGGCAGGATTTTACGCTGTGCCAGATCGCCGGTCGCCCCGAACAGCACGAGGTCGAACGGATCTACCGGAATTACGCGTGAAACCATGCCATGGCCCCTTGTTTCGAAGTCACAATCAGCAGCTTAACACCACCGTCCGCGTAGATTAAACACGCCAGGCAGATGATGTTATCGCTAACATACATCGCGTAGATAGAAACATGAGGCGCAAAAAGCAAGCGCGGAAAAGCGGCAGCGCAGCATTTCCGACCTAGGATTGATTGCGCAGCCACTCCATCACTGCCGGGCGCACGGATTGTTCACCGCGATGGCGGGCATCCGAGATGATCTTGCGGACATCCTGCAGGTTCGAGCGCAGCAACAGGCTTTTGACCGGCCCGATGGATGCGGGACGCATCGACAGGGTGCGGATGCCCATGGCGGCCAGGCACAGCGCCTCGACCGGGCGGCCCGCATCCTCGCCACAGAAACTGAGCGGGGTGTCCGAGAGTTCACAGCGTTCGACAATACGCTCGATAAACGTCAGAAAGCTGACATTCAGCGAGTCATAGCGGCGGCGCACCAGTTCATTCTCGCGATCAGCGGCAAAGAAGAACTGTTTCAGGTCGTTGCCGCCGATGGATATGAAATCCACCTCGTCAAAGAATTTCTGCGGGGCAAAGGCCAGCGACGGGGTTTCCAGCATCGCGCCGACCTCAAGCGTTTCGGGCAGCGCGTGGCCCAGACGTTTCTCACGGTCGATGGTCTTGTTGACCTCCCACCTCGCCTGACGGAACTCCTCGAACTGGGCGACGAAGGGGAACATCACCGTCAGCGGACGGCCATTGGCGGCGCGGATCAGGGCCTGCAACTGCATCCGCATCACGCCGCGCTTGTCCAGACCCACGCGGATCGCGCGCCAGCCCAGCGCGGGGTTGGGTTCCTCGACATGTTTCATGTAGGGCAGAACCTTGTCCGACCCAATATCGAGAGTGCGGAACACAACCCGCTTGTCCCCAGCGGCATCCAGAACCCGCTGGTACTGCGTCACCAGTTCAGATCGTTTGGGCATCTGGTTGCGGATCAGGAACTGCAACTCGGTCCGGAACAGGCCCACGCCTTCGGCCCCGGAATTGCCCAGCGAGGGCAAATCGGCCATCAGACCGGCATTCATCACCAGATCAATCCGCGTCCCGTCCCGCGTCACCGTCGGGGTTTCGCGGATCGAGGCATAGCGTTCCTGCGCCTTGGCCTGCATCGCGATCTTGTCGCGGAAGGCGCCCACGACGGTTTCCTCGGGGCGCAGATGCACCACGCCCTGATCGCCATCGACCAGAATGTGATCGCCGTTCAGCGCCTCGGTCGTGATGCGGCCCACATGGACCACCAGCGGAATCGCCAGCGCGCGGGCCACGATGGTGGCGTGGCTGCCGACCGAGCCTTCCTCAAGCACGATACCCTTCAGCGACCGCCCATATTCCAGCAGATCACCGGGGCCGATATTGCGGGCGATCAGGATCGGATCGGGCGGCAGATCGGCACTGTCGGTCTTGCCCTGCCCGGTCAGGATGCGCAGCAGCCGGTTGGACAGATCATCCAGATCGGCCAGCCGTTCACGCAAATAGGGGTCGGTGACCTGCTCCATCCGGGCGCGAGCCTGAGATTGCTCCATCTCGACCGCTGCCTCAGCGCTGAGGCCGCTGGCGATGTCATCCTCCATCCGCCGCATCCAGCCCTTGGAATTGGCGAACATCCGGTAGGCTTCCAGAACCTCCAGTTGTTCCTTGTCGCCGTTCTGCGAAATCTCCAGCATCTTGTCGACGCCAACGCGCAACTCGTCCACAGCCTCGGACAGGCGTTCCAACTCGCGCTTGGGGTCTTCGGCAATCGGATTGGTGACCACGACACGAGGTTCATGCAGCCAGACATGCCCCTCGGCCGAGCCTTCCTGCGCCGGACCACCGCGCAAAAGAACCGATTGCTGGTGCAGCGGTGACAGAGCCGCGCCCTCGCCGACAAAGGCGCCAAGCTCGGCCATCTCCGCCAGAACCATGGCCACGACTTCCAGCGCATAAATCTCATCGGCGGTGAATTTCCGCGCCTCGCGCGACTGCACCACCAGCACGCCCAGCTTTTCGC
>NZ_JALCBM010000071.1:5318-22108 GCF_028066395.1 Ruegeria sp.
GCGGTGAATTTCCGCGCCTCGCGCGACTGCACCACCAGCACGCCCAGCTTTTCGCCAAGACGCTGCACCGGAACGCCAAGGAAGGAGGTAAACCGCTCCTCGCCCGTTTCGGGCATATACCGGAACCCCTTGGCCGAGGGCGCATCGGCGGTGTTCACCACTTTGCCGCTTTTGGCGACGCGGCCCACCAACCCCTCGCCCATGCGCATGCGGGTCTTGTGGACGGCTTCGGGCGACAGGCCCTCGGTCGCGCACAGCTCCAGCGTGTCGTCGTCGCGGAACAGATAGATCGAGCAGACCTCGGCCCGGATACTGTCGGCGATCAGATGGGTCATCCGGTCAAGACGTTCCTGACCGGCGGCCTCGCTCGCCATCTCTTCACGCAGCCGCCCCAGCAGCTTGCGGGATTCTGTTTCGGTGCCGTCCACCATGGCCCACCCGGTTTATGGTATCAGGCGCGCCCTCTGGCTGAAATGCTCAGGCCGCCTTGTCCAGTTCAAAGGCATCATGCAGTGCCTGAACCGCAAGTTCCATGTATTTCCTGTCCACCAGAACGGAAATTTTAATCTCAGAGGTTGTAATGACCTTGATGTTGATCCCCTCATCCGAGAGTACCTTGAACATTTTGGCCGCCACACCGGATTGCGAGCGCATGCCGATCCCCACGACCGAGACCTTGCAGACATCTTCGTCCGCGACCAGTTCGGCATAGTTCAGCTCACCCGCGTCCTTGATCGCCAGCAGCGCCTGTTCGGAACGCGCCACCTGATCGGTGGGGCAGGAAAAGGTCATGTCCGTGCGCCCCTCGTCCGAGATGTTCTGCACGATCATGTCCACATTCACCCCCGCATCGCTGAGCGCGGTAAAGATGATCGACGCGATGCCCGGGCGGTCGGCCACCGACACCAGGGTCATCTTGGCTTCGTCGCGGGAATAGGCCACACCGGCCACAACATTGGATTCCATGATATCCTCCTCGTCGCAGACCAGTGTACCGGCCTCGTCGGATTGTTCCTCAAAGCTTGAAAGAACGCGCAGTTTCACCTTGTAGCGCATCGCCAGCTCGACCGAGCGGGTCTGCAGCACCTTGGCCCCCAGCGAGGCCAGTTCCAGCATTTCCTCGAACGAGATGCGATCCAGCTTGCGCGCCTTGTCACAGATGCGCGGGTCGGTGGTATAAACGCCGTCCACATCCGTGTAGATGTCACAGCGTTCGGCACCAAAGGCGGCCGCAAAGGCCACCGCCGTGGTATCCGATCCACCGCGGCCCAGCGTGGTGATACGGCCTTCGGGGCTGATGCCCTGAAAGCCTGCAACCACGGCAACTTTCATACCTTCGTCGAATTTCTGGCTCAGGTTTTCGGTCGGGATTTCCTCGATCCGGGCCTGGCTGTGGGCGCTGGTGGTCATCAGCGGCACCTGCCAACCCTGCCAGCTGCGCGCCGGGATATCCATCTCTTGCAGCGTCAGCGCCATCAGACCGGCGGTGACGTTTTCGCCCGAGGACACCACGGCGTCATATTCCCGCGCATCGAACAGGGGCGAGGTTTCGTTGACCCAGCCCACCAATTCATTGGTCTTGCCCGACATGGCCGAGACGATGACGATCACGTCATAGCCCTTGGCGACTTCGACGCCGATACGTTTGGCCGCGCGGCGGATACGGTCAAGATTGGCAACCGACGTGCCGCCGAATTTCATCACGAGTAAGGGCATGGGGGCTGGTGTCTCCGCGCCTTGGAATTCAGATCTCGTGCCTCTTATGTCAGGGGGGCCGCAAGGGCAAGGGCGCAAAGCCGATCCGGCTGCGTCACGGGGCCGCTTTACATTGCCGGGCGGCGGTGTCAGCGTGGCGCCAAACGACCAATCCACGAGGCTTTCCATGTACCGCTTTGCAATCGCCCTGACCCTGATGACCTCGCCCGCATGGGCGCAAGAGGCGACCCTGTCTGGCACGGATGGCCAGAACTCGTTAGGTACGGTGCCCTGCGCCGCCATCGCCGGGGAACCTCTGTCCAGCTGCCCGGCTGAGCTGCGCCACAAGGACGATGGTACGTCTACACTGGCGGTTCAACTGAACACGGGCGAGGTGCGGCGGATTTATTTCACCGATGGCATCCCGGATTCCAGCAGCTCAACCGCGAAAATCTCTTATGAAACACCGGGCGATCTGATGGTGATCTTCATCGAACCGGGTGAGGTCTACGAAATCCCCAAGGCCGCCCTGACCCGTCAATAGGCGTGGGGACGCCCGTCCCAGGTCTCAAAACAGCCCGAATTGCCCAGCGACAGCGCGTCGAACCGCGCGACCAGCCCCGCCGTGGCCTGATCCACCGAGATTTCGGCCCCGGCCCCGCCCATATCCGTCTGCACCCATCCGGGGTGATAAACGCCCACGGCGATGCCATCCGCCTTCAGATCGGTGGCCAGATTGCGCCCCAGATTAAGCACCGCCGCCTTGGACGCGCGGTAGATGTAACTGCCGCCCGGCGCGCGGGTATGTGACGCCATCTGAGACGACATAATCGCGATCCGCCCCTGCGCGGCACGCAGATTGGGCAGCAAAGACTGCACGGTCAGGAAAACGCCGGTCACATTGGTGGCAAAGCTCTGCGCCCACATGTCCACCGGGTATTCATCGATACCGTGACCCTTGTCCAGATAGACGCCAGCGTTGCAGATCAGCAGGTCAACCGGCTGGTCGGCCAGTGTTTTGGCCATTTCGGCGTGGTTGGCCGGGTCGGTGACATCCAGAATAACCTGTGCATCGCCGCGTCGCGCGGTGCCGGTGACCTGATGGCCTTGCGCCCGGTAATGCTCGGCCAGCGATTTGCCGATCCCGCGATTGACGCCGGTGATGACGATATGCATGGGCTCAGTTCGTCTTGCGGCTGGGAATGAAGGGCAGAGGTGCGACAGGAACCCCGTCTTCGATCAGGGCGCGCGCCTCTTCCGGCTTGGCCTCGCCATAGATCGCGCGCTCTGGCGCATCGCCCAGATGCATCTTGCGCGCCTCGCTGGCGAATTCATTGCCAACGTAGTCCGAGTTCTTTTCGACCACATCCCGCAACTTCGCCAGCGCCTGTTCAACCTCGGGCGCCGGGGTCGCCATGTCGATGGGCGCAGGTTCGGGTTGAGGAGCGACCGGAGCCACAGCATTGCGCGCCGGACGAACCCGAGGGGTCATGATCGCCTTTTCCACCTGGGCCGAGCCGCAAACAGCGCAGGTCACCATCCCTGCCGCAGCAAGCTTGTCAAAGGCCGCAGCCGATTGGAACCAGCTGTCAAAGCTGTGGCCGTCACTGCATTTCAACGCGTATTGAATCATGGTCGGTCCAGATGTCGATGGGCGAATAGATACCAAGCGGCGAACCAATATCAAGCCCCACCGCCCCTAGCTTACCTAGGGTAAGGTTGGAGATTGTGGTATTTTACACACCGGTTTTGTCCAGTGTGCAGAACCTTGTCACCGCAACATGCGCTGTGACAAACGCTGCACCAATTCGTCATGCGGAATATCCGCATCCACCGCCAGCCGCCGCAGGCCGAAATGCACATGGGCGATCTGCTGGTAGTAACGCGTATAGACGTAATTCGTACCACCTCCGGCCAGGGCACCCAGAATGGGCACCGACTGCGCCGCCAGCTTCTGCCCCAGCACCACCGACAATTTCGGCGCCACCGCCGCGATCAGCCGCTGCATCGTCGGCCCCGTCAAGGTCAATCGGACCGAGAAAAACCCGGTATCCACCCCATCGTCATGAGACAGCGGACCAGCGGCGGACAGCACGCGGATGCAGTCGAATTTCACGCCTTCCTCCGCCGGGTCAAACCCTTCGCGCGCCGCCGCACCCTGAATGGATCGCAACAACATCGTGGTGGTCGCAGGCAGTTCCATCAACGCGGTCGAAACACCGCCCAATCCGCCCGCAGCCCCCATTGCGGTGGTCACGGCCGTGTTCACCCAAGGCGGCTGATCCGGCACCGCCCGGCGCGAGCTTTGGGCTGCATGCATAGCCACCCACAGCGCCTGCTCGGTCGCCCCGGTCAATCCCTGCCGCACCGGTTCGGGCAGTTGCTCCAACAATGATTCCGCCGATCCGCCCAATCGGTTCAGCAGCTTGATCCCCGCCCCTCCGGCAGCGTTGTAATGGGTTGCCAGCCGATCAAGCTCGGCCTCTGGATCGATCTTTTCGACAAGAACCACGTCGTGCATATGTGCCCTCCTGTCCTAAAAAGATCGGCATTTTGGCGCCGGTTTTCAATGGCTCAGCGTGTCCAGCGGGTGACAAGGCCCTGAATTCCAGCCCATTTTTCGGCGCTCAATTCAAGCCCCAGCACCCGTTCAGGGTTGGTCGGTGGTGGCATCTCGACCCCGTGCAAACGGTCAAAGCCAAAGCGTGCGTAATAGGGCGCATCGCCCACCAGCATGACCCGATCCCAACCCTGCTTGCGCCCGGCCTCGATGCCCTGATGGATCAGGTAGCCCCCCAACCCCTCACCCTGATGGGTCGGATGTACGGCCACCGGGCCCAGCAACAACGCGTCATGATCCCCGACATGCACCGGCCAGAACCGGATCGCCCCGGCCAGAATGCCCTGCCCGTCCCGCGCCACCTGAGACAACCCGGCCACCGGCGGCACATCATCTCGCAGCCGGTAGGACGACAACGCCTCGCGCCCGGGCGCAAAGCACAGGTCATAGAGGGCCTCAACCTCCCACCAATCCTCCGGCGTTTCCGGCCTGATCCTGAACTGCTGCACTCCGGCCCTCTTTTCCTTGCTGGAATTCGCCCTAGCACTTCGGTACGCCTTGGGCAAACGCTTGGAGTTCAGATGTTCTATCGCCCCGAAAACGGTCACGGCCTGCCGCACAACCCGTTCAACGCCATCATCACGCCCCGGCCAATCGGCTGGATTTCAACCCGCGACGCGGAGGGGATCAACAATCTGGCCCCCTATTCCTTCTTCAACGGCGTGGCCTATACGCCGCCACAGGTGATGTTCGCCACAACCGGCAGCAAGCACGATCAGGAAGACGGCAAGGACAGTGTCGCCAATATCGAGGCAACCGGTGTGTTCTGCGTAAACGTCGTCGCCCACGCGCACCGGGACGCCATGAACGCCACCTCCGCCGGGTTGCCCAAAGAGCAAGACGAATTCACCCATGCCGGGCTGACACCGGTCGAGTGCGAAACCATCCCCTGCGCCCGCATCGCCGACGCCCCTGCCGCACTGGAATGCAAACTGACCCAGATCGTCACCCTGCCGGGCGAGGCAAACCGCGTGGTTTTCGGAGAGGTCACCGGCGTGCACCTGCGCGACGACTGCCTGAAGGACGGCAAGTTTGATGTGACCGCGTTTCAGCCGCTGGCGCGACTGGGTTACCGGGATTACTCGGTTGTCACCGAACTGTTCTCACTGTCCCGCCCGGACGACTGATAGGCTGAAGGGGGCTCTGCCCCCGCCGCCCGGTGGGCGACTCCCCCGGGATATTTCCAGCCAGATGAAGAATGGATCCCCTGCTTCATCTGGCCCTAAATATCCCGGAGCGCGAGGCAGAGCCTCGCAAAAATTCAGTGACCGCCCAAGATGCCCGTGCGGACCGAATAGTCAACGACCAATTCGTATTCCGGGTCATCATCGCTGTCGACCATCAGATGCCCGGCTTTGGTAAGCAGTTTGTGACAGTCACGGCTCAGGTGGCGCAGCATCACGCGTTTGCCCGCAGCCTCATATTTCCCGGCAATGTTTTCGATGGCCTGTAGCGCGGATTGGTCGACTACCCGACTGTCAGCGAAATCCACGATCACGGTTTCCGGGTCATTTGCCACATCAAACAGTTCGATGAACCCATCGGAGGAGCCGAAGAACAACGGTCCCTGAATTTCATAGACCTTCGCGCCCTCTTCGGTGGCCGACTCGCGCGTGACCGAATGGATGCGTTTGGCGTTGTTCCACGCGTAGGCCAGTGCCGAGACGATCACACCAACAACCACCGCGACCGCGAGGTCCTCCATCACCGTCACAACCGTCACCAGAACGATCACAAAGGCGTCCATCATTGGGACCTTGAGCAGGATCTTGAACGAGTTCCAGGCGAAGGTGCCGATCACAACCATGAACATCACACCCACCAGCGCGGCCAGCGGGATCTGCTCGATCAGCGGCGAGGCAAACAGGATGAACACCAGCAAGAACAGTGCGGCAGCGATACCTGCGATACGGGTCCGACCGCCGGATTTCACGTTGATCATCGACTGACCGATCATCGCGCAACCGCCCATGCCGCCGAAGAATCCGGTCACGACATTGGCCGCGCCCTGCGCGATGCATTCCTGCGAGGCTCCGCCGCGTTTGCCGGTGATCTCTCCCACAAGGTTCAGAGTCAGCAGGGATTCGATCAGACCGATGGCGGCCAGGATAACGGCGTAGGGCAAGATGATTTCAAAAGTTTCCCAGTTCAGCGGTACCATCGGGATATGGAAGGACGGCAAGCCGCCCTCGATTGAGGCCAGATCGCCGACACGCGGCACATCCAGCCCCATGCCGATTACGATGGCTGCAACCACGACGATCCCGGCCAACGGCGCAGGGATGATGCGCGTGATGCGCGGCATCACCCAGATCACTGCCATGGTCAGCGCCACCAGCCCCAGCATGGTGTAAAGCTGCATGCCGGACAGCCATTCTCCGCCACCGACCCCGTGGCCAGTGTTTTCCATGGTGCCGGGCACCTTGAACTGGCCCATCTGCGCCAGGAAGATCACGATGGCCAGACCGTTCACAAAGCCCAGCATTACCGGATGCGGCACCAGACGAATGAAGCGCCCCCAATGCATAGCCCCTGCAATGACCTGCAGGATACCCATCAAAACGACCGTCGCGAACAGGTATTCAACCCCATGCTCGGCCACCAGCGCCACCATGACCACCGCCAAAGCACCCGTCGCACCCGAGATCATACCCGGACGCCCACCAATCAGCGCGGTAATAAGACCAACCAGAAAGGCCGCGTACAGCCCGACCAGCGGGTGGACGCCCGCCACAAAAGCAAAGGCCACGGCCTCGGGCACCAGCGCAAGGGCCACAGTCAGGCCGGACAACAGCTCGATCCGCAGCCGTGAGAACGTCAGACCCTCGTCCGGCGACCAGCGCAGATCGGGTATGGCAAGGCGGTTGGCAAAACTTGCCAGCATGGCTCGGGGCATGGACGTGTCCTGTGGCTTGGGTCTGTTGGCGCGAAAGCGCCCTTTTACCCGTCCCAGCCGCTCGGGGATACGGCGCCAATCGGGAAGCAGGTATGCGTCTATTGCATGACTAATCCCTCCGAAGAGCGGAAAAGTCATCCTCAAACCGCTGAACATGCTTGCCAAACCACCCTGCGACAGACAGATATTCTGATCAGAGACAGCAAGCGGAGACGACACGTGACCCAGACAAAAATCGCCGTTATCGGAGGATCGGGCATCTACGACATCGAAGGTCTGGAAGGTGCAGAATGGGTCACGGTTGAATCGCCCTGGGGTGCGCCTTCGGACCAGATCCTGACCGGATCTCTGAACGGGGTGGATATGGCTTTTCTGCCGCGTCACGGGCGCGGCCATGTGCATTCCCCGACCGAGGTCCCCTATCGCGCCAATATCGACGCGCTGAAACGGCTGGGGGTGACGGATGTGATTTCCGTCTCGGCCTGTGGATCGTTCCGCGAACACATGGCACCCGGCGATTTCGTGATCGTGGACCAATTCATCGACCGCACCTTTGCGCGCGACAAAAGCTTTTTCGGAACCGGCTGCGTTGCCCATGTCAGCGTCGCCCACCCGACCTGCCCACGCCTGTCGGATGCCTGTGAAACGGCGGGCAAGGCTGCAGGCATCACCATACATCGCGGTGGCACCTATCTGGCGATGGAAGGCCCGCAATTCTCGACCCTGGCGGAATCAAAAATGTATCGCGAGCATTGGGGCTGCGACGTGATCGGCATGACCAACATGCCCGAAGCCAAACTCGCCCGCGAGGCAGAGCTGTGTTACGCCTCGGTTGCGATGGTTACGGATTATGACAGTTGGCACCCTGATCATGGCGAGGTTGACGTTACTGCCATCATCGCAACCCTGACCGGCAACGCAGACAAGGCCCGCGCTTTGGTCAAAGGGCTGCCGGAACTGCTTGGAGGCGACCGCGCAGCCTGCCCCCATGGCTGCGACCGCGCGCTGGATTTTGCCATCCTGACCGCGCCCGAGAAACGCGACGCGGCGCTGCTGGCGAAACTGGACGCGGTGGCGGGTCGGGTTCTTTGACATCCAAACATGAGTCTGATTTGGGGGTCAAAGCAAACCGGACATGAAAACGGAAAGCTTAATAAAAACATAAAGATTTATGCGAGGCTCTGCCTCGCGCTCCGGGATATTTAGGGCCAGATGAAGCAGGGAATCCATTCTTCATCTGGCTAGAAATATCCCGGGGGAGTCGCCCGCAGGGCGGCGGGGGCAGCGCCCCCTTCTGCCGCAACTTGCCTGAAAGGAAACTGGATGACCCGACTTGATGCGCTGGATGGCGCGCGGTTTCTGGCCTTTTGCGGCATGGTGCTGGTCAATTTCCGGATTGCTGCACAAGTCGCCTCTGGTGCGGACTGGACCTCGGTCATGATTGATGCCATCGAAGGGCGTGCGGCGGCCTTATTCGTCATTCTGGCCGGAATTGGCGTGAGTCTATCAAGACCCACTGCAGCGCTGATGCTACGCCGGGCCGCGTTTCTGTTCGCTTTGGGCCTGATCAACATGACGGTGTTCGACGCTGACATCCTGCATTTCTACGCGCTCTATTTTCTTGTTGGCGCAGCGTTCTTGAGCGCGTCTCAGCGCGTCCTGTGGTTGGGCGCGCTTGGAATTGTCTCCCTTTCTGTTCTGGCCCACCTGTTTCTGGATTATGATCGCGGCTGGGATTGGGGTACTCTGACCTATACCGACCTTTGGACCCTGCCCGGTTTCCTGCGCAATGCCTTCTTCAACGGATGGCACCCGGTGTTGCCCTGGGCGGCGTTCCTGCTGATCGGTATGGCGATTGGCCGATCTGACATGCGGACCCTCTGCATCCAGCACCGCCTGATCATGTGGGGATTTGCTGCGGCAGTTTTGGCGCTGTTCCCACACATGCTGACCTCAGACCCAGAGCTGGTGGCCTATCTGGGAACGGAATCCATCCCGCCCGGACCGTTTTACATTGTCGCAAGCACAGGGACTGCTTGTGTTTTGATCGGGCTGTTGTTGAAACTCTGGCCAATGATCGAACGCCTGCGTATCGCGCGGGTATTGACGATTCCGGGACGGCAGAGCCTGACTTTGTACATGGCGCATATCCTGATCGGGATGGGGTTGTTAGAGGCGCTGGGATTGCTGAACGGCACCCTCAGCCCGCCGGAAATCGCCTTGTATGCCCTTTTATTCTGCGCTGCATCTTCGGGATATGCGCTGCTCTGGTCGCGGTGGTTCAAACACGGACCGCTTGAGGCGCTGATGCGGCGCGTTACCGGGCCAAGAAAGGCTTGACCTTGCAGCTGCACCGAGGCTTGCTGGCGCGGAAACGGAAAAGGGATACCCCATGGAACTGGACCTTTGGCTGACCTTTGTCGCCGCATCAACCGCATTATTGATGATCCCCGGGCCAACAGTTTTGTTAGTGCTCAGCTATGCGCTGTCCAAAGGGCGCAGCGTTGCGGTGGCTTCGGCCACCGGCGTGGCCGTTGGCGATCTGATCGCGATGAGCGCTTCTCTGTTGGGGTTGGGGGCGCTGGTTCTGGCCTCGGCCACCCTGTTTTCCGTGCTGAAATGGGTTGGCGCGGCCTATCTGGTCTGGCTTGGTCTCAAACTGTTGCGCAGCGCGCCCTCCGGTGGGTTGAACCCCGTCGATACCGGCAGAGACATCACCGCGCGCGGGGTGTTTGGCCATGCGGCAGCCGTGACTGCGCTGAACCCGAAATCCATCGCGTTTTTCATCGCCTTCGTGCCGCAGTTCTTGCGCCCGGCCGAGCCTCTGGGCCCTCAATTCGCCATCCTGATCGCCACATTCGTCAGCCTGGCTTGGTTGAATGCGCTGGCCTATGCGTTGCTGGCCGACCGCCTGCGCCGGATGATCGGACGCGCCGGAGTCATCACAGCGATGACCCGGTTTGGCGGGCTGACGCTGATCGGGATGGGCGTGGCCACAGCAGTTCTGCGGCGCCCGGCTTAAACCTGCCTGACAGCGTTTTCCTTGCATAAGCCGCAGGGATAAGCCAAACACTGGCGTGTTTTGACTCGGTACAAAGGGTGGTTCATGTCCAGAAACAAAACCGTCAAGGATTACATCCGAACCATCGTGGATTTCCCCCATGAAGGGATCATGTTCCGCGATGTGACCACCCTGTTTGCCGACCCGCGTGGCTTTCGCATCGCCATCGACCAGATGCTGCACCCCTATGCGGGCGAACAGATCGACAAGGTTGTAGGTCTTGAGGCACGTGGCTTCATTCTGGGCGGGGCCATTGCCCACCAGCTGAGCGTCGGCTTCGTACCGATCCGCAAAAAAGGCAAGCTGCCCGGCACCACGATCAGTCAGGACTACAAGCTGGAATATGGCGAGGCGATCGTCGAAATCCATGACGACGCCATCCAACCGGGCGAGAAAATCCTCGTCGTCGATGATCTGCTGGCCACCGGCGGCACGGCCGAGGCCGGGATCAAGCTGATCGAACGGCTGGGGGGTGAGATCGTCTCATGCGCGTTCATCATTGATCTGCCGGAACTGGGCGGGCGTAAGTTGCTTGAGGGGATGGGCATGGATGTCCATGTCCTGTGCGAGTTCGAGGGGCTTTAAGCTACCGAAACCCTAGCGCAACACCGCGCCGGGGTTCATGATCCCTTTAGGGTCCAGCGCCTGTTTGATCGCCCGCATGGCGGTCAGTTTGGTCGGGTCGCCATAGCGCTCGATATCCGTTACCTTCATCCGCCCCACCCCATGTTCGGCGCTGACTGACCCGCCAAATGCATGCACCAGATCGTGCACCGCGTGCATGACAATGGATCGTTGACCCTCATACTCGGCCCGGCTATGCCCTTTGGGCGGGTATATATTGTAATGCAGATTGCCATCGCCCAGATGGCCGAAACAATTGATGCGATAGGGCCCCAGATCAGCAATCATCGCCGCCCCGCGCCGGATGAATTCAGGAATGGACGAGATCGGGACCGAGATATCGTGGCTTGAGATTGACCCGATCAGCCTGTTGGCCTCGGGGATTTGCTCGCGCACGGCCCACAATGCATCCCGTTGAGACAGGTTCTGCGCAATGACCCCGTCCTCGACCAACCCGCGCGCCTGCCCTGCCACAAACAGGGCCTCCAGCGCGGCAACCGGGTCCTGATCCGCGGCAAGGCCCAGTTCGATCAGAACGCTCCATTCTGGTGGCGTGGCAAAGGGCTGCCGAACCTGCGGCAGGACCTCGGCCAGGAACTCCAACCCCTGCCGGTGCAGCAGCTCAAAGGCGCTGATCGCCTCGCCCACCTGATCCCGCAGCATCGACAACAGATCAATGGCCGCCTCGGGTGAACGGACCTGAAACACCGCCGTCCCGACACCCGCAGGCTTCGGGTACAGTTTCAGCGCCGCTGCCGTGATGATCCCCAATGTCCCCTCGGATCCGACCAGAAGGTTGCGCAGATCGTAGCCGGTATTGTCCTTTCGCAACCGGCTCAGCCCGTGCCAAATCTGGCCACTGGGCAGCACGGCCTCAAGCCCCAGACACAGATCGCGGGCATTGCCATAGCGTAGCACGTTCAATCCGCCCGCATTGGTCGCAAGGTTCCCTCCGATCCGGCAGGAGCCTTGCGCGGCCAGCGACAGGGGAAACAGTCGACCAGCCCCATCAGCCGCCGCCTGAACATCCGCCAGAATAGCCCCAGCCTCGGCAATCAACACGTTTTCGGTGGGGTAAACCGCCCGGATCGCCGCCATCCGCTCCAGGGAAATCACCAGCGGCGCGAGCCCGTCCGGGCAAACCTGCCCCCCCACCAACCCGGTGCCGCCGCCATAAGGCACCACCGGCACACGCGCGTCCGAGGCGAGACGTACTAGCGTCCCCACCTCTTCGACCGTTCGGGGCAAGGCCAGCACCCCCGCCTGCCCGGCATAGCGCCCCCGGGGCTCCTCAAGATAGCGGGCAGTCACGGGACGCAGAACATCCTCAGGCAGATGCGCGCGGATCGATTGGGCGAAATCATCATTGGCAGGGTTCAGCGTCATACCCCTTCCTTGCCCAAGCGCCCGCCCCGCGACAAGCCCTATTCCAGATCAATCAGGTAACGCGGCTCCAACACCACTACCGTGGGCCGGTCGGGTAGCGTGCGCAAGGACACCGTGATCTCAGACACCCCGTCCCGTTCAACCGGAAACTCCCCGCGAATATCGGCCAGAAACCGATCCAGCGAGAAACCGGAAAACCAATGCATCGGAATGATGACCGAGCTTTTCAGCCGCTTAAGCACCGAGATCATCTCGGGCAGAGGCATGGTCGTCCCACCATCCACCGCCGCCATCACCACATCCAGCCGCCCCAGCGCCGCAAATTGCTCATCCGACGGCACATGATGCAGATGGCCAAGATGGCCGATACACAATCCCTCGACCTCGAACACGAAAATCGAGTTGCCTCGCTCCTCAATTCCGGAAAAAGCAGATCGAATATCGGTCGAGACATTGCGCACCAGCATCTCACCCAGATCCAGATGATGCTCGATCCCCTTCCCGAATTCGCCCCAACCGGGTAGAACATGCGGAATGGCGGGATCGGGATGGGCGGTCCAATGGGTGCTGTGCGCATGGTTCATGGTGACCACATCCGGGATCAGATCGGCACCGCCAATGAACCCGGTGAAATCGGTCACCGCATTCAGCCCCCCACGCGTCTGGATCAGAAAGGACGCATGCGCGACATAGCTGATCCTGACCGAGAACTCGGGCACCGGATCACTCCACGCCGCCTTGTGCAGAAACTCGATCCCCGGTGCGGCATCCGCGATGGCGATGCAATGGCTCGGCCGCCGCTCCTGCGCGGCAGCCCCGCCCGAGATCACCATCAATGCAACAACCAACCAGCGCATGACCCAAGTGTAGCGCACTCAGCCAACAAGTCATGCCCCTTGTTCATCTGGCCAAAAATATCCCGGGGGTTTGGGGGCAGCGCCCCCATGGCCCCAACGGGGCCAGCTACCCCGCGTCCGTCCTGCCCCGCCGATCCGACCGCAAACTGGCATAAAGAACATGCGTCCGCCACCGACCATCGATCTGCAGATAGGATTGCGCCACGCCCTCATACTTGAAGCCCGAGCTTTCCAACAACCCGCGCGAGGGCTTGTTCTCGGGCAAACAGGCGGCCTCAATCCGGCTCAGGTCCAGTCGGGTAAAGGCATGATGCACCACCGCGCCGATAGCTTCACGCATATATCCCTGACGGGCAAAAGCCTGCCCGGTCCAGTACCCCAGCGTACCGGCCTGCGCCGGTCCCCGCCGGATATTGTCCAAAGTGATCGCGCCCATCAGCACGTCATCCTGCCGCCGAAACAGAAACAGAGGGATTGCCGTTCCACTCGCCACCGATCGCTGCGCCCAATACACCCGGTTCGTAAATGATTTCCGGCTCAGGTGATCCTTGGCCCAGATCGGCTCCCACGGGGTCAGATAATCCTTGGACGCCCGCCGCAGGGCCGCCCAGTCGTTAAAGTCGGAATGCACAGGCGGGCGCAAGCTCAGCCGCTCGGTTTCGAGTTTCAGCTTGCGTCGGCCCAACAGCATCACGCCGCACGCCTCTCCTGCAAATCCGCCAGGCTTGGCGCGCCCGTCACCGGACCATACAGCGCCAGCGCCGCAGGGGCCTGCACCGCCATCTGTTCGGCAAAGGCGCGCACATCCTCGGTGCTGACCGCATCGATCTTGGCGACCGTATCCTCAAGCGAGGGCACACGGCCCCAGATCTGCACCAACCGCGCCAGACGTTCGGCCCGGTTCGAGGGGCTTTCCAGACCCATCAGCATCCCGGCCTTCATCTGCGCGCGGGCGCGGGCGACCTCTTCGGCGCTCATGTCCTCGGCGGCGCGCTTCATCTCGTCGATGGTAATCGTCGCCAGCTCTGCCACCTGATCGGCCGAAGTTCCGGCATAGATCGTGGTCGTCCCGGTATCCGCATAGGCTCCGGTCTGCGCGAAGATCGTATAGCACAGCCCGCGCGTCTCGCGCACCTCCTGGAACAGGCGCGAGGACATGCCGCCGCCCAAAGCGGTGGAATAAATCTGCGCCGCGTAGATTGCATCGTCCCGATAGCCGGGGCTTTCAAGAGCCAAAGCGAAATGAGCTTGCTCCAGCTCTTTCTCCTGCCGCGCCTCGCCGCCTGTGAACCGGGCCGCTTCGGGGATCAGACCTTTACGCGGTTGCAGATGACCGAACATCTCTTCGGCCATTTTCATCAGTTGATCGTGATCGACGGCACCAGCCGCCGACAGGATCATCTGCTCCGGCCCGTAATGTTCCGACACGAACCCGGACAGATCCTCGCGCGAAAACGCGCTGACCCGCTCGGTCGGCCCCAGAATGGTGCGGCCCAGAGGCTGGTCGTGATAGCTCTGCTCTTGCAACCAGTCAAAGATCACATCGTCCGGCGTGTCATAGGCCTGACCGATCTCCTGCAGGATCACACCGCGCTCGACCTCGATCTCACGCGGATCAAACACCGGATTCAGAACGATGTCGCCGATCACATCCATCGCCAGCGCCACATCGTCTTTCAGCACGCGCGCGTAGTACGCCGTCACCTCGCGCGAGGTATAGGCGTTGATATACCCGCCCACATCCTCAATGGCTTCGGCGATTTGCAAAGCCGAGCGCCGCTCGGTCCCCTTGAACGCCATATGCTCAAGGAAATGCGCGATGCCGTTCTGTTCGATCCGCTCATGCCGCCCACCGGCGGTCACCCAGATGCCGATGGCCGCCGATTGCAGCACCGGCATATGTTCACTGACGATACGAAAGCCGTTCTTCAGCTGGTCCTGTCTGACTGTCACTCAGCAATATGCCTTCTGATATGATCCTCAAGGGCACCCAGATCATTGGCAATGCGGGTCACCCGTTCCGGACGTTCATACAGATCAGACATGCGGGATGGAAGAGGCGGATGTTCCCCGCTCGCCTTCTCGACCGCTGCCGGGAATTTCGCCGGATGCGCGGTGGCCAGAGTGATCATCGGCACGTCCGCCGCACGATCCTCTTCGGCGACCTTGATACCCACGGCGGTATGCGGGCAGACCAGTTCGGCGCTATGGACCAGCGTGTGCTTGATCGTTGTCAGCGTCTCGTCCTCGGACACGCGGCCTGAGTCAAAGTTTTCGCGCAGCGCCTCCATCGCCCCTTGGCTGACATTGAAGCCGCCGGACTTCAGCTCATCCATCAACTGCGCAACCGCTGCACCATCCTCGCCATAGGCGTAATACAGCGCCCGTTCAAAGTTTGAGCTGACCTGAATATCCATCGACGGGCTGATCGAGGGGATGGTGTCGCCCTTGAAATACCCCTCACCCGAGAGGCACCGATGCAGGATGTCATTCTGGTTGGTCGCCACCACAAGCCGGTCAATCGGCAGCCCCATCCGCTTGGCGATGTAGCCTGCGAAAATATCCCCGAAATTGCCGGTGGGCACAGTAAAGCTGACCTTGCGATGCGGCGCGCCAAGGCTGACAGCGGCCGAGAAATAATACACCACCTGCGCCAGCACCCGCGCAAAGTTGATCGAGTTCACACCGGCCAGTTTCACCCCATCGCGGAAGTCGAAATCGTTGAACATATCCTTTACGGCGGCCTGACAATCGTCGAAATCGCCATCCACGGCCAGCGCATGCACGTTGCTGTCTGCAGGTGTGGTCATCTGACGACGCTGCACTTCGGACACACGGCCATGGGGGAACAGGATGAACACATCCACCGCGTCCAGCCCCCGGAACGCTTCGATAGCGGCAGAGCCGGTGTCACCACTGGTCGCCCCCACGATGGTCACCCGATCCCCGCGCCGCTTCAGAGCGACCTGGAACAACTGACCAATCAGCTGCATCGCGAAATCCTTGAAGGCCAGAGTCGGCCCGTGGAACAACTCCAGCAGGAAGTGGTTTTCGTTCAGCTGCTTCAACGGCGCGCGGGCGTCATGGCCAAAACCTTCATAGGCGCGGGCGATGATCTGCTTGAACTCATCCTCGGCGAAGGAGCCGCTGACATAGGGCCACATCACCCGGAATGCGATTTCCTCATAAGGCAACCCCGCCAGCGCGGCGATCTCATCCTGCGACATCACCGGGATCTCGGCGGGCAGATACAGGCCACCATCCCGGGCCAGCCCGGTCAGCATCGCCTCTTCAAACGTCAGTTCGGGCGCCTGCCCACGGGTCGAGATATATTTCATGTCGCGTCACTCTCAGAAGGGGCGCGGCTGCGCCACAGGAAATAACCGGTCATCGCGGCCCAGACCAAAGCCAGACCAAACCAGGTGATTGCATATTGCAGATGATCATTGGGGATGCCCGCCGTATCGACGGGCAGAGGCGTGATGCCGGGGTCGGTTGCCGAGCGGGCAATCAGCAGCACCGGCTCTGCCCCCAGAGCTTCGGCCAAAGCAGGCACATCGCGGGCAAACCAGATGTTGTCGTCGATATCGGGCTCAGGCGTATAACTGTCGATCTCATCCGGCCAGTGCAGATTGCCGGTGATCTCCATCG
>NZ_JALCBM010000072.1:0-3949 GCF_028066395.1 Ruegeria sp.
GCGTCTCCTCGGGGCCACCGGCGCAGAAGGTACATTTGTCCATCTTGCCGCGCGACCCGAAGTTGCCTGCCTGCGGATATTGCGGCGCGCCGAAGGGGCACGCGTAGAAGCAATAGCCGCAACCGATGCACAGGTCCTTGGAGTGCAGGACGACGCCTTCTTCGTTCTGATAGAAGCAGTCGACCGGGCACACCGCCATGCAGGGCGCATCCGAGCAATGCATACAGGCCACCGAGATCGAGCGTTCGCCCGGGTTGCCGTCATTGATCGTCACCACCCTGCGGCGGTTGATGCCCCAGGGCACCTCGTGCTCGTTCTTACACGCGGTTACGCAGGCGTTGCACTCGATGCAGCGTTCAGCGTCGCAGAGAAACTTTGCTCTAGCCATTTATCGTCCTCCTTACGCTGCCCAGATCTTGCAGAGAGTACACTTGGACTCCTGCATCTGGGTCACTGAATCGTAGCCATAGGTCTGGGCGGTGTTGGAACTTTCGCCCAAGACATAGGGGTCAGCGCCTGCGGGATACTTGTGCCGCAGGTCCTCGCCCTGGAAATGGCCGCCAAAGTGGAACGGCATGAAGGCCACGCCGGCGCCGACCCTGTTGGTCAGCATCGCCATCACCTTGACCTTGCCGCCTTCGGGACCTTCGACCCAGACCTGTTGTCCGTCACGGATACCAAGGTTGTTGGCATCGCGGGGGTTGATCTCGACGAACATGTCCTGCTGCAGTTCGGCCAGCCACGGGTTCGACCGGCTTTCCTCGCCGCCGCCCTCATATTCGACCAGACGACCTGACGTGAGGATTATCGGGTAATCCTTTGAAAAGTCGTTCTTCTGGATCGATGCGTAAAGGGTGGGCAGGCGATAGGCCTGACGGTCCTCGTAGGTCGGATAGTCCTCGACCAGATCGCGCCGGTTCGTATAAAGCGGTTCGCGATGCAGCGGGATCGGGTCCGGGAAGGTCCAGACGACCGCGCGGGCCTTGGCGTTCCCGAAGGGCGCACAGCCATGCTTGATCGCAACCCGCTGAATACCGCCGCTGAGGTCGGTTTTCCAGTTGGTCTCAGGCCCCGCAACGGCTTCGATTGCCGCGCGTTCCTCGGCCGTCAGATCACCGTCCCAGCCAAGGTCCATCAGCATCTGCATCGTGAATTCGGGATAGCCATCCTGAATTTCCGATCCAACGCTATAGACCCCTTCGGCCAGCAGGTTGTCGCCATCACGCTCCACGCCAAAGCGTGCGCGGAAGGTCAGGCCGCCTTCGGCCACCGGTTTGGACATGTCATAGAGGTTCGGTGTCCCCGTATGACCCATCTCAGCCGTGCCCCAGCAGGGCCAGGGCAGACCGTAATACTCGCCGTCGTTGGGGCCACCAATGGCTTGCAGCGTGGTTCTGTCGAACGTGTGCTGGTTGGCCATATGGCTTTTCAGACGTTCCGGCGACTGACCGGTATAGCCGATGGTCCAGAGCCCGCCGTTGAATTCACGCGTGATGCTTTCAACATTCGGGGTCTCGGGGTCTTCCATCTCGATATTGCGGAAGAACCGATCCGCCCAGCCGAACTTGTTGGCAAACTTGGCCATGATGACCTCGTCCGGCAGGCTTTCGAACAGCGGATCAACCACCTTGTCGCGCCATTGCAGTGAACGGTTCGACGCCGTGACCGAGCCACGGGTTTCGAACTGCGTGCAGGCGGGCAGCAGGTAAACGCCATCGGTGCGGTCATGCAGAACGGCGGAGACGGTGGGATACGGGTCGATCACGACCAGCATGTCCAGCTTCTCCATCGCCGTCTTCATCTCCGGTCCCCGCGTTTGCGAGTTCGGAGCGTGACCCCACAGAACCATGGCGCGGACGTTGTTGTCCTGATCCATGTTCGCCGGGTCTTCAAGCACACCATCGATCCAGCGGGAGACAGGGATGCCGCGCTCGTTCATCAGCGGCTTGTCCTTGCCTTCCTTGTCCTTGATCGTGGCGAACTGACCTTTCAGCCAATCAATGTCTTCGCCCCAGACGCGGCTCCAATGGCCCCAGGCACCGTTCGACAACCCGTAATAGCCGGGCAGGGTGTGGGACAGAACACCAAGGTCCGTCGCGCCCTGCACGTTGTCGTGGCCGCGGAAGATGTTGGTGCCACCACCCGAGGCGCCCATGTTGCCAAGCGCAAGCTGCAGCACGCAATAGGCGCGGGTGTTGTTGTTGCCGTTGGTGTGCTGCGTGCCACCCATGCACCAGATCACCGTGCCGGGACGGTTATTGGCCATGGTGCGCGCTACACGCTTCAGTTGCGAACCGGGGGTGCCGGTGACACGCTCGACCTCATCAGGGGTCCACTTGGCGACCTCTTCCTGAATCTGGTCCATGCCCCAGACACGGGTGCGGATGAACTCTTTGTCCTCCCAGCCGTTGTCGAAGATGTGCCACAGGATACCCCAGATCAGCGCCACGTCGGTGCCGGGACGGAAGCGGACATACTCATCCGCATGCGCCGCCGTGCGCGTAAAGCGCGGGTCGCAGACGATCAGCGGGGCGTTGTTCTGCTCTTTCGCGCGCAGAACGTGCAGCAGCGAGACGGGGTGCGCCTCGGCCGGGTTGCCGCCGATGATGAAGATGGCCCGGGAATTGTGGATGTCGTTGTACGAATTGGTCATGGCGCCGTAGCCCCATGTATTCGCAACACCCGCAACCGTGGTCGAGTGGCAGATACGCGCCTGATGGTCCACGTTGTTCGTGCCCCAATAGGCGGCGAACTTGCGGAACAGATAGGCCTGTTCGTTGTTATGCTTCGCGGAACCCAGCCAGTACACGCTGTCCGGCCCGGATTCTTCGCGGATGTTCATCATGCCGTCGCCGATCTCGTTGATCGCCTGATCCCAGCTGATGCGTTTCCACTCGCCGCCTTCCTTTTTCATCGGGTACTTGAGGCGGCGTTCGCCATGGGCGTGCTCGCGGACCGAGGCCCCCTTGGCACAATGTGCACCCAGGTTGAACGGGCTGTCCCAGCCGGGTTCCTGCCCGACCCAGACGCCGTTCTGCACTTCGGCGACGACAGTACAGCCGACTGAACAGTGGGTGCATACGGATTTGATGTTTTCGACGGCGGCATTTGCCGCTGTCTGGGCGCTGGCTGGCGTCACGGTTCCACCCGTGGCGCTGATCGCGGCAAGACCGCCGATCGTCAGGCCCGAGCCACGCAGAAATGCGCGGCGATCGACGGTTTTCTCGCCGACCTGGGACAGGATACTTGTCCGCTGGGGGCGTCTCGCAACCCCGTTGGTCTTTTTCCTAAGCATTGGTTTCCTCCCTTGCGCGCCGTGTCAGCCACGGCTGGCTTGGTGCTTCTCGATGCCGACGTCAGGGCCAATCGCAACCGTCAGTCGGGTGGTGAAAACGTCCGATCCTAGAACCGGGTGCTTTCCAGATACGCGCGGGTATGCGCAGTGTCCTGAATGCGGGTCTCATCCGTTGGCAGCTCGGCTGCTTCGGCTTGACCGCTCAGGCTGGCGGCGGCGACGGCAGCGGGGGCTGCGGTTCCGGCCAGTTTCAGGAAATCGCGGCGGGTGGCGCCGTCTTCCTTGGTCTTGCTCATGGGCTACTCCTTCTCCCATTTGCAGTGTAACGCCCGGGCGGGCGTCGGCGAATGACAGCGCATCACGCTGTCGTCATTCGGAACGCTTCGCGCTCGATCTCCATGAAGACCCGACCGGCAGTGCCGACCGAGGCATAGAGGACCGAGTTCTCGGCTGCTTCCAAATCTGAATAGAAATGCGCGGCCCAGGGGCCGATATGCTTGTTCCAGAAGGATTTCTGATCCTCCAGCGAGGCAGGCGCGCCAAAGCGGCCCACGATCATGCCCGCCATCATCTCCATCAGCGAGGCAATGTTGTCTTCGGGTTCATAAACATTCTGCGCCCGGGTGATGCCGCGCGCGGCCATGTCGTTGCGCA
>NZ_JALCBM010000072.1:4049-16039 GCF_028066395.1 Ruegeria sp.
GGTTCATAAACATTCTGCGCCCGGGTGATGCCGCGCGCGGCCATGTCGTTGCGCAACTGCGCCAGCGGTTTTTCGTTCAGGAACCCGGTCAGATAGAAACTGGCATAGGGCAGCAGCTCGCCCCGGCCCAGACCGATGAACAGTGCGTTGAATTCCCGTTCCGCTGCGGCGGGTTTGGTGACCTTGGCAACCCGGGACATGGCCTGAATGGCCTGACCCAGATCGGTCTCATCCCCGCCAAGACCCGCCATCTGGTCCAGCAGCATCTGATCGGGTGGGCCGGCCAGCAGCAGGCCCAGAAAGTTGTAGAAATCCGCGCGCAGGCGATCCTCGGCCGAGATATCCAGGTCTTGCGCTTTGCTTGCGGTCATGGGGTCATCCTTCGAATTCAAATTTCATGCGGCGCGGGGCGGGGGGCAGGTCGGTCTCTTCAACCTCTTCCACCTCGGCCATCTGCACCGGTTCTTCGGGCAGGGTGTCGACCGGTTCCGGTTCCGCTTCGGGTTCCGGGGTGTCGGGGTCTTCGATTGGGGCGCTGTCGTCTTCCTGGGCGGCCAACGCCTCGACATGGGCCAGCATGCCCTTGCCGACCTGATAGGCGGTCTGGATGTTTTCGATCACGCATGCCGCGTCGGTGTAATCCTCGCCGTAATCGACCAACCCATCGACATTGGCCAGCACCGGGTTCAACCGCCACAGCCGCCGCAAGGCGCGGCGGCGCAGACGGTCGGGCACCGCCTTGGCCATGAAGCCCGAGACATCGTCACCCGCCTGCAACTGATCGGGATCGGGCAAGTTGAATTCAGCCAGTATCTCGGCGTCGCTCTTTTCTTCCAGCTCGGCGTGCTGAGCGGCCAGCGCCTGTTCCTCGGCAGCCACGATCTCGGCTTGCGCTTCGGCCTGAACGGCAGCCTTGCGGCGGGACCAGAAATCGCGGGGTTGGGTCATTGCACGATCCTTCTGGGCGCGCGGTAGACGTCGCTTTCCTGACGGATGCGGGCATCGCCCTTGCCATCCTCGACCAGATCGATCCGTTTTCTGTCGCGGCGGCGTTTGACGAAAACCTCATCCTTGTGATGCTGCAAGGTGAAATCCCGCAGCCAGGCGATCAGCCCTTCGGTCATCGGGATTTTCTCGACTATCTCTTCGCCGGTATCGGCGTAATCCTGACCCTCAAACGGCGAAGCGGTGACCAGCACCGGGTTCAGCGGCGTGTCGCCATCCAACTCGTCCCGCAACACCAGATACAGCGAGGGCTGCCCGTCGGCGAGGTTGACCCGGTACGCCTCGGTCTCATCGGCCCAGAGTGTCAGGGGCAAGGTGGCGGCGTGGTATTCCACAGCATCGCCTTCGCGGCGCAGTTCCTGCCAATTGGCGGGTCCCGCGCCGGGCAGTGCCGCGATGGCGCGCCAGTTCCACTTCGCCCAACGGGTCACCCCGGGCGTTTTGCGCACGATGACGCCAACCGGCATTTCGATTTGGCTTGCGGCCTTGGCCACTGGTTCCTCCCCGAAGGCTCTCCCCTGCCTTCCCTTTGTGTACTATGGTACATAATCGGGCGCTGTGCCAAGTCCATATCTTTTTCTTATGTCGTAATCACCGATATTTTATTCGTATTCAGGTGCGGATTAATGGGGCGGAAATCGGTGAATATGAAAAATATTGCATAAATTGCGGATTCAGTAAGATCTGCGCATTGCCAGCCCCGGGAATAGTCCTAAGCTGCTGTGGAACAGATTTGCGCCGGGGAGAGAGATGGTGACCAAGATCGTGCTGTGTGACTGCGCTGGGACGCAGAAACTGGATGCCGACGGCATATCCTCGGCCTGTGATACGGCCTGCACCAAGGTCCACACCGCGCTGTGTACCCAGCAGATCGAAACAGCGGCGCAGTTGATGCAATCGGGTGAGCCGCTGGTGATCGCCTGCGGGCAGGAAACCGAGGTGTTCAGCGAACTGGCCGAGGAGCTGGGCGTGGACACCCCCGGCTTTGTCGATCTGCGCGACCGGGCGGGCTGGTCCGATCAGGGGCAGGATGCCGCGCCGAAAATGGCGGCCCTGACGGCCGAGGCGCTGTTGCCCCAACCTATAACCCATAGTGTCGACGTTATCAGCGAAGGCACATGCTGCATTATCGGCCCCGGAGAGGTCGCCTTTGATCTGGCCGCGCTGCTGTCGGACAGTCTGGCGGTCACCGTTCTGGTAACGGATGAGGCCGAGCCTGCAAGCCGCGCCTTTGACGTGGTGCGGGGCAAGGTGCGCAATCTGACCGGCGCATTGGGGGGCTTCACCCTGCGGCTGGATCAGGTGCAGCAGATGGAACCCGGCGGGCGCGGCGCGTTCGCGTGGAGCACCCCGCGGGACAGGGCCAGTTCACGCTGCGATATGGTGATCGACCTGACGGGCGGCACACCTCTGGTTCCGGCCCCGGAAAAGCGCGAAGGCTATCTGCGCGCCGATCCCCGCGATCCGGTTGCCGTGACCCGGCTGGCCTTGGCGGCGGTACAATTGGTGGGGACATTCGAAAAACCCCTTTATGTGCGGCTGGACGAAAGCCTCTGCGCCCATGCGCGGGCCGAACAGGTCGGCTGTTCCAACTGTCTGGACATCTGCCCGACCGGGGCGATCACTCCGGCGGGGGAACATGTGGCGATTGATCCGATGATCTGCGCGGGATGCGGGGAATGCGCCGCGCTTTGCCCCTCGACCGCGATCACCTATGAGGACCCGCCAGTGTCGGCCCTGCTGGCGCGGATGCATATTCTGGCGCGTACCTATCGCCGCGCGGGTGGCGACGCGCCGCGCCTGTTGGTGCATGATGGGCACGGGACCGAGATGATCCGGCTGGCCGCGCGGTTTGGCCGGGGCCTGCCCGCCGATGTCATCCCGCTGGAACTGACCGGCGTGTCGGGCTTTGGCCATGCCGAGATGCTGGCCGCGCTGGCCCATGGCTTTGCGCGGGTCGATTTGTTGCTGTCGCCCAAGACCGAACGTGATGCGCTGGACCGGGAACTGCCGCTGGCGCAGGCCATCGCGGGTGAGGGGGCCATCGGTATTATCGACGTGACCGACCCGGATGCACTGTCGGAATTGCTCTATACCCAAGACATTCCCGCGCCGCTGACCGAGCCGGTGCTGCCGCTGGGCAACCGGCGTCAGATCGCCCGTCTGGCCGCGCAGGCGCTGAACCCGGGGGCCGAGGCCCCGCTGCCCTTGCCCGAAGGCGCACCCTATGGGGCCGTCGCGGTGAATACGGATAGCTGCACCCTGTGCCTCAGCTGCGTGTCCCTGTGCCCCTCGGGTGCGTTGATCGACAACCCAGACAAGCCGCAGCTGAACTTCCAGCAGGACGCCTGCCTGCAATGCGGCCTCTGCCGGTCGATCTGCCCGGAAGACGCAATCGCGCTGGTGCCGCAACTGGATCTGAGCGATGCTGCCCTGTCGCAGCGTGTCCTGAACGAGGAAGAACCTTTTGCCTGCGTCGAATGCGGCGCGCTGTTCGGGGTGAAATCCACCGTCGAACGGATCATGGAGAAACTCTCGGGCACCCATCCGATGTTTGCCACCTCGGACAAGGCGCGGATGATCCAGATGTGCGACAATTGCCGGGTGAACGCGCAGTTCAACAGTCAGGACAACCCGTTCACCTCAAACCCCAGACCGCCTGTGGTCACGACCGAGGATTATTTCTCGAAACGCAAGGATCACTGAAATTGCAGCGGTGCCCCCAGATCGGCGGCGCTGAGCGCGGCAACAAAGGCGAGGATCGCCTCCAACTCGTCCAGTGTGATCTCGACCGGGTGGATCGGCGGCGGGCGGTCCACCGCGAAGGGTGGGGTGACGTCGATGATCTGGGTAAAGGAAGGGTGCGGGTTCAGGGCAAAGAAAGCCTCGAACCGGTCCGACCAGTCGGGCATGGCGCGCAGCACCGCAAAGGAGGGGGTCGAACCCAACCCGTTCATCCGGTTCTGTGGCCCGATCACATGGCAGCGGCCGCAATGGGTCAGCGACAATTCCTGCCCCAGCGTGACATTGCCGTCGATGGCTTGTTCCTGCGGGGCGGCGGCGACGGTGACACTGGCGCTGAAGGGCTCGCCCTGCTGCGGGGCGAAACTTTCGACCGTGCGCTTGCCGATATCCGACAGCAGCCAGTCGCGGAACCGGTCCTGCCGGTCGGTGCCATCGGTCAACAGATGATAGGTCACACCGCCCCGCGCAAAGACCGGATCGCCCGGCGGCGCGGAATTCAGCGACATTTCCCCGTTTTCATCGGCGATAACCCGTATCCCGGTCTTGAGGGAAAAGCGCGGAAGGATATGTTGCAACAGACCCGAGTCCGAGACCTCATCCGGGGCCGAAAGGCCGATCGCCTCCTGCGACAAGGAGGGGCTGGTGATGAACGTCAGGCTCAGGCACAACAGAACAAAGCGCATGGCTCAGCCTAACGGGGCGCGGGCGAATGCGTCAAATAAACAGAATGAGACGGAGACACATGCAATGAGCGGCGACTGCACATTGTCGATACGCAAGGCCCCCCGCGCGGGGCGGATGAAAAGGATAGGCGCATGAGCATCCGTGACGCGGTTCTGGCGAACCTGAAAAAGATCACCGACCCGGTGTCCGGCAACGATATCGTCAGCGCGGGCATCGTGCGGGCGCTGAATGTCGAAGGCGACACGGTGCGCTTTGTGCTGGAGATCGACCCGAAACAGGCCGAGAAGATGGAGCCGGTGCGCGCCACCGCCGAAAAGGCGGCGCAGATGGTGGACGGGGTGACCAAGGTCTCGGCCATGCTGACGGCGCATTCGGACAAGGCACCACCGGATCTGAAGCCCAAACCGAAACCGTCGCAGACCGGCCCGCAGGCGGTGCCGGGGGTGGATCGGATCATCGCTATTGCCTCGGGCAAGGGCGGGGTGGGCAAATCCACCGTTTCGGCCAATCTGGCCTGTGCGCTGGCCGCTGAAGGGCGGCGTGTGGGTCTGCTGGATGCGGATGTCTACGGACCGTCGCAGCCCCGGATGCTGGGCGTTTCGGGTCGCCCGGCCAGCCCCGATGGCAAGACCATCCTGCCGCTGCGTAATCACGGCGTGACCATGATGTCGATGGGGCTGATGACCAATGAAGGTCAGGCGGTGGTCTGGCGTGGCCCGATGCTGATGGGCGCGCTGCAACAGATGATGGGGCAGGTGCAATGGGGCGCACTGGACGTGCTGATCGTTGACCTGCCGCCCGGCACCGGCGACGTGCAACTGACGCTGAGCCAGAAGTTCAAGGTGGACGGGGCCATTGTTGTCTCTACCCCGCAGGATGTGGCCCTGATCGACGCCCGCAAGGGGATCGACATGTTCAACCAGCTCAAGACGCCGATTGTGGGCATGATCGAGAACATGTCGACCCATATCTGCTCCAATTGCGGGCATGAGGAACATGTGTTCGGCCATGGCGGTGTCGCCTCCGAGGCCGAGTCGCTGGGCGTGCCGCTGCTGGGGGAAATCCCGCTGCATCTGGACATCCGCGTGGCAGCAGACGGAGGCGCGCCGATTGTGGTCAGCAAACCCGACAGCCCGCAAGCCGATGCATTCCGCAAGATCGCCCGCGACATGATCGCCAAGGGTCAGGCATGACCGAGCCGGTCTTTCCCCCCTTGCTGACGGGCCACCCGGTGCAGGGGGCGGAGGACCCGTTTGACCGCGCGCAAGCCATGGCCGCGCTGGGCTGCGATTCCGGGTCGGTGGTCTACAACATTCAGGCCGATCACCTGCGGGTCGCCATCGTCTTTGCGCCCGAGGTGCCGCTGGGCGATGCCATGGCGATGCTGCCGCTGGCTGCCGTGGGGTTTCAGAACGCGCTGGGCGCGCTGGCACCGCCCGAGGTCGCGGTGCATCTGGGCTGGGACGGGCTGATCTGCGTGAACGGTGCCCGTTGCGGCCAGTTCCGGGCGGCGGCTTCGGGCACTGACCCTGACGCCGTGCCGGATTGGCTGGTGATCGGCTGGGACCTTGCGCTGCTGCAAACCAGCGATACGCCGGGCGATACGCCGGACATCACCGCGCTTTATGACGAGGGCTGCGCCGACGTTTCGGCGGTGCAACTGGTCGAAAGCTGGTCGCGCCATATGCTCACCTGGCTCAACCGCTGGCAAGAGGACGGCAACGCGCCCCTGCATGCCGAATGGATGGGCCTGCTGCGGGGCGTGGGCGAACCGATTGAGGGGCAGGGCGTGTTTCTCGGCACGGACGAGCAATTCGGCATGCTGATCCGCGACGGTGCCGACACCCATCTGCGCCCCCTGACGCATCTGCTGGAGGAGACGACATGAAACTGGCCCGCGCAATCCATTTCGACGAAAGCGACATGAACGTCTTTCACTCACCCGCCCGCACTGGCGAATGGTGCATCTCGGGCGGGTTCGAGTTTTCGAACTGGGGCGAGGGCGATCTGGAGGGCAAGGCCCGGCAGGCTTTTGCAAATGGCTGGCTTGGGGTCGAAACTTTCGGGCGGGTGACCTTTGTCGCCGTGACGCAGATCGAAGCGGCGGAACAGGATCAGATCACGCGCAATCTGGCCGAGCATTTCGTGCAACTCTACGGTGCGCCTTCGGTCGAGGCTGCACTGGATGTGGCGCAAGCGGAACTGGCCCATATGTCTGAACTGTGCGATGAGCACGCTCCAAACACCCTGCTGACCGTTGCGCGCGAACTAACCGGGGCAGGGGTGCATGAGGCGTTCCGCGTGATCACCCCGCAAGAAACGCAGCTAGAGGCACTGGCCGTACACGGCTCGCTGGACGAATAGCGCCTAAAACAGATCGGCAAACCCGCCGAATTGCCCGCGTTTGAAGATCAGCCCCTGACCTTTGCGATACATGACCCGGTCCACATGGCCGACCAGAATCAGGTGATCCCCGGCCTCATGACGGGCATGAAGCGAGCAGTCGAAGCGGGCCAGACAGCCCTTCAGCCTTGGCCGCCCGGCTTCGTCCAACTGCCACTCGGCATGGGAAAAATCCAACCCGTTGCGGGCAAATTTCAACGCCTGATCCTGCTGATCCTGCGCCATGACGTGGATCGCGTAGCTGTCGCAGGTGCTGAACGTGTCATAGCGGTTCGAATCCCGCGCCAGGCACCACAGGACCAGCGGCGGGTCCAGCGAAACGGATGAGAACGAATTCACCGTAATCGCCCGCGGCCCATCCTCGGTCTGGGCGGTGACCACCGTCACACCGGTGCCGAAACATCCCAGCGCCTCGCGAAAGGCCATGCTCTGGTCCGGGCTGGGGGTAAAGGTCTTTTCGGTCATCGGGTGCTCGTCCACTGGGCTGATCTCAGGTGCCACGCCGTGCCGGGATTGTCCATGGAAAGCTATGTCGAGGGTGTACTTTTTCCTCAGTTCAGGTCTTCCAGCAACCGCCCGTGTTTGCGGGTCTGCGCGATGACATCGCCAAAGGTCACCATGCCGCGCGCCGACAGCATCGGCAGCATGCGCACCAGAACCTCGGCCGTGGCCACCGCATCGCCCAGCGCCGTGTGCCGCAGGTGTTCGGGAATGGTCACGCCCAGCCGATCACAAAGCGCATCCAGCGTATGGGTCTCACTGGCCCCGAACAACACTGCCGACAGCAGGACCGTGTCGAGGATCGGATGGCTCCATTCGACCCCTATCGTGGTCGCGTGACGGCGCAGAAAGGCCATATCAAACGGCGCGTTATGGGCGACGATCACCGCGTCGCGGGCAAATTGATGAAAACTGCGCCCGGCCTCGGCAATATCCGGCGCGCCTTGCACCATCGCATCATTGACCCGGTGCACTTTGGTCGAGGCCGCAGGGATCGGAATGCCCGGATCGACCAATGTGTCCAGCCGTTCACCTTCGACGATCTTGCCTTTGACCACGCGCACCGCGCCGATCTGAACGATCTCATCCTTATGCGGCAAGAGCCCGGTGGTTTCGGTATCAAAAACCACAAAGATCAGGTCCAGCAGCGGGCGATGTTCAAATGCGGCGTCGGCAGGCGTATCCAGCAGGTCGAAATCATAGACCAGAGGCCGCGCCTCATCAGGTCGCATCTGCGCGGCACTTTCATCAAAGATCAGCATATAGCCGGGCGCATCACCCAAGGGTTTCATCCGCGCGGAGTAGGTCTGCCGCCCGTCAACGCTGGTCAGGCGACACGCAACATCCATGCCGGTTTTGTTCATCTCAGCATAGGCATCGGTCAGCCCTGTGCTCTCCAGATAGTCGAACAGCGAGGCATTGAGACGCGGATGCGCGATCTGCGCCAGCACCTCGGCCGCTTGCGCGTCATACAGCACGATCTGATGTTTCGGTCCGGCCAGCAGCATGGCAACCGGGATCTCGGTCAGCAGGGCGGTCAGGCGCTGTTTTTCCGCCGCCAGATGCGCGGTTTCCGCTGCCACCGCCTCGGCCGTGTTCATCGCGGTTTCCGCCAGTTGATCGGCCAACCCGGCGGCGGCCGGGGCCAGATCACCCAGATAGCGCGCCGCCTGCACATCCAGTTGCGTATCGACCCCGACATGGGCGCGAGCGCGCAGCTGCGCCGATAAACGCTCGATCGGTTTGGCGACATTGTCGTCAAACAGCAGCCAGATGCCGACCACCAGTCCCAGCAGACCAAAGGCGATCAGGATCTCGGCAAAGATATAGGCGTCCAGCAACTCGGGGTCTTCGGCCCGCTGATAGCTGATCCACAGCGCCCCGGAACTGACCAGCAGACCGCCCAAAGCCAGCAGGCAGAAGAACAGGAAAATCCGCAGCCGCAGGCTCAGCCGGTTCAGCATGATCAGACCCCGCAGGTGGCCTGCACAACCGGATCACCCGCGCCCGCCACGAACCAGTCGGCGTTGACCAGCCGCCCGTCATCACCGAACTCGGCCCCGTCCACCAGATTGGCGCGGCTGTTCTCGGCGCAGTTCACCGCCACCGGCACTTTCGAGACTGGCGCCCAGCGGCCAAAGAAATAGAGATCAACCAGCCGCTGATCCGGCACCTCGTCATTGGTACGGACCGAGACGGTGTCGATGGCGGCAAAGCGATCCACGAAAGGCACCGCATAGGTCCAGGGGCGATAGAATGCGCGACTTTCGACTTCCTGAACGATGGCCATCTGCTCGGGCAGTTGGTCGCGGGTGCGGTCGTACCAGGAATATTCGCTGGTGATGGTCATGGCGATCATCCCCACACCCGCCGCAACCGGCATAGCCCATTTCGGCAGCCGCCCGCCGGTCAGCTTGTTCAGCACCATCACGATGCCCGCAAAGGCAAAACCCGCAAAGATCGTACCGATCAGTTCCAGAAACATCGCGTCTCTCCACCTTTGGGACGCAACCCGCCCCTTCTTCTCGTTCCAAACACGGTCGCCGAAGGCGATCCCGCACTCTCTGCCCGCGCTGGCCTATCCCAGCATGCCCGTGCCATGGCCCACCGCCGATTGCATTGTCTTGACCACGACAAAGGCGTCGCGCAAGTGGCTGCGTTCGAAATCCGACAGGTCGGAGGGCGGTAGATAATTGTCCGGTTTTTCACCGGATTTGACCAATCGCACCTGATGCTCCAGCCGGGTTTCCGCAATCAGATCATAGGCATCCAGCAAATCCCGCGCGCCCGAGGGGCTGAGAACCCCCGCAGCCTCGGCGGCGTTCAGGCGCGCGCGAGAGTTGGCCTCGGGCAACTGCCCCTGCAGGCTGTAGATACGGGCCAGATCGACCACCGGCACCACGCCGTTATGTTTCAGGTCCAGCGTGTTGCGATGCTCGCCCGATCGGATTGTCGCAAAGCCGCGCAACAGGCCTAGCGGAGGTGTGTGTTTCAGCGAATTGGCGATCATATGGGCGACAAAGATCGAATTGGCCTGCGCTTCGGCCAGCGTATCGGCCTGAAGATCGGTGAACAGGTCAAACGCGCCTCCGATGGGGCGCAGGTCGAACATGACCGAGGCCAGCATCTGCGCCTCGGGGTTGGGTTTGGCGATCCAACCCCGGAAATAGTCGCGCCAGACCCGAACCGGCTGACACCAGCGCGGGTTGGTCGCCATCATGTCGCCCGGGCAATAGAAATAGCCGCACGTATCCAGCCCGTCCGAGACGAATGTCGCGAGCTTGGCGAAGTAGTCCATATCGGCGTCCGACACGCTGTCATCCAGCATCAGGCAATTGTCCTGATCCGAAACGCCCGTCTGTTCCTGCCGCCCTTGCGAGCCGCAGGCCAGCCAAAGATAAGGCACCGGCGGCGGGCCCAGCTGTGCCTCAGCCAGCGTCAGGAGGCGGCGGGTCACGGTATCGGCGATGTCGGTGATCAGGCGGGTGACAATCTCGTGCCGGTTGCCGCCTGCCACCAGTTGCACCAGCAGTTGCGGGATTTCAGAAGTGACCAGCGCCATCTCCTGCGCCGTATCCGCGCGGGCAACCCGGCGCACCAGTTCGGCGGAATTGACCGCCTGATAATGGGTCAGATCGGTCTGGGTAACGATACCGACCAGCTTGCCGCCTTCGCAGATGGGAATATGGCCGATGCCGCGTTCCATCATAACATGCAGCACGTCCGAGCCGATATCATGCGGCGCAAGAGTGACCGGATCAGGCGTCATAATGGCCGAAACCGGGGTATCGCCCGGCATCGCATCGGCCACGAATTTCCCGGAAATGTCCCGTAGCGTGGCGATCCCCAGCAGGCTGTCGCCCTCGGTGACACAGAGCGATGAGATGTGACGATCCCGCATGATCTGCGCCGCCTGCTGCACCGGCATCCCGCCGGGACAGGTGGCCGGGTCGCGGGCCATCAGCACGTCGATGGCGCTGGTCGCGAGGCTCTGCGGCCCGGTTCTTCCCCCACGCGAGCGGTTGAAGAACTTCGCCACCACATCATGCCCATCGATCAGGTTGCGCACCAGATCGGGGGGCAGCACGATCAGGACCGAGGGCGTATGCGCCCGCGCTTTCGTGGCGGCCTTGCCGTCCTTCAGCAGTCCGCGTTCCCCGAATGAGTTGCGCAGCCCCAGATGAGACACGACCGCGCCGTTTTCATCAGAAATCTCGACCTGTCCTTCATAGATGACGAAGACGCCGGGCAGGGTGTGGCCCAGCTCGTACACATTGCTGTCTTCATCGACCTCCCAAACCTCGATCTGCTTGGCCAGTTCATCCAGCGTCTCGGCGGGCAGGGCGTCATAGGGGTGAACGGAGTCCAGAAACCGGGTGATCTGATCATGGGACAGGGGCATGGGATGTCTCCGGGGTTCTGAAAGAGACGTCCCGCCCAAAGCTTGTGCCGGGCGGGACGAAAATGTCGTTGGACGCGGCGGGATCAGGTTAACCGCCCGCCGCATCAGGCTCAATGATCCTGTGCTGCGCCGGCACCACGGGGGATGCGCACGCTTTCCACCAGATCCTTGATTTCCTGCGGGGTTTCCTTGGTCATGCCAGCGACCACATAGGCCACGCCAAAGTTGACCATGGCACCGATGGCGCCGAACGAGGTCGACTTGATCGGGCCCAACAGCGGGTCCGCATCGGTGAACGAGTTGGTGCCCGGGATGAACAGCCAGCCCTTGTGCAGGAAGATATAGACCAGTGTGACAACCAGACCGGCCAGCATACCCGCAACCGCACCGGTGTTGTTGATGCGGGTCGAGAAGATCCCCATCATCAGTGCCGGGAAGATCGAGGCCGCCGCCAGACCAAACGCCAGGGCCACGGTTTGCGCCGCAAAGCCCGGTGGGTTCAGACCCAGCCATGTTGCGACCACAATGGCCACGGCCATTGCGATCCGCGCTGCCAGAAGCTCTCCTTTTTCCGAGATCGACGGGTTGATCGCGCCTTTGACAAGGTCATGGGACACCGCCGACGAGATCGCCAGCAACAGACCCGCAGCGGTGGACAAAGCAGCCGCCAGACCACCGGCAGCGACCAGACCCACGACCCAACCCGGCAGGTTGGCAATCTCGGGGTTGGCCAGAACCAGGATATCGCGGT
>NZ_JALCBM010000072.1:16139-22016 GCF_028066395.1 Ruegeria sp.
ACCCAACCCGGCAGGTTGGCAATCTCGGGGTTGGCCAGAACCAGGATATCGCGGTTGAACTTGGTCAGCTCGTTTCCGACCCAGCCTTTTTCCTCCGCCAGCGCCTGCATGTCGGCGTTTGCGTCGTTGTAGTACTGGATCTTGCCGTCGCCGTTCTTGTCTTCCCAATCCAGCAGACCGGTTTTCTGCCATGTGGCCATCCAGTCATAGCGTGGATCGTTGTCGATTTCCTCGACCGACACAGCGCCACCTTCGATGCCACCATTGGGCCACATCATGTCGGTGATGTTCAGACGCGCCATTGCGCCAACGGCCGGGGCCGTCAGGTACAGCAGAGCGATGAACACCAGCGCCCAGCCCGCCGACCAGCGTGCGTCAGACACTTTGGGAACGGTGAAAAAGCGCATGATGACGTGCGGCAGACCCGCCGTACCGATCATCAGCGACAAGGTGAACAGCACCATGTTTAGCGTGTTCGAGTGGTGGGCCGTGTAGTCGTTGAAACCCAGCTCGGTCACGATGGCGTCCAGCTTGGTCAGCAGCGGCTCGCCACTTGCGGTATCGCCGAACAGACCCAGCGCCGGGACGGGTGTGCCGGTCAGCTGCAGCGAGATGAAGATGGCCGGGATAGTATAGGCGGTGATCAGCACGCAGTACTGAGCGACCTGAGTGTAGGTCACGCCTTTCATCCCACCAAACACCGCATAGGCAAACACAACGCCCGCGCCGATCAGCAGACCGGTGGTGTTCGACACCTCGAGGAAGCGGCCAAAGGCCACGCCGACGCCGGTCATCTGACCGATCACGTAGGTCACGGATGCTACGATCAGACAGATCACCGCAACGATACGTGCGGTCTGGCTGTAGAAACGGTCGCCGATGAATTCCGACACGGTGAACTTGCCGAACTTGCGCAGGTAAGGTGCAAGCAGCAGCGCCAGCAGCACATAGCCACCGGTCCAACCCATCAGGAAGGTCGAGTTGTCATAGCCGGTAAAGGCAATCAGGCCCGCCATCGAGATGAACGAGGCCGCAGACATCCAGTCCGCCGCTGTTGCCATACCGTTGGTGACCGGGTGAACGCCGCGACCGGCGGCGTAGAATTCCGATGTAGACCCCGCGCGGGCCCAGATCGCGATGCCGATGTACAGCGCAAAGGACGCGCCCACAAACAGCAGGTTGATGGTAAACTGGTCCATGGGGTTTACTCCTCATCCACGCCGTGTTCGGCGTCCAGCTTGTTCATGCGCCAGGCGTAGTTGAAGATCAGCACCAGAAAGACCAGGATCGATCCCTGCTGGGCGAACCAAAAGCCCAGATCGGTGCCGCCAACCGAGATACCGGACAGCAGCGGACGCAGCAGAATGCCGAATCCAAACGACACCAGCGCCCAGATCGCGAGGCTGATGTAGATGAGGCGCAGGTTGGCCTGCCAATAGCCCTTGTCGGCCTCGGCAGCCTGCGCGGAGTTTGATGATTGATCCGCCATTGCGGGTTCCTCCTTCGCTTCCTCCTGAGGCGACCCGCTGCCTACTCCTCCAGCGCGTTGGGCCGCTTCTCGATTGTGCCGGGCACCGTGGTGGCACCAGGCAAAACTCCATCGATCCGCCAAGGCGGTCCTTTGAAGTATTCTGTTGTAGGATCAAAGCCTTGCGGCTTGTCTCCTCCCCCTTAACTCATTGCGTCGCCGACGATCTGTTGCAGATCGCGGGCGATGTCGTCGATCCGGCCCATGGCATCGGTGCGTTGCAGCACGCCGTGGCCGTCGTAATAGGTGATCAGCGGCGCGGTCTGGGCGTGATAGGCGCCAAGACGCGCGGCTACGGTTTCGGCGTTGTCATCGGCGCGGCGCGAAAACTCGGTATGCCCGCATTTGTCGCATTTGCCCTCGACCGCCGGTGTCTTGAACCGGTCGTGATAGCCCTCGCCACAACCGGCGCAGGTGTAGCGGCCCGAGATGCGGATCACCATTTCCGCATCCTCGACCTCTAGCGAGATCGCAGCGTTGATCTTTTGGCCGGTCTCGGCCAGCAGCCCGTCCAGTGCCTGCGCCTGAACGGTGGTGCGCGGGAAGCCGTCAAGGATGACGCCCTTGGCGCAATCGGGGTCCGCCATGCGGTCGCGCAGAATGGCGATGACGATCTCGTCGCTGACCAGATCGCCAGCCTCCATCACCGCCTTGGCGGCAAGGCCGGCTTCGGTTCCGGCCGCCACGGCAGCGCGCAGCAGATCGCCGGTGGATAGCTGCACAAGCCCGAATGCCTCTCCCAACATTCGGGCCTGTGTGCCTTTCCCGGCCCCCGGAGGGCCGAGAAGGATCAGGACAGCAGGTGTGGTGGTCGTGGCAGCGTCCATCACATCCTCACTTGTTCGCCCGGTTTTCGATCAGGTCTTCGACCACCGACGGGTCGGCCAGGGTCGAGGTATCACCCAGCGAGCCAAAGTCATTCTCGGCAATCTTGCGCAAGATACGGCGCATGATCTTGCCCGAGCGGGTCTTGGGCAGGCCGGGGGCCCATTGGATCACATCCGGGCTGGCAATCGGGCCGATTTCCGTGCGGACCCATGTGCGCAGCTCTTTCAGCAGCTCATCCGAGGGCTCTCGATCATTCATCAAGGTGACATAGCAATAGATGCCTTGCCCTTTGATTTCATGGGGGTAGCCCACCACAGCGGCCTCGGCCACGGCGGCGTGGGCGACCAGCGCGCTTTCGACCTCGGCGGTGCCCATGCGGTGGCCCGAGACGTTGATCACGTCATCGACGCGGCCAGTGATCCAGTAATCGCCATCCTCATCGCGACGGCATCCGTCACCGGTGAAGTAATAGCCTTTGTAATCCGAGAAATAGGTCTTTTCGAACCGCTCATGATCGCCCCAGACAGTGCGCATCTGACCGGGCCAGCTGTCCTTGATGCACAGCACGCCTTCGACGCCGTTGCCATCAATCTCAACCCCGGATTGCGGGTCCAGCACCACGGGCAGGATGCCAAAGAACGGCTTCATCGCCGATCCCGGCTTCATCGCATGTGCGCCGGGCAGGGGGGTCATCAGGTGACCGCCGGTTTCGGTCTGCCACCAGGTGTCCACGATGGGGCAGTTGCCCTTGCCGACAACCTCATTGTACCAGTTCCAGGCTTCGGGGTTGATCGGCTCCCCTACGGTGCCCAGCACTTTCAGGTCGCTCAGATCGCATTTCTCGACAAACTCAGGGCCCTGACCCATCAGCGCGCGGATCGCGGTGGGGGCGGTGTAGAACTGGTTCACTTTGTGCTTTTCGCAAACCTGCCAGAACCGGCTGGCATCGGGATAGGTCGGCACCCCTTCGAACATCAGCGTGGTCGCGCCATTGGCCAGCGGGCCATAGACGATGTAGCTGTGCCCGGTGACCCAGCCCACATCCGCGGTGCACCAGTAGATGTCGCCCTCATGATAGTCGAAGGTGACCTCATGCGTCAGCGAGGCATAGACTAGATAGCCGCCGGTGGTATGCACCACGCCCTTGGGTTGGCCGGTCGAGCCGGACGTGTACAGGATGAACAAAGGGTCCTCGGCGCTCATCTCAGCGGGGGCGCAGTAATCGTCGGCCTCCAGCGCCATTTCGTTGTAGTCGTAATCGCGCCCGTCGATCCATGTGGTCTGCCCGCCGGTGCGTTTGACCACCAGACATTTCACCGTGTCCTTGCAATGCAGCAGGGCGGCGTCGGCATTGGATTTCAGCGGCGTTTTGCGGCCCCCGCGCGGGGCCTCATCCGCGGTGATCAGCACCTTGGCGTCGCAGCCATTGATACGCGCGGCCAAAGCGTCAGGCGAGAAACCTGCAAAAACGATCGAGTGAATGGCCCCGATCCGGGCGCAGGCCAGCATGGCATAAGCGGCCTCGGGGATCATCGGCATATAGATGACGACGCGGTCGCCTTTGCGCACACCCATCGATTCCAAAATGTTGGCCATCCGGCAGGTGCGGCGGTGCAGCTCGGCATAGGTGATGTGCTGGGCTTCATCGGTGGGCTCGTCGGGTTCCCAGATGATCGCGGTCTGATCGCCACGCGTTTCCAGATGCCGGTCCAGACAATTGGCCGAGACGTTCAGCGTGCCATCCGCATACCAGTTGATTTTGACCGCACCGAAATCGTAATTGACATCCCGGACCTGCGTGAAGGGCTTGATCCAGTCGACCCGTTTGCCCTGTTCCCCCCAGAACGCATCGGGATCGCTGACCGAGGCAGCATACATGTCGGCGTATTTCCCGGCATCCACATGGGCACGCGCCACGGTGTCAGCGGATGGCGGATAGGTCTTGGCATCTGCCTTGGCAGCGGTAGTCATTTCTGAGGCTCCTCCCTCTGGATTGGATGATATCGGATCGTTGTACCTGCCGGTCAGGCAAAGTCGACCCTGTTCCTCCCCGCTTTGGATAATAGGGGGATTGGAAAAGAAATAAATAAATTGCCGTAATCTCTGGATTTGTTTGTAAATAAATTTCTGAACTTTGTGGTAATTTGTAAATTATTAACAACAAGTGGCGAAAAAATTAACAAAACCATAAAGCTAACTGTAACGGCGCACGCCCCGGGTGAATGCCGAACACAGGGTGACGGGTTCCGGCTGCACCCGGTCATCGGCACAAATGGTCCGATCCTACCGGATTTCGGGGCAGGGGTTGGCACATCCTGTGCTTGGCGCTAGCTTTGTTCCAAGCGCCCCGTCAGGGGGCGCACCAAAGGGAGAGATCATAATGAACAAGATGTTGAGCGGTGCAGCAGTCACCGCCATTAGCATGGCGTTTGTCACCCAGGCGGCGGCAACGGAATGGAATGCCTCGGTCTGGGGCAAGCGCCGGGCCTTTACCGAGCATGTGGAAAAACTGGCCGAGCTGGTCTCAGAGAAAACCGGCGGCGAGTTCACCATCAATGTCAGCTATGGCGGTCTGTCGAAACCGCGCGAAAATCTGGACGGGATCGAGATCGGCGCCTTCGAGATGGCCCAGTTCTGCGCGGGCTACCACCGCGACAAGAACCGCGCGATCACGGTGCTGGAATTGCCCTTCCTCGGCGTGAGCACGCTGGACGAAGAGGTTGCGGTCAGCCATGCGGTCTATGATCACCCGGCGGTCAAGGATGAGATGGCGCAGTGGAACGCGCGGATCATCATGACCTCGCCCATGCCGCAGTATAATCTGGTTGGCACCGGCGATGCGCGCGATCAACTGGCCGATTTCGACGGCATGCGCGTCCGTGCCACCGGCGGTCTGGGTCAGGCGTTCGAAGCCGTGGGCGGTGTGCCCACCTCTGTCCCCGCCACCGAGGCGTTCAACGCGATGGAATCCGGCGTGGTTGACACCGTCGCCTTCGCCCAGCACGCGCATCTGTCCTTCGGCACCATCAACGAGGCCGACTGGTGGACCGCCAACCTGAACCCCGGCACGGTGAACTGCCCCGTCGTGGTGAATATCGAAGCTTATGAGGCCCTGTCGCCCGAGCACCGCGAAGCGCTGGACAGCTCGGTCGACGAGGCCATCGCGCATTATCTGGCCAATTACGGTGGTCTGCTGGACCAGTGGGACAGCGTTCTGGACGAAAAGGGCGTGCAGAAGGTCACCATAGATGATGCCGTGATTGATGAGTTCCGCGCCAAGGCGGCGGACCCGATCCGCGAAGCGTGGATCGAGGACATGACCGCGCAGGGTCTTCCGGCGCAGGATCTCTATGATCTCGTCCAATCCACGCTGAAGCAGCAGCGCGGCGGCAACTGATCACTTTGGGCCGGGCCTGCGCCCGGCCTGCTTTCACCAACAGGGGAACACCGGAATGGCAGGACAGGCCACGGTGCTGGAAGATGGCAGCCTGATCAGCCGTCTGGACCGCCGCCTTTTGGGG
>NZ_JALCBM010000073.1:0-13176 GCF_028066395.1 Ruegeria sp.
AAGGCACGCTGAAAACGCTCAAGCGCTTCAAGGACGAAGTGGCCGAGGTTCAGTCGGGTCAGGAATGCGGTATGGCGTTCGAAAACTACGACGACATCCGCGCAGGCGACGTGATCGAAATCTTCGAGCGCGAAGAGGTCACGCGGACACTGGATTGATCCAGACAACCATAGAAACAGAACAGCGGCCTATCGGGCCGCTGTTTTTTGTTGTAGGGCGTTGCGAACCTACAGCGTTTTGTCCGGAATTTTCTGGATCTCATTGGCACCATCTATCATCCAAACACGAGGTGGATTTGAGCAAATGTCGGCTCTGCGGAGGATCGTGATGAAAAACTCGCCTTTTGAGTTGCTGGTGGATTTTCGGATGTCGCGGGCAAGGTCTCGTGCTGCTTCGTGAACGGAATGCATGAGCCGTCTCCCGTTGTCCTTCGGACAGCATTGAGGCTTTAGTGGGCATACGTCGCAATCGTGTTTTGAGGCACGGTATCTGATGAACCCGTCTTTGCCCTCGTTGGGCTTTCGCGGCATGGAAAAGTTCCTGCGATAGGTTTGCAGGACCTTACTGTTCGGGCAAGAATAGCTGTCGGACGCCGGGTCGTAGACAAAGGCCTCGCGTAAGAAGGTGCCACCCGTCCGTTTCGATTTATCCTAGACCGGAATATGCGGGGCGATGCCGCGTTCCTCCACCAACCAACCAAGCATCTCGGCTGACCCGTAGCCGGACAAACCGGACATTCATCATTGTGAAGCAGGTGACCGCTAACAGAGCCGAACTACTAGGATTCTAGTCTTTTCGAGCAAGGGTGGATCTTTGTCACTTATCGCCTATCAAACAGTCGTCTTTATCAAAGAAGAACATAACGCCAGGCTCTTTTGCGAAGTTGAGTTGAGGTTCGATGAACACACGAACTGCTACTGTCCAGTTATCTGGTGACCCACTCCTGAAAGGTGGCTCGCGATCATCTTCGACTTGCCAATCTCGCGCTTTGGCCGTCTGAATAATGGAAGCTCTGCTAACACACCCTAATGTAGCTGAATCGAAGACAAAGTTGATATACGCTCTTTGTGAGTCACGAACGTTCCGAACGTCCCAAGCGATCAAAGACTGGTAGGCCAATAAGCAACTCAGTACAATAAAAGCGATCACAGTTATCGCCATTCTCATTTAGGTTTTCTTCTCATTTCTACCTGTCTTCAATCTTAAAATTCTGCGCCGGAACCCGTCTTTCTGCAAGCAACCAAACATCCCAGCAGAATTTGATTTCGCCTCAGTTTGCTTTTGCTCACCCTCACTACCCGGACTTTCGCGCAAAGCGCAGCATCTGTTGAATGGGCTCAGTCCGGACACTAATGCGTCGCTGATCTTGAAACCGCTGGCATATGATCAGCAACACTTCCGCTAAAAAAGCGAAACCCGATTGAAATCATGCGTCGCCGGGAAGGCTCATGACTGCCTGAACGTTTTGCTGATGCACCTCTTCGTAGCCCTCAAAGTAAATCACCGATCCGGCGGTGATTTGGTCGGCCACAAACTCGCGAAGCGTCAATTCGGACAAGCCCGGCTCAGCCCTGCAACGCAAAAGCTTTGCCACATAGGCCTGCGTCGCGTCTATGAAAGAGGTGTCATATCCGCCGCTCGCAATAGTATCGGGGTCACCGTGGTTGGGTAAAATGGCCTGGATATCCCATTGCGACAATCGCTCAAGCTCTGCCAGATGGATGTCCAGCCTGGCGGGCTCAGCAACATAAGTTACCGTGTCTTCCAGCGTGTCACCGGCCAGCAGGATGCGGCTTTCGGGGATGTAGATCACCAGCCCGTCAAAGCTGTGGATATCAAGGGGCCGCAGTTCGATGTCGATCGACCCCACGCGCAGTGTCTTGGTGCCGTCAAACACCGTTGTGGGCAGGACCACCGGGGATATTGGCGGGGTGTCCGACGCAAGCTCTGCCGCGATGTCTTTCAGCTTGTCGGCGGTCTTGCGATGAGTGATGATTTCACAATCGGCGAAGGCTTCGTTTCCGGCGATATGGTCATTGTGGTGATGGCTTAGAACCACACGAATGGATGTAACCCCGCGCTGTTCAAGCGCTGCACGGATGGCCCGACCGTGCGAGACCGAGATGCCGGTGTCATAGACCAGCCCTTCGTCCCCGTCGAACAGGGCATAGCTGGCGATGCCCAGAGAATACGCCCCGTCATCCAGCCAATTGGCCTCTTCAGAGTGCAGTCGCCGCTTGGGGATACGCCCATCATAAAACGCCAGAATATGCGGCGCTGGCTCCAGTATCCGCATGGTCGACGTTGATGTTTCCGTCATTGTCGCTCAATCGCCCAGTTTGGCATGGATCTCATCCAGATCGATCTCGCCGATCGGCATCTTGTTGGCCGGATTTTCGAAATCATATTTGAACAGTTCGAAATCCTGTTTGTAGATTTCATAGACCAGATGCATCGACAGATCGTCGAAGTAATCCTCGACCGGATGGGCGCGTTTGGGGCCGTGACCTTCGGATTCGTTAAACCGGGGAATGTCGGACAAGGTCACGGGATGTGCGGTTTCAAGACCGTTCAGAACCCCCTGCATCCCGTCATTGAACTGCTCGGTCCAGAAGATGCGGTCATAGCGCCCCCCATTTGCAATCAGGGTCGAGACGTGGCCCGACATGGCGGACCAGTGAATATCTGGGTCCATCGGGCGTCGCCAGCGGATCGTGTCGCGGGCAAACAGCAGGAACCGGCGGAAACTGGCGATCTGGTCGAACTCACCCTTGCCGTCCTCGCCCCCAACCTCGATCCCGTAATTGTAGATCAGCGTCGGCACCAGATTGCCGCGATAGCGTTTGCCGTTGCGCTGGATGCCGCAGATCTTGTCGAAAAAGGAACTGAGGATGCGCGTATACGGATTACGCACGCAGGTGAACGTGTAAGAGCCATGAGATTTCACGTTCCGGGCAATCACATCCTGACTGCCGTCAAAGGCCCATTTGTGCATGCCGCCCTGTGCGTCATGAATGTCGCCGTCAAAGAACTGACCGTGATCCGAATAATACATGATCTGCCCGATGGTCGAGCAGGCACATTTGGGCACCACACGGTACACCATGCTCTGGCTTTCGGTCATCCATGTTCCGGGAAAACCCATCTGCGGCGCCTCCTTGGCCGGATATCGGGCTGATGATCCGGCATGTTGGCTCAAAGAACCAAAAATATACTGTTTATTCAATCGCTCATCGTCAGTATCACGGTCGCGAAAGATAGAAACGGGGAATTACGAGACGCGAATGGCAAAGATCGCCTATATCCTGCTGTGCCACAAAGACCCTGACGCGATCATCGCGCAGGCCGAGCAGTTGACGGCGGTGGGCGACTGCATGGCGATCCACTTTGACGCCCGCGCCAGCGATGCCGCCTATGCGCGCATTCGTGAGGCCCTTGGGACCAATCCGAACGTCACCTTCGCCCGCAAACGGATCAAATGCGGCTGGGGCGAGTGGTCGCTGGTTCAGGCCACGCTTTATGCGCTGCAGGCCGCGGTTGATGCCTTTCCCCGTGCCACGCATTTCTACATGCTGTCGGGCGATTGCATGGCGATCAAGACGGCGGAATATGCGCATCAGTTCCTTGATGAAAACGACAAGGATTTCATCGAAAGCCACGATTTCTTTGAAAGCAACTGGATCAAGACCGGCATGAAAGAGGATCGGCTGGTCTATCGCCACTATTTCAACGAACGCACCCAAAGCGGGCGGTTCTATACCTCTTATGAATGGCAAAAACGTCTGGGCCTGACCCGGGCGGTTCCGGCGGATATCCAGGTCATGATCGGCAGCCAGTGGTGGTGCCTGCGCCGCCGCACGGTCGAGATGATCTTGGAGTTCCTGCGCCAGCGCCGCGATGTGGTCCGCTTTTTCTCGACCACATGGATTCCGGATGAGACGTTCTTTCAGACCCTCGTCCGCCACCTGATCCCGAAGGGTGAGATTGAAAACCGCACGCTGACCTTCCTGATGTTCTCGGATTACGGGATGCCGGTGACATTCTACAACGATCATTATGACATGCTGCTGGGTCAGGATTACCTGTTCGCCCGCAAGATCAGCCCCGAGGCGCTGGAACTGAAAGACCGTCTGGGTCGGCTTTACGCTGCCGAGGGCGTGTCCTTTCAGGTCTCGAACGAGGGGCGCAGCCTCTATCATTTCCTGACCGGGCGGGGGCGGATCGGGCGGCGCTATGGGCAACGGTTCTGGGAGGCCGGGAATACCCTTGGCCCGGAACGCGAGGTGTTTCTGATCGTCTGCAAGAAATGGCACGTGGCCAAGCGGCTGGTCGATCAGATCGCCTCGGAAACCGATATCCCGTGTATCGAGTATCTGTTCAACGAGCTTGACACCCCGCTGCCCGATCTGGGCGGGATCGAGACGACGCTGACCAAACGCTCGCGCCATCGCCGGGCCGTGGTTCGGATGCTGTTCGAACATTTCGGATCGGATCGGCTGGTGATCTGCCTTGACCCGTCGAACCTTGAGATCGTGCAGGATTTCTGCGCCGATCAGGCTCGCACCCATGTGCTTGAGATCGAGTGTGATTACTCGGACGAGTATCTGATCGGCCATGCCCGACGCGTGGGTCTGGCAGGTGCGGTCAGCCCAGCGGAAGCCGTTGCGCATCTGCTGCCGACGCTACGCAACGACATCGCCTACGAATCCGAACAAATCCGCGGCGCAGGGTTCGATCATTACCTGCGCCTGCGCCAGTCTGCCCCGAAAGCCGAGAATGAGCTTGCCGTGGCCCGGTTCCTGGGCATCCCTTCGGATACCGCGCAGGCCATCATGCGGCTGGATTATCTATTTTCAGATTAAGGTCCGGCGGCGCGCGGAACGCCCCGCCGGACCCCCAATTCAAATGTCGAATTTGACACCCTGCGCCAGCGGCAGCTCAGCCGAATAGTTCACCGTGTTGGTCTGACGCCGCATATAGGATTTCCACGCGTCCGAGCCGCTTTCGCGCCCGCCGCCGGTTTCCTTCTCGCCGCCAAAGGCACCACCGATTTCCGCGCCCGAGGGGCCGATATTAACATTGGCAATCCCGCAATCGGACCCGGCTGCGGTCAGGAATTGTTCCGCCTCACGCATGTTCAGGGTAAAGACGCAGGACGACAGACCCTGCGGGACGTCATTCTGAATCTCCAGCGCCTGATCGAAATCCTCATAGCCCATGACATAGAGGATCGGCGCAAAGGTCTCGGCCTTCACGGTCGCGCTCTGGCCCGGCATCTCGACAATTGCCGGTTCCATGTAAACGCCCGCCGGAACCCCTTCGGTCACGCGGTTGCCGCCAAAGACGGTGCCGCCTTCGGCCTCGGCAGCCTTCAAAGCAGCTGTCATGGCTGCGCCCGAGGCTTCGTCCACCAGCGGTCCGACCAACGTGCCTTCGGCCAGCGGGTCCCCGATGGGCAGACCGGCATAGGCCTTTTTCAGCCGCGCCACCAACTCATCCTTGATCGAGCTATGGACGATCAGACGCCGCAGCGTGGTGCAGCGCTGACCGGCGGTGCCAACAGCCGAGAACACAATGGCCCGCACCGCCATTTCCAGATCGGCCGAGGGGCCAACGATCATCGCGTTGTTGCCACCCAGTTCCAGAATGCATTTGCCAAAGCGCGCCGCCACAACCGGCGCAACTGCGCGACCCATCCGGGTCGATCCGGTGGCCGAAATCACCGGCACATCCTCGCTGGCCACCAGCGCCTCACCCAGCGCGGCCCCGCCGATCAGGGTTTGCAACAGGCCGTCCGGCGCATCGCCAAACCGTGCCAGCGCGCGTTCAAAAATCTTCTGACAGGCCATCGCGGTCAAAGGCGACTTTTCGGACGGTTTCCAGATCACCGGATCACCACAGACAATCGCCAGCGCCGCGTTCCACGACCAGACCGCAACCGGGAAGTTGAAGGCCGAGATCACGCCGACCGGTCCCGCCGGGTGCCAGGTTTCCATCATCCGATGCCCGGGCCGTTCCGAGGCAATGGTCAGACCATATAGTTGCCGCGACAGGCCGACGGCGAAATCGCAGATATCGATCATCTCCTGCACTTCGCCCAAACCTTCGGAGGTGATCTTGCCCGCCTCCCAACTGACCAGCCCGCCCAGATCATCCTTGGCGGCACGCAGTTCTTCACCCAGCAGACGGATCAACTCACCCCGGCGCGGGGCCGGAACCACGCGCCAGGCCTTGAACGCGGCCTGCGCCCGGTCAAAGATCGTCTGCGTGTCGGCCAGCGGGGTTTCATGCACCTCGGCCAACAAGCTGCCATCGATGGGAGAGGTCACCCGCAGCGTACCTCCGGTCAGTTCAGCCGCCGTCAGGTCCAGTTTCGCCAATGTGCTTTCTGCGGTCATCACAATGTCTTTCATATCTCAGGCTGCCTTGTTCTGTTCAGTGACATCGCCGGGACGGTAGAGCCGGCCAAATTCGGTGTTCAGGAAATCGGCCAGTTTGACCTGTTCCTGTTTGACGAACCCCTGCGCGGGCAGAGCGCCCGTGCGCATCAAATCGACCACACCCAGCACCCCGGCGGCGGTGGTGACCTGAATGGCGCTCCACGTGACACCGTCGATTGAGCGGGCATAGCTTTTGTTGATCAGGGATTTCTCGCGCAGCTCGCCATTGATGCGGCCCTTGGCGGTGCAATAGACCAGCACTACGTCCTGATCGGTGCGCGGCAGGGCGGATTCAAAAATCTCTTTCAGCAGATCGCGGCGGCGCTCCAACCCCAGATCATGCAGCAGCAGTTTCAGGATATCGCAATGGCCCGGATACCGGATCGAGCGATAAGACACCGCCTGCGCCTTGCCCTCCAGCGTTTCCGGCAAAGTGCCCAGCCCGCCCGAGGTGTTGAAGCATTCGTATTCCACACCGTCATGGCCCAGAACCTCGTAATCCTCCAGCGGGGCGGTCTTGACCAGCTTGCCGTTCACGATGGCATCGCAGGGGTTGCAGTATTCGTTGATCAGCCCATCCGTCGACCAGGTCAGATTGTATTTCAGCGCATTGGTCGGAAAAAGCGGCAGTGCGCCCACCCGCATGTGCAGGCTGTCGATCTCGTCGAATTCGGCGGCCAGCGCCGCGCCCGCGATGCCGACAAAACCCGGGGCCAGACCGCATTGCGGCATGAACGCCGTCTTGCTGTCTTCGGCCAGTTCGCGCACCGCGTTGGTGGCGGCGACATCCTCGGTCAGGTCAAAGTAATGCGCGCCCACGGTCTTGGCCGCTGCGGCGATGGCCGGGGTCAGAAAGAACGGCGCGGCAGAGATCACCGCGTCAAACCCGGCCAGCCCTTTTTCCAGATCTCCCGCATCGCTGGCGTCGATCTGCCGGGTCGGAATTCCAAGCTTTTTGAACGCGGCCAGTGCAGTCAGATCATGGTCGGCCACCGTGACCGAATAATGGGTCGATGATTTCAGCAGGGTGGCGATCATCTGCCCGATCTTGCCAGCGCCCACGACACAAATATTCCAGTTCAAAACGTGCCTCCATACCTCGTTTTCCTCAAGTATGGGGGACAGTTTGTTCGCCGCGCAGGGGGTATCTTGACGAAATCGCAGATATGGCCGACATTATTACGGATGTTTCGTCATTACGCCCGTTCCGGCGGCAGCAGAACCAGCTTGCCGGTGTGTTTCTTGGCCAGAAAATCCTCTTGCGCGCGGGCGATCTGGGACAGCGGATAGGTCGCCGCCAGGACAGGCCGGATTTCGCCGCGTTCGATGTAAGAGATCAGATTGGGAAAGACCTCATCCGCTTGAAAAGTCGAGCCAAACAGCGACAGGTCTTTCAGGTAGAGCGTGCGCACATCCAGCGTCGTGATCGGCCCGGCGATGGCCCCGGCAGTGGCGTAACGACCGCCCCGGCGCAGCACATCAAGAAACCCGGGCCATTGCGGCCCGGCCACCAGATCAATCACCACATCTACCGATCCCGCGCCCAGAACCTTTACCAGATCGGCATTGCGGTCAATGATCCTGTCCGCGCCCAGCGCCCGCACCTCATCCGCCTTGGCGGCAGAGGACATCGCGATGACATGCGCGCCGCGTCTTTTGCTCAGCTGTACGGCGGCGGACCCGACCCCACCGGAAGCGCCCGAGATCAGAACCCTCTCGGCCCCGACCGAGGCGCGGTGCAGCATGTTTTCCGCCGTCGAATAGGCACAAGGGACCGAGGCCAGCTCAGCATCGGTCCAGTCGCAATTCACGGCAAAAGTGAACTCGGACCGGGCGGTGGTGTATTGCGCAAAGCCGCCATCGCATTCGGACCCGAAGGTGATGCAGGTAAAGGGCTCTGCCCCCCGGACGGGCTGAATCGATTGCACCAGAACGCGCTGCCCGATCCGGGCCGGATCGACGCCGTCGCCCACAGCGGTGATGTAGCCGCACACGTCCGCCCCCTGAATGCGCGGAAAGGTCAGCGGGATGCCCGACCAACTGGCATCGTCGGCATCCACGGTGTCGAACCCTTCGGCACCGCCGGTTTCGGTATCCGCCGTCACAAGTTTGGAGTACCAGCCGATCCGAGTGTTGATATCGGTGTTGTTGATCCCGGCTGCGGCAACGCGGATCTGAACCTCATCCCTGCCGGGGGTCGGGATGGCGACATCGGCGCGATAGTCCAATTGATCCAGCCCGCCATGACCGGTCAGCAACACCGCCGCCATCCTGCCCGTAACTGCCATAGCTTGCCCCCATCAGATCACCTAGACGCAAGGTACGATCGATCCGTCCACAAAAAAAGCCCGCCAGGATCGCCTTTGTTTCTTTGGTGGGTTTCAGGCCCCACGTGCCGCAGTGGTCATCCTGCACAATTGAAACAAGACCGCGCGACCGGGCCGGATCAGCGCTGTTTCTTGAAACCCTCTTTGCATCAACGCAAGATCGCGATACGCCAAGGGCGGTATTCCCAGCAAGCTGGGCGCGCTGACCAACACGGTGCGTCTGTCGACCGAATGTCCCGAATGGCGGTTCGGGGCCTCCCACCTGATGCGAAACCTGGCCCAGCGCGGCTTGATTTAAGAAAGACCTGAATATGTTGACCGGAAAACACCTGATCGCGGGCAATTGGGTTGGAGGTGACGCCACCTTCCCTTCGACCCCCGCCCACGGACCCAGCCGTGACTTTGCCATCGGCACGCCCGCGGATGTGGACGCAGCCGTTGCAGCCGCCGAGGACGCCTTTGCCACATTCGGCTGGTCCACCCGCGCTGAGCGCGCCACGCTGCTGCGTGCCATCGCCGATGAGATCGACGCGCGCGGCGATGCGATTACCGAGATCGGCACACAGGAAACCGCCCTGCCCGAGGCTCGTCTGCAAGGCGAGCGCGGCCGCACCGTAGGTCAATTGCGCCTGTTTGCCGATCACATCCAAAAGGGCGACTATCTGGACCTGCGCCATGATCCCGCCCTGCCCGATCGCGCGCCGCTGCCCCGCCCCGATCTGCGCATGATCCAGCGCCCGCTGGGGCCGGTCGCGGTGTTTGGTGCCTCGAACTTTCCGCTGGCCTTCTCGGTCGCGGGCGGGGATACGGCGGCGGCGTTGGCGGCAGGCTGCCCGGTTGTGGTCAAAGGCCACCCGGCCCATCCCGGCACCGGTGAAATCGTGGCCCAAGCCATCGACGCGGCGATCAAATCGACCGGCACCCATCCCGGCATCTTTTCTCTGATCCAAAGCAACGGGATCGAGGTCGGCACCGCACTGGCGCAGCACCCGCTGATCCGCGCCGTAGGCTTCACCGGCTCGCTACACGCCGGGCGCGCCCTGTTCGATCTATGCGCCGCCCGCCCCGATCCGATTCCGTTTTTCGGAGAGCTGGGCTCGGTCAACCCCATGTTCATCCTGCCGCAGGCCGCATCGGCCCGAGGGCCCGAGATCGGCACCGGCTGGGCCGGATCGCTGACCATGGGCGTGGGCCAGTTCTGCACCAACCCCGGCATCGCAGTCATCATCGACGGACCCGAGGCAGACGCGTTTCAAGCCGCCGCCGAAACCGCCCTATCCGCCGTTGCCGAGCAAACCATGCTGACCGACGGCATCGCCTCGGCCTATCGCGATGGCGCGACCCGTGTGGCGACAGGCACAGGGGTGACTCAGATCATGGGCAGCAGTTGCGATGCGCGCCACGCAGCGCCCTATCTGTTCACCGTCTCGGGTGATGACTGGCTGACCGATCACGCGCTGCAGGATGAGGTGTTCGGACCGCTGGGCATCATCGTGCGGGTTCGCGACACAGAACAGATGCACCAGATCGCCCGCGCCATACAGGGCCAGTTGACCTGCACCCTGCACATGGAGGACGACGACCGCGACGCCGCCCGCGCCCTGCTGCCCCTGCTGGAGCGCAAGGCCGGACGTCTGCTGGCCAACAGTTTCCCCACCGGGGTCGAGGTCTGCGACAGCATGGTGCATGGCGGCCCCTATCCGGCCTCAACCAATTTTGGTGCCACCTCGGTCGGCACGCTGTCCATCCGCCGCTTTCTACGCCCGGTCTGTTATCAGGACATCCCTGCCGACCTGCTGCCCGAAAAAATGTGAGATGGAGTCAGGGATCAAAGGGCTGGGCCTGCGACGTCAGAATGTCATCGCAGGCCCAGCTGTGGAATGATACCTTCAACGTGGAAACGGCGCGTCAGGCCTGTTTTTCAACCTCAGGCTCAACCGGATCGGCGTCAGCTTCGATCACATCCGCCTCTTCCATCTCTTCCGGCTCGTCGGCCTTGTCCTCCAACGCGCCCACGATCAGCGGCAGCATGTGAACGCCGGTGGCGCTGGCGATCTCGGGCGTTTGCGGGGTCTGCCAGCTGAGCGTGTCAAAGCTGTGGCAGTTCTGGCAAACTGGGGCCCATTCGGCCTGAATGTCGTGGCAATTGTCGCAGACCCATTGCGGCCCGCGCGGCGCGTTCAGCGCGCGTGCCAGCCAGCCCTGCACCACGGCGTCCGAGGCGCCCTCGCCCCGTTCAATCGCCGCCATCAGCGTATAGGCCCGCGCGTCGCCCTGTTTTTCCACAACATCGCCCAGCGCGCGGCGGGCTTCGGGGAAATCCTCGGCCACGATGTTCAACTCGGCCAGGATGAGGCGAGTTTCCATGTTCTCGGGATGAATGCGGGTCAACGCGGTAAAGCGTTTGACCCGGTCCTCGGCGGATTCGTCCGGCGCGATCTCGGCAAAGGCATGGGCCAGATCGGGGTGGGGCTGCACGTCCCACGCCTTTTTCAGGATCTTGGTCGCAGCACGCGGCTTGCCCTTGGCGATATAGGCGCGGGCGGCCATGGCGGCGGCGGGCACCAGATCGGGTGACAGGCGGTTGGCCTCGATCGCGTGTTCCTGCTGTTCGACCGAGGCGCTGTCGTCCAGAATATCCTTCGCTTCGGACAGGGCCAGAACCGCATCGCGACGTTTGAACACATCGCGCGGCAGATACCCGGCCTTGAGCTTGGATGTCAGCGTCGACCGCGCCCCGGCCCAATCCTGCGCCTTGGTCTGCAGGTTCAACAACACATCCTGCGTTTCCGCATGACGCGGTTTGATCGCCAACGCCTTTTCCGCCAGCTTGCGGGCGGTTTCGTCATCACCCTCGGCCAGCTTCTGCTTCATGATCCCGCGCACGCCGACAAAACGGGTCGCGTTGTTGGTGACCAGTTTCTTGTAGGTGTCCGAGGCTTTCTTGGTGTCGCCCGTCATCTCAGCCGCCTGCGCCACCAGCAGGTTGGTCAGTTCGGGCTTGTTCAGCAGTTTCTCGGCTTTGCTGGCTTTGGTCATGGCCACGCGCCCCTCGCCCGAGGCCAGCGCCATCAAACCATCGGCCAGCGCCTGATACCCGCGCCGTTCGCGGCTGCGGTCGAAATAGCGCGACAGGGCGGTTTCATCGCCGTTGAGGAATTTCAGCGTCGCCACCAGCAGGCTGAGCAGTTTGAAAAACAACCAGACCGCAACCACCAGCACGCCCAGCGCGATCACCGATTGCAGCGGTCCCAGCGTGTATTCCGTACCCGCCACGGTGACCTGCACGCCGCCGCTGGATTCCATCAGGTACCCGGCGCCAATGGCCAGCAGGCCGATAATCGCAACAAAAACAAGGATCTTTAACAATGACCACAGCATGGCAGGTCCTTCAGTTCGAGTTCACGCTGGATTGCAGCGCCTTCGCGGCATCGACGGCGGCAACCCGCGTCTGCGCCGTCTGTTCCCAATCACCCATGGCGGTCTGCGCCGCCTCGGGCAGGGCCTTCAGCTCGGTCAGCGCGCCAGCTACGTCTCCGCTTGCCAGAGCGGCCTGCGCCCGCGACAGAACCGCATCCGGGTCATCCCCGTCCTGCGGCGTCACCGAGCGCGCACCGGTCTGACGTTGCAAGAAGGCCAGCAGCCCGGTGCCCTTTTCCGCATCGCGCGCATCGGCCAGCGCCGTGCGGGCCGCCGGTGCAAAAGACGCGTTGAGCGCCGCAAGCGTCGCCACTCCCTTATCCGCTGGGGCGGTCAGAGCATCGGGAACGGTCACGCCCCCGGCCTGCAATTCGGACACCAGATTGGTATAGGGTTGACCCGCATCCAATTGACCGACCAGCCGCGACAGGGTCGCCGTATTGGCCGCAGCCTGCGCGTCCGCAGCCGCCTTGGATTCCAGCGCCTGCGCATCGGCCACCATCTTTTCGACCTCGGCCCGCTGTGTGGCCAGCGAGTCCTGTAATTTCTTCAGTTCCGCCTCATAAGCCGCCACCGCCTCGGGCGAGGCGCTGTCGGTCACGGGCCGTGTTTCCAGCGCGCTCAGGCGGTCGGCCAGCGGATCGACCTTGCCGGTCAGGGTTTCCACGCTGGATTTCACCCCGCCCAGATCGCTTTCCAGCGGGGCCAGCTTGTTCGACAGGGCGGTCACCTGCTCGGTCAGGCCCGACAGGTCGGGGCCGTCAGACAGGGATTTCGTCAGCTTGGCGATTTGGTCCGACTGATCGGCCAGTTTCGCCTCCAGCGCGGCAACGGCGTCCGAAGTGTTGGAACCATTTGTGAACAGCCCCGCATTGCCCGCCGCAAACCCGATGGCCGCAGCAATGGCACCGCCGATCAGGGCCGGAACAAACCCGCCGCGTTTTTCTTGGGTGTGTTCGGTTACCCTTTCCTCAGCCGCCGCGACGGAG
>NZ_JALCBM010000073.1:13276-21358 GCF_028066395.1 Ruegeria sp.
GCTTCGGCTTCGGCTTCGGCTTCGGCTTCGGCTTCGGCTTCGGCTTCGGCTTCGGCTTCGGAAATCACCTCTTCGACCGGCGCATCCGCGTCAACGGGGGCGTCTGTGGTTTCCGCATCGGTCCCAAGGTTTTCATCCCCGGCCATCGCATCCGCGTTCGGGTTTTCCACCGGTTCCTGATCGGATTTCTTCTTACCAGCCACCGTCACATTCCCCTTATCGATTCTAAAAACACCTGAACTCCGGACCAGACCAAGTTAATCTGCGTGTCGCGCGCTCTCAACCCGCATCGCGAGATTCACAAGTTTTTTAACGGCTTTCCGCATTCTGTCAGGCGTCGGCTCTTTGGCGATGGTCAGTTGAGCGTGGGCCAGTGTTTCAAGGGGTTCGGCGGTGGCCGGGCTGATTGCGGCCAGCCACAGGGGCGCGGTTCCCGGCCAGACATCGGCAAATTGTCGCGCTGTGCGGGGCGAGAACAACGGCACCAGAACCGCAGCGTCGCCGTCGGCAATGGCGGCAGCCTCATCTGACAAAGGCAGCAGAGTCTGCCGGTAAATCGGCTGTTCCTGAACCGTCAGACCGGATTCGGTCAGCCGCTCGGCGATGTTGCCCCGACTATGCTCACCCCGCAGATGCATCAGCGGAGACTGTGGTCGGAGTTGCAGCAGGTTCGCGATCAACTCCTCTGCCGTCGCGCCCATCATTTGAGCCTGCCACCCCGCGCCAGAGGCCGCGCCGGTTGTCGCGGGCCCCACGCAATAAGCGGGCAAATCCCGGTCCACCCCCATCGCCACCGCCGCATTAACCCCATTGGCCGAGGTAAAGATCAACCCCCGCATGCCCGCCAGATCGGCCTGCACCGGCAGCGGTCTGATCTCGATCAACGGGGAATGGATCACCGTCACCCGCGATCTGGTGCGGGCCGACAGCTGCGCAACGAACCTGTCCGAGGCGGCGCGAGGGCGGGTCATCAACAAATACAACAGGCAGCGCCTTCGGCCTTGGGATTGTTTGCGTCCGCGCGGGGTGATACCCCGCTTGGCAGTCATGATGCAACGGATCAGGCCAATGGTGCAAACACTTACCGTCCTTGGATTGGAAAGCAGCTGCGACGACACCGCCGCCGCCGTGGTGCGCCAATCGGATGGTGCGCGGGCTCAGATTCTGTCCTCGGTCGTGCATGGCCAGACCGAGCTGCACAGCGCCTTTGGCGGCGTGGTGCCCGAGATCGCGGCGCGTGCGCATGCGGAAAAGCTGGATATCTGCGTGGCACAAGCGCTGGACAGTGCCGGGCTGGCGTTGCGCGATATGGATGCCATCGCCGTCACCGCCGGGCCGGGCCTGATCGGCGGGGTGATGTCCGGTGTCATGTGCGCCAAGGGGCTGAGTGCGGCCACCGGCCTGCCCCTGATCGGGGTCAACCATCTGGCCGGGCACGCCCTGACCCCGCGCCTGACCGACGGGATCGCCTTTCCTTACTTGATGCTGCTGGTCTCGGGCGGGCATTGCCAATATCTGATTGCGCACGGGCCAGAGCGATTCACCCGTCTGGGCGGCACAATCGACGACGCGCCCGGTGAGGCATTCGACAAAACCGCCCGCTTGCTGGGCCTGCCACAACCCGGCGGCCCTGCGGTCGAGGCTGAGGCCCGGTCGGGAGACCCCAAACGGTTCCGCTTTCCCCGGCCTTTGCTGGACCGGCCCGGATGCGATTTGTCCTTCTCAGGGCTCAAGACCGCGCTGATGCGGATGCGGGATCAGATCGTGGCCGAGAAAGGCGGGCTGACCCGTCAGGACCGCGCCGATCTCTGCGCCGGGTTTCAACAGGCGGTGGTCGACACGTTGGCCGAGAAAACACGTCGGGCAATTGGCCTGTACCTGGAGGAAAACCCCTCTGACCCGGTGATCGCCGTGGCCGGAGGTGTTGCGGCGAATACGGCCATTCGGTCCGCGTTAGAGACTGTTTCTGCAGAAATGGGCGCGCGTTTCACTGCCCCTCCGCTGGCTTTGTGCACCGACAACGCCGCCATGATCGCCTATGCGGGGATCGAGCGGTTTCGCACCGGTGCGCGCGACGGGCTGGACCTGACCGCCCGGCCCCGCTGGCCTCTGGATCAGACCAGCCCGGCGATGCTGGGCAGCGGCAAGAAAGGGGCCAAGGCATGAGCGTTTCGGTTCTGGGATCGGGCGCATTTGGCACCGCGCTGGCGATCTCGCTGGCGGGCAACGGGCCGGTGACCCTATGGGCGCGGTCCAAGGAACAAGCGCGTTTGATGCAGGACACGCGAGAGAACGCCACCCGTTTGCCCGGCGTTCCCTTGCCTGCAAACCTGACCGTGATGGCCAATCTGCCCGAGGCCGCCGCGAACAATGTGCTGCTGCTGGCTATTCCGATGCAGAAACTGCACGCCGCGCTGGATCAGCACGCCGAAGCGCTGACCGGTAAAACCCTTGTCGCCTGCTGCAAGGGGATCGAGCTGACCTCGGGCCTTGGCCCCGTATCGGTGATCCGGCAAGCGATCCCGGACGCGCAGCCTGCCCTGCTGACCGGCCCCAGTTTTGCCGATGACATCGCGCACGGATTGCCCACGGCCCTTACACTGGCCTGCGAAAACGCCGATCTGGGCGAGGCATTGCAGGAAGAACTGACCACCGCCAATCTCCGCCTCTATCGGACCACCGATACGGTCGGTGCCGAACTGGGCGGGGCGCTGAAAAACGTGATGGCGATTGCCTGTGGTGCGGCGATCGGGGCGGGCTTGGGCGACAGCGCCCGCGCCGCACTGATGACCCGGGGCTTTGCCGAGATGCAGCGCTTTGCCGCGATGCGCGGTGCGCAGGTGGAAACCCTGATGGGTCTGTCGGGGCTGGGGGATCTGGTCCTGACCTGCTCGTCCGAATTGTCCCGAAATTACCGTTTTGGCCTGTCTTTGGGTCTGAATCGCCCCTTTGACAGCGCCACCACCGTCGAAGGCGTCGCCACCGCCCGCGCTATGGCCGACATCGCCCGGGCCGAGGGGCTGGACATGCCCATCAGCACCACGGTGGCCGAGCTTAGCCATGGTGCCTACAGTGTCACCGACGCCATTCAAACCCTGCTTAACCGACCCCTGAAGGAGGAATAACATGCTGATCGCCCTCATCGCCCGTGACAAATCCGGCGCCCTGCAAACCCGGCTGGACAACCGCGCCGACCACTTGGCCTATATCGAGGACACCGGCGTTGTCGCGCAGGCCGGGCCGCTGCTGGACGGCGATGCCATGATCGGGTCGCTGGTCATTCTGGATGTCGAAGATCTGGCCGCCGCGCAGGCATGGGCCGACAATGACCCCTATGCCAAGGCCGGGCTGTTCCAGTCGGTTGAACTGATCCCCTGGAAGAAGGTGATAGGCTGATGGCATACTGGCTGTTCAAATCCGAACCCTCGACCTGGAGCTGGGACCAGCAGGTCGCCAAGGGCGACGCGGGCGAGGAATGGGACGGGGTCCGCAACTATCAGGCGCGCAATTTCATGCGGCAGATGCAGGTGGGCGACCGGGGGTTTTTCTACCACTCGCAAAAGGACAAGGCGATTGTCGGCATTGTCGAGGTCTGCGCCGAGGCCCATCCCGACAGCACCACCGATGACGACCGCTGGGAATGTGTGGATATCAAGGCGGTGCGTCCCTTTGAACAGCCGGTTTCGCTGGACCAGATCAAAGCGGATGAGCGATTGTCCGAGATGGTGCTGGTCAGAAACTCTCGCCTGTCGGTGCAGCCGGTCAGCGACGCGGAATGGGTGTTGATCTGCGGGATAGGTCAGACGCAACCGGACTAACCCGGCCAGAAAACATAGTAAGGGAAGGTTCCGACGATGCAGAACCTTCCCTACCCCCGCGTGCTCCCTACTCACCACACGCGTATGGAATATCTTGGTTCTGACCGTCCTGGTCATGGGATGACCCTAGCCGATCCGGCACCGGGTTTTCAAACACCAAGTCCGTAAAATACGGCTCAAATACAAAGCGCCCACCGAGGGAACCGGCGGGCGCTGTGTAGGGGAAAGGGTCGATCAGCCGTAGATCGATTCTTTGCCGAAATGCTTGGTCAGCATGTAATAGACCACGGCGCGATACTTGTTGCGCTCGGACATGCCATATGTTTCCAGCGCCTTGTTGATGGCTTCCATCAATTCGGGACCATCCGAAAGGCCCAGTTTCTTGATCAGAAAGTTGTTCTTGACCGTTTCCAACTCGCTGTCCTGGCTGGCCGCCACGGTGGATGCATCGGCATCATAGATGGCCGGACCACACCCGATGGTGACCTTGGTCAGCAGGTCCATATCGGGGGTCATCCCACATTTGTTTTTCAGATCATCTGCATATTTGGCGATCAGTTCGTCGCGTTTTCCCATGTCCCGGTCTCCTTTGTTTCTGTGCTACGGCGCAGTTCACCGTTGTCGCGAAAGTAGGGTTTCGGGCGATTGTCATTAAAGGTAAAAAATCCGCGAATACTCCCCGTTGGTTCTAACCTGTTGGGGGCGGCTTGCTCGGCTATCGGCAATAGCCCCAGCCCGGACCTTGCAGATGGAAGTGATCCGCATGCAACCGATTGAAATTCGGCCCTAATACGACGCGAAACCAATCGCAAGCCCCCTGCCCGATCCGATGCAGAAAGGCGCCTTCGGGTCCGGTATCCTCCCAATCGGCCAGCAGGGTCAGGCGACGCCCATCGGCCAGTTGCACGCCCGAGATGTCGATGGCGTCCGCCATGGCATGGCTGCTCCAGCCGCTGTTTTCGCCTTGTGCGGTGCGCATCTGGCGGCAGTTATAGCTGCCGACATGGCGCAGCGCGGCGACATCCGTACCCAACAGCTCCCGCGCGGCGGGTTGCACAACATGATGTTCCCACATGGCCAGCCGCAGGGTCGTGGTGCAGCTGGTCTCAACCGCCCCGATATCCGCAGTCACCAGACGCGACAGCAGGCCCCGCCCGGCGATGCCGCAGTTCTGATCGACGACCAGATCCTCCATCACCGTAAAACCGGCCCCGGCATCCGACAGCGTGGCCCGGCACAGCGCCTCATCCGCCAAAGCCCGGCGCAGCTGATACGATGTGACCGGCGTGACCGGAGCGGTCACCGTCAACTCTTGCAACGGGTTCCAATGGGGCGGCACCGGGGTTTGCGGATGGGACAGAACCCACCAGCCGCCACCGCCGACGATGACAATCAAAACCACAGCCTTGAAAAACAAAGACGCCGCCAGATACAGAAACCGGCGGCGTCCTGAACGATCATTCATACCCGATCAGTAACGGTAGTGTTCCGGCTTGAACGGACCTTCCGGGGCCACACCGATATAGGCCGCCTGTTCGCTGTCCATCTGGGTCAGCTTCACACCGATCCGGTCCAGATGCAGGCGCGCGACCTTCTCATCCAGATGCTTGGGCAGGATATAGACCTTGTTTTCGTACTGGTCACCTTTGGTAAACAGCTCAATCTGCGCCAGCACCTGGTTAGTGAACGAGGCCGACATCACAAAGGACGGATGCCCGGTGGCGTTGCCGAGGTTCAGCAGACGGCCTTCGGACAACAGGATGATGCGATTGCCCGAGGGCATCTCGATCATATCCACCTGTTCCTTGATGTTGGTCCATTTGTGGTTCTTCAGGCTGGCCACCTGAATTTCATTGTCGAAATGGCCGATATTGCCGACGATGGCCATGTCCTTCATCGCGCGCATATGCTCGATCCGGATCACGTCCTTGTTGCCGGTGGTGGTGATGAAGATATCCGCCGATGCGACTTCGTCTTCCAGCAGGGTAACCTCGAACCCGTCCATCGCAGCTTGCAGCGCGCAGATTGGGTCAACCTCGGTCACTTTCACCCGGGCACCGGCACCACGCAGCGAGGCGGCCGAGCCTTTGCCCACGTCACCATAGCCGCAGACCACGGCTACCTTACCAGCCATCATCGTGTCGGTGGCGCGGCGGATGCCGTCGACCAGCGATTCCTTGCAGCCGTATTTGTTGTCGAATTTCGATTTGGTGACCGAGTCATTCACATTGATCGCCGGGAACGGCAGGTGGCCGTCCTTCACCAGCTGATACAGGCGGTTCACGCCGGTGGTGGTTTCCTCGGACACGCCCTGGATCTGGTCGCGCATCTTGGTGAACCAGCCGGGTGATGCCGCCATGCGCTTGGCGATCTGCGCCTTGATCACGGCTTCTTCTTCGGAACCCGGCACCGGGATGATGTCCTCACCCGCCTCAGCACGGGCACCCAGCAGGATGTACAGTGTCGCGTCGCCGCCATCGTCGAGGATCATGTTGGGGCCGTCTTCGAACAGGAAGGATTTGTCCAGATAATCCCAATGCTCTTCCAGCGACTGGCCCTTGATGGCGAAAACCGGGATACCAGCCTCGGCAATCGCCGCCGCCGCGTGGTCCTGAGTCGAGAAGATGTTGCACGACGCCCAGCGCACATCGGCACCCAGCGCCACCAGCGTTTCGATCAGAACAGCAGTCTGGATGGTCATGTGCAACGAGCCGACAATACGCGCGCCTTTCAGCGGCTTGGCCTTGCCATATTCGGCACGCAGGGCCATCAGGCCCGGCATTTCCGTTTCGGCAATGTCCAGCTCTTTACGGCCGAAACCGGCCAGTGAAATGTCTTTGACAATATAGTCCCCGGCCATCAGGTGCTCCATTCCGGTAAATCTTGGTCCGGATTGCCCCTAACATCCCTTTCGGGACGAGGCAACGAGGATGGCCGGAAACGGGAATTTAAGCAGCTAAATTCAGCTTGGCGTACCCTCAACCTTGATTTTCGGGATCGCCTCGAAAAAATCTGTGCCGACGGCGACAATACAGCTGATGCCGTTGGCTTGCGTCACCAGAACGGTGTAACTTCCCGTTTCCTTTGAGGTCCAGACCTCCATCACCGATTGTGCGCCGCGGGATTTCTGCAAACCGCCAAAGACCAGTTCTTCGGCATAGCTGTCCTGCAGCTTGGCGATCACATGCTCGCGTTCCGCACAATTCTGGGCAAAGGCGGGCGGTGCGGTGGCGGCCATTCCGAAGGTCAGGGCTATTGCAAACAAACGCTTGAACATAACAAGCTCCTTTCGATACGAGTTTCGTTTCGAGAGGGGCGCAACTGGGAGGAGTCTGCACCCCCCTCAGTCCTGATGTCGGTATCACCACTTGGCAGTTCAAAGCACGAACGCTCAAGAAAACGTTGGCAGCTGGTGATCCTGACAGATACATCTTAGCACAAAATTAAGAACTCAATGTGTCCAACTTCACAAGGCATGGCAGAATGGCAACACAACCCAGAGCGTGGCAACGGATGCTGTCGGGCCGCAGGCTGGATCTGCTGGACCCGACGCCGGTGGATATCGAGATCGAAGATATCGCGCACGGACTTGCATTTGTGGCCCGCTGGAACGGGCAAACGCGCGGCGATTTCGCCTATTCCGTGGCCGAACACTCCCTTCTGGTTGAAGAGCTGTTTGGCCGGATTGCCCCCAAAGCACCGGTCAAATGGCGGCTCGCGGCCTTGTTACACGATGCGCCGGAATATGTGATCGGAGATATGATCTCGCCCGTCAAATCCGCCGTCGGGCCTGATTACGGCGCGCTGGATGACCGTCTGGCGGCAGCAATCCACATCCGGTTCGGCCTGCCAGCGGCGGTGCCGAAAACGGTGAAACGGCAGATCAAAAAGGCCGACAAGATCAGCGCCTGGATGGAGGCCACCCAGATCGCGGGCTTTTCCGAGGCTGAGGCGACGAAGTTCTTTGGCCGCCCGGACAAGGCGGTGATGGAGGGGTTGGAGATTAGGTTACGCCCACCGGTTGAAGTACGGCGGGCGTATTTGGTGCGGCATGCGGAATTGCTGGAAGAGATGTAATCTCGAACCTCAATTACTCTCTGCGGCTGCGCACGATATGGCGTTTAGCCGAAAACGTAGAAACACAGTTTGTTGCCATCGGGGTCCCGCGCGTAGCCGCCGTAAAAGCGGTCGGGAACGCGTTGGCCCGGTTCACCCTCATCGGTCGCGCCCAGGCTGATCGCTTTGTCGTACAGCGCCTTGGCGT
>NZ_JALCBM010000074.1:0-8646 GCF_028066395.1 Ruegeria sp.
GGGATTTTGAACATGTGGCGCGGGATCAGGTCCTTGAGCTTTTCGCACATCGCCCGGCCCCGCATCTCGGCCCGATCGCGGTGAACCATGGTCGACAGCGCATCGACCGGCTCGTCATTCACAAGGATCGACATCTTGACCAGCGCGTCCTCGCGGTAGCCGGTCATCTGGTAGTCGAATGAGGCATAGCCCTTGGTCACCGATTTCAGGCGGTCGTAGAAGTCGAAGACGACCTCATTCAGTGGCAGATCATAGACGACCATGGCGCGGCTGCCCGCATAGGTCAGGTCCATCTGGATGCCGCGGCGGTCCTGACACAGTTTCAGCACGTCGCCGAGGTATTCATCCGGCACCAGAATAGTCGCCTTGATGCGCGGTTCCTCAAGGTGGTCGACCTTCGACAGATCCGGCATGTCAGCGGGGTTGTGCAGCTCGATCATCTCGCCGTCTTTCATGAAGACGTGGTAGATCACCGACGGCGCGGTGGTGATCAGTTCGATATTGTATTCGCGTTCGATGCGGTCGCGGATGACCTCAAGGTGCAAAAGGCCGAGGAAGCCGCAGCGGAAGCCAAAGCCCAGCGCGGCCGATGTTTCCATTTCAAAGCTGAACGAGGCGTCGTTCAGCGCCAGCTTCTCAATCGCGTCGCGCAGGTCTTCGAATTCGGCGGAGTCCACGGGGAAGAGGCCACAGAACACCACCGGCTGCGCGGGTTTGAAGCCCGGCAGGGCCTCTTCGCTGCCGTTGCGGTCATTGGTGATCGTGTCCCCGACGCGGGTGTCGCGGACCTGTTTGATCGAGGCCGTCAGAAAGCCGATCTCGCCGGGGCCAAGCGAGTCCACCATCTCCATCTCGGGCCGGAAGACACCGACGCGGTCGACGTGGTGCAGGGTGCCGTTCGACATGAACTTGACCCGCATGCCCTTTTTCAGCGTGCCGTCCATGATGCGGACCAGAACGATGACGCCGAGATAGGCGTCGTACCACGAATCCACCAACATCGCCTTGAGCGGCGCGTCTAAGGTGCCCTGTGGCGCGGGCAAATGGGTGACGATGGCCTCGAGCGTCTCATGGATGCCCTGTCCGGTCTTGGCGCTGACCTGAATGGCGTCGGTCGCGTCGATACCGATCACATCCTCGATCTGTTCAGCCACGCGGTCACAATCGGAGGCTGGCAGGTCGATCTTGTTCAGCACCGGCACGATCTCATGATCGGCGTCGATGGCTTGGTACACGTTGGCCAGCGTCTGCGCCTCGACCCCCTGGGTCGAGTCCACAACCAGCAGAGACCCTTCGACCGCGCGCATGGAGCGGCTGACCTCATAGGCAAAGTCCACGTGGCCGGGCGTGTCGATCAGGTTCAGCACATATTGCTCGCCATTGTCGGCGGTATAGTCGATGCGGACCGTGTTGGCCTTGATGGTAATGCCACGCTCGCGCTCGATATCCATGCTGTCGAGCAGCTGTTCCTTCATGTCGCGATCCTTGACCGTTCCGGTCTCTTGGATGAGCCGGTCAGCAAGGGTGGATTTACCATGGTCGATATGCGCGACGATGGAGAAATTGCGGATATGAGCGAGGTCTGTCATGGGTTGGGGATATGTAGAGGAATCGTGGGTTGGTCAAGGTGGATTGAATGGATCACGATGAAAGTAAAGACGTCGACCTATCCAGCTTAGACGATGTGCCAGTAGATATCCAAAACGCCCTTCTAAGCAGGGCATGCATTCGGATGGTACCAATGCTGGGCAGTGAACTCCGAACAGGGAAAAGTTTCCTGCTAGAGCCGCCAAATGACACAGTCTTAGGCGCATTTCGCGCATTGGCAACTGCAACTGTGATTACTGTAAATGACGACAACGATTTAAAGCGACAGCTAATGTATGCTCTAAACAGCGAGTGCTTTGTTGATGACGCCTCTCACGGTTTTCAAGATCACGGGAATTGCATAGATGCGATCCGACAACTGTCAGAAAAACTACTTCCTGGTACGTTTCTTGCAGAGGCAGACTACGTCTTAGAGGCGATTATTAACTCAATCTATGGCTCACACGCTCTCGACAGAGTTCAGTCTGATCTAAACATTCTATGTCCTGACCAACCAGTTTTGACGCGGCCAAGTGCCAGTCAAAGGAGTTCATACGAACTGCCATTGTGGAACGATGGGTGGCTAATTCCAGAGACACTCGAATTAGATGTTGCCACATTTGAAGCCAACAGCAGGGCGGTGGACGGCAAATGGCAGTATTGGATTGATTGGTATCAATCATTTGCAATGGGACGGCCTCTCGATTGGGAGTTGCAACGTCGTGTCGTAATGATCGAAGAAAAGTTCTGGAATTTTGGTGCAGGTGCAATTGCGGCCGAGATTGAACGTATTCGAAAAGAATTAGAGCAACAGCAACGAACTGCTCATACCCCTATCGAGCCGACTGAACACGAAGTATCATTGATTGAGAAATCGGTCGTTCAGAATCGCGATGCGATCGTGGTGTCAACCGCAGGGTTGATAGAGCAAGTTGAAGCTTTTCGGGAAAAGATCAGAGGCATGAATTCACTCGAAGCGGAATTACGCAGCGAAATTCTCGAATTCACAGACTACTTTCATCAACACCTTCAGCAACTGCTTGCATCCCTACCTCAGCCAAACGATGATTTGAGCGAAGAGCGCGCAGGGCGTATTGCCTTGTGGTTGCGCGACTACAAGGGTGTTTTGTGGACTAAATTGGCGCACTATTCGTCTCCAGAAAATATAGCGGAAGCATCGGTACCTACAGGCATTGTTTTGACGGCAACTGGAATTGGCGCAATGTTTGGCCAACCGCTCGCTGGTGCAGCTGTAGGCGGGTTGATAACTAATCAGATGAAGTCATCGCAAGCTGCGAAGGAATTTCTGAAACCCACAGACACCGAAGGTACAGAAGGCAAGTAAACCCTGCCCAAGGATTAAACCCGGCCTCTAGGTCTCAGGTATTCACTTTTTCGAACCACCCAATTGATCCCGAATCCAGTTTGATTCATACTTCGCCGCAGACCGAGAGGGGCATAAGACCCGTCCGGGCAGGCAAAAACGAGGCATGAGCATGAAACAGTTCCTCCTAATCGCATTTTGCGCGGCATCACTGACGGCGGTCGCTCCGACAGCGGACGCGGCGCAGATCAAACGGGCGTGTCTGGCGTCGGACCGGACGGCGGCGACGCGGGATCGGTGCAGTTGCATTCAGCGCGTGGCCAATCAGGCGTTGACGCGCAGTGATCAGAAGACCGTGGCGAAATGGTTCACCGATCCGCATCAGGCGCAGGAGTTGAAGATGTCTCAGACCGCGCGGGACGATGCGCTGTGGGACCGATATCAGAACTTCGGACAGATGGCGCAGGCGATCTGCGGCTAACCTTGTCAGACGACTTGACCTGACCTCTGCCGCGGCTCAGAAATGAGCCTAGCGGAAGGATGTTACATGGTGATGAAGGGGTTGACCCTGCGCGGGCTCGAAGTGTTCGAGGCGCTGGCGCGGACGGGTTCGGTGGCGCAGGCGGCCGAGATCACGGGGCTCAGCCAGCCCTCGGTCTCGCAGCAGTTGCGCAATCTGGAAAAGGCGCTGGGCACCGATCTGGTCGATCACGGGCGGCGGCCAATGCGCCTGACGCAGGCCGGGCGCAGTTTTCTGACCCGGGCCGAGGCGGTTCTGGCCGAGTTGCAGGTGGCCCAAAGCGAGTTGGCGGTGATGGATCTGGGCCATCTCACCACGCTATCGATCGGGTTGATTGATGATTTCGACAATGACGTGACGCCACGGCTGGCGACCCTGCTGGCCGACAGCCTGACCCGGTCGAAATTCAAGCTGATCACCCTGTCCAGCCTCGATCTGTTTGAGGCGTTGGATGAACAACGCCTGCACATGGCGGTCTCGGCCCATTCCGGCGAAGTGCTGGAAGGTGTGGTCGAATACCCGCTGGTGCAGGACCCTTTCATTCTGGTCGCCCCCCGAGGCATTGATCAGCCAATGCAGGAGCTGCCTTTTCTGCGCTATGCCCGCGAACAGCTGATCAGCCGCCAGATCGAGGGCCATCTGGCTCGACAGCAGATGGAGTTCGAGGAACGGTTCGAGATCGGCTCACACCTGGCGCTGATGGCAATGGTCTCACGCGGGTTGGGCTGGGCGATCACCACGCCGCTGGGGTATATGCGGGCGGCCCGGTTCCATGACGGGTTGGCGGTGCATCCGGCGCCATTCGGCGATCATGGGCGGGTGATTTCGCTGTTTACGCGCACCGACTGGTCCGATCAGGTTCCCCGTGAGGTCGCGGGCATGATCCGGCGTCTGATGCAAAGCCAAATCGTCGATCCCGCCGTTGCGCAACTGCCTTGGCTCAATGGGCGGCTGAAGGTGACCGGCTAGCGCAGATGCGCCTCAAGCCCCGCCACTGCGGTTTCGATCAGGTCCAGCGCACCGTCGAAATCGCGCGTGTAATAGGGGTCGGGAACATGATCCGCGCCGGTATCAGGGGCAAAATCCGTCAACACCCGCACGGGTGTTTCGCTGCCCATGGGCCGCAGCACCTCGATATCGGCGATGTTGTTCGCATCCATACCGATGATCAGATCGAAACGGTCGAAATCCTCGGCCCGGAATTGCCGCGCCCGCAGATCGCTCAGGTCCAAACCCCGCGCCTGCGCCGCCTCTTGCATCGGCCCATACGGCGGGGCGCCAATGTGCCAGTCCGAAGTTCCCGCACTGTCGGTTTCATGATGCTGGGCACGGGCGCGAAACGCGCCCTCGGCAGCGGGAGAGCGGCAGATATTGCCCAGGCAGACGAAAAGGATACGCTGTGTCATGGGTCAAGGGTTTAACGCGTGAGGTAAAGATGGAAAAGATCGTCGTTCTGACCGGAGCCGGAATTTCTGCCGAAAGCGGGCTGGGAACGTTCCGCGACGAAGACGGCCTTTGGGCGCAACACCGGATCGAGGATGTCGCCACGCCGGAAGGCTTCGCCCGTGACCCAGCGCTGGTTCACGGCTTTTACAACGCGCGCCGGGTGCAGGCGGCACAGGCCCAACCCAACGCCGCACATAGGGCGCTGGCCCAATTGCAACGGGACTGGCCGGGCGAGGTGATCATTGTGACCCAAAACGTGGACAGCCTGCACGAGGCGGGTGGGGCCACCGGCGTCATCCACATGCATGGCACATTGGCCGGGGCGCTCTGCGCCGCCTGCGGGCACCGCTGGACCGCCCCGCCGGAAATGACGGTGGGCGAGCCCTGCCCGGCCTGCAACGCGCCCTCTGCCCGCCCGGATGTGGTCTGGTTCGGTGAGATGCCCTATCACATGGACCAGATTTATGACCATCTGGCCGAGGTCGGGATTTTCGCGGCCATCGGCACCTCGGGTCAGGTCTACCCGGCTGCCGCCTTCGTCCACGAAGCCATCGCGGCAGGCGCGCAGACGGTAGAGTTGAACCTTGAACCTTCGGCCGGGGTATCCAGTTACGATGAAACGCATTTTGGTCCGGCAACCGAAATCGTCCCCCAATGGGTCGACCGCTTGCTGGGGCGACACTAACCGTAAATTCTGCAGACAGATCGCCTTTGGGTCGGCTAAGCTGCTGATATCCAAACCCGAGAGAGAACCATGACAGACCCCAAAAGCGGAGAAATCCTTGACGATGCCAGCATCCGGTCGCGCGATGCGCTCAGCGACAATCTGGCAAACCTGTGGTGGACCTTTCTGCTGCGCGGGTTGCTGGCCGGTCTGGTCGGTATCGCGGCGCTGTTCTGGCCCACCAGCAGCATCTCGCTACTGCTGCGGCTTGTGGGGCTGTTGCTGGTCCTGGATGGTGGTCTCACGCTGCTGGGCTTTGGGCGCCGTGGCCTGATCGGAGGCATGGGCCTTGGCGCGGTGCTGATCGGTCTGGTGCTGCTGATCTGGCCCGAAGGCGCGGCGCGGCTTGCGTTTTTCCTGCTGGGGGCCTGGGCCCTGATCATGGGGATCGGCTCGATGATGGCCATGTCGCAGATGCATGAGCGTGACCCGGGCAGGGCAACGGTGCGCAATTCGGGGATTGTGGCGCTGGTGATCGGGCTGGTGCTGATGTTCTGGCCCGGCAGCGGGCTGGTGGCGCTGGGCTGGGCCATCGCCTTTTCCGCGCTGGCCATCGCCGTGGTCATGTTCTTTCTGGCTACCCGGTTCAAATCGGCAGCAGGTCGGTTGGCGATGCGCACGGTCAATCGATAGAGCAACCAGACCGGGCCCTGCCCGGTCTGACGCATGGATGACGGCCGCTTGCGGCCCGAAGACAGACGTGCCTCAGTGGGAATGCGCGCCTGCGTCCTTTCGTTCCAGATCGACCGGGATTTCGACCTGAACCTCACCCGCCTGTTCAAAGATCAGCGTGACGGGCACGGTCGCGTCTTGTTCGAAGGGCTGTTTCAGACCCATGAACATCACATGGTCACCGCCGCGTTTCAGCATATGGCTCTCACCTGCCGGGATCACGAAACCTTCCTCGACATGGACCATCTTGGCCACCCCGTTTTCGTCGATCTTATGCGTGTGCAATTCGACCCGGGCCGCCACGTCCGAGGTCACACCGATCAGCCGATCCTCAGCCTCACCCTGATTGACGATCATCATGAAGGCCGCCCCGGCCTTGGCATTGGCACCCGATGACCGCGCATAGGCGTCATCGACCTTGATCTCGCCCCCTGCAAAAGCAGCGGTGACGAGGGAAGCAGCGGCCAAAGTGGCCAGGAGTGTAGATTTGAAAGACATTGCGCCTCTCCTTCTTGGAAATTGTTTGATGTGGGTCAGGAGTTCAAACAATCGCCGGAGGCGCCCGGGCGGGGCGGCGTGGCACCGGGGCCGCAATCAGCCCCTCGGACCGCTGCTGCGTTTCATGACCGGCGCGCCCCGGCCCATGCGGCAGATCAGGCTGCGCCTCCGGAACAGCGCCCAGCAGCGCCAACGCATAGTCGGGGCAGAAATGCGGGGCCGAGGTCGGCTGACCTTCGGCATCCATATAGATGACAACGGGCCCATGCCCGGTGCACAACACCATCTGCCCCACCGCACGGTCCACCCCGCGCGAGGCCGCAACCCCCTGCCCGGTCAGAATGATCAGACAGGACAGAATCATCGACAGAATTATGCGATTTAGCTGCTTCATAGCGGCCCGAAGATAGGCCCGGGAAACCCCGGAATTCAAGCGCCGATCACACCCCTGCGGCGTTGCGTCAACGATGCGCCCCGGGGCGTTTGACAACCTCGACATTCAGGCTGTTATGTTGCCGATTGACCCGCTGCTGCATCCGCGTGCAGGTCCCGAACGTCCGGCCCAGAAATGCGGGAAGCAGAGTCAGGAAATCAAAGACTTTAATAGGCATTGAGATGTCTCCGCCAATTGAAATATGAGCAAACTTAACTCACATTCGACAAGCGTTATGTGAACAAAATCACTCTTGATGTCGAATTAATATTAATTCGAACGCGCCACCCATCCCCGCCAAAGCATGATAACAAAAAAAGCCCCGCACCAACGGTGCAGGGCCGAAATCTTGCTACAGGAAAAAGGCTTAGGCCGAGGCTTGTGCCTTGGCGATTTCCTTTTTCACTTTCAGAGCGTTCGCGGACAGCTCGTCATCCTTGGCTTTTGCCAGGAACGCGTCCAGACCACCGCGGTGGTCGACCGAGCGCAGGGCAGCCGCCGAGATGCGCAGCTTGACGCCACGGCCCAGGGTTTCCGACTGCAGGGTAACGTCGTTCAGGTTGGGCAGAAAACGACGACGAGTTCTGTTTTTGGCGTGGCTGACATTGTTGCCAGTCATCGGGCCTTTTCCGGTCAGTTCGCAACGGCGCGACATGGTTTCTTCCTTTGTTTCTGGTGGCCGGGTACAAGACCCGCGGCCAAATCACAAGGGGCGCAACCCGAAGTCGCGCCCGAAAACTGGTTGGATGCGTGTAGTGGGAATCGCCCGAAGGGTCAAGTCGGATGCTGCGAATTCTTTGCCTCCGCTTCACGCGCCTGTTGATAGGCCCTGATTACCTCGCCCGCAACAGCGGTTTGTCATTCTTCAGATGCCGCGCGACCAGTTGCGCCTGCTGCCGTCCCTGCGGGATCAGGCGGGCCGGATCAGGGCTATGGGTGGTATTTTCCAACTCGGGGAAAATATCGAAAATCTCGCGCCGTGCCGCAGCACTTAAGGATTTCAGCGCCTCGGGGCCGGTGAACAGGCTTTCGGTTGGGGCACCCTCGGCAAAGATGACCTCGTGCCGGTCAAACAGCAGGTGAAAATATTCGACCTCTTCGATCGTCTCATCGACAAATATCCCCGGCAGCGCAGTCAGTTTGATCGCGGGGATCAGAACCTCGGGCGAATTGAACATGCGCAGCGCGATTTTCGAATTCACCAGCATGCGGTGCTGGCGCGAGACCAGCAGGTCGCGACTGGGCAACCCCTCGCCCAATGCACCGGCCAGAATGCACACCGGCAGGCGTTTTGGGTTCGCCCGCAGATCCACCGCATCAAACCGTTTGCGGCCTATCCAGCGGATAGGTTGCGGCCCGTTGCCCTGTGTTGGAACCAAATCACCCGGTTTCAGGTTCTGAACAAGGACCGTACCCCGCTGCGTCAATATCCCTGTGTCGCG
>NZ_JALCBM010000074.1:8746-21334 GCF_028066395.1 Ruegeria sp.
GGCGTCCCCTGCGGCGTGCCGTTCAGGGTGCCGTTGTCATTGGTGACCTCGATGTCGTCATTGCCATTGTTGCCGTTGATATCGGGCATAGGCGATGGCTCCGCAAATTGCGATCAAATGCATTCAAGATGCATTATATCATCAAACCATGTTCAGGTCATCAGTCGGATTCAACCATAAATTGCATTTTCTGAGCACGGGCAGGCCTAATCGTCAAGCAACCCTGCCAGCATCCGGTCCGCCGCTGCCGAAGGACTCAGGTGACCGGAGCGGACCTCGGCCCCCAGTTGGTCCAGCTCTGCCCGGGCATGGGTGGTCGACAGGCGCGCCAGCAGGGCGGCGCGGACTTCCTGTTCAAACCAGTATTGCGCCTGAACGGCGCGGTTCTGCACCCAGTGCCCGTTCTCACGACGCCAGGCGGTAAGGCCCTGCATCTCATCCCAGGCCTGTTCCAGCCCATGTTCCTCAACAGCGGACACGGTCATTGCCTTGGGAAACCCTTCCGGGTCCTGCGGGCGCTTGCGCAGCAGGCGCAATGCCCCCGCATAGTCGGCACAGGTGCGCGTGGCCGTTGCTTTCAGGTCGCCATCCGCCTTGTTGATCAGGATCATGTCGGCCATCTCCATGATGCCGCGCTTGACGCCTTGCAGCTCATCCCCGCCCGCCGGTGCCAACAGCAGCAGGAACAGATCGGACATCTCGGCCACGACCGTCTCGGACTGGCCGACACCCACGGTTTCGATCAGCACAACGTCAAAGCCTGCAGCCTCACACAGCGCGATCGCCTCGCGCGTGCGGCGGGCGACGCCGCCCAGATGGCTCTGGCTGGGTGAGGGACGGATAAAGGCGTTTTTCTCGCGGCTCAGCCGCTCCATCCGGGTCTTGTCCCCCAGAATAGAACCACCCGACCGGGCCGAGCTGGGATCGACCGCCAGAACCGCCACGCGCAGGTTCTGCCCGGTCAGCATCATGCCAAAGCTTTCGATAAAGGTGGATTTACCGACACCCGGCGTGCCCGACAGCCCGATGCGCAGCGCCTGCCGCCCGGACCCGGCCAATTGATCCAGCAACGCCGTGGCCTGCGTGCGGTGATCCGCACGTCCGCTTTCCACCAGCGTGATCGCCCGGGCCAGCGCCCGCCGGTCCCCGTTCAAAATCCTGTCAGCAAGGCTGTCTATGTCCATTTCGCCCCCCAATTCCACTGGCAAGACTACTTGCCGCCCCGCCGGGTGATTTGTCCAGCCCGGACCATTCAGGAGTCGCTTCCGATGTCACACACCCGCCTCTGTGCCGTTTTGCTGATCGTCTGCATGGCCCCCGCTTTGGCACAGGCCGAACCCGCCCGCTTTGCCCTGCGCGCCCTTGGTGTGAAGGTGGGTGAGATGACGTTGAGTGCCGATCTCGATGCCACGCGCTATGCCGTGTCAGGGCGGCTGGCCACCACCGGTCTGGCCGGTGCGATAAAACGCGTCGAGTTTCTTTTACTGGCCGAAGGCCGCCGCAAGGGCGCCCGTTTCCAGCCCCGGCGCTATGTCGAGGATATGGACACCGGACAGCGCGAATCGCGCGTGCGGCTGGACTATTCTAACGGCGTGGCCCGTGCCAGCGGCCCCGAGATCAGCGACCGGGGGGCTCATGCCGTGACCGACGCGCAGCAGCGCGGGTCGGTCGATCCGCTGACCGCGATCTTCATGGTTCTGCGGGATCAACGGCCCGAAGACTTGTGCTCGTTGCGCCAGAAAATCTTTGACGGCGAACGCCTGACCGAAATCACCCTGTCTCAACGTCGCGATGTGGGTGAAAAGGTCCAATGCAGCGGCGCGTTCACCCGGATTGGCGGCTATGCGCCCGGCGATCTGCGTCAGGGCAGCCAATTCCCTGTAACGGTGACCTATGTCCCCGCAGGCCCGGTGATGCGCGCCCTGCGGGTCGAGGCGCAGACCATCTACGGGGCTGCCACTGTGGTGCGGAAATAGCGGAACTGGACGCCGCCCGGGGGATGACGGATAAAGCGCGCATGACCACGCGCTTGCCCATTGATGACGCCATCCCCGAATTGCTGGACGCCCTGCGCACCCGTGGCCGGGCGGTGCTGCAGGCGCCTCCGGGTGCGGGCAAGACCACACGGGTGCCGTTGGAAATGCTGCAGGCCGGTCTGTGCAAGGGGCGCATCGTGATGCTGGAACCCCGGCGTCTGGCCGCGCGGGCAGCAGCGGAACGCATGGCCGAAACGCTGGGCGAGCCTGTGGGCCAGACCGTCGGCTACCGCGTGCGGGGTGAGGCCAAGGTCGCGAAATCCACCCGGATCGAAGTCGTGACCGAGGGCATCCTGACCCGGATGCTGCAATCCGATCCCGACCTGCCGGGCATCGGCGCGGTGATCTTCGACGAATTCCACGAACGCTCTCTGAATGCCGATCTGGGGTTGGCGTTGTGCCTTGAGGTCGCGGGCGCCCTGCGCGATGACCTGATCCTGCTGGCCATGTCAGCCACGCTGGATGCCGAACCCGTCGGGCGGCTGATGGACGCCCCGCTGGTGACCTCGGAAGGGCGCAGTTTCCCGGTTGAAACGCGCTGGCTGGACCGTCCTCTCGGTCCCAAGGCCCGTCGGTTGGATGCGCTGGTCGATCTGGTGGTACAGGCCGAAAAGGAAACACGCGGCACCGGCGGCAGTATGCTGGTCTTCCTCCCGGGCGAGGGCGAAATTCGCCGCGCAGAAACCGCTCTGACCGGGCGGTTGCCGCAAAGCTGCGCGGTGCGCCCGCTGTTCGGTGCCCTGCCCTTTGCCGCGCAACGGGCTGCGATTGCGCCGGTAGAGACGGGCCGCAAGGTGGTGCTGGCGACCTCGATTGCCGAAACCTCACTCACGATCCCCGATATCCGCGTGGTGGTGGACATGGGGCAGGCACGCAGGGCGCGGTTCGATCCCGGCTCGGGCATGTCGCGGCTGGTGACGGAACGGGTCACCCGGGCCGAAGCCACCCAACGCGCAGGCCGCGCCGGGCGTGTGGCCGAAGGGCTGTGTTACCGGCTTTGGTCCAAAGGCGAAGAAGGCGCATTGGCGGCCTACCCTCCGGCTGAGATTGAAGCGGCAGACCTGACCGGACTGGCACTGGAACTGGCCCTATGGGGCGCGGATGCGGATGATCTGGCCTTTCTGACCGCGCCGCCCGAAGGTGCCATGGCCGAGGCGCGGGCGTTGCTGGCCCTGCTGGGCGCGCTGGATGGCAAGGGGCGGATCACCGATCACGGGCGGGCGCTGGCGGCGCTGCCCCTGCATCCTCGGCTGGGTCATATGCTGGTGCGCGCGGGTGCTGATGCCGCCCCCCTTGCCGCGTTAATGGCCGAGCGCGATCCGCTGAAAGGTGCTCCGATCGATTTGGCCCTGCGGATGGAAGCACTGCGCGACCTGCGCGCCTTTCAGCGTAACCGCCCATGGCAGGTCAATCCCGGCGCGGTGGACCGGATCAAGGCCGAGACCAAACGTCTACGCGCACAAGCCCCCAAGATCACAAGCGACCTCAGCCCGGCGGCGATGACCGCGCTGGCCTATCCCGACCGGATCGGGCAACGACGTAAGGGCGATCAGCCGCGATATGTCCTGTCCGGCGGCAAGGGTGCAGTGCTGGACAGCGGCGATCCTCTGGCCGCTGCCCCCTATCTGGTGACGCTCGACACCGACGGCAATCCGCGTGAGGCAAAAGTGCGACTGGCCGCCCAGATCTCCGAACGCGAAATCCGCGACCTGTTTGGCGATCAGATCGAATGGGTCGACAGTTGTGACTGGTCCAAACGCGACCGCCGGGTTGTGGCGCGGCAGCAGGAGCGGCTGGGCGCGATCACGCTCAGCGACCGTATTTGGAAAGACGCACCGGATGAGGCGGTTGCGCAGGCCATGCTGGACGGCGTGCGCGATCTGGGTCTGCGGCTGAACGGCCCCGCCGCCCGACTGGCCGCCCGGGTGGAACTGGTACGGGGCGAAGGCGCGGATTTGCCCGATTTCTCGATCCCCGGCCTGACGCGCGATCTGGAGGGCTGGCTGCTGCCGATGCTGGACGACGTGCGCAGCGCTGAAGACTGGAAGCGGTTCGATCCGCTGCCCGCCCTGCGCGCCCGACTGAACTGGGCGCAGACGCAGGAACTGGACCGCCGCGCGCCGGGGGCGTTCGAGACACCTTTGGGCCGCAAGGTGCCGATTGATTACAGCGGCGCGATCCCCGAAATCGCCCTGCGCCTGCAAGAGGTTTTCGGCGTCACCCGACATCCCGTCATCGGCGGCGAGGCGTTAAAGATCACCCTGCTGTCCCCGGCACAGCGCCCGATCCAGATCACCCGCGATCTGCCCGGGTTCTGGGCGGGGTCTTATGCGGATGTCCGCAAGGATATGCGGGCGCAATATCCCAAACATCCCTGGCCCGAGGACCCGACACAAGCCGACCCGACCCTGCGCGCGAAGCGGCGAAAAGGCTGACGGGGGCCTTTTGGACGCCCGAACTGAGTCAAAAACCGCACAATACCCGCTTTTTTCCGCCAAAAACCTGCAAATTAACCTCATGTTATTGAGTTATTCACAAGGTAAGCTTAACTGACTAAAAACCGGCACCCCACAGAAGGGGGCCGAACAGGCGGAACATGACGAAATGGCTGCGTAACATATGGGATGAGGTGGCAAGACCGCTTATCCTGCGCCCCCACCGGGTGCAATGCGCAGCCCTGTGCACCCGCAACGCAGGCAATGACCGCGAGGTTCTGCTGATCACCAGCCGGGGCACCGGCCGCTGGATCATCCCCAAGGGCTGGCCCATCGAAGGGCTGGACGGCGCCGGAACCGCCCGACAGGAAGCCTGGGAAGAAGCAGGCGTCTGCGCCGATTCCGTCGCGCCCGAACCCGTTGGGCAGTTCAGCTACAACAAAATCCTCAAGGATGGCTCGGCCCAGTCGGTTCTGACCAGCGTCTATCAGATTCAGGTCGCCGAACTGGCCGAAGATTTCCCCGAGGCTCATCAGCGCAAACGGCGCTGGTTCTCCCCGACAAAGGCGGCTGAGCAGGTGCGGGAACCGGAATTGCGCGATCTGCTGTTGCAGTTATAGGCCCCAGAGGCCGACAAACTGCCCCGGCACATCGGACTTCACGATTATGAAAACCGCCTTGCCCTGCTTCGCATAAGCCGTTAGCGCGCTGTGTCAGAGCAGAATGGCCTGAATGATATGTCCGATACCTCTTCAAAGACCCGCTGGCAGACGCTGGACAGCGACCTGCACCGTATCACCAATGTAGAACGCGCCAATGCCTTTGTCGCGCGCCCGCTGATGGCGCCGGGTATTGCGATGGTCTTTATCGTGCTGGCAGGATTGCTGGCGGCCATACTGTTCGGAAAAGCCGATGGCGCGCTAATCGTCATCGCGGCAGCGGCTTTTGGCGCCTATATGGCGATCAATATCGGCGCCAATGATGTGGCCAACAATATGGGCCCGGCGGTCGGAGCAAATGCGCTGACCATGACCGGGGCCATTGCCATTGCTGCGGTGGCCGAAAGCGCGGGGGCGTTGCTGGCGGGCGGGGATGTGGTTTCGACCATCTCCAAGGGGATCATCGACCCGATGTCGGTGCAAAACAGCAATGTGTTCATCTGGGCGATGATGTCGGCGCTGATCTCATCGGCGATGTGGGTCAATCTGGCAACATGGGTGGGGGCTCCGGTCTCGACCACACATTCGGTTGTGGGCGGCGTCATGGGGGCCGGGATCGCGGCTGCCGGGCTTGGCGCGGTCGATTGGATGACCATGGGCACGATCGCGGCCAGCTGGGTCATCTCACCGGTTCTGGGCGGTGTCATCGCCGCCGGGTTTCTGGCACTGATCAAGGCCCGGATTCAGTATCAGGACGACAAGATCGCCGCCGCACGCCGCTGGGTGCCCATTCTGGTCGCGGTGATGGCCGGAGCGTTTGCCACCTATCTGGCGGTCAAGGGCCTGAAACGTATCGTCAGCATTGGCCCCGAGATGGCGTTGCTGATCGGGTTGGGCACCGGGCTGCTGGTCTGGGCGATCACCGTACCCTGGGTGCGCCGCAAATCCGAAGGGTTGGAGAACCGCACCCGCTCGCTCAAGGTGCTGTTCGGGCTGCCGCTGGTGATCTCGGCCACCTTTCTCAGCTTTGCCCATGGGGCCAATGACGTGGCCAACGCGGTGGGGCCGCTGGCGGCCATTGTCCATGCGGCCGAGTTCGGGGATTTCGCCGCCAAGGTCGTGATCCCAACCTGGGTGATGATCATCGGAGCCTTTGGCATTTCCTTCGGGCTGTTCCTGTTTGGCCCCAAGCTGATCCGCATGGTGGGCAGTCAGATCACCAAGTTGAACCCGATGCGGGCCTTTTGCGTGGCCCTGTCGGCAGCGATTACTGTCATTGTCGCCAGTTGGCTGGGGCTGCCGGTCAGCTCAACCCATATCGCGGTGGGCGCGGTGTTCGGCGTCGGCTTTTACCGGGAATGGCATACCGACCGTCGCCGGAAGCACTCTAACCGTCAGCGGCCCATGGAAACGCGGCTGGCCTTGGAAGAGGTGCAGCGTCGCAAGCTGGTACGCCGGTCGCATTTCATGACCATTGTCGCGGCCTGGGTCATCACCGTGCCTGCGGCGGCTGTCATGTCGGGCGCGGTTTTCTGGGTGCTGACTGCATTCAACTGATGGATTTTGCGAGGCTCTGCCTCGCGCTCCGAGGTATTTTTGAACAGAAGAAGAGGTTATGGCCTGATCTGATCGGGTGAGAGCGGATCGGTCGGGGCCTGCTGGATCAATCCGGCCACGCGCGCGTTGATCGGTGTGGGGATATTGGTCACTGCACCGAGGCGGATGATTTCACCCTGCAGGCTGTCAATCTCGGTGGGGCGGCCTGCCTTCAGGTCATAGGCCATCGAGGTGCGGGCACTGGGATCAATGGTCAGCATCCGGGCCGCGATGCGCGCAAAAACAGGGGTCGGCAGGCGCAGGATAAGGGGTGTCATCCAAGCAGGCAGCGGCGTGGTTGATGCGATCCGGTGACCAGCGGCTTTGAGCACCGATTGCGCCTCGCTCATCTGGTCGGCCATCAGGCGACGCCAGTCGCGGTCAAGCAGTTGTTGTTGCAATGTGAGGCCCGACAGGGCGTTCAGCGCGTTGTTGAGGTTGAGGATCAGTTTGCCCCATTGCAGCGCCTCGATATCGTCGCTTTCGGTGACCGGCAGGGCCCGGCTGGACAGGCGGAGCGCCAGATCCCCTGCCCCGCTTTCGATCACGATATCCCCTGATGTAGCCCTATGATAGCTGGCCGGGCCGTTGGGAACGACGTTGAACGGCACCATTCCGGCGCGGGTATCGCGATCCGGCAGCCTCTGGCGCAGGGTCTTGGCATTGGAGATACCGTTTTGCCAGGACAGCACTGGGGTTTCGAAAGCGGCGTGGGTGGCGATCAGATCGGCGATTTCACCAGTCGCGCCGGATTTGACCGTCACGATGATCAGATCGGTTTGCGCCATACAGTCCGGAGCTTCGGTCAGCGTGAACTGATTGGCGGGCACCGCCCGGCGCAATCCCGAGAAATCGCTGACCGTCAGCCCGTTGGCGCGGATCGGGTCCAGCACCCGGGTGCGGCCCAGCAAGGTTATGTCATGGCCTGCCGCTGTCAGCAGCCCTCCGCAAAAGCAGCCGATACTGCCAGCGCCTGCGATCACGATCCGCATGGTGATCCCTCCTGATTGGTCAGAAGGATCACCGGGACCGGGTGTTCAGGCAAGGTTGTACGCCCGATGACGTTGCGCAACCTCGGGGCTTGTCACACCAGTCCCGAGTCGTTTTTTCAACCGGTGTGATTTATTGGATGTCACCGGCGTCGAACACCTAGACGCCCAGGCACCAGCGCATGACCGCTTTTTGCGCATGCAGCCGGTTTTCCGCCTCATCAAAGATGACCGACTGGGGGCCATCCATCACCTCAGAAGTCGCTTCCTCTTCCCGGTGGGCGGGCAGGCAGTGCATGAACAGCGCGTCGGGTTTGGCGTGGGACATCAGCTCGGTATTGACCTGATAGGGGCGCAACAGGTTGTGGCGGCGTTCCTTGGCTGATTGGGAATCGTGCATCGAGACCCAGGTGTCGGCCACCACCAGATCGGCGCCTTCGACCGCTTTGAACGGATCGCGTTCGATCACGACGGTCGATCCTTTTTGGCGGGCAAAGCCCATGAATTCTTCTTCGGGATCAAATTGCGCCGGGCCGGTGAAGGTCAGGTCGAACCCGAACTGACCCGCCGCATGCAGGAAGGAGGCACAGACATTGTTGCCGTCGCCGGTCCAGACCACCTTTTTGCCTGCGATGGGGCCGCGATGTTCCTCGAAGGTCAGGACGTCTGCCATGATCTGGCAGGGATGGGTGCGGTCGGTCAGGCCGTTGATCACGGGGACGTCGGAATATTCCGCCATCTCTGTCAGGATGGTTTCATCGAAAGTGCGGATCATGATCATGTCGACATAGCGCGACAGCACGCGGGCGGTGTCGGCGATGGTTTCGCCATGGCCCAGTTGCATGTCCTTGCCCGACAGCACCATGGTCTGACCGCCCATTTGCCGGACGCCCACGTCAAATGAGACGCGGGTACGCGTTGACGGCTTTTCGAAGATCAGCGCCACCATGCGCCCTGCCAGAGGTTGGTCATCATCCAGCGCCGCCTTGGGGCGCCCAAGCCGGGCCTGTTTCATTGCGCCAGCCTGATTGATCATGGACCGCAGCTCAACTGCGTCGGTTTTGTGGATATCAAGGAAGTGGTTCATATCGTGTCGCTTTTGGATGTCACGGAGCGTGGGGGCCAGCCCCCACACCCCCGGAGTATTTGGGAAAAGATGAAGGGTCAGGCAGTGGTGAGGGTGGTCTCGATCTGCATGGCCGTCTTTTCGAGGCGGATCAGGGCTTGGGCAATATCGTCCTCGGTCAGGGTAAGCGGGGGCAGCAGGCGGATGACGTTGTCGGCGGCGGGAACGGTGATGAGTTCGTTGTCATAACCGGCATTCACCACATCCAAGTTGGTCGGTTTGCATTTGAGGCCCAGCATCAGGCCCGACCCGCGCACCTCTTCGAACACGTCGGGGTGGTCGGCGATCAGGCCCTCCAGCTTCTGGCGCAGCAGACCCGCCTTGCGATTGACGCCTTCGAGGAAGGCGGGCGTGGCCACGTGATCGATCACCGCGCAGCCCACGGCGCAGCCCAGCGGGTTGCCGCCATAAGTCGAACCGTGGGTACCTGCGGTCATACCGCTGGCCGCGTCTTCGGTGGCCAGCACGGCGCCCAGAGGGAAGCCGCCGCCGATGCCTTTGGCGACCATCATGATATCCGGGGTGACCCCGGCCCATTCATGCGCGAACAGCTTGCCGGTACGCCCGACGCCGCATTGCACCTCATCAAGGATCAACAACAGGCTGTTATCGTCGCAGATCTGGCGCAGGGCCTTGAGTTCAGCGTCTGGAACGGAGCGGATGCCGCCTTCGCCCTGAACCGGCTCGATCAGGATGGCGGCGGTCTTGTCGGTGATGGCGTTGGTGACGCCGTCCAGATCTCCGAACGTGAGATGCACGAAACCGGGCAGCAACGGGCCAAAGCCCTTGGTCATCTTTTCGGACCCTGCAGCGGCGATCCCGGCCGAGGACCGACCGTGGAACGAGCCATCGAAGGTGATGATCTCGACCCGTTCAGGCTGACCTTTGTCATAGAAATACTTGCGGGCCATTTTCACCGCCAGTTCGCAGGATTCCGTGCCCGAGTTGGTAAAGAACACCGTGTCTGCAAAGGTATGCTCGACCAGCTTGTCCGCCAGCGCCTGCTGTTGCGGAATGTTATAAAGGTTCGAGACATGCCACAGCGCATGCGCCTGTTCGGTCAGCGCATTGACCAGCGCGGGATGGGCGTGGCCCAGCGCGTTCACCGCGATCCCGGCGCCGAGGTCCAGAAAACGTCGGCCATCCGCCTCGGTCAGCCAGGCGCCTTCGCCCTTCACGAATGTCAGGGGCGCGCGGTTATAGGTCGGCAGAACGGACGGGATCATCGGATCATCCTTTTCAGGTAGGTTAAGCCCCGTGAGTGATACACGAAGGCACGGTTCGTCAACTGATTTGGTAGGGTTTGCGCGGATTTTGAGCAGCGCAATAGGATCAAACGGGCCGGTTACGCGGTCAGGCGTCGACGTCGGAGGCGCAGGATATGTGCGTGTTTGATCATGCCGCGCCGTATAGCGGGCCGGGCGCGATCTGAAAACCCCAAATCGCCACGGTGGAAATTTCATAGTGAAACTTGCGGTGAACATGCATTTCCCGCTTGCCATTCGGTCCCGTCTGCCGCACCGCTTGGCCATGACACCCGCGCGCCAGAACCCCGCCCTTGCGGCATTGTTAATCTTTGCCGCCAGCGCCTTGATGGCGGGCACCACGCTGCTGGCCAAGGCGCTGGGGACCGAAACGCTGGGCCCCGCCCTGCATCCGATGCAGATCAGCCACGGACGGTTTCTGTTTGCCTTTCTGGCCATCCTCGGCGCGGTTGCCGTGCTGCGCCCACGCCTGAGCCGCCCGCATTGGGGGCTGCATATAGGGCGTACCAGTTTCGGCTGGACGGGGATCACGCTGATGTTCGCCTCGGTCGCTTATATCCCGATCTCGGATGCCACGGCGATTTCCTTCCTGAACCCGGTCTTTGCCATGGTGCTGGCCATCCCCCTGCTGAAAGAGGGTGTCGGCCCATGGCGCTGGTTCGCCGCTGCCGTCGCGCTGGTTGGGGCGCTGATCCTGCTGCGGCCCACCCCGGACAGTTTTCAACCCGCTGCCCTGTTGGCACTGACGGCGGCGGTTGTGATTGGGATGGAACTGATTTTCATCAAGAAACTCTCGGGGCGAGAAATCCCGCTCCAGATCCTGCTGGTCAACAATTCCATGGGGCTGGTCATCGCGACGGTCGCGGTCAGCTTTGTGTTCCAGATGCCCACCCCGCAACAATGGGCAGCGCTGGCCGGGATCGGATTGCTGATGGCCTGCGCGCAAGCCTGTTTCGTCAATGGCATGGCACGAGCCGATGCCTCATTCGTGGCGCCGATCAGCTATGCCACACTGGTTTTCGCCGCGTTTTACGATTTTGCCGTGTTCGAGGTGATCCCGGATGCGGTCAGCCTGACGGGTTCCACCATCATCATTGTCGGCGCGCTAATCCTTGTCTGGCGCGAGGCGCGGGCACGGCGCTGAGAAAAACTCTGCCACTTGGCCCACAGGCGACGCCCATGTCGCAAATCCTCATGAAACGGCCTGAACGCAAACGCTATCTGGCACCAGTTGGTTTGAGAGTTTGCCCATGCATGAACGCCGTATCCCAGAATGGGTGCGCCACGCCCCTGCCCCCTCGGTCCGCGATTTCGGCATCCTCGCCGGGTTCGAGGCCGTGGTGCGCGGCATCCTGATCTCGGTCTTTCCGCTGGTCATGTACCGGGCGCTGGGCGATGCCTCTCAGGTTTCGTTTCTGTATTTCCTGATCGGGATCGTGTCGCTGATTGCCGGTCTGATGGTGCCGTTCATCATCCGGTTCATCCCGCGCAGATGGGCCTATTCGGTCGGCTGCATCATGTTCGTCGCCAGCGCGCTGTTGGCCATCGAGGGCAGCCCCATCGCCGTGGTCGGCGCGCTGGCTTTGAACACGGTTGCCACGGTCGTGACCTTCGTCTGTTTCAACGCTTATGTGCTGGATTACATCAGCAAGATCGAACTGGGCCGGTGCGAAACCAGCCGCATGTTCTACAGCGCCTTGGGCTGGACCGGCGGCCCGATGGCCGGCGTCTTGCTGATGGAGGTCTGGCCCCCCGCCCCCTTCGTCATCAGCGCGGTTGCCGCCTCTGCCATGCTGGTTCAGTTCTGGCGCATGCGTCTGGGCAACGGCAAGCTGATCACCAAGGCGCGCGGGGTCGCGAAGAACCCCGTGGCCTTCCTGCCCCGGTTCTTTGCCCAACCAAGGCTGGTCTCGGGCTATATGTTCGCCGTGATCCGGTCCTGCGGCTGGTGGATTTACGTCGTCTACCTGCCGATCTTCGCGATCCAGAACGGGTTGGGAGAGCAGCTGGGCGGCATCCTTCTGTCCTGCACCAACGCGATGCTGTTTGGCGCCCCCCTGATCCTGCGCTGGGTGCAGGGACGGTCCCTGCGGGCCGCGGTGCGCATCGGCTTTGCCGCCTGTGGCAGTTGCTTCGTCATCGCCGGGGCGATTGCCGGATGGCCCATCGCCTCGGTCGCGGCGCTGGTTCTGGGGTCGATCTGGCTGATCGTGCTGGATATCTGCGCCGGATTGCCCTTCCTGATGGCAGTGAAACCCTCGGAACGGACCGAGATGTCGGCGATCTATTCCAGCTATCGCGATGTCTCGGGGATCGTGACACCCGGCGTGGCCTCATTGATCCTGCTGGTCACGCCGGTGGCCGGTGTCTTTGCTGCCGGGGGCTTTGCTCTCTACGGAGCTTGGGCGATCGCCGCCCGCCTGCACCCGCGCCTCGGCAAACCTCGGATCGCCTTGCAGCCCGGGGTTTTGGCCGAGACCTA
>NZ_JALCBM010000075.1 GCF_028066395.1 Ruegeria sp.
GTGAAGAACACCAGCGGGGTGGTGAAAACGGTGATCTTTTCCTGCATGTCCGACAGGAATTTCGCCCGCTCCGCATCGGTGGTCAGCTGGTAATAGCGCAACCCGGCAAAGGACATGATCCGTCCCGCGATGGCGTTGATCTTTTCATTGCGCTCAACGCAGCTTAGCAGCGCTGCGGCGTCCAACTCGGCCAGCTTGCCCTCGTAATCGGCGGCAAAGGCGGCACATTCGCCTTCCAGCCAGTCCAGATCGCGGGACAGTTCCGGTGCGTCCTCCGAGGTATAGAGGTCGGTCAGATCCCATTCCGGCAGATCACCCAGATTGTCGGCACCGCCGCCTGCATTTGCGTCACGGACGGGAAAGGGAAGGTCGCGCATGGAACACCTCTGATAAAACTGTTTGATCAGACATCTAGGCGCGCGACCGCCGGATCACAAGCGCCCCGTGTCTCCGCAGTTCACACCGCGGGCGCGCAGGGGCGGTCCTGATGGGCGGCCATGAAATGCGCCGCCAACTGATCGAAGACGGGGCCGCGCACCTCGGGGGCCTCCATCATCACCTCATGCTCGCCATCGGGGATTTCGACCAGCGTTCCGCGCGGCCAGTTGGCCATCCGCGCCCGGATCGCCTTGCGGTCGACGATCTGCTCGTGGCTGCCCAGAAAGGTCAGGCAGGGCAGATCGGGGGCAGGGTGGTCCATCAGCCAGGCGCATTCATCCAGCGCCTCGCGCAGCCAGATGGTGGAAGGCGCCCCCAGCGCCAGTTCGGGATGCGCCGCCAGTTGATCCTGCATCAGCCGGTACATGGACGGGTCGCGGGTCAGCACGTTGCCCTCGAACGGCTGCGCGGTGACATAACTTTCCAGCGAGGTGGTCGGCGGGGTCTTTTCGCCCAAGCCCACCCGAGGGCCCCAATAGGCGGTCAAACGGCTGAGCGGTTTCATGAACGGGGTGAAGAAAATACCCCACATCGGGCCGGTAAAGGCGCAGGCAGCAAAGCATTTCTGTTCCACCGCGGCGCGGAACCCGATGGCACCGCCCATGGAGTGGCCGATGACGAACCATGGTTTCGGCAGGTCCAACTGCTCGGCCAGCTCCAGCGTGGCGCGCACATCAAATTGATAATCGGGGAACTGCTCGACATGACCGACGCGCGGATCATCCAGCAGCCGGTCGGCCAGCCCCTGTCCGCGCCAATCCACCGCCAGCGCCGCAAAGCCGCGCTGGACGAATTCGGCGGCGGCATCGCCGTATTTCTCGATATATTCGGTGCGCCCGGGGAACAGCATCACCGTTCCCTGCGCATCCCCCTGCGGCAGCCAGTGGCCCACGCGAATGCGCTTGCCATCCTGGGTTTGCAGCCAATGGGCCATTCCACCGGCAGGTCCGCCGGCCACGTCTTCAAAGAAAGGGGCCGGCGAGAACTCCATCAGGCCAGCACCGAGGCAAGCTTCATCGCGATACCCATATCGCCATCGACGCTCAGCTTGCCGGACATGAACGCGCCGGTCGGGTTCATCTCACCGCTGAGAATCTGTTCAAACGTGTCGGCATCGGCGCTTAGGGTCACATCGGCCTCTTCATCGCTGACACGGGCGCCGTCGGCGTCCAGAATGATCGCACCCAGATCGGCGATGGCGAACTTGGCCGAGGCGTCAAAAGCACCGCCCGCCAGTTTGTCGTTCAGCGCGGCGGCAGCCTTTTCAAGAATCTCGCTCATGGTCTTCCTCATTTTGTTTGTGCGCCGTGAATGGACATCCCCGGTCGCAACGCTACACTGAACATTGTTATGGGCATTGCAATCAACAATCTCAAAGGTACCGTGGCGGCACTTGCCGTTCTAGTCACGTTTTCCACCAGTTGTCTGGCGCAACAGGCCGATTCCCGGGACGAGGGTGAGTTGCTGCGCCAACTGGCCGACGCGACCCCGGAACAGGCCATCGGGCTGGACCGGCAGTTGCAGGCGTTGTGGTCGCAATCGGGTTCGGCCTCGGCCGATCTGTTGCTGGAACGCGGGCGCGAGGCGCTGGATGACGGCGATATTATGGCCGCCCTCGACCATCTGACCGCACTGACCGATCACGCGCCGGATTTCGCCGAAGGCTGGCACGTCCGCGCCTCGGCCTTTTTCGGGATGGAGCGGTTCGGTATGGCCGCAGCCGATCTGGAATACGCCCTGACCCTGAACCCCAATCACTATGAGGCGCTGTATGGCCTCGGCCTGATCTTCGAGGTGATCGACAAGCCCGAACAGGCCTACAAAGCCTATTCCCGCGCGCTGGCTATACATCCCTATCACGAAGAAGTAACCAATGCCGTGAATCGACTGAAGCCTCTGGTCGAAGGCTCAGAGCTGTAAGAACCAGGGCAGGGGGCAAAGGTGAGCGGGTCATCCCGAGTAGTGGCCGTTCTCGGCCCGACCAACACAGGTAAAACCCATTACGCGATCGAGCGTATGCTGGGGCACCGCACCGGTGTCATCGGCCTGCCGCTGCGGCTGCTGGCGCGCGAGGTTTATGACAAGATCGTCGCGATCCGGGGGCCATCCGTAGTGGCGCTGGTGACGGGCGAGGAGCGCATCGTGCCACCGCGCACGCAATACTGGGTCTGCACGGTCGAGGCGATGCCCGAGGGCATGGGCGCCGATTTCGTCGCCATTGACGAAATCCAGCTTTGCGCCGATCCTGAACGCGGACATGTCTTTACCGACCGCCTGCTGCGTTCACGCGGCACCAACGAGACGCTGTTTCTGGGTGCCGACACCATGCGCGGCCCCATCGCGGCGCTGGTGCCCGAGGCGCAGTTCGTCCGGCGCGAGCGCATGTCGCAGCTGGTTTATGCGGGCTCGAAAAAGATCAGCCGCATGCCCGCGCGCAGTGCCATCGTCGGCTTCTCGGTCGATAACGTTTATGCCATTGCCGAACTGCTGCGCCGCCAAAAGGGCGGGGCGGCGGTGGTGATGGGCGCGCTCAGCCCGCGCACGCGGAACGCGCAGGTGGACCTCTATCAGAATGGCGAGGTTGATTATCTGGTCGCCACCGATGCCATCGGCATGGGGCTGAATCTGGATGTGAACCATGTGGCGTTCTCATCTCTGACCAAATTCGATGGACGACGGATGCGCCTGCTGGCCCCGAACGAGCTGGCTCAGATCGCAGGCCGCGCCGGGCGTGGCATGTCCGACGGCACCTTTGGCGTGACCGGAGAGGCCCCGCCACTGGATGACGGCGTCGCACAGGCGATCATGGACAGCCGCTTTACGCCGATGAAAAAGCTGAACTGGCGGAATGCCGCCCTTAGGTTCGGCTCCATCGACGCGCTGATCGACTCATTGGAGGTCAGCCCAAATGACGAACATCTGACCAAGGCCCGCCCCGCCGACGATTTGAACGCGCTGAAATCACTGGCGCAAGTGACCGAGGTCGCGGCCCGTGCCAGTGACCCTCAATCCATCCGATTGCTGTGGGATGTCTGCCGAATCCCCGATTTTCGCGGCATCAGCCACGCCGAACATGCCAGCTTGCTTGAGGTGATCTACGGCCACCTGCACGAACGCAGCGCGCTTCCCGACGACTTCATGGCCCGGCAGATTCGCCGCATCGACCGCACCGATGGCGACATTGATGCGCTGTCCAAAAGGTTGGCATATATTCGCACCTGGACATATGTTGCGCAACGAAACGGCTGGGTGCGTGACGAATCACATTGGCGCGACGAAACCCGCGCTGTAGAAGACAGGGTGTCGGACGCATTACATGACCGACTGACGCAAAGATTTGTGGACCGGCGCACATCCGTATTGCTGCGCCGGCTCAAACAGAAGGAGGCCCTTTTGGCCGAAGTAAATGACAAGGGTGAAGTGACCGTCGAAGGCGAATTCGTCGGTCGTCTGGAAGGGTTCCGGTTCATTCCGGACAAAGCCGCGCAAGGGACCGAGGCGAAAGCTTTGAAATCGGCATCCCTGCAAGCACTCGCGCCGCAATTCCATCTGCGCGCCGACCGCTTCTACAATGCGCCCGATACCGAAATTGATTTTACCGATCAGGGTGGCCTGATGTGGGGCGAATATGCCGTCGGCAAGCTGGTTGCCGGGGCCGAGCCTCTGAAACCCGTGGTCGAGGTTTTCGTGGACGAGGCCGCAGGCCCGGACGTGGAACAGAAGGTCCAGCGCCGCCTGCAACACTTCATCGACCGCAAGGTGGCCGCGCTGTTCGAGCCGCTGCTGAACCTGTCGCGGGATGAGGAACTGACAGGTCTCGCCAAGGGCTTTGCCTTCCGCATGGTCGAGGCGCTGGGCGTGCTGCCCCGCGCGCAGGTCGCGCAAGAGGTCAAGGATCTGGATCAGGACGCCCGTGGCGCGCTACGCAAGCACGGCATCCGGTTCGGTCAGTTCACCATTTTCATGCCGCTGCTGTTGAAACCCGCACCCACGCGTCTGCGTCTGGTGCTGTGGGCGCTGTCCAGCGGCTTGCAGGAATTCCCCGAAGCGCCGCCTCCGGGCCTAGTCACCGTGCCGGTCGCCAAGGATGCGCCGCAGGGTTATGACACCATGTGCGGCTACCGTGATGCGGGCGAACGTTCGATCCGGATCGACATGCTGGAACGTCTGGCCGACATGTTGCGCGCCGAAGACAGCCGGGGCGGGTTCGAAGCCAAGCCCGACATGCTGTCGATCACCGGCATGACACTGGACCAGTTCGCCGACCTGATGCAGGGGCTGGGCTACAAGGCCGAACGCGGCGAGCGTGAAAAGGTCAAACCGACCCCGGTTGAGGCCACCGAACAGCCTGCGGCAGAAGCGGCTGAGCAACCAGCGGCCGAAGAAACCCCCGCGCCCCAAGGCGCAACGGATGAGGTCAGCGCCCCCGCCGAGGCGCCAGCCGAGGCCACCGAAAGCACCGAGGCGGCAGCCGAGGCTCCCGCCGCCGAAGCATCGGACGAGCCCGAGGTCGAGGTTTTCTACACCTTCACCTGGGGCCGTCAGCGCCAGCAGAACCGGGGTCCGCGCCGTGAGCAAGGGCAGGGCAAGGGCAAGCCGCGTGGCAAACCTCAGGACGGGCGCGGCAAGCCGCAGGGCAAGAAGGGCGGCAAGCCTCAGGGCGCGAAATCCTTCTCGTCGCGGCCTCCGAAAAAGGAAAAGGCCATTGATCCCGACAACCCGTTTGCCGCCGCGCTGATGGGTCTGAAGGACGGCAACTGATCCGTGATGGATCAGGCCAAGCTGCGGATCGACAAATGGTTGTGGCAGGCGCGGTTCTTCAAGACCCGCAGCCTGGCCGCCAAACAGGTCAGCGGCGGCCATGTGCGGCTGAATGGCAACCGGGTCCTGAAACCGGCGCAGGCCGTCGGACCCGGTGATGTCCTGACCTTCCCGCAGGGGCGGGTGGTTCGGGTGGTCCGCGTGGAACAACTGGGCGAGCGGCGCGGACCGGCCCCCGAGGCGCAAACATTGTACTCGGACCTGACCCCAAAACAGGACACGCCGCCCCGAAACCCGGGATTTGAGGGAAAAGGTCGTCCGACCAAGAAAGATCGGCGCGCACTTGATCTTTCTCGCACCCCGGAAAGCTGATCCTCCCTTGAAGACGGGACAATACTGGATTAGCTAGACGCCCAAAGCGTAAACGGGAATTCCACAATGACCTATGTCGTCACCGAAAACTGCATCGCCTGCAAATATACCGACTGTGTCGAGGTCTGCCCGGTGGACTGTTTCTACGAAGGCGAGAACACGCTGGTCATCCATCCCGACGAATGCATCGATTGCGGCGTGTGCGAGCCCGAATGCCCCGCCGACGCCATCCGCCCCGATACCGAACCGGGGATGGAGGACTGGGTCGAGTTCAACCGCAAATTTGCCGGACAATGGCCGGTGATCGTCACCAAGAAAGACCCGATGCCCGACGCTGAGGAACGCGATGGCGAAGAAGGCAAGATGGAGAAGTATTTCTCGGAAGCCCCGGGCGAAGGTGGCTGAGCGATTCGGCATCGAAATCGCGCCCGTTCAGGGTTGAAAGCCCATGCAAGCTGCTGATATCGCACTATTTCCCCCGCCTGTTGGCGGGGTGACCTTTTGGGTGTCGCAATTTTGTGATATACTCTGTACCTGAACAATGACAGAGACTGGGGTGCACTCCGTAAGTATGCTTGCTTTGGAGTTCTGATTTTATGACATGATGGCCCTGTGGCAGCGCCGGGGATGGCTCTGCCCAAGGTTCTTTTTGTCTGCATCACAGTTGGTAACCAAGGATGAATGTGAATGTCGAAGTCGAAAAAGCTTGAGTTCCGCCCGAACGATTATGTTGTCTACCCCGCCCATGGCGTGGGCCAGATCATTTCGATCGAGGAACAGGAAGTGGCGGGGTTTTCGCTCGAACTGTTCGTCATTTCCTTTGAAAAGGACAAGATGACCCTGCGGGTTCCGACCAACAAGGTCACCGAATCCGGCCTGCGCTCGCTCAGCTCGCCTGACGTAATCAGCCAGGCGATGAAGACGCTGAAAGGCAAGGCCAAGGTGAAGCGCGCCATGTGGTCGCGCCGGGCGCAGGAATATGAACAAAAGATCAACTCGGGCGACCTGATCTCGATCGCCGAGGTGGTCCGCGACCTGCACCGCACCGACGACCAGCGCGAACAAAGCTATTCCGAGCGCCAGCTGTATGAAGCCGCGCTGGAGCGTCTGACTCGCGAGGTTGCGGCCGTGTCCGGTGACGATGAAATCGCGGCGGCCAAGCAGGTGGATGAGGTTCTGACCTCACGCGCGGCCTGATCGCGTTTTGATCCTATAAAAAGGGCCGATCCGGTTCAGGGGCGGGCCTTTGCGACGAGCGGTCAAGAGCATGATGTCCTTGGCCGAGACAAGAGAAACACCCTCGCAGATGTCTGCGAGGGTGTTGTCGTTTCACAGAGCGTGTGGGTGCAACGAAGCACCTATCCACCGTACTCGTTTGCGAGATCCCGAAACATGGTATGCACATGGTTCGTCGGATCACCCCCGTCCGCGCCACCACGTTGGTCGAAGGCAAATTCGATCACGATATCAGGCCCTTGTATCCGGTAAGAGATATCGCTGCCGGGCTCGGTCGGCCCGCTCCAGGAAAACCACGTGTTGTCGAGCCCGTCCAGAAATCGCGACCGCGTTGCACGGGCATGCGAGGGGGGCATCATATCGATCCATTGCGCCGCCAATGCCAGCAGCAGCCCCGTTTGGGTGCCGTTGAGCGTCGCCCCGCTGAGCCCCTCAGGCTCTGGCACCACCCCGTCATTGCCGGGGCCTGTCACGATCTTACCGCGTGTCTCACTTACAACCGCTTTTGCGCGCTGTTCGGCGCTGAGGCTGGCAAGGAACTGGTGGGCCAGATCAACCTCGCCCTCCATGGGGCTCAGGTCCTCATCCGCGACGGTGAAGTGCCGAGGGAAGATTCCGATGAAACTCGGGGACATGGAATAGCTGTTCCCGTCAAGCGTGACATTCAGCGCGACGTGATGGCCATCTAATTGCAAGGCCCATTCGGTCTCGGCTGACGGCTCTCCGAACAGAACCAGGCGAAACGCGCCGATGCCGACGCCCGTGTTGATTTCGCCGTCTATGATCGAACGCAAATCGTCGCCGAGCATGATTGCCTGAAGTTTTTCGAAGCCTTCAGCGGACAGGACCGAGCCAAGCAGCGTGCATAGCGTCTGCATCTGACCGTCATCAAGATCGCCCAGACGCAGCCCGCCCACATCGCCGCGCGCCGGTATGTTCGTCCATTGAGTGCGTTCAGCGCTGTCCAGCGCATGGTGCACCAGCCCGCGCTGATCCTCGTTCAATGCCGCCAGAAACGCCAAAGCGGCGTCAGCCTTCGCCGTGGGGTCCTGTTCTTCGCCGGGTGCTGTACAGCTTGCCAGCGCCGCTCCGGAGGCGGATGTGTAGCCGGTGTCATGGGCCAGGGCGACCGTAGTGATCGGGAGGCTCAGCGCGCTCACCAGCGCAAAGACGGAAAATCGTGTCACTTCAATCCTCATCTCTTCGAATGCTGCACTTTATATATCAGCCAGAGGATCTGAGACAGGGGTGAAACCAGCGACGAAGTTCCCCAGTATCGATCACGATCCGAACGCGGGACATTGCATCTGTTGCGGTGGCGCGTGTCCGCTAGATCAGCGCGGCCAGTGCCAGCAGAAAGGCGATTTCCGACAGCGATTGGGTCGCCCCCAGAATGTCGCCGGTTTGCCCGCCGATTTTGCGCTTGGCTAGCGTGGCGACACAGCACGCGGCAATCATGGCCCAGAACGCAGGCACCAAGGCTGAGGCCCCCAGCAGAACAAGGCTGAGGACCAGCGCCACCGCTAGGCCGGTGACAACGGCAAGGCCCTGTGGCGCGCCGACTGAATGGCTCAATCCCGACTTGCGGGCGTTGGGCAGCGCCCACATGAGCGGAGGCATCAGCGCACGGGAAAACAGGCAGGCGGCCAGAAGGCCGGTGAACATCCCCTCGTCGATCAGGGCCGCAACGGCGAATATCCGCAGCATTTGCGCAAGGAGCAGGGCCAACACGCCATAGGTGCCGATATGGCTGTCCTTCATGATCTCCAACCGCCGCTCGGGCGTGAAGCCGCCCCACAGACCGTCGAATGTATCGGCCAGCCCGTCTTCGTGCATGGCTCCTGTAGCAGCGATCAGAACGGCCACGACCAGCGTGGCAACCGCGAAATCCGGCAGGTCTGCGGCCCGCCCGATCCAACCGACCACACAGGCCATCACGCCAACGGAAAGCCCGGCCAACGGAAAGGCCCAGGCGGCGCGAGACTGGCGGGCGAATACTCCGTCCGGCAGGCGCGGGATCGGCAGGCGGGTCAGCAGGACTAGCGCCAGCGGTATATCCCACCATGAAAACGGGGCGGTGTCGTTTTTATGCACTCCCAGGCCTTTCCCGGTGTTGTTGCTGCGGCAACATTGGTTAAACACACAGGACCACTCTGATGCAACGAGGCTTTGAATGCTGCCCGAACTCAAAGATCTGAACAGTTTCCGCACCGCGCTGACCAGCGCCCCTGACACCGATCAGGCGGCCCGGCAGGCGGCGGAGGAGCGTAACGGCCAACTGACCAAACCCCCCGGCGCGCTGGGGCGGCTTGAGGATCTGGCGATCTGGTATGCGGGCTGGCGCGGGGATGCGCAGCCGCAGATCAACGCGCCTCAGGTCATCGTGTTTGCGGGCAATCACGGGGTGACGTCGCAGGGCGTGTCGGCTTTCCCGCCCGAGGTCACCGTGCAGATGGTGATGAATTTCGAACATGGCGGCGCGGCGATCAATCAACTGGCCAAGGCGGCAGGCGCGAAAATGGATGTGCATGCGCTGGATCTTGACAATCCCACCGCCGATTTCACCCAAGGCCCGGCGATGAGTGAGGATGAGCTGCTAACCGCCCTGCGCACCGGCTGGAACGCGGTAGACCCAGCGGCCGATCTGCTGGTGGTCGGAGAGATGGGGATCGGCAACACCACCCCCGCCGCCGCCATCGCCTGCGCCCTGTTCGGGGGCGAGGCCGCCGATTGGACCGGGCGCGGCACCGGGGTCGATGATGCCGGGCTGGCCAACAAGACACGCGTTGTGGCCGAGGGCGTGGCCCTGCACGGTTCAGGCGATGGGGTGGATATCCTGCGCTGTTTGGGCGGGCGTGAGATCGCAGCCATGGCCGGGGCCATCGCAGCAGCCCGCGTGCTGCGCATCCCGGTTATTCTCGACGGGTTCATCTGTACCGCCGCCGCCGCTTGTTTGGCAAATGTGTCGGGCGGCGCGCTGGATCACACGGTGGCCGGTCACCAAAGCGCCGAGGGTGCCCATGCCGCTATGCTGGCGAAACTGGGCAAGGACCCGCTGCTGAGCCTCGGCCTGCGGCTGGGCGAAGGCTCGGGCGGGGCTTTGGCGATCAATATCCTGAAAAGCGCCGTAGCCTGCCATTCCGGCATGGCCACCTTTGCCGAAGCAGGTGTATCGGACAGCTGACACCACAGGCGGGGGCGCTGCCCCCGTCGCAGCGGGCTGCGACTCCCCCGGGATATTTATGGCCAGATGAAGCAGGCGGGATCAGGCTGATTTCTTTGCGTGTTCTTCGGCCAGTTCCAGCAGGGCGGTTTCCAGATCTTTCTCCAGCTCTTGCGCGCGCTCAATGTATTTCTTGTTCTCAGCCGTGGGCATGCCGGGTATCCACAGCTCGGCCAGTTCGCGCACGGACCCGCGATCGTGGTGGTAGAATGTCTGCTCGGCCTGCGCGGCCTCGTACTCGCTGAGGCCGATATTTTCCAGCACATAGCGCCCGGCGCGTAGCGAGCCGTCGAACATCTCGCGCACGATGTCATTGGCCCCTGCCTGATACAGTTCGTACACATGGGTGCGGTCCCGGGCGCGGGCGATGATATGCAGATCGGGCCGCTGCCGCCGGGCATAGCCGACCAGCCGCGTGACCTGTTTGTAATCATCCATCGCTGCGACCAGAACCGAAGCCTTTTCCAGCCCGGCGGCGCGCAATAGCTCGGGCCGTGTGGGATCACCCAGAAAGCCCTTGACCCCAAAGCGGCGCATCAGCTGGATGGTTTCGATATCATGATCCAGCACGATGGTTTTAAAGCCGCTGGCCTGCACCAGCCGGTTGACGATCTGACCGAAGCGCCCAATGCCTGCGATGATGACCGGGCCTTTTTCGTCAATCTCATCCGGTTCGATCTTGGGACCGCTGTCGCCGATCCGGCGGCTGAGCAGGTCGTAGAGGATGAACAGCAGCGGCGTGATCAGCATGGTCAGTGCGATGATCATCAGCAGCTTTTGCGACAGGTCCGGCGGGATGACGTTCTGTTGCGTGGAAAAGGCCAGCAGGACAAAGCCGAACTCACCCGCCTGTGCCAGCCCCAGCGTGAACAGCCAGTGGTCGCGACCGCGCAGTTTGAAGGCGCGCCCGACGATGAACAGGATGACGCCCTTGGCCAGAATGACCAGCAGCGCCAGCCCGATCAGGTCGAACGGATCGGCGAAGAAATAGCCGACATCGATACCGGCACCGACAGTGATAAAGAACAGCCCCAGCAGCAGCCCTTTGAAGGGTTCAAGATCGCTTTCCATCTCGTGCCGGAATTCCGAGCTGGCCAACACCACACCCGCCAGAAACGCCCCCAGCGCGGGCGAGAGGCCAACCAATGTCATCAGGAACGAGATCCCGACCACGATCATCAGCGCCAGCGCCGTATACATCTCGCGCAGGTTGGTGGAGTGGATGAAGCGGAACAGGGGCCGGGTCAGGTAGACGCCCGCCAGGATCACAAAGGCCACCACCCCGATGGTGACCAGCGTGACGGCCCAGCCCGGCAGCCCATCGACCAGCGACAGCGCGTGATGCGCGTCAACGCCGTGGCCCGCATCCGTTCCCCGGTCAATCGACCCGTCACTGTTGAGATGCGCCGTGGCGGGCAGAGCCAGCAGCGGCAGCAAGGCCAGAATCGGAATCACCGCAATGTCCTGCGTCAGCAGCACCGAGAAGGTCGCGCGCCCTCCGTTCGTTTGCATCAGCCCCTTCTCGGACAGGGTCTGTAATACGATAGCGGTCGAGGACAGCGACAGCGTCAGCCCAACCGCCAGCCCGACCGACCAGGGCTGGCCTGTATAGATGGCCACCGCCGCGATGGCCGCCGTGGACAGGCCCACCTGCAACCCGCCCAGCCCCAGCAGCTTGTCGCGCATGTCCCACAGGGCACGCGGCTCCAGCTCCAGCCCGATCAGGAACAGCATCATGACGACGCCGAACTCGGCCACATGCTGCAGGTTTTCCGTCTCGGCCCCGACCAGGCCAAGGATCGGCCCGATGGCGATACCGGCCGCCAGATAGCCCAGCACCGACCCCAGCCCCAGACGTGCCGACAAGGGCACCGCGATCACTGCCGCCGCCAGATAGATTGAGGCCTGGTAGAGGAATTCGTTCATTTCTGTCCTTCCTAGGTCGGCAGAGGCGCATCGCGCTTCAACTGATCCATCACGATCTGGCTTTGCACCCGCGCAACCGCAGGATGCGGCAGGATCACCTGATGAATCAAGGCGTTCAGGGCGGGCAGGTCGTCACAATAGACATGCAGCAGATAATCCGCCTCACCCGTCATGGTCCAGGCGCTGCTGATCTCGGGGCGGGTGTTGACCATGCGGGCAAAACCGGCGGATTGATCGGGCCCATGGGTGCCCAGATGCACCTGAATGAAGCCCTGTACCTGCAGCCCCAGCTTCAGCGGGTCCAGCCGGGCGGTGTAGCCGGTGATATAACCCTCGGCCTCAAGCCGCTGACGTCGACGCCCGGCCTGGCTGGCCGACAGGTTCAGCATCTCGCCCAACTGATGCGCTGTCAGATGTGCATCCTTTTGCAAGGCAGACAGCAGGCGCGTGTCGGTCGCATCCAGCATATGCGGGGAATCCTCTGATTTACCTCAACAGGTGCGAGATTTACGCATCCCATGACAGTTTACAGTAAAACAATGCGCGGAAACAGCGCGAATGAAGGCATATTTTTGAATCAGCAAAGAATTTCCGATTGTCCGAAGGAGACGCGCCATGGGTCCTTTCCCGCATAATGCACCGAAATCCGTCATCAGTGCCGAAAACCCCGCCGGGACCGACGGGTTCGAATTCGTCGAATTCGCCCATCCCGACCCGCAGGAACTGCGCGACCTGTTCGCAAAGATGGGTTTCGATCTGGTTGCCCGCCACAAGGACAAGCCCGCCGTTGAGCTGTGGCAGCAGGGCGATGTGACCTACATCCTGAACGCCGACCCGGACAGTTTTGCCGCCAGGTTCGTCGAAGACCACGGCCCCTGCGCCCCGTCCATGGCCTGGCGTGTGGTGGATGCGCAAAAGGCCTTTGCGCATGCCGTCTCGCAAGGGGCCGAGCCCTATGACGGTGCCGACAAGACCATGAACGTGCCCGCGATTAAGGGGATCGGCGGCTCGCTGCTGTATTTCATCGACCAATATTACGACACCTCGCCCTATAACGAGGAATTCGACTGGCTGACGCAATCCAAGCCGCGTGGCGACGGGTTCTTCTACCTCGATCACCTGACCCACAACGTGTTCAAGGGCAACATGGACAAGTGGTTCAAGTTCTATGGCGACCTGTTCAACTTCAGGGAAATCCGGTTCTTTGACATTCAGGGCAAATACACCGGCCTGTTCAGCCGCGCGCTGACCTCGCCCTGTGGCCGTATCCGCATCCCGCTGAACGAGGATCGGGGCGAGACCGGGCAGATCGTGTCTTACCTGAAGAAATATAACGGCGAAGGCATTCAGCACATCGCCGTCGGTTCGGAAGACATTTACGCCAGCACCGATGCCATTGCCGAAAAGGGTCTGAAATTCATGCCCGGCCCGAATGAGGCCTACTATGACATGTCCTATGACCGGGTTGTTGGCCATGACGAACCCAAGCACCGGATGATGAAACACGGCATCCTGATTGATGGCGAAGGCGTCATCGACGGGGGAGAGACCAAGATCCTGCTGCAGATTTTCTCGAAAACCGTGATCGGCCCGATCTTTTTCGAGTTCATCCAGCGCAAGGGCGATGATGGCTTTGGTGAGGGCAACTTCAAGGCCCTGTTCGAATCCATCGAACGGGAGCAGATCGAGACGGGCGAAATCGCTGGCGCCTAGCCTTCGAGTCCATCAGTGCGTGCAAAGATGGCCCAGGTCCAGGTGACTCCGGCGCGCCGGTTGCCGTCCTGAATGGACGCACGGCGGCACAGATGTGCCTTTTGCAGGCCCGTCTGTTCCGCCGTTTTAATGATGTCTTCCACACAAATGGCAAATCCTGCGCGGTCGGGAGGGCAGGGACCGTGGCGCAAGGACAGGATCACCTTGCCGCCGGGCCTCAGCAGTTGCGATATCGTCTTGATTGCTTCGGTCTGATCGGGTGGCGTCAGGTGATGCAGGACCCCGATTGCCAGCACGGCATCGAACCACTTTTGGGTGATCGTTGCCAACCGGGGCAGGTGGTCGTCTTGCCATTGGATGCCCGGCGTGTCGTGACCTGCTGCGCGAAAAGCGGCCACAGGCTCAACTGCGGTGACCCTGCAGCCCCGTTCTGCCAGCCACGCGGCATTGATCCCCGGGCCAGCCCCGACATCCAGAACGCAGGCACCGGGTGCGGGCAGATGCGCGGCCGCCGGGGCCAGAACCGTTTCGGGAGATAAAGTCCTGTAGGTGGGAACAAGGTCGGGCGCGGCCTGTTCATAGCTCGCGATGATCTGCTGAATGTAGGAGGCCGGTTCAACCACGCGGCATTTTCAGGGTCACGTTCTTGCCGCGCTTTTGATAGCGCAGTTCGCTGTCGCCGATGGCGATTACATTGCCGCCGTCGATGCGGTCCCCGACTTTCAGCTTTTTGTAGCGGCCACTGGGCAGGCGCACCAATGCGCGGCGGTTGGCCGGGGTGCCGTAGACCCCGATCAGGTTCAGCTTGCGCAGGTTGATGGCGTTGTCGATGGTCGCCTGCCGCGCGACCGAGGCGGTGGTCGGGATCTTGGGGGCAACCGATTTGGGTTGGAACGATCCGGCCTCATCCTCGATCGTGGCCACTTTGGCCGCCGACCCCAGCGCGGCGGTGCCTGCGGTGGGTTTCTGCGCCGCACTGGCGACCAGACTTGCCGGGCGGAGTTTGGGGCGCGGCACGCGGACCACGGCCAGCGCGGTGGGGGTGTGATCGACAACCTCGACAACTGGACGATCCTCGATGGATTTCGGACGCAGTTTCGGGCGGATGGCCGCCAGTTCGTCGCGGGATCGTCCGCCCAGTTGGCTGCGTTCGAACAAATCGACCAGATTGGCCGGACGTGGTTTGGGGCGTCGACCGGCCAGTCGTGAGTTGACCTCTTCGACCTCAGCCTCGGGGCCGGGTTCGGCGCGGGCCGGGGTTTCGGGCGGGGTTTTCGGCGGCGGGCCGAGGAACACCAGAACGCCGCCGGGATTCGGCGTACCCTCGGGGCTGGGCGTGACCAGCCCGCGTGCGTCCAGATCAAAATCTTGCTCTGCCTGACCGGGCAAGGCGGCCAGCACGAAGGGCAAATCCGTGTTCAGGCTTTCTGCCGTGGGCAGGGCCAGCGGGTCCTGCGACAGGTCTGAGCGGTCGATCGAGGCCAGATACAACTCGTCCTGCTCTGGACTGGCCGGGGGGGGCAAAGCCTCTGGTGGCACGGGCGCTGTGCCGGTGAAATCGCGGAACACGGTTTCCGGTTCCGGATCAGGGGCGATGTCTTCAACCTGTTCGGGTTCGACCTGCAATGCCTCCAGAATGGCGGCATCCGTTGGCGACAGGGTCTCTTCCTCTGCCGGGGGCTCTGTCGCGGGTTCGGGCAGGCTGGCGATCTGGGGTTCAGGGGCGTCCGCAACCACAGGCGCCTGGGTGGTGTCTTCCACCGGCAGGTCCGGCGTGGTGCGCATCAGGGACCAGGCCCCGGCTGCCATCCCAAGGATGACCGAGGCCGCAATGGCCGGAATCGCAAATCGCCTAAGATCGAATTCGGCGGGAGCGTCGGCTGCGTGGTCCGCATCATCCTGCGCGCGAAACGCTTCGGGATCGGGCTTATCCGCAATTGGATGGATCGGAACTGCCGGTTCTTCGGGCGCGGGGTCTGCGTCGGCCTCGACAGGCAGGCCGATGGCGGGGCCGGTCAGCGCATCACCGCCAATGGTGCTGAGGCTGAAGGTTTCGGGGATAAAGCCGTTATCGGTGGCAAAGTTCTGCGCCTCGTCCAGCGTCTGCCGGGCAACGGCGACAACCTGCACATCCGGGCCATCGGCCTGCGTGGCATAGGCCAGCTCGTCCAGCGGATAAGGCGTGGCCTCTTCCAGCGTGTCGCGTATCTTTTGGTCCAGCTCGTCGGCGCTTAGATCTTCTGCATCGACCTGCAGCAGCCGCACCTGATCGGGCGGAATGATCAGCGTGCAGCTCAAGTGGTTTTCCAGCGCGAATCCCTGCGCGCGCAGCGCCTCGATCCGCTCGGGCAGATCGGGGGCGTCCAGTGGCACGGTTCCGATGCAAAACCACTCGCCATCCGACTGGTGGTGCAAGGAAATCCCGTTTTCGGAGAAAGACAGCGCAAAGGCAGGTTTCATAATCCGCAGGAACCACAATTGTCAGTTACAATGCAAACACCTTGGTATTCGCCCGACGAGATTAGAGCAGGAACCCGCCGAGGGAAAGAAAAACGCAACCCGCCCCTTGCCGGGCACGGGTCTGTCATCCCATCTATAGGCCAAGTCAACAGGAGGGATCACCTTGAAGACACTTGCTTTTTTGGCCGCAATGATGGCGGCTGTCGCGACGATGCCCGCCCATGCGGAAGAACGTCGCATCACCGTCAGCGGCACCGGTACGGCGCTGGCTGTGCCGGATATGGCAACCCTGACGCTGGGGGTGACGAACCAGGATAAAGAGGCGTCAAACGCGATGCAGGCGACCTCGGACGCGGTGGCGCAAATCCTGACCCGATTGGATGAGATGGGGCTGGAATCACGGGATGTGCAGACCCGCGATCTGTCGCTGTCCCCGGTCTGGTCCAACAGCGGTATTTCAAGCGGGTCGCAGCGCGAGATCACCGGTTTCGTGGCCTCGAACCGGGTGTTCATCCGGGTGCGTGATCTGAATAATCTGGGGCAGATCATGGACGCGGTCATTCGCGACGGCGCCAATGATTTCGGCGGGTTGAGCTTTTCGGTTCAAGAGCCCAAGCCGCTGGAGGACAAGGCCCGCGCCGATGCGGTTGCCGATGCCCGCGACAAGGCGGAACAACTTGCGCAGGCCGCCGGGGTCACCTTGGGTCAGGTCGTTTCGATCAGCGATCAGGCCGGTGGTATCCGGCCCGTCGCCCAGATGTCGCGTTTGGCGCAGGCCGAATCCGGGGTCCCCGTGGCAGGGGGTGAGGTTTCGGTCGCCGTAAATGTCTCGATGGTGTTCGAGATCGAAGACTAAGATTTGGCGCGGGCTTGCAGTGATTGGCGTTGCTGGCCCGCACCGTCGAAATTGTCGGGCGTCAGCCAGGCTTCGAACGCGGCGCGGATGCGGGGCCATTCGCTGTCCAGGATCGAATACCACGCCGTATCCCGGTTGCGGCCCTTGTAGTGGGTGGCCTGCCGGAAGATGCCCTCAAACGTGAACCCCAATCGATCAGCTGCCCGGCGCGACGGCGCGTTCAGCGCGTCGCATTTCCATTCGTAGCGGCGATAGCCCAGCTCATCAAAGACGCGGCGCATCATCAGATACATCGCTTCGGTCGCAAGAGGCGTGCGCTGCAGAAGCGGTGAGAAATGGATGAATCCGACCTCGATCACCCCGGCCTCGGGTTGCATGCGCAGATAGGTTGCATGGCCGACCGGGTTCCCATCGCTGTCGAGAATGGTGTGAAACAGCGGGTCTTTGCTGTTCTGACACCGGGTCAGCCAGTGCTCGAATGCAGTTTCGGATGTGATCGGGTCGTCTGGCAGATAGGTCCAGTTGCGCCCGTCCTTGTCCTCGGCAAACGCCCGGAACAAACCGGGCGCGTGGTCCTTTGCATTCAGGGGGACGACCGAACAGAATCGCCCCTGCATCGGTGTCAGTGGCGGCATCGGGCGCGGGAAATCGCCCGAGACCGGCAGGCCGATGGGTTGGCCCAGATCGTTGATGTCGTGATCCATGCCTCAGGCGCTGGCCTTTGACAGGGCCTGATCCAGATCGGCGATCAGATCATCCGCATCCTCGATCCCGATGGAGACACGCACGACGCCCGGTCCGGCCCCTGCGGCCTCTTGCTGTTCCGGCGTCAGTTGCCGGTGCGTGGTCGAGGCCGAATGGATGATCAGCGAGCGCGCATCGCCCAGATTGGCCACATGGCTGAAAATCTCCAGCGCGTTGACCAGCTTGATGCAGGCGTCATAGCCGCCCTTGACCGCAAAGGTGAACAGCGCGCCCGCGCCCTTGGGGTAATGCGTCTTGACCCGGTCGTGATAGGGCGAGGAGGGCAGGCCCGCATAGGTCACGTAGTCGACGCGGTCATCGGTCTCCAACCACGCGGCGAGCTTCTGGGCGTTCTCGACGTGGCGTTCCATTCGCAGAGACAGGGTCTCGATCCCCATCAGTGTGTAATGTGCCGCCTGCGGGTTCATCGTCATGCCCAGATCGCGCAACCCGATAGCGATGCCGTGGAAGGTAAAGGCCAACGGGCCAAAGGTTTCGTGGAATTTCAGCCCGTGATAGGCCTGCTCCGGTTCGCTGAGCGAGGGGAACTTGTCATTCGCCGACCAGTCGAACTTGCCCGAATCCACGATGCAGCCGCCGGTGACGGTGCCGTTGCCGGTCAGGTATTTGGTGGTCGAATGCACCACCAGCGTTGCGCCATGTTCGATAGGGCGGCACAGGTAGGGCGTGGCCGAGGTGTTGTCGACGATCAGCGGGACACCCGCCGCGTCCGCCACATCCGCCAGTGACCGGATGTCGGTGACATAGCCGCCGGGGTTGGCGATGGATTCGCAGAACACCGCGCGGGTGTTGTCGTCGATGGCGGCCTTCACGGCCTCGACATCATCGGTATCGACGAATTTGGCGGACCAGCCAAAGCGTTTGATGGTCTGGCTGAACTGGGTGACCGTGCCCCCGTACAAACGGGTCGAGGCCACCACGTTGCAGCCCGGCCCCATCAGCGGGAACAACGCCATGATCTGCGCCGCGTGGCCCGAGGAACAGCAGACCGCGCCAACGCCGCCCTCAAGCGTTGCCACACGCTCCTGCAGCACGGCGACCGTTGGGTTGGTCAGGCGGGAATAGATAAAGCCCACCTCTTGCAGGTTGAACAGGGCGGCGGCGTGGTCGGCATCGCGAAAGACATAGGCCGTGGTCTGGTAGATCGGTGTCTGACGAGCCCCGGTGGCCGGGTCCGGGCGCGCCCCGGCGTGAATTTGCAGGGTATCGAAACCGTAGGTGGGTCCGTCTGACATTGCTTAAATCTCCTGTTGATACGTCCTTTTTTGAATGTCTAGGACATAGGCGGCGCGCACACAACGCTCGCGTTACCGCTGCCACAGACCCTTGGACTTGATCGCCTTGCGAATGACCTGTTCGCGGGCGGGCAGGTCGGACTGATCGAACATGGCGCGGATCTTGTGGCCCTTGCCCTGCAACACCAGCTTTTTAACGGGCTCATAGTTCCTGAGCACCTTCTTGATCTTGTTTGGCGCGGCGACGGTTTCCAGCACCTTGATCACATGATCGCTTTCGCGCGCATAAAGCAGTGGGAACAGGCGATAGTGGCAGCTGACCGACCCGTCCAGCAACCCGTCCGGCAGCACATCGCGCCCGCCGCCGAAGGAATGGATGACCAGCGGCAGCACCGCCTGATCCAGCCAGGGGTCCAGAACCTGCCCGGTCAGTTCCGGGATGTTCTCATCCCGGATGGTACGGGCGTAATCCAGAAAGCGTTCCCCGAACCGGCGGGGGCATTTGTAAAAGAAATAGCCCGCGTTGAAATACAGATAGCGCCGCCAGTAATCCTGCGGCTGGCTGCTGTCTTTCGAGCTTTCGAAATCCAGTCCGAACCGGTCATACATCGCCCGCCAGATGCCCTCATACCTCGGCCCGTAGAGGGTGGGTTTCGGCCATGTCCCTTCCACCTTTTGCGAGGCGCCAGGGCGGTCGAAATCGAACGGCACCTGTGCCAGATCGCCGGTGATCAGCGTGTCACTGTCGAAGAACACAAACGGCTCGCCCTCGGGCAGGGCCAGCAGCGCCTCGATCTTGTTGCCCTGCGGATAGCTGTCGCCAAAGACATGGGTGTCGAAGGGGATGATCTCGGCCCCCAGATGATCCAGCGCTTTCAGCAGGTCGGGGTTGTGAATGCTGGGGTCCTGCCGCCAGTGCGGCCCGGGCTGGGGTACAGCCACGATCAGACGTCCGGAAAACCCGGGCGAGGAATGGCGCAGCGAGGCGGCAAACAGCAACGCCTCATATTGCAGGCGGTTGTTCTGCCCGATGACGACAACGTTGAATTTCGGGGCACTGGCCTGCATCGGGTGACTTTCGGGTTTTGGCCGTTGTCCGGCGCTGCTCGGATTCTGTGCGGGCTACACTACGCAGGGCAGCGCGCTAAAACCAGATGGTAACGGGCGCGCCCTCGGCAAAATTTGAAACCGCGGGTTTTACGCCCATGTAATGGGCAGGTGGCAGGGCAGGAGGGTCCCCATGAAAGTCAACGCAGATTTCACAAAACGCGTCGCGGTGCATTTCGATCAGAACGAATGGGTCGCCTCGCCCGCAGCCGGGGTCGAGCGCAAGATGCTGGACCGCATCGGCGAGGAGGTGGCCCGCGCCACGACCATTGTCCGCTTTGCGCCCGGCAGCGCCTTTGCCGCGCATACCCATGACGGGGGCGAGGAATATCTGGTGCTGGATGGCGTGTTTCAGGATGAAACCGGCGATTTCCCGGTCGGCAGCTATGTGCGCAACCCGCCGACCTCATCCCACACCCCATCCGCTGCGGAAGGGGCGACCATTCTGGTCAAGCTGCACCAGTTCGACCCCGATGACCGGACCGAACTGCGCCGGTCGATCAACGGCAAGGATGACGTTCACCTGTTCCGGGATGCGCATGAAGAGGTGCGCGTGCTGAGCCTGACACCGGGCCAGACCGTGGAACTGGACGCGGAATCGGGGTTGGAGCTGTTCGTGATCGACGGATCCGTGCAAGAATCCGGCGAGGATTTCGCGACCTGGGATTGGCTGCGTTTGCCGCCGGGAACCCGCTCCAACGCCTCAGCCGGGGCGTCCGGAGCCCGTATTTGGGTGAAAAACGGCCATCTGGGCGGGATGATCTGAAAGCTCCATCCGCAAGAAAAACAGGTGATTACAACGGAAAACCGGGTTTAAACGCCCGGTTTTTGCATTTTTTGACCAAATAAAAAATTTTACCAATTGATAAAAAATCAGAATATGGCAAGCTGAGGCCATAACATTCATATCTACAGGGAGTAGAGTGATGGCACAGGGCCAGATTGCACCCGGCATCGTGTCCGGGCGGCTTTCCAGCGATGAGCTGACCTCGAATTTTACCGATCTGCATCCGCCTCTGGCCCCGCACGAGGCCGCCGTGGCCGCAGATCGCTGCTATTTCTGCTATGACGCGCCATGTGTGACGGCCTGTCCGACGGATATCGATATTCCGTTGTTCATGCGTCAGATACAGGCCGGTCAGCCACAGGCGGC
>NZ_JALCBM010000007.1:0-3599 GCF_028066395.1 Ruegeria sp.
GCACCTCTTCGGCGAAGACACGCATCCGGTGCAGCGTGTCCAGCACTTCGGGCATGACATCCTGACCGTCGACCGTGACCGGCCCGCCATCGAGATTGCGCAGGGCAGTGTGCAGAACCGCACGGTCTTCGGTTTCGTTGATCTTTGCGCCCGTGAACATCGCCTCGCGCCGTCCGGTCAGATCAGCCGCGTCGCACAGCCGGATCAGTTCATCGCGAATATCTCCGTCGATTTGCGTCTTTGAATAATCAAGCAGCAGATCGCCGGTTGAGGCCGAGAATGCCTGCGCCCGCCCCGGATCGGCCTGAAACAGATCCAGAATGCGGGTGCTTGCCTTGGCGGAGGCCAGAGATTTCACGGGGGCCAGCTGCATCAGAGTCACTCCGCCCAATGCACGGTGATGCCGCTGAGCACGGCCGCGATAGGCGCTTCTTCCGGCGGCAGAGTCAAGGCACGTTCCAAAGCTGCGCGTTTTTCAGAGCCATAGATGATCAGATGCTTGGACAGCGCCCCATCCAGCACCGGGGCGGTCAGGGTGATGCGCGGTTCCGGCTGCACCTCGGTGCGGGCCACGGCCAAGGTCGGCGCGCGGCTGTCCAGCGCGGCCTCCAGCCCCGACATACCGGGAAACAGCGAGGCGGTGTGCATGTCCTCTCCCATACCCAGAACCAGTACGGAAAGCGGCAGCACGGGCGCAATCAGGGTTTCCACCTCGGCCAGCGCATCCTCGGGGTCGCGGCCCGGCACATAGAGCGGCACATAATCCGCCACCGCCGCGCGCCCGGTCAGCAGGCGGTCGCGGATCAGCCGCTCGTTCGAGCGGTCGTGATCGGCAGGCACGCAACGTTCGTCGGTGGGCAGTACCCGCACCCGGTCCCAATCCAGATCAGCAGCACAAAGCCCGTCAAATACAGGCCCCGGCGTGGTGCCTCCCGGCACGGCGAGGGAGACCAGATCATGATGCAACAAGGCCGATTCAAGATCACCAGCCAGCGCGTTGGCCACGTCGATGGCCAGCATGTCGCGATCCGCATATTCCCGTATGTTCATGGCTTTATCCCTTGCCAATGGCGACCGTCGCGTTTCATCAGCAGCTCGGCGTCGCCCGGGCCGGTGCTACCGCTGTCATAGGGTTTGGGCACATCGCCCCGCGCCTGCCACCCGGCGATGACCGGGTCGGTCCAGGCCCACGCGGCCTCGACCTCATCCCCGCGCATGAACAGGGTCTGGTTGCCCCGGATCACGTCCATCACCAGCCGTTCATAGGCGTCGGGCGGGTCCTGGCTTTCGGGGCCGAGCGCTTCGGCAAAGCTCATGTCCAGAGGCACATCGACCAGACGCATGCCGCCCTGCCCCGGCTCTTTAATTGTCACCTTTAAGGTGATGCCCTCATTCGGTTGCAACCGGATCGACAGCGCGTTCGCATGCCGCCCGGCCTCTTCACCGAAAATCGAATGCGGCGCGTCCTTGAACAGCACGTTGATGACCGAGGATCGCGCCACCAGCCGCTTGCCCGTGCGCAGATAGAACGGCGTCCCCGCCCATCGCCAATTGCTGATATGCGCCCGCAGCGCCACATAGCTTTCGGTGGTCGAGCGGGGATTGTCCACCACATCGCGATATCCCGGCCCCTCAGGCCCGCCCGAGAACTGGCCGCGCACGATGTGATGCGGCTCAACCCGGTCCAGCGCGCGGATCACTTTCAGCTTTTCGTCCCGCACCGCGTCGGGATCGAATTTCGCGGGCGGCTCCATCGCGATCAGGCACAACAGCTGCATCAGGTGGTTCTGCACCATGTCACGCATGGCTCCGGCGCGTTCGTAATAGTCCTCACGCCCGTCAATGCCGACGGTTTCGGCGACGGTGATCTGGATGTGATCGACATATTGGCTGTTCCAGAGCGGCTCGAACAGCATGTTCCCGAAGCGGACCGCCATCAGGTTCTGAACCGTTTCCTTGCCCAGATAATGGTCGATCCGATAAATCTGCCCTTCTGCAAAATGCGCCGCCAGCGTCGCGTTCAACGCGCGGGCGCTGTCCAGATCGTGGCCAAACGGTTTCTCTACCACGATCCGCGTTTGCAGATTGGCCAGCCCATGGGCCTTGATCCGCTCGGCCAGTGGACCGAACAGCCGCGGCCCGACCGAGAAGTAAAACGCCCGAACCCGATCCCGGCCCAGCTTGCCTGCCAAGGTGGACCAGCCCTCATCCGTCAGCGCATCCAGCCGGACGTAATCGACCCGCTGCAAAAATCCGCTCAGCGCCTCGGCGTTCTGCGAGCGGTTCGGTACATGCTGATGCAACGATTCGCTGACCATCTGGTGAAAGCCCGCACGATCCAGTTCGCCACGCGCGGCGGCGATGATCTGCGCCTCATCCGGCCATTGCCCGGCGCAATAGCGACGGAACAGCGCCGGCAGGATCTTGCGTTGCGCCAGATCGCCGGTTCCGCCGAAAATGACCAGATCAAACGGGTCCACAGGTATGACACGAGAAACCATGGGTTTTCCTTACCTTGCCCTTCGGGCCATGTCCAATGTTAGCGCAATCACTTTTCATTCGTTTTCGTCATCAAAACTCTGTCAGGTCGCCGCCCTGCGCCTTTCCCCCTGCCCCGGAACACTTTAGATCGGGCACCAGACCTGCACAGAACCGGATACGGGAATGAAAGACAACGCCTCTCAGATCGCCAATATCGGCAAGTTTCAAGACAGATTGGTGACAGCAGACGGCCAAACCCGCGCCTCGGTTGCGCTGACCCGGCCCGAGACCTTGTGGTTCAATACCGGCACCCTGTGCAACATCGAATGTGTGAACTGTTACATCGCCAGCAGCCCGACCAATGACGCGCTGGTCTATATCACCGCCGATGAGGTGCGCGATTATCTGGATCAGATCGAGGCGCGCAACTGGCCGGTCCGCGAGATTGGTTTCACCGGTGGCGAGCCCTTCATGAACCCCGAGATGATCGACATGGCCCGCGCCGCGCTGGAGCGTGGCTACGAGGTGCTGATCCTGACCAACGCCATGCTGCCGATGATGCGCCGCAAAATGCGCGACGGGTTGCTGGAGCTTCAAAAGGCCCATGGGTCCAAGCTGACCTTGCGGATTTCCGTCGATCACTATCGCGCTGATCTGCATGACGAAGAACGCGGCAAGGGCAGTTTCGCCAAGACGGTCGTGGGCATGGAATGGCTGCGCGACAACGGGTTCAACATGGCCGTGGCCGGGCGCACCGTCTGGGGCGACACCGATGCCGACAGCCGCGCGGGCTATGCGGCGTTTTTCGCCGAGCACGGCTTTGACATCGACGCGCAGAACCCCGGTCAGACCGTCCTGTTCCCGGAAATGGACGAAACCGTCGAAGTCCCCGAAGTCACCACCGCCTGCTGGGGCATTCTGGACAAATCCCCCGACGCGGTGATGTGTGCCAGTTCGCGCATGGTCGTCAAACGCAAAGGGGCCGAAAAACCGGCCGTGCTGGCCTGCACCCTACTGCCCTACGCGCCGGAGTTTGAAATGGGCCACACTCTGGCCGAGGCCGAGGCGGACGTGCATCTGAACCACCCCCATTGCGCCAAGTTCTGCGTTCTGGGCGG
>NZ_JALCBM010000007.1:3699-42405 GCF_028066395.1 Ruegeria sp.
AGGCGGACGTGCATCTGAACCACCCCCATTGCGCCAAGTTCTGCGTTCTGGGCGGGGCCAGCTGTTCAGCCTAATTCACCCGGAACTCACCCACCATATTGCGCCATTCCCCCGGCGCGATCATCTTGCGGTGCGTAAAGCGGACCGAATGCAGCGGGCCATCGATCTCTTTTTGCCAGAATTCAACGAATTCAAACAGTTTCGGATGATCCGGCGCCAGATCGTAATCCTGCCAGATGAACGTGTTCAGCACGTGAATATAATCGGGCATGTGATAGAAGAATTCCGCCGTCGTCAGCCCGTACCCCTTGAGCATCAATTCTGTTTCGCTTTGCTCCATTCAGACCTCCAAATTTCTTTCAAGGTCTCTTCAGCATAACACGCAAACCACCTAATACTTAGATAACAATATGTTACTTGGGTGTTACCGTGGTTTTTCGCATGCGAATTCGTTGCTTGCTTGCACCTTATGTGCCGGGTCTGATAAGGTACATCCACAAGATATAGACCCAGAACAAGACACGGGCAGTTTACGTGAGCGATACGCCAGAAATCCCTGAAAACATGGATGAAACCCCGCCCGAGCGCCCGGTATATGACGGCCCGACGGTCTCCATCGAATCCGAGATGCGCACGTCCTATCTGGACTATGCCATGTCGGTCATCGTCTCCCGCGCGATCCCCGATCTGCGCGACGGGCTGAAACCGGTGCATCGGCGGATTCTGTATGCGATGCACGAAACCGGGAACACCCATGACAAGGCCTATCGCAAATCGGCCCGTCCGGTGGGTGACGTGATGGGTAAATACCACCCGCATGGCGACAGCGCGATCTATGACGCACTGGTGCGGATGGCGCAGGATTTCTCGATGTCGCTGCCGCTGCTGGATGGTCAGGGCAACTTTGGCTCGATGGACGGCGATAACCCGGCGGCCATGCGTTATACCGAAGTGCGGATGGACAAACCCGCCGCCGCCCTGCTGGCCGATATCGAAAAAGAGACGGTCGATTTTCAGGACAACTATGACGGCAAGGACCGGGAACCAACCGTCCTGCCCGCCCGTTTCCCGAACATGCTGGTCAATGGTGCCGGTGGTATCGCCGTCGGTATGGCAACCAACATCCCGCCGCATAACCTAGGCGAAGTGGTTGACGCCACGCTGGCACTGATTGACGACCCGGACCTGACCTCGGAACAACTGATCGAATACGTCCCCGGCCCTGATTTCCCAACCGGAGGCGTCATGCTGGGCCGATCCGGCGCCCGCAAAGCTTACCTTGAGGGACGCGGCAGCGTTATCATCCGCGCCAAGACGCGGGTCGAGGAACTGCGCAAGGATCGCTATGCCATCGTCGTGGATGAGATCCCCTATCAGGTGAACAAGGCCGCGATGATCGAAAAGATCGCCGAGGCCGTGCGTGAAAAACGCATCGAAGGCGTCGCCCATGTGCAGGACGAATCCGACCGCAACGGCGTGCGTGTGGTGGTCGAGCTGAAACGCGACGCAACGCCCGAGGTGGTGCTGAACCAGCTCTACCGTTTCTCGCCGATGCAGACATCGTTCGGCTGCAACATGTTGGCCCTGAACGGCGGACGCCCGGAACAGCTGACCCTGCGCCGGTTCCTGACATCCTTCATCGACTTCCGCGAGGATGTCGTCGCCCGCCGCACCGCCTATGACCTGCGCAAGGCGCGGGAACGCAGTCATATCCTGTGTGGTCTGGCTGTGGCCGTTTCAAACGTGGACGAAGTGGTCGCCACCATCCGCTCCTCCGCCGACGCGGCTGAGGCGCGCGAAAAGCTGATGACCCGCCGTTGGCCTGCGTCCGAGATCGAAGGCTATCTGCGTCTGATCGACGATCCTCTGTCCAAGATGAACGACGACGGCACTTATAACCTGACCGAGGTTCAGGCCCGTGCCATCCTCGACCTGCGCCTGCAGCGCCTGACCCAACTGGGCGTCAAAGAGGTCACGGACGAGCTGGAAGAACTGGCCGCCAAGATCAAAGAATATCTGGATATTCTGTCTTCGCGCGAACGCATCATGTCGATCATCGGTGATGAGCTGCGCAGCGTCCGTGAGCAATTCGCCGTGCCGCGCCGCACCGAGATCGTCGACTGGTCCGGCGACATGGAAGACGAGGACCTGATCGAACGCGAAGATATGGTCGTGACCGTCACCTCGGGCGGTTACATCAAGCGCACACCGCTGGCCGATTTCCGCGCCCAGAAACGCGGCGGCAAGGGCCTGTCTGGGATGCAGACCAAGGAAGAGGACGTGGTCACCAACCTCTTCGTGGCGAACACCCATACGCAGTTGCTGTTCTTCACTACCGACGGGATGGTCTACAAGCTCAAGACCTGGCGCCTGCCGCAATCGGGACGCACCGGCAAGGGCAAGGCGATCGTCAACATCCTGCCGATCCCGACCGGGGTTTCCATCGCGGCGATCATGCCGGTCGATGTGCCGGACGAGGAATGGGAAAACCTGCAAATCGTCTTCGCCACCAGCGCGGGCGATGTGCGCCGCAACCGTCTGTCGGATTTCACCAACGTCCGCCGCAACGGCAAGATCGCGATGAAACTGCCGGAAGATGTGGAACTGGTAAACGCCCGCATCTGTTCCGAGGATGAAGACGTGATGCTGGTCACCAATTCGGGCCGCGCGATCCGCTTCCGTACCACGGACGTACGCGTCTTCAACTCGCGCGAATCCACAGGTGTGCGCGGCATCAAGCTGTCCAACGGTGACTGCGTGGTGTCGATGTCGGTGATCCGCCATTTCGAAGCAAGCCCCGAAGATCGCGTTGCCTACCTGAAAATGCGGCGCGCCGTTGCCGGGCTGACCGATGAGGACTCCGGCGACGAAGACGAGGCAACGGCAAGCAGCGATTTCAGCCAGGAGAAATACGCCGAGATGTCGGCTGCCGAAAACCTGATCCTGACCATCACATCCGGCGGTGCGGGCAAGCTGAGTTCCAGCCACGACTACCCGGTCCGCGGACGCGGCGGCATGGGCGTGGCCGCCATGGACAAAGCCATGCGCGGCGGAGAGCTTGTGGCCTCCTTCCCGGTCGAGATCGACGACCAGATCATGCTGGCCACCTCCAAGGGCCAGTCGATCCGGGTGCCGGTCGATGGGATATCCTTCCGGTCACGGTCGGCAGGCGGTGTGAAAGTGTTCAACACTGGCAAGGGCGAAGAGGTCGTCAGTGTCGCCTGGATCGCTGATCAGGGGGATGAAGAGGCGGAAGAGTAAGCAGAAAAAATTGGCTTCGAGGTGGGCTTACCTCGAAGCTCACTCTACGGTTTTAAGACAAATTTCACGTAGCCTTGGGATTACTTGAGGCGAACTAACAAATTGCTTTTGAGAACTTCTGACCCTTTAGGCTTTCCGCTTGGACAGAGACATTATTTGGGGTGTGCAGTGGATCGCTCTCGCTATGATGAATTACATGATCGTTTCGATCCTATTCAGACTGGAAAAGCTGGTACACGCTATGAGCGGCTAGCGGCGAAGGTACTGAAATCCCTTCATGAACAGGATGCTGTCGTGCACGACATCCGTGTCATTGGGAATTCAGATGTCAAACATCAGATAGATGTTACCATCAACAAAGATGGCCAAAATCATCGAATCCTTGTGGAGTGTAAAGACTTTGACATTCGTGGTGCCAAAGTTGGCCTCGATGTAGTCCGTTCATTTCGATCTGTACTGGAAGACACTGGAGCAGACTCAGGTCTTATCTTGACCTGCAATGGTTTCACCAGGGATGCCAAAAAATACGCGAAGTCCAAGGGGATAAAATTGGCACTTCTTCGCGAATTCACGAAGAAAGACCACGAAGGCCGTATTCAGAAAATAGTTTTGCAAATGAACTTGCGTTTCTTGAGTGCCGTGAGTGTCGAGGAAATTGAATTTGACCCGCAAAACCGTTCTGCCTTCTTTCATCAACTGCAAACAACAGGCTTAAATCCAAAGATCACCAAAGAGTGCCCGATTTACTTCGTGAAGGGAAAAGACAAAATCCAGTTTGTCGACTTCTTGAGCGGAGTGGCGGAGAGGAACAGCATCGACCAGCCTCTTGGACGACATTCAGTACGGCACTTGCCAGACGGATGGCGAATATCAATCCTCGATGGATCACCGATAGATTTTCGGTATGTCGATTTAGAATACGTGATTTCTGGTGACACTATGATCAATGAAATCACTTCAAATCGGATTGCCGAACTGATCCTCGATGATTTTTCCGGTTCCGACCTCGTGATTTACGAGGATCAGCTTACGCATTGTCAGATCGACGAACAGGGTAACGTTGTCAAAAAACTCGGAGAATGACCTTGAGCGGGAAAGTTAAAGCCCGCGCCTTCACAACCCGTAAAGCCCGCCGAATTTCTCCTCGAGATACCCCAACAACGGCTCCGGTCCCGGCTCAACCCCACTGGCGCGCTGAATAATCTCGCGCGGGGCGTAGAGCCCGCCATGTTGCTGTACGTTCTCGCGCAGCCACCCGGTTGCACCCGAGGTATCGCCCTCGGCCAGTTGCGCGTCCAGCGCCGGAACCGCCCCCCGCAGCGCCTGATACAGACACCCGGCATAGACATTGCCCAGCGAATAGGTCGGGAAATAGCCGAACAGGCCCACCGACCAGTGGACATCCTGCAGGCACCCGTTCGAAGGCCGGTCGACCGCATAGCCGAAATCCGCCTTGAACCGGTCATTCCATGCGGCTTCAAGATCGCTGACTTGTAGGTCGCCTGCCATCAGAGCGCGTTCCAGATCGAAACGCAGCATGATGTGCAGGTTATATTGCACCTCATCCGCCTCGGTGCGGATATAGCCGTTATGGACGCGGTTGACGGTGGCATAGAAGGCATCCGCATCAGCGATGCCGAAATCGCCGAACGCCTCTTTCATCTGATCAAACAGCCAGCCCGTGAAGGCGCGGGACCGGCCCAGCTGGTTCTCGTAGATCCGGCTTTGGCTTTCATGCACACCCATGGAAACGCCGCTGCCCAGCGGGGTCAGCAGGTAATCTCGGTCGATGCCCTGCTCATAGGCGGCATGGCCGACCTCGTGAATGGTCGAATAAAAGCAGTTGAACGGGTCGGTTTCGCTGGTCCGGGTGGTGATGCGCACATCCAACCCGCTGCCCGAGCTGAACGGATGCACCGCCTTGTCGACCCGCCCATTGTTCAGGTCATAGCCGAAGGTCTCGGCCAGCTTTTGCGACAGGCGCATCTGGTCGCGTTCATCAAAGCTGCCGGACAGGGCCGCAGGTTCGGGACGCTCCAGTACGGCCGCGCGCAGGGTCACAAGGCGCGGGCGCATTTCGTCAAAGATCGCGGCAATCTGGGCACTGGTGGTATAGGGTTCATAATCCTCGACCATGGCGTCATAGACATCGCCACCCTGCGCCAGCGCCTCGCCCTCTTGCCGTTTTAGCGAGACCACCTCCGCAAGCACCGGCAGAAAGGCCGAGACATCCTCATCCGCCCGCGCCTGCGCCCATTTGCCCTGCGCCGCCGAGGTCACGCGGGCAATCGCCGTTGCCAGATCGGCGGGCACCTTCACCGCGCGGTCATAGGCGCGGCGGATTTCGCGCAGCTGCGCCTGGCCCACCGCGTCCTGCGGTGCGGCCTGCTCTAGCCAATCGGCCACGCGCGGGTCCGAGCGGCGGGCATGCAGAACGGCCTCGATCGCGGCCATCTCTTCGGCGCGCTGCGCGGTGGCCCCACGGGGCATGACGGTTTCCTGATCCCAGCCCAGCCGGCCGGCAATCTGCCCCAGGGCAGAGGTTTCGCGCTGAAAGGCCATCAGGTCGTTGAATGCAGTCATAAGATCAAACTCCGCGCACCGAGGTTGCAATGGGATAGGCGCTCAGGAACCGGGCCCGCAGGATCAGAGTCCAGACGATGACGGCCATGAACTGGTGGAAAATGGCGATCTGCCATGGGGCTGCATAGACCACGGTGACAATGCCCACCACGACCTGCAGCGACAGGGCCGCAAAGGCTGCGTTGAAGGCAAAGCGGGTCTGCGGATGCGCGCTGGTCTGGCCACGCCGCCAAACGATCACCGCAAAGATCAGCAGCAGATACCCGACGCAGCGGTGGATGAACTGTACCAGACCGGGGCTCTCGAAGAAGTTACGCCATAGCGGCTCCAACACGGTCGCGTCGGGGGGCAGCAACTGCCCACCAATCAGCGGCCAGTCGGTAAAGGACCGCCCGGCATCGATCCCGGCGACCAGCGCGCCGATGAGGATTTGCAAAAAGGCGAAATGCATCAGGCCGGTGGAGATTGAAAACAGCCGGGCCTCTTTCGCGCGGCGGGCCTGCATCAGGTCGCGCTCCTCACGCCCCAACATGAAGATGTACCAGGCCAGATAGCCCAGGATCACAAAGGCCAGCCCCAGATGGATGGCCAGACGATAGCTGGCGACAGCCGTCATCCCCTCGCCCTGCGTGACGCCCGACGCGACCATCCACCAGCCGACCGCGCCCTGCATGCCGCCCAACGCGCCGGGAATAATCAGCCGTCCGGTCCAGCCTGCCGGTATCTTGCGCGCGACCAGAAAGCCGAAGAACCCGATGGCCCAGACCAGACCGATCACCCGGCCCAACTGCCGGTGGCCCCATTCCCACCAGTAGATGGATTTGAAATCCGCCAGTTCCATCCACTGGTTCTGGATGCGCCACTGGTCGATCTGCTTGTACTTGTCGAACTCGGCCTGCCAGTCGGCCTCGGACATCGGCGGGATGGCCCCGGTGATCGGTCGCCATTCGGTGATCGACAAACCGCTGTCGGTCAGGCGGGTCAGGCCGCCCACGGCGATCATCACCACGACCAGAGCGAACAGGATCATCAGCCAGACGCGGATCGCGCCGCGCGCGCCGCCGCGCCCACGGTCGATCATGCCCGGCTGCACCGCCTGTTGTTTCTCGGTATCCGAGACCTCTTCGAAGATGCTGCGCTTGCCACTCATGCTGGCCTCATATCCTTGATTTCGTCGCAAGCTAGGGCGTTGCCGGACCGAGGTCCAGCCTTACCCCCGATCCTTCCAGCGGACCATCTGCCGCATGATCCCGTGCAGCATCTGCACATCGGCCCGCGTCATCCGCATCCGCGACCATAGATTGCGCAGATTGACCTTCATGCCTTCGGCCTTTTCCGGCGGGTAGAAGAACCCGGCCTCTTCCAACCGGTCTTCGTAATGTTCCACCAGTTTCTCGACTTCGATCCCCGTGGCCCAGTCGCCCTTGCCCAGATCGGTGGCCTCATGCACCACATCGCCGGTCTGACGCATCCACTCATAAGCGGTCAGCAACACACATTGCCCAAGGTTCAGCGAAGCGTATTCCGGGTTCACCGGCACCGAGATAATGGCGTTGGCCTTGGCGATATCCTCATTCTCTAACCCCGCGCGTTCCGGGCCGAACAGCACGGCGACTTTTTCCCCTGCCGCCACCTTTTCAGCGGCAATCTGCATGGCGCGCTCGGGGCTATAGACCGGCTTGGTCAAACCGCGCTGCCGCGCCGTGGTGGCAAAGACATAGGTCCGATCCCCCAGCGCACCGCCCAGATCGTCAAACAGCTGCGCCTCATCCAGCAACCGCCCGGCCCCGCTGGACATCGCCACCGCCTTGGAGTTCGGCCAGCCGTCACGCGGGGCCACGATCCGCATCCGGTCCAGCCCGAAATTCCACATCGCCCGCGCGGCGGCACCGATATTCTCGCCCATCTGCGGGCGCACGAGCACAAAAGACGGCTGGGATGTATCGCTGGGCATGGCTCACTCCGAAAAACTCCGCTTGCTCTAATCGCGACATGGACCAAGGGCAAGCCGCCCCTGCTTCTTCTGTTCCCAAATACCCGCTCGGCAGGCATAAAAGTTTGCTTCCCGCCCTCAATCCGATAAACCCCGCCAAAGACTGAAAGCGAAGGACGCGCCATGGACACCCCCGAGCAGCCGCAGATTTACCTGATCACCCCTCCGACCCTCACGCTCAGCACCTTCCCCGACCAGTTGGCCCGCGTGCTGGACAGCACCGAGATCGCCTGTATCCGCCTGGCCCTGGCCGGAGGCGACGAGGACGCCATCGCCCGTGCCGCCGATGCCTGCCGCGAGGTGGCCCATGCGCGTGATGTGGCGCTGGTGATCTCGAACCATGTCCTGCTGGCACAGCGGCTGGGTCTGGACGGGGTGCATCTGGATGACGCGGCCCGGTCGGTACGTGCCGCGCGCAAGGAGCTGGGAGCGGATGCCATCGTCGGCAGCTTTTGCGGTGCCTCCAGCCATGACGGCATGACCGCGGGCGAGGCCGGGGTGGATTACGTCGCCTTCGGCCCGGTCGGCAGTGCAACGCTGGGCGACGGCACCCGGGCCGAGCCCGACCTGTTCCAATGGTGGTCTGAAATGATCGAGGTCCCGGTTGTGGCGGAAGGCGGTCTGACCCCAGACCTGATCCGCGACCTGACCCCCTGCACCGATTTCTTCGGTATCGGGGATGAGATCTGGTCGCAGGACAACCCGGTTGAGGCGCTGAACGCCCTGATCGCGGCAATGGGCTGACGACCTCATTTTGGCTTGCACTTCTGCCGGGATTGTCCCGTAACTGGTGATCGCGGCGTTCAGCCCGCGCCCAAGACCGGAAATGAACTGACACATGCTGCAAGCCATTAAAGAAGCCGAACGCCAGAACATGCCCTTTGATGCGCTGTTTCCGCATCAATACGCCATCCGGGTGGATCGAACGCCCACCCCGGAGGGCTGGATCGGCGAAGAGATCGGCGGCTTCAGGCTGCACCGCTCTCCGCGTCTGCCGCGATCGAAACCGGAGACCAATGCCTTTGGTGTCGAGATCATCGTTTTGGGGATCGCCGTCGACGACGGGGTTCTGGTGTCCGACACCACAAAGCTGCCCTTCGGCCCGGCCTCGGATTGGAATGCCATTGAACGCTGGGCCGAAAGGCTGGCGGGCCGGTTCATCGCCCTCTGTCGGTTGGGGGACGACCACCGTATCTATTTCGATCCCTCGCTGGAGCTGTCCTGTTTCTATAACCCGGTCACGGGCAATATCGGCTCATCCCCCTATATGGCGCTGGATCGCCCGATGCAGACCGGGCGGTATATCGACAGTCAGGACGTTATCTCTGGCACCGCGAATTTCGCACTGGGGATCACTGGCGACCGCGACCTGCGGCTGGCGAGGCCAAATCACGCCCTGTGCCTGAACCGCTATCACCTGATCCGCCACTGGCCCCGTGTTGCGGATGTGGCCGCAGGTCATGACGGTGACCCCGACAGCACGGCGTTTGAAATCGCAACACGGCTGGGCGCGACCTTCGGGGCGCTGGTGCAATCCTATGATGCGCTGGTGCCGGTGACCGGCGGACAGGACAGCCGCGCGCTGATCGCCTCGGGGCGGGACCATCTGGGCCATGTGAAAGCCTTTTTCACCCATCGCACCAACTACATGACCGCGCTTGATTGCCTGATCGCTGAACAACTGGGACAGGCACTGGGGTTCGAAGTCGCGCTGCTGGACGGTGTCCGGCTCAGCGAATCTGAAGACCTGAGCCATAGGGTGAAACAGGAACAAGACTTGTTCACCCTTCGAACCGGTCGACATTGCAGTGTGCCCGGCCACCACGAACTGGCAACCCGAGAGCATTTGCCCGACGGTCAGATACTTTTGCGTGGCAACGTCATGGACCTGAACCGCGCCAATCAATGGCGGGGGCAGTCCAGTTTCAGGCTGGCCCATATGGTAAGGCGCATGCGGCTGCGCGCGCCCGAAGGCATTGCCCCCGCCACCTATTGGGGCCGGGAAGCGGGCACTTGGCTCGACAACCTGCCGGACGAGGCCATTCCCTTTGCCTATGACATCTCGTTTCTGGAAAACATCCTGCCCAATACCATGGGGGCAATGCTGAACGGGATCACCTCGTATTTCACGCTCAACCCGTTTAACGACCGGCATCTGATCTCTCGCAGCATGCGCGTCCCTCCGGCGCTGCGGCGCGAAGGGGCACTGAATGCGGCGATCATAAAGGCAACCGTGCCCGGGCTGGCCGAGATCGCTTACACTCAAGGCATCAAGCGCAGCCCCGAAGCCCGCCGCGCGGCAGAGGCCCTGTTCCCCGACCCCGAAACCGCCACGACCGACGGGGCATGAGAAGACAGCTAAGCTACCTGCCCGATCCAGACCGCGCTGTTTCGGCCCCGGCCCGCCCGCTTCCCGCTTGCGCCTTCACCGTAGCTGCGGCATGACATCTGCATGAAACAGAATACCCAAATCCTGTGTATCGGATCGGTCCTGTGGGATGTGATCGGACGCTCTGCCAGCGCCATGCGGCAGGGCTCGGACGTGCCGGGACGGATCACCCGGCTGCCGGGCGGTGTCGCCATGAACATTGCCATGACGCTGGTGCGGTTCGGCATGACACCCACCCTGCTGACCGCTATTGGCCGTGATCCCGAAGGTGACGAGCTGGTCCACGCCTGCGCGCGGCTGGGGATGGTGACCGAGCACATTTACCGTTCTCAAGACCTGCCGACCGACCGCTATATGGCCGTCGAGGGCGCGAACGGGCTGATTGCCGCCATCGCGGACGCCCATTCGCTGGAAGCCGCAGGAGCGAAAATCCTACGCCCGCTGATGCATGGCCCTTTGGGGTATGAGAACACGCCCTTCGAAGGCCCCATCGCGCTGGACGGCAACCTGACGCAGGACCTGCTGGAAGAGATCGCGCAAAGCCCGGCCTTTGCCCGTGCCGATTTGCGCGTGGCCCCGGCCTCACCCGGTAAGGCCGAACGCCTGCTGCCTTTCCTCAAACACGCCCGCGCGACGCTGTACGTGAACCTCGAAGAGGCTGGCCTGCTGTGCCAGCGCGAGTTCCCGGATTCCGAAAGCGCCGCCAAGGGTCTGCTGGATCGTGGCGCGCTGCGGGTGCTGGTCACCGATGGCGGCAAGGCGGCCACTGTTGGCGCGGCCTCGGGCGTGCTGACCCAAACACCCCCATCCGTTCTGGTCACCCGGGTGACCGGCGCGGGTGACACATTCATGGCGGCCCATATCGCATCCGAGGCGGGGGGCGCCGATGACGCGGCCGCCCTGACCCGTGCCCTGCACGCCGCTGCCACTTATGTTTCCGGAGAAACCCCACTGTGATCGACATCCAATATTCCGCCGAGGTCCGCGCCGCCAAAGACGCAGGCCAACCCATCGTGGCGCTGGAAAGCACCATCATCACCCATGGCATGCCCTACCCGCAAAATGTCGAGGTCGCCGCCCAGGTCGAACAGGACATCCGCGACGCCGGCGCCACCCCGGCCACCATCGCCGTAATTGACGGCAAGCTGCATGTGGGGCTTGAGGCCGACCAACTGCAGGGGCTGGGACAGGCGCAAGGCGTCGCCAAACTGTCGCGCGCGGATATGGCCGCCTGCATCGCCACCGGCGGCACCGGCGCGACCACCGTCGCGGCCACCATGATCGCCGCGCATTTTGCCGGGATCGAGGTTTTTGCCACCGGCGGCATCGGCGGCGTACATCAGGGGGCCGAAACCTCGTTCGACATCTCCGCCGATCTGCACGAGTTGGCACAGACCCCGGTCACCGTTGTCGCCGCAGGTGCCAAGGCCATTCTGGATCTGGCCAAAACGCTTGAGGTGCTGGAAACGCTGGGCGTGCCGGTCATCGCCCATGGTCAGGATGAATTCCCCGCCTTCTGGTCCGCCAAATCCAACCTCGCCGCCCCGCTGCGCATGGACCGTGCCGAGGATATCGCCAAGGCCCACGCCACCCGCCGCGCGCTGGGTCTGCCGGGCGGCCAGCTGATCGCCAACCCGATCCCCGACACCGACCAGATCGCAGCGCAGGACCTGGCCCCGATCATCGCCGCCGCCCAGGCCGATGCCGAAACCCACCGGATCACCGGCAAAGGCGTCACCCCCTATCTGCTGCAACGCATCTACGAACAGACCGAGGGCCGTTCCCTGACCGCCAACATCGCGCTGGTCCGCAACAACGCACGGCTTGCCGCAGGTATCGCCCGCGCGCTGAGCGGCACCGCATAAGACTGCCCTATTGTACCGCAGCGCCAGAGGGCTTACCTAAACCCGCAAATCACTCGGGACCGCAATGAACACACCCTTTGACGAAGAACCACATCGCCGCCCCGGCCTGTTTGCCGGGCTCCGCGCCTCTTTCCTGACGGGGATCGTCGTCATTGCGCCGGTCTGGCTGACGGTCTGGCTGATCTGGTCGGTCGTGGGCTGGATCGACAGCGCGGTCCTGCCGCTGATCCCGCAAAAGTTCCAACCGTCGGAATATGTCGGCATCAACCTGCGCGGCGTTGGTGTGGTGATCTTCCTGATCTTCACGGTCATGGTGGGTTGGGTCGCCAAGGGTATTCTGGGCCGCTCGCTGATCCATTTCGCCGAAAGCGTGGTGGATCGCATGCCGGTCGTGCGCTCGGTCTATTCCGGGATCAAGCAAATCTCGGAAACGGTGTTTGCCCAGACGGAGCGGTCCTTTGAAAAAGCCTGCCTGATCCAGTATCCGCGCCGGGGCATCTGGGCCATCGGCTTCGTCTCGACCACCGCCCGGGGCGAGGTCAGCCAGCGCGCCGAAACCGGGGGCGAGCTGCTTAGCATCTTTGTCCCCACCACACCCAACCCCACCTCGGGCTTTCTTCTGTTCTTCCCGGCCGAGGATGTGATCCTGCTGGACATGTCCATCGAGGACGCCGCGAAACTGGTGATCTCGGCCGGGCTGGTCTATCCCAACGAAAAAGACCCGACCCAACCGCCAGAATAATCAGCCAAACATCGCAGGCAGATCGACGGTGCTGCGCGCGCCCAGATCACCCTTGTGATCGCGCAGAAAGGTATGCGCCGCCGCCTGCCCGGCCTGCTTCAACCGGTTCAGCACAATCGGGTTCGGTACGATCTTGGTTGCCGCTGACAGATCGTTCATCAACGCATCATCGGCGATCATATGCACCAGCACCCGGCTCATCTCACCCGCTTTCAGCTTGCCCTCGGCCAGCAGCCGCTGCACAAAATTGATCGCCCGCAATTCACGAAAGAGCGATGAGTTAAAGCTGATCTCATTGATCCGGTTCTGTATCTGCTGCGGCGTCTTCGGGACCTCGTCGCGTTCCAGCGGATTGATGTTCACGATCACCACATCATCCGGCAGCTCGCCATCGAACAATGGATAGAGCGCCGGATTGCCGGTATAGCCGCCATCCCAATAGGCCTCGGTCCGATCGGTTTTCGGATCATAAATCTCGACCGCTTGAAACAGGTTCGGCAAACAGGCCGAGGCCAGAATCGCATCGGTCGAAATCTCGGCCCCAGAAAACACCCGGATCTTGCCACTGCGCACACAGGTGGCGCAGACGAACAGACCCGGTCCCTCATCGGCGCAAATCTCATCGAAATTGAACCGATCCACCACCGGCTCCAAGGGATTGCGATAAAACGGCCCGTAAGCATAAGGCGACACCAGCCGCGACCAGGCATCGGCCACCGAAAAGGGCGCGGAATATTCCAAAGCCTGCGCAATATGCGCCGGTTCCACCCCGCGCATCCAATGGGCAATGCGCATATCCCCCACCGCGCCCATCCGCTGCCACAACCCGTCCAGCGCCGCCCGCGCGCCGTCACGCCCGGCATGCACCATACCCGACTTGAACGCCGCCCCGTTCAGCGCCCCGGCCGAGGTCCCGGTGATCGCCGCAACCTCAATATCCTCTTCATCCAGAAGCCGGTCCAACACTCCCCAGGTAAACGCCCCATGCGCCCCGCCGCCTTGCAAAGCCAGATTGATCTGCTTCATGTTTCCGCCTCTTCATCTGGCCAAAAATATCCCGGGGGTATGGGGGCAGAGCCCCCATGTGACCTACAAAGCCGTCCAGCCGCCATCCACGGAAATCGTCGTTCCGGTAATCTGCGCCGCCGCATCCGATGCCAGAAACGCTACCGTCCCGCCCAACTGCTCAACTGTGGCGAACTCCTTCGATGGCTGCCGCTCCAACAGAATGTTCTTCACCACATCCTCGCGGCTCATACCGTATTCCTTCATCGTGTCGGGGATCTGCGCCTCGACCAGCGGGGTCAGCACATAGCCCGGGCAGATGGCGTTGCAGGTGATCGGCTCCTGCGCGGTTTCCAGCGCCACGGTCTTGGTCATGCCCACCACCCCGTGCTTGGCCGCCACATAGGCCGCCTTGAACGGCGAGGCCGTCAGACCATGGGCCGAGGCGATATTGACCACCCGCCCCCACCCCGCCTTGCGCATCATCGGCAAGGCCGCCGCCGTGGTGTGAAAGACCGAATTCATGTTGATCGCGATGATCGCGTCCCATTTCTCGACCGGAAACTGATCGATCGCCGCGACATGCTGAATGCCCGCATTGTTCACTAGAATATCGCAGGCCCCCGCCTGTTCGATCAGTGCCCGGCATTCATCGCCCTTGGACATGTCCGCCTTGATGTAGCGCGCCTTGGTCCCGGTCTCGCGCGCGATCTCCGCCGCCAGGGCGTGATCCTCATCCCGGTCGGTGAACGAGTTCAGCACCACATGCGCCCCGGCCTTGGCCAGCTCGCGCGCGACGCCCAGACCGATCCCGGAATTCGACCCGGTGATGATGGCGGTTTTTCCAGACAGGCTCATGGCCGATCTCCCTCTGTCTCTAGATTTGCGGACACAGTGCCATGCTGCACCTGCAAAGAAAACGGGGAATGATCAGGGGGTGGTAACCGGACAAAATCCGCATAAAAAAACGCCCGCACGAAGCGGGCGTTAAGTTATTGAGGCAGGTTTCATACAGGCAAGAAACCTATCGAGCAGTGCACCCTTTATAAGCAATTCCACGCCGCCATCCAAGCTAAAAGTTTGATAATAAGAAAAATCATGGCTACGATGAATCCCAAACAAAATAAGGCCAGAGCAGGATTGTTTCCAAAATGAGCGCCAATTATCTCCGCCCCGTTCGACCGGCGATTGCGGGAATCACTGCAATTTTACTGGCCACGACGGTCCGGGCAGAATCGGGTCACGGCATAGCTATGTACGGAGACCCCGCCCTACCACCGGATTTTGTGTCCTTGCCCTACGCAAATCCGGACGCGCCCAAGGGCGGCAAGGCCGTGTTTGGAAATACCGGCGGCTATAACAGCTTGAACCCGTTTGTGCAAAAAGGCACGTCACCCTGGCAATTGCGGTTCTGGACCCATGAAAGCCTGATGGGCCGGTCCTGGGACGAACCTTTCACCCTTTACGGGCTGTTGGCCGAATCAGTTGAAACCGCCGATGACCGGTCCTGGGTCGAATTCACCCTGCGCGAAAACGCCCGGTTTTCCGATGGCAGCCCCGTCACCGTCGAGGATGTGATCTGGTCGTATGAAACGCTCGGCACCGAAGGTCATCTGCGTTACCGCGGGCTCTGGGGCAAGATCGACAGTATCGAACAGACCGGCCCGCGCAGCGTGCGCATCACGTTCAATGAACCCGACCGGGAACTGGCCCTGATCGCCGCGCTGCGCCCGATCCTGCAAAAAGCCCAGTGGAAGGGGAAGGATTTCGCCAATGCCCCCCTGCAGGACATCCCCATCGGCACCGGCCCCTACGTGATCGACGATTATGAGGCCGGGCGCTATGTGAACCTGCGCCGCAATCCCGATTATTGGGGCGCCGACATCCCGTTTCGCCGGGGCACCATGAATCTGGACGACATGCGGATCGAGTTCTACGGCGACGGCACCGTCCTGTTCGAGGCGTTCAAGGCCGGAGAGCTATCCGCCGTGCGCGAGTTCAACGCCGATAAATGGGACACGCAATATGGCTTCCCCGCCGTGCAGCGCGGCGACGTGATCAAAACGGAAATCCCCCATGGCAAACCGTCGGGGATGACCGGGTTCGTGATGAACACCCGCAAGGCCCCCTTTGACGACTGGCGCGTGCGCGAAGCTTTGACACTGGCCTTCAACTTCGAGTTCATCAACGATACGATCACCGGTGGTGCGCAGCCCCGGATCACCTCGTATTTCTCGGGCTCCGATCTGGCGATGCAGCCAGGCGCTGCGACCGGCCGGGTTGCCGAACTGCTGCAACCCTATGCCGCTGACCTGCCCCCCGGCACGCTTGAGGGGTATACCCCGCCGCAAGGCGATGGTTCAGCCCGCAACCGGGGCAATCTGCGCAAAGCCACAAAACTGCTAGCCGAAGCCGGGTGGACCATTCAGGACGGCGTTCTGCGCAATGAAAATGGCGATCCCTTCACCCTCACCGTCCTGCTGCAGCAAGGTGATACGGACAACCAAACCGCCATCGACATCTATACCGGTGCGCTGCAACGGCTGGGCATTCAGGTCACGACCGATCAGGTGGACAGCGCACAATTCACCGAACGGAGCTCGGCGCTGGATTTCGACATGACGATCTTCCGCCGCGCCTTGTCCCTGTCGCCAGGCAACGAACAACGCCTGTATTGGGGCAGCGAGACTGCCGACACGCCGGGTACGCGCAACCTGATGGGGGTGACCTCGCCTGCGGTGGACGGGTTGATCGACGCCATGCTGGCCTCGGAAAGCCACGAGGATTTCGTGGCCGCCACCCGCGCGCTGGACCGGGTCCTGACCGCCGGGCGGTATGTCATTCCGATCTGGAGCTTTGATGTGGGCCGCATCGCCCACGCCAAAGAGCTGAAGTTCCCCGAAACCCTGCCGATTTATGGCGACGGGCCGGAATATATGCCGCAGGTCTGGTGGTATCAGGATTGACCTGATCCCTCTATTTCCATATTTCATGAAATATGGAAATAGAGATTCACGAGAGATTAGGCGCGCTGGCGCATCCCAAGCGGCTGGACCTGTTCCAGCTGTTGATGCGGCGGTATCCGGATGCGGTGCCCGCCGGTGAGATCGCCGAGGCGCTGGCACTGAAGCCAAACACAACCTCGACCTATCTGAATGCGCTCAAGGCGGCGGGGCTGATCGCGCAGGCGCGTCAGGGCACGTCGCTGCAATACACGGTCAACCTGCCTGCCGTGCGTGCGCTGTTCGACGGATTGCTGGGCACCTGCTGCCAGAACCGCCCTGATCTGTGCCTGCAACCTGCGCAAACCCCGATCAGCACCCATGACCGCGTCCTGAACGTGCTGTTCATCTGCACCGGCAACTCCGCCCGATCCATCATGGCCGAGGCGATCCTGAATGCCGAAGGCAATGGCCGGTTCCGCGCCTACTCCGCCGGAACCGCGCCCTCGGACCAGCCCAATGAAATGGTTTTGGAGTTGCTGCGGCAAAAGGGGTATGACCTGTCCCAATTGCGGTCGAAATCCGTGGACGAGTTCGCAGCGGATGATGCGCCGCAGATGGATTTCGTCTTTACCGTCTGCGATCACGCCGCGAATGAGGCCTGCCCAACATGGCCCGGCCAACCGCTCAGCGCCCATTGGGGTCTCGCCGATCCGGTCGCGGCTCAAGGCTCTGATGCCCAGAAACAACTGGCCCTGCAACAGGCTTACGGGCTGCTGCGCAACCGGATCACCGCCTTTGTCAGCCTGCCGTTCGAAACGCTCGACCGTATTTCCCTGCAACACAAGGTGGATGACATTGGCCGCATGGCCGAGTGATCCACGCCCAACCCCAAGGACTCCCCTCTTATGAACATACTGGTTCTATGCACCGGCAACTCGGCCAGGTCGATCCTGCTGGAATCCATCTTCAACCATACCGGCAACGGGCGCGTGCGCGCCTTTTCCGCAGGCTCGAATCCGACCGGCAAAGTGCACCCGCAGTCGCTGACCCTGCTGGGCAGCCTGGGCCACGACCTGACCGGCGCACGGTCCAAAAGCTGGGATGAGTTCGCGGCCGAGGACGCGCCCGAGATGGATATGGTGATCACCGTCTGCGGCTCGGCGGCTGAGGAAACCTGCCCGGTCTGGCCCGGTGCGCCGATCCGTGCCCATTGGGGCGTCGAAGACCCGGCTGCCGCATCCGAGCCGGACTGGGACGCGGCCTTTCGCACCGCCTATGACATCCTGAACCGCCGTGCCGCCGCCCTGCTGGAGTTGCCCATCGAAACCCTGACCAACGCCGAACTGACCGCGCAATTGAACCGCATCGGAGACATCCAATGAACTCCCGCCGATACTTTGCCGAATTTCTGGGCACCGCCTTTCTGCTGATCGGCGTGGTGGGGTCCGGGATCATGGCGCAAACCCTGTCGGACGGGAACATCGCGCTGGCACTGCTGGCCAATGCGATTGCCACCGGCTGCATGCTCTATGTCATCATCACCACTCTGGGCCCGATCTCGGGCGCGCATTTCAACCCGGCGGTTACTCTGGCCTTTGCCCTGCGCGGTGAACACCCATGGCGCGCGGTGGCCCCTTATGTGCTGGTGCAGGTGGCAGGCGGTATCGCCGGGGTCTGGGCCAGCCACTATATGTTCGACCTGCCGATTCTGCAGACGTCTGAGACCCTGCACCGCACCGGAGCCCACCAGTGGTTTTCCGAGATCATCGCCACGCTGGGCCTGCTGTTCGTGATTTTCGGCGGAATTCGGCACAAGCCCGACACGGTACCAGCCCTTGTGGGTCTCTATATCACCGGCGCCTACTGGTACACGTCCTCCACAAGTTTTGCCAATCCGGCGGTTACCATCGCAAGAGGGTTCACCGACACCTTCGCGGGTATCTTTCCGCCACATGTTCTGTTATTCATCATAATGCAGATTATTGCTGTGTTTATCGGGCACATAGCCTTGAACTGGCTGTTCAGCCCCGAAGAATAACGGACCGGCCGCCACTCACTTAACAGCAGGTCCGTCGGCCCGTTGCGGTTTCACCGCAGCGGGTTTTTTGCGGCCCGGCACAGCCACGACCGCGACACGCCAAACTGCGACATTTTGTCATGTCCGCAGCACCAACTCACCCTACGTAACCTGTCTTGGGGAGAGCAGTCCTGAAACCGGAATTAAAGGAAGGCTCGCAGATGTTGAACTGGGCTGATCTGACGCAAGACTGGGGCGCATCTTATGCACGCGCAAAACGCAGGTTTCCGAACCTGCGGGACAAGGATATGGCGCGCGTGCCCAAGGATCGCAAACAGTTCGAGGCGTATCTGGCCGAACGCCATCATCTGACCGTGAACGAGGCCCGCGAAGAGCTTGAAGATTTTCTGTTTATCGAGTCACTGAACCGCGAAGCCGACCACCCTAGCTGAGTGATGTCACCCAGAGGATTGTCGCGTCCTCATCGCTCACGGAGATGACGTTGTGGCCCATGCTCCCGTCGTAATAGGCGCTGTCACCGCGGCGCATTTCGACGGGCTCGTAGAACTCGGTGTAAAGCCGCACGATGCCGGTCAGCACATACATGAACTCTTCACCGTCATGACGCACCCAGCCGTCGAATTCGTCCATTGACCGGGCGCGGACGCGGGCGCGATAGGGCAGCATCTGCTTTTTGGTCAGTGTGTCGGCCAGCAGCTCATGTTCATAGGTTGCGGTGGGATGCGCCGTGCCCGCCCCCATCTTGGTCACCGCCATGCGCCCGATCACCTGATCGCGCTGTGGCGGGGTGAACAGTTGCGGCACCGAAATCTCCAACCCCGTGGCCAGTTTCTTGAGCGCGTCATAGGTGGGCGACATCTGCCCGTTCTCGATCTTGCTGAGGGTCGAGCGCGCCAGCCCCGCCTGACTGGCCGCCTGTTCCAGCGTCCAGTTGCGCGCCTTGCGCAGCTCGCGCACCCGCGCGCCAAGGTCCAAAGGCTCGACATGGGCATCGTTGCCATTGTCACGGGCGATGCGGATCAGGGATTTGGGGTCGCTAGAGGTCATGGCCACTCTATAGGCCGCGCGCCGCCCGCTTGCAACGCGCCAGCCACCGCGCTAGCCAGTGGCCATGCTGTCGATCTTTGATCAGGGTTCACCACCCCCTTGCCCCGCGCCCTTCAACCTGGCCGCCCATGTGCTGCGCCATGCGGATACGCTGGCCGAGAAGACGGCGCTGTCGATCCTCGGGGCAAATGGCTCTGAGGACCTGAGCTTTGCCGCCCTGCGCGCCGCCATCCTTGGCACCGGAACCGGTCTGCTGCGCGCGGGTTTGCGTCCGGGCGATATCGTGTTGATGCGGCTGGGCAATTCGGTGGAGTTCCCGATTGCCTATCTTGGCGCTATCGCCGTCGGGATTGTCCCCGTACCGACCTCGGCCCAACTGACCGAGCCGGAAACGGCGCAGATGATCCGCGACCTGTCCCCGGCGGCGGTGTTGCGCGATCCCGCCATCGCCTGCGCCCCGCATCCGTTGCAGATCGAGTTGGATCAACTGGCGGCCATGCGCGACCTGCCTGCGGCGGACTACGCGATGGGTGATCCAAACCGGCTGGCCTATGTGGTCTATACCTCGGGCACTTCGGGCAATCCGCGGGCGGTGGCCCATGCGCATCGGGCGATCTGGGCGCGGCAGATGATGGTCGACGGCTGGTACGGGCTGCGCGCCAGTGACCGGCTGTGCCATGCAGGCGCGTTCAACTGGACCTATACGCTGGGCACCGGGCTGATGGACCCCTGGACCATCGGCGCGACCGCCCTGATCCCGGAACCCGGCACCGATCTGGCCGATCTGCCCGGGCTCTTGCACCAGCACAAGGCCACGATCTTTGCCGCAGCCCCCGGCGTGTTTCGCAAAATCCTGCAAGCCCCGCTGCCCGATCTTCCCACCCTGCGCCATGCGCTCAGCGCCGGAGAGAAACTGTCCCGCCCGCTGCACGAGGCGTGGACGCAAGCCTCCGGCACCGAACTCTATGAAGCGTATGGGATGTCCGAATGCTCGACCTTCATCTCGGCCTGCCCGGATCACCCTGCACAGGGCGAGGCGCTGGGGCAACCGCAACCGGGCCGCCGTGTCGCAATCCTAGGACCGAACGAGCCAGTTCCGCAGGGACAGGAGGGCACGATTGCTATTCACCGCGACGATCCCGGCCTGATGCTGACCTACCTCAACGCCCCCGACGAGGCCGCCGCCCGCATGCAAGGCGACTGGTTTCTGACCGGCGATCAGGGCACCATGACCAGCGACGGTCAAATCACCTATCTGGGCCGCGACGACGACATGATGAACGCGGGCGGCTATCGCGTCTCTCCGGTCGAGGTCGAATCCGCCCTCTCCCGCCACCCCGGCATCACGCAGGTCGGTGCCGCGGCGGTCGAGGTCAAACCGGACGCTTTCATCATCGCCGCCTTCTATACCGGCCCTGAAAAACTGGACGAGGCCACCCTGCACACCTATGTGTCCGACAAGCTGGCGCGCTACAAGCAACCGCGCGCCTTCATTCACCTTCCCGCGCTGCCCACGGGCGGCAACGGCAAACTCCTGCGCCGCGCCCTGCCGGCCCATTTCAAGGCAACGCCCTGATGACCCAGACCGTGAAACTCGACATCGTCTCTGACCCGATCTGCCCGTGGTGCTATATCGGCAAGACCCATCTGGACAAGGCGCTGGCCGAGGTGCCGAACCATCCCTTCGTGATCGAATGGCATCCCTTCCAGCTGAACCCGGACATGCCCGAAGGCGGCATGGACCGGCGTGACTATCTTGAACGTAAGTTCGGCGGCAAGGACGCCGCCGTGCGCGCCTATGCGCCGGTGGTGGAACATGCCGAAAACGCGGGCCTGACGATTGATTTCGAAGGCATGAAGCGCACGCCCAACACGCTGGACGCCCACCGCCTGATCCATTGGGCGGGTATCGAGGGCAAGCAGAACGCCGTGGTCGACGCGCTGTTCGATGCCTATTTCGTACATGCCCGCGACATCGGCGATCATGAGGTTCTGGCCGATATCGCCGACAGCGTCGGCATGGACGCCGCCGTGGTGCTGAAACTGCTGAAATCCGATGCCGACCGCGACGACATCAGCACCCGAGACAGCCATTCGCGCCAGATGGGCGTGAATTCGGTCCCTACCTTCATCGTTGCCAATCAACACGCCGTCCCCGGCGCGCAACCCCCTGAATTATGGGCCAAAGTGATTGACGACATCATGTCTCAGTTTGAGGCTTCTTCTGCAGAATAGCACATAGCTCTGTGCGTTTTCTGCGCTGGCGCACCTCGCGCAGCCGTGATAGCGCGGTTGCGAGGGAGAGCCTTTATGACCAATCGCATGTCACGGGGTGAATTTATCGCCCTGATCGCGATGATGTTCGCGACCATCGCCTTTTCGATCGATTCCATGCTGCCCGCCCTGCCCGAGATCGGCGCGCAGCTCAGCCCTGATGACGTGAACCGGGCGCAGTTAATCCTGACCTCGTTTGTGCTGGGCATGGGGATCGGCACATTCTTCACCGGGCCCATTTCCGACGCCATCGGGCGCAAGCCGGTGATTTATGGCGGGGCCGGGCTTTACATTCTGGCGGCGGGGCTGGCCTGGACTTCGTCCTCGCTTGAGATGGTGCTGGCCGCCCGTGTGCTGCAGGGCCTGGGCGCGGCGGGCCCCCGCGTCGTGGCAATGGCCATCATCCGCGACCTGTACTCCGGGCGGGAAATGGCGCGGATCGTGTCGATTGCCATGATGATCTTCACTCTGGTCCCGGCCATCGCACCGATGCTGGGCGCGGGCATGATCGCTGTGGCCGGCTGGCGCGGCATTTTCATATCCTTCATCCTGTTTGCGCTGGTCATCATCCTGTGGATGACCGCCCGCCTGCCCGAGTCGCTGGCGCCCGAAAACCGCCGCCCGTTCCGTCCGCCGCTGCTGATCAGCGCGGTGAAAGAGATGTTTGCCCATCCCACCGTACGCCTGTCCATCATGGTGCAAACGCTGTGCATGGGGATGCTGTTCACCATGTTGACGATGGTTCAGCCGGTCTATGACATCATCTACGACCGGGCCGACAGCTTTCCGTTCTGGTTTGCGGTGGTGGCGATCATCTCCGGGTCTGCCAGCCTGCTGAACGCCGCGATTGTCGTGCGTCTGGGCATGCGCCGGATCGTGACCTATGCCTTTGGGGCGCAAATCCTGATCACCTCTGCCGTCATCGCGCTGAGCCTGATCGGGCTGTCATCGGCCGGATCCTTTGCCCTGTTCGTGTTCTGGCAAACGACGATATTCTTCATGGCGGGTGTGACCATCGGCAATCTGAACGCCATCGCGATGGAGCCGATGGGCCATATCGCGGGCATGGCGGCCTCGGTCATCGGATCGATTGCCACGGTTCTGGCCGTTGTGATCGCCGCCCCGATCGGGTTGCTGTTCGATGGCTCGATCACGCCGCTGACCTTCGGAACCCTGACCATGTGCGTCATCGCCTTTGGCCTGATGATCCATATGGGCCGGGTGGAAAACAGGCACCCCGCCGATCTGTCCAGCGCGGCCGAAACACGCTAACCTGTCCCGGATCGCAGGCAGAGGGGGGTTCGATGCGTTACGATTACGATCTGGGGACATATGCCTGTGTGGTCACCACCTCTTCGACCCCGGCGCAGCTTTGGTTCAACCGGGGTCTGATCTGGACCTATGGCTATAACCATGACGAGGCGGTCGCCTGCTTCCAGCGCGCGTTGGAACATGACCCGGATTGCGCCATGGCCCATTGGGGCGTGGCCTATGCGGCGGGGCCGAATTACAACCTGCCCTGGTCACTGCGCGATGCGCAGGGACAGGCCAAGGCGCTGGCCATCGCCTATGACGCAACGCAGCGCGCACAGGCTTTGGCGGACAGATGCACGCCTGTCGAACAGGCGCTGATCGCCGCCCTACCCGCCCGCTACCCACAGCGCGAGCCGACCCCGGACATGCATCGCTGGGACTATGATTTCGCCGACGCCATGCGCGCCGCCTTTGCCGACCACCCCGACCATCTGGACCTGCGCACCATCTATGTCGAGGCGCTGCTGAACCTCACGCCATGGCAGATGTGGGACCTGAAAACCGGCCAACCTGCCGACGGCGCCGCCACTATTGAGGCGCAAGAGGCTCTGGAATGGGCCATGGCGCATGACCCTGCGGCGATGACCCACCCCGGGCTGCTGCATCTTTACGTTCACCTTATGGAGATGTCGCCCTTCCCCGAAAAAGCGCTCAAGGCGGGAGATGTGCTGCGCACTCTGGTGCCGGATGCGGGGCATCTGGTGCATATGCCGACCCATATCGACGTGCTCTGCGGTCACTACCACAATGTCGCGCATTGGAACGAAAAGGCCACCGAGGCCGACCTAAAGTATTACGACCGCGAAGGCGCGTTCAACATCTACACCGGCTATCGCCAGCACAATTACCACTTCACCATCTATGGCGCGCTATTTCTGGGCCAGATGGAACCCGCCCTGCGCGCCAATCAGGGCCTGTGGGACACCACACCCGAGGATATGCTGCGCATCGAAAGCCCGCCCATGGCGGATTACTTCGAAAGCTACATGTCCATGGGCCCGCATATCCTGATCCGCTTTGGCCGCTGGGCCGAGGCGAAGGCGCTGGATCTACCAGCAGACCCCGATCTCTACCGCACCCTGACGGCGACAACCCATTACGCGCGCGCCATTGCTCATGCAGCGACTGGCAAGGTTGCGCAGGCCGAGGCGGAAGAGGCGCTGTTTCTGGCCGCCAAAACCTGCGTGCCCGAAACCCGCAGGCTGCACAATAACCGCGTCGTCGATCTGCTTGAAATCGCGGCCGAAATGCTGCGAGGCGAAATCGAATACCGCAAAGACAATTTCGAGCTTGCCTTCGCCCATCTGCGCCGTTCGGTCGAACTGGACGATACGCTGCCCTATGATGAGCCCTGGGGCTGGATGCAGCCCACCCGCCACGCGCTGGGGGCTCTGCTGTTCGAACAGGGCCAAGTGGCCGAAGCCGAAGCGGTCTATCGCGAAGACCTCGGTCTGGGTGGCACGCTTGGCCGGGCGTCCATTCATCCCGATAATGTCTGGAGCCTCAAGGGTTTGCATGATTGCCTGAAAGCACGCGGAGAAACTGTTGAAATCATACAGATCAAACAGCGGCTGGATCTGGCGTTGGCCCGCGCCGACCGGGTGGTCGGGGCGTCCTGCTTCTGCGCCCAGGCCGCGATGCAGGAAGAGACATCAAAATCGCGCTGACGCGCGATGCCTCCGGCGGGGATATTTGGGGCCAGATGAAGCTGGGACCCCCTGTTCATCTGGCCATAAATATCCCGGGGGAGTCGCGCGTCAGCGCGGCGGGGGCAGAGCCCCCTTCCCCTTTTCAGCCTGACTTCGCCTTTTTCTTCTGCTCCATCACTTTCTCAGCCAGATCACGGGCAATGGCGAAGGCCCCCTTGATCTTGTCGCTGTCCTTCTTCCAGTCGCGGCGCACAACGATCTTGTTGTCCTTGACCTTGGCCAGCCCGCGCTGGTTCTGGATGAACTCGACCAGCCCCTGCGGCGACGCAAACTTGTCATTATGGAACTGGATCGTCGTCCCTTTTGGCCCGCCATCCAGCTTGGCGATGCCTGCCCGTTTGCACATGGCCTTGATGCGCACGACCAGCATCAGGGTGTTGACCTCTTTAGGCAGAGAGCCAAAACGGTCGATCAGTTCGGCAGCGAAGCCTTCCAGTTCAACCTTGGTCGACAGTGACGACAGGCGGCGATAGAGGCCCAGACGTACGTCGAGATCGGGCACGTAATCCTCGGGGATCAGGACCGGGACGCCCAGATTGATCTGCGGTGCCCATTGATCGTCGGCATCACTGAGCCCCTCCATCTCACCGGCCTTGATCTTGGCAATCGCCTCTTCCAGCATCGACTGGTAAAGCTCATAGCCCACATCGCGCATTTGGCCGGATTGTTCCTCACCCAGCAGGTTGCCCGCACCGCGAATGTCCAGATCCTGCGAGGCCAGCGTGAACCCGGCCCCCAGCGTATCGAGCGAGCCCAGAACCCGCAGGCGTTTCTCGGCCGTGGCGGTCAGGCGCGCGCGCGGTTTGGTGGTGAGGTACGCATAGGCGCGCGTTTTCGACCGCCCCACCCGACCGCGTATCTGATAGAGCTGCGCAAGGCCGAACATATCCGCCCGGTGCACCACCATCGTGTTGGCGGTCGGAATATCCAGCCCGCTTTCGACAATCGTGGTGGCCAGCAGCACGTCATATTTACCGTCATAAAAGGCGTTCATCCGGTCATCGAGCTCCCCCGCCGCCATCTGCCCATGCGCGACCACATAGGTCAGCTCCGGCAGTTGTTCCTTCAGGAACTCCTCGATCTCGGGCAGGTCCGAGATGCGCGGGACCACGTAGAAACTCTGCCCGCCGCGGTAATGTTCGCGCAGCAGCGCCTCGCGGATGGTGACGGCGTCGAATTCGCTGACATAGGTGCGGATCGCCAGACGGTCGATGGGCGGCGTGCCGATGATCGACAGATCGCGTACGCCGGTCAGGGAGAGCTGCAACGTCCGCGGGATCGGCGTGGCGGTCAGGGTCAGCACATGCACGTCCGAGCGCAGCTGTTTCAGCCGTTCCTTATGGCCGACGCCGAAATGCTGTTCCTCATCGATGATCAGCAGACCCAGATTATTGAACCGTATCCCCTTGGCGAGCAGCGCATGGGTGCCGATCACGATATCCACCGTGCCGCGCGCCAACCCGTCGCGGGTTTGCTGCGCCTCTTTGGCCGAGACAAAACGGCTGAGTTGCCGCACCTCCAACGGGAAACCCCGGAAACGCTCTTTAAACGAGGCCGCGTGCTGGCGCGCCAGCAGCGTGGTCGGAGCGACAACGGCGACCTGCACACCCGACATGGCGGCGACAAAGGCCGCGCGCATGGCAACCTCGGTCTTGCCGAACCCCACATCGCCGCAGATCAGACGATCCATCGGCGCGCCGGAGTGCATGTCCTCCATCACCTCAGAGATTGCGCGCAGTTGATCGTCGGTTTCCTGATAGGGGAAGCGCGCGCTGAACTCCTCCCACGCATGCGGTGGCGGGTCCATGACCGGAGCTTTGCGCAGGGCGCGTTCGGCGGCGATGCGGATCAGCTTGTCCGCCATCTCGCGGATGCGCTCTTTCAGCTTGGCCTTCTTGGCCTGCCATGCGCCGCCGCCGAGACGGTCCAGCAGACCCTCATCATGGCCGTATTTCGACAGCAGTTCGATATTCTCGACCGGCAGGTACAGCTTTGACTGTTCGGCATATTCCAGCAGCAGGCATTCATGGGCGGCACCGGCGGCGGTAACCACCTCCATGCCCATGTAGCGCCCGATGCCATGATCCACATGCACCACCAGATCACCGGGGGACAGCGATTGGGTCTCGGTCAGGAAGTTCTCGGCCTTGCGGCGTTTCTTGGGCTGGCGGATCAGGCGGTCGCCCAGCACGTCCTGCTCGGCAATCACCGTCAGGCCGGGGGTTTCGAACCCGTGTTCCAGCGCCCAGACCGCCAGATGCAGGCCCCGTTTGCCGATGCGAGTGCCATCGGTCACCGGGATCGCCTCGGCCAGACCTTCATCCTCGATCAACCCGGTCAGCCGTTCGCGTGCGCCTTCGGAATATGAGGCAATCAGCACCGGCCCCTTGGCCATCTTGTCAGTGATATGACCGGCCAGAGCGCCAAACAGGCTGATGCTTTCCTGCTGACGCTCGGGGGCAAAGTTGCGCCCGATGCGCCCGCCCGCGTCGATCACACCCGGCCCGCTGGCCTGCGGCAGAGGGCTGAATTGCAGCACCCGCCGGTCGCCCACCGCCTGCTCCCACGCGGCATCGTCCAGATAAATCAACCCGGGCGGGGTTGGTTTATAGACCGTATCCATGCGGGATCGGTTTTCCAGCGCCAGCCGCCGGGTCTCATACTGATCAGCAATCGTATCCCAGCGCGCCAGTCGCGCGGGCGTGATCTGATCGTCCAGTGAAATCGTCGCCCCGGGCAGATAGTCGAACAGGGTTTCCAGCTTTTCGTGGAAGAAGGGCAACCAGTGTTCGATACCCTGATGCTTGCGGCCCGCGCTGACGGCCTCGTATAGCGGATCATCGGTGCCCGCAGCGCCGAACTCGATGCGATAGTTCTGGCGAAACCGGGTGATGGCGGGATCGTCCAGAATAACCTCGGAGACCGGGGCCAGTTCCACCACCTCCAGTTTTTCAGTGGTGCGCTGGGATACGGGATCGAACCGGCGCGCGCCGTCCAGAACGTCTCCGAACAGGTCCAGCCGCACAGGGCCGGATTCGCCGGGCGGAAAGATGTCGATGATCCCACCCCGGATCGCGTAATCGCCGGGCTCCATCACCGTTGGGCTTTGGGTGAACCCCATCCGCACCAGAAATGCGCGCAGGGCGTCTTCGTCAATGCGGTGATCGACCCGCGCGGTAAAGGCGGCGGCGCGCAGGACATCGCGCGCAGGCACCCGCTGGGTCGCGGCGTTCAGCGTGGTCAGCAGCACGAACCGCGCGGGCATCTGATGCACCAGCGCGGCCAGCGTCGCCACCCGCGCCGCCGAGATATCGGCGTTGGGCGACACCCGGTCATAAGGCAGACAATCCCAGCCCGGAAACACAAAGACCGGCATGTCGGGGGCAAGAAAGGCAAGTGCTGCGCGCATCGCCTCCATCCGCTTGTCATCGCGGGCGACATGCACGACCGGAGCGTTCGCGCGGGCGATCTCGTTCAGGACAAGCTGGGCGTCAAACCCTTCGGGTGCGCCGCCAACTGTTACGTGGTTCAGCGCCTGCATCCCTGCGCCCTTTCGTTGTTACCAGCCCAGAACGCCGACCGAAAAGTTCTGGTACATCCCCCAAAGCGAGGTGATTAAAATCGAAACCATGCCGATCATCTGCGTATAAATCCGGCAGCGCGTCAGGGTTTTTGCCACGATCTCGACCGTGGGCTCCTGCCGTTTCAGCCGCCGGGCGGCGGTGATATTGATCAATGCGACAAAACACAAGGGGAACAGCAGCAGGAACACGGCCTGAGCAAACTCAAGCCCATAGTAAAACCCCATGGTCGCCAGACCGGTGAAGATGAAACAGCACAGGGCCATGATCGCCAGGCCGGACACTTCGGTCACATAGAGCAGCCGATTCATGTTGATCCGCACCATATCCAGCAGATCGCGTTCCGTCTGGCCACCCACGCGGCGCGCGCGCATCACCAGATCATAGGGCACCCCCATTGCCCAATGGCTGGACATCGACCACAGCACCGCCAGCCCGATCCAATACCACAGATTCGAAAAGCTTCGCATATCAATGCGTTCGAAGATCGCCGCGAATAAATCCAAACACCAGCCCCCTGTTCAGCGTCCTTGGGGCCGCGCATCGCATGGACGCGTCCTTTGGTACCCTTGAGACCTCGGCGAATTCATGCCACCCAATGCGCAATTGTTCAAGGAGAGCGCGCAATGAAACCGACCATCGCCCCCTATCCTCTTGCCCGCTTTCGCCGGGCCCGCCAGTCACCGGCAATCCGGGGGCTGGTGCGGGAAAATACGCTGACCACGGATGACCTGATCTGGCCCGTTTTCGTGCGCGATGGCGAAGGTGTGGAAGAGCCCGTATCCTCGATGCCCGGCGTCATGCGCCGCTCGGTCGATCTGATTGCAAAGGCCGCGGCCGAGGCGCAAGCGCTGGGAATCCCTGCGATCTGCCTGTTTCCCTACACCGATCCGTCACTGAAAACCGAGGATTGCGCCGAGGCCTGGAGCGCCGACAACCTGTCGAACCGCGCCATCCGCGCAATCAAGGCGGCGGCCCCGGATATCGCGGTGATGACCGACGTGGCGCTGGACCCTTACAACATCAACGGCCATGACGGCTATGTTGTCGATGGCGAGATTGTGAATGATCAGACGGTCGAGGCGCTGGTGAAAATGACCCTGGCGCAGGCCGATGCCGGGGCCGATATCATCGGACCCTCGGACATGATGGATGGCCGGATCGGCGCCATGCGGCAGGCACTGGAATCGGCGGGGCATCAGAATGTGATGATCCTGAGCTATGCCGCGAAATATGCCAGCGCCTTCTATGGCCCGTTCCGCGACGCGGTCGGCGCATCCGGCGCGCTGACCGGCGACAAGAAGACCTATCAGATGGACCCCGGCAACTCGGACGAGGCATTGCGTTTGGTCGAACGCGACCTGACCGAGGGTGCCGATATGGTGATGATCAAGCCCGGCATGCCCTATCTGGATATCTGCCGCCGGGTGAAAGACACGTTCGGCGCACCGACCTATGCCTATCAGGTCTCGGGCGAATACGCGATGATCCAGGCGGCGGCGCAAAACGGCTGGATCGACGGTGAAAAGGTGATGCTGGAGAGCCTGTTGGGCTTCAAGCGCGCAGGCTGCGACGGCATCCTGACCTATTTCGCCCCGCAGGTAGCACGAATTCTTCAGGGCTAAAACTCTATCCTGTCGCAATTTTTCGCCGATGGCGCGCCCCGGCGAGGCAGCTTTCCCGTGACATGAAGGCTCAATCGGCGTATTCTTGCACATAAGATCGGGATCACCCGGCAAATCAGGCATTTCTACGAAGAGACAGGAAACATGAGCAGTTCCAACACCCCCCGACTAAGCCGTCGCGGCTTTGCCTTTGGCATGGCCGGACTGACCCTGACCGCAGCCTGCGGCAACGGGGTCGGCAACAACAACGCTACCACGATCGACGCCCGGGTCGATGCGACGCTGACCGAGATGTACAGCAAGTATCCCAACACGGTCGAAATCGCCAACAAGGCCAATGGCATGCTGATCATGCCGCTGATCACCGAGGCCGGGTTCATCTTTGGCGGCGCCTACGGTCAGGGCGCGCTGCGCATTCAAGGCGCGACAGTCGACTATTATTCGGCCATTTCCGGCAGCGCGGGCCTGCAGATCGGCGCACAGCAATATGCGCATGTTCTGTTCTTCATGACCGAAGAGGCGCTGAACGATTTCCGCCGCTCCAGCGGTTGGACCGCCGGTGCCGACATTGGCTATGTGGTGGATGCCACCGGCGACTCGCTGTCGACCGACACGACGCAGCTGCGCAAACCGGTTCTGGCCGCCGTCTTTGGACAGGCGGGCCTGAAATTCGGCGCCACGGTCGAAGGCACCAAATACACCCGCATCATTCCGTAAACGCAAATACCACTCCCCCACTGATTAACCCCGCCGCGTCCCGTGGCGGGGTTTTTGATTTTCAATCGCTGTGGGAACGGTTTACGCAGCTATGCTCTTTCGGTCAGTCCGGGGTTACTTTAGGCTCACGCGCAATCAGGGCCAAAAGAACAAGTGGGGCGTGGTATGGGTGTGATCTTTCGCTGGCTGGTACGGATTGCCTCGGGGCTGGTCCTGCTGGTGCTGGCCGCCATCGGGCTGGTCTATTTTCTGGCTAGCCAGTCCCTGCCCGATTACGACCAAACGCTTGAGGTCAACGGCCTGAATGGCCCGGTCGAGATCATCCGTGACACCGCCAATGTGCCCCATGTTCTGGCAGACAGCGACCCGGATGTGTTCTTCGGTCTGGGTTACGCCCATGCGCAGGACCGCTTGTGGCAGATGACCATGCTGCGCCGCACCGCGCAGGGCCGCCTGTCCGAGGTGTTCGGCCAGCGCACGGTGCATATCGACAAGCTGCTGCGCCGGTTTGACCTCTATGGGTTGGCCCATCGCTCGGTCGAGGTGCAGGATGACTACACCAAAGCCGCCCTGCACGCCTATGCGGCCGGGGTGAATGCCCGGCTGGCCGAGATCAACGAACAGGCCCTGGGCCGTGGCGCGCCCGAGATGTTCCTGTTCAACGCCTCGGTTTCGCCCTGGCAGCCGGGCGACAGTCTGGCGGTGATCAAGCTGATGGCGCTGCAACTTTCGGGCCATCTGCAGGATGAGGTGCTGCGCGCCCGCACCTCGCTGATGCTGGACGATCCGGCCCGGCTGGTTGATATCCTGCCCGATGTACCGGGCCCCGGCATTGCCGCCCTGCCCGAATATGCCTCCCTCTTCCCCAACCTGCCACGCTATGCCGCCGGGACGGATATGCCCGACACGCCCCTGTCGCCCTTCCCGAAACGGGGACTGGCGGGTGCGTCCAATGCCTGGACCGCCGCGCCCTCACGTTCGGCCAGTGGCGGCACCTTGCTGGCCAATGACCCGCATCTGGGCTTCACCGCCCCCGGCACCTGGTATCTGGCGCGGCTGGAACTGACCAAGGGCGGCGTCATCGGCGCCTCGATCCCCGGCGTTCCCGCCATCATGACCGGACGCAGCGACCGGCTGGGCTGGGGTCTGACCTCGTCTTATCTGGACGATCAGGACGTACATATAGAACGTCTGAACCCCGACAACCCCGAGGAATATCTGACGCCCACCGGTTACAAGAAATTCCGCACCCGCCCCTCCATCATTGAAATCAAGGACGAGGCCCCGATCACCCTGACCCTGCGCTGGACCGACAATGGCCCGGTTCTGCCCGGCACCCACTACGATCTGGACACCATCACCCCGCCCGGCCATGTGGCATCTCTGTCGTGGAGCGCACTGAGCCCGCGCGACACCTCGATGACCGCGTCGATGGCGCTGATGAATGCCGATACGGTACGGCAGGCGATTGCCGGGGCCGAGGATTTCATCGCGCCTTCGCAAAACCTGTCGCTGGTGGACCGCAACACAATCGGGTTGAAGCTGATCGGCGCGATGCCCAAGCGGGATCTGAACAACCAGAGCCGGGGTCGCATCCCCACTCCCGCTTGGTTGGAACGCAATCGTTGGCAGGGCCGTCTGCCTTATGCAGACAACCCCGAGTTCGTGGCCCCGGCGGGCGGCATTCTGGGCAACACCAACAACAAGATCATCGACCGCCCCTTCCCCGAGCATGTCTCATACGAATGGGGTGACACCCAGCGCGTCCATCGCTGGGAACGGCTGATGCAGTCGCGCGAGGTGCATACCCGCGACAGCTTTATCGAGGCGCAGCTGGACACAGTCAGCTTCACCGCCCGCTCGCTGCTGCCGCTGATCGGGGCCGATCTGTGGTTCACCGGCGAATCCGCGCCCGAGGGCACCATCGAACGGCAACGCCAAATCGCCCTCGGCTTGCTGGCCGAATGGAACGGTGAGATGAACGAGCATCTGCCCGAACCCCTGATCTATGCCGCCTGGCTGCGGGCGCTGCAGATCCGCCTGATCTCGGACGAGCTTGGCCCGCTGGCCGCCGAATACAAACATGTCGAGCCGCTGTTTGTTGAACGGGTTTACCGCGATATCGACGGCGCCTCGGTCTGGTGCGACGTGCGCCAAAGCGCGCCGGTCGAGACCTGCACCGACATGGCCCGACTGGCGCTGGACGATGCGCTGATCTGGATCGGGGAACATTACGGCGACGCGCTGGAATCGCTGCGCTGGGGTGATGCGCACCAGGCCACCCATGACCATCCCGTTCTGGGCGAGGTCCCGGTGCTGCGCTTTTTCGTCAATATCCGCCAATCCACCAGCGGCGGCGACAATACCCTGCTGCGGGGCCGGACCTCGGGCGAAGGGCCTGATCCATTCCAGAACGTCCACGGCGCGGGCTATCGGGGCGTCTATGATTTTGCCGATCCCGACAGCTCGGTCTTTATCACGGCAACCGGGCAATCGGGTCATTTCCTGTCGCGCTACTATGACGATCAGGCGCAACTGTGGCGGCGGGGTGAGTATATCCCGATGTCGCTGGACATCGACCTGGCCCGCGCGGCGGCAGTGGGGGTGACCCATCTGATCCCGGCACGCTGACGCCGAACCACCCGGTTTTTCGCCGATATCCGCCACCCGCCACCGTGGCCGTGGACGTGCGCCGGTGCGATGGCCTAGCATCACCGGGACGTAGGCAAGACTTGGCAAGGGGGCAATTGTGGGAAGCGTTCGAGATGAGATGAACAATCTGGCGCGGGATTACGCCATCGCGTGGAGCTCGGGAGACCCGGACGCCGTGGCCTCTTTCTACGCGCCGGACGGTCAAATTATCATCAACCGGGGCGACGCATTGCAGGGCCGCCCGGCCATCGCCGAAATGGCACGCGGCTTTTATGCCGAGTTTCCCGACCTCGAAGTACGCTGCGACATGATGCGATGGGCCGGAACCCACGCGATCTTTGTCTGGACGCTGGAAGGGCATCACGCCCAGACCGGCAATCGCGTCGTCACCCGTGGCTGGGAAGAATGGGAACTGACCGAAGATGGCAAGGTGCAGGCCTCGCTCGGGTGGTTCGATGCCGAGGATTACCAGCGTCAGATCGACGGGGTTTAGGAGGGTTCTTCCGTCACCTCATAGTCACGCGGGATACCCTGCGTGATATGAAACCAATCCGAGGCCCGTGTGCGTGTCTGATGCGCGTCGAAAGCGGCGCGGTTTTCGAATAGTTCCGTCACGCTGAACCGGCCCGGATCGGTCTCATCTTCGATGACATCGAAGGACAGACAACCGGGTTCGGCCCGGCTTAGCGCGATATGTTCCGGCAAGGCCGCGCGGACTTCAGCTAGCCGCTCCGCCGGTACGGTGATCTGGCCCCGCAGCCAGACCCTTGTCTCACCCTCGTTCATAGCGCCCCGAACTGGGCGGCCTGTTTGTCGGTCCACAGCACGGTGATGACAAAACCATCCTCAGTCTGTTCTTCCCCCCGCACCACATCCTGCCGGAACAGCCATGCGCGCTTGTCGCCCTCGGCAAAGCTGAGCGTCAGTTCAGCCTCATGCCGGACGCCTTGCAATTTCGTGGCAATCTCGGCCAGCAGGGGCGCGACCCCTTCGCCGGTGACCGCCGAGATGGCAAAGATCGCGGGATCGCGTTCGGCCCGGGCCAGCGCGGCTTCGCGGTCATCGCCCCACATCAGATCGATCTTGTTCCAGACCTCCAGCCGTGGCCGGTCCTCATCCACACCCAGCGAGGTCAGAATCGCCTCGACATCGGCGGCCTGCGCGTCGCTTTCCTCGTGACTGATATCGCGGACATGGACGATCAGATCGGCGCCCAGCACCTCTTCCAGCGTGGCGCGGAAGGCGGCGACCAGTTCGGTCGGCAGGTTCGAGATGAAACCCACCGTGTCCGACAAGATCACCTCGGGGCCGTCGGGCAGTTCCACACGGCGCATGGTCGGGTCCAGCGTGGCGAACAGCATGTCCTTGGCCATCACCTCAGCCCCGGTCAGACGGTTGAACAGGGTGGATTTGCCCGCGTTGGTATAACCCACCAGCGCGACGATCGGATACGGCACCTTGGCGCGCGCGGCGCGGTGCAGGGTGCGGGTCTTGACCACCTTCTGCAACTGGCGGCGCAGGCGCACCAGCTGTTCGTCAATGGCACGGCGGTCGGCCTCGATCTGAGTTTCACCGGGTCCACCAACAAACCCTAGCCCACCGCGCTGCCGTTCAAGGTGGGTCCAGGCCCGCACCAGCCGCGTGCGCTGATAGCTGAGCGCCGCCATCTCGACCTGCAGCACCCCTTCGCGGGTGCGCGCGCGGTCGCTGAAAATCTCCAGAATCAACCCGGTGCGGTCGAGGATTTTGACCTTCCACGCCTTTTCCAGATTGCGCTGCTGGACCGGGGTCACCGGGCCGTCGATCAGGACCAGTTCGACCTCGTTGTCGTGGAACCGTTCGCCCAGTTCCTCGATCTTGCCGCTGCCGAACAGGTATCCGGCCTGTGCGCGGGGCACGCGCACGATCTCAGAGCCGACCACATCCAGGTCGGGCAATGCGGCGGCCAGTGCCACCGCCTCGGCCAGCGCCGGTTCGGGAACACGGCGCTGTTCATCTGATTTGATTTCGGGATGCAGCACCCAGGCCCGGGTTCGCGTCCGTTCGTGATCCATCAAGAGGCGTCTTCGCCCTCATACAGGCTGATCGGCTGCGACGGCATGATGGTCGAAATCGCGTGCTTATAGACCAGCTGCGACTGTCCGTCGCGGCGCAGCAGCACACAGAAATTGTCGAACCAGGTGATGACACCTTGCAATTTGACGCCGTTGATCAGGAAAATCGTGACCGGGACTTTTGCCTTGCGTACATTATTCAGGAACGCGTCCTGCAGATTCTGTCTGTCCGAAGCCATATTCAGTTACTCGCCATTGTTCTTGCGACGCGCCGCGGATCGGAGCGCTCCCTCCGCGTAAGTATGGAGTGGAGCGCGCAGATATTCCAGATGAAAAATCAGGCGTTAACGGAATGCGGTCAATCGCGCCACAGGGCGGGTGTGATCAGGGCGATGATCGCAAGCGTTTCCAGCCGCCCGATCACCATCGCCGCGCATAATGTCAGCTTGGCCCCGCCGGACAGGTCGATCAGCCGGATCGGCACATCGGTGGCCAGTTCGATCAGCGGCCCGGTGGTGCTGAGCGCCGCAACACTAAGCACCATGGCCTGCTCGAACCCGACCCCGAAAATAGCCAGCAGCAGGTCGAAAACACCCAACGTCAGGGCGAACATCATCAGGAAGATCCAGGCGATGAAGGCCCCGTCGCTTTGGATGCGCCGGTTGCCGCCACCTTCGCCGCTGACGGATGAGGGGTAAATCAGCCGGTCAATCTCGCGCTTGCCATTCAGATACAGCGCATAGACCCGCAGCAGCTTGACCCCGCCCGCCGTGGTGGCCACGCCGCCGCCGATCAGCGCCAGCCCCATCAGGACCAACCCGGGCGTGCCCAGCCCCGACAATTGCTGCGCATCGTTCCAGTTGGCGCTTTCGAACCCGGCGGTGGTCAGGAAGGACATCACCGTAAAGACCATGCCCCAGATGACATGCAGCGCCTGCAGCGGTTCGACCTGCAAGCCCAGTTCCGCCACGCCCGCCAGCACCCGGAAAAACAGCAGCGCCGCGACAGCCAGCACGATCAGGATGCCGATCCGAAACTCGGGGTCCTTGTCCAGCCGCGCATAGCCCGAGGTGGCGGTGTCGGTGGAAAAGGTCAGGCGCGACAGGGCGAAAAACAGGAACAGAAACAGGATCGCCTCGCCCGTGATGCCCGCCGTCGATCCCTCCAGCCCGCCGACCGGGGAAATGCCCGAAGTCGCCATCACCGACATGGCGTGGCAGACAGCGGTCAATCCCATTTCGCCAGCGACCAGCAGCAGGACCCACATCACCACGGTCAGCCCGGCATAGACCGGGGCCAGCGTGCGGGTCACCCGCAGAAGGTGGCCGCGCGGATCGACCCGTTCACTTTGCGCCACGCCCGAGACCGGACGGCCCGGCTGGCCGCGCGCGGTCACCTCGAACCCGCCCAGCGACAGAGGGGCCAGAATCGCGGCTGCCGCAATCCACATCAGCAGCCCGCCCAGCCATCCGACCAGCGCCCGCCACAGATGCAGCGGTGCGTTCAGACGGTCGGGATCGGGGAACAGGTCCGCACCGGTGGTGGTCACCGCGCTGACCATGTCGAAATAGGCGTTCAGAAAGCTGGTATTGCCCAACGCCTCGTATAGCGGCACTGCCAGAAACAGCGGCAGGATAGTGAAGGATGACAACATCACCGCCAATTGCCCCAGCGTCCCGCGACGGGGTTCACGGTTCAGCAAAGCCAGCGCGATCAGCGACACCACGAACAGGCCCAGCAACCCGGAATAAAAGAACGAGCGCGAGGTCTCGTGATCATCCAGCGTCAACGCATACACGGCCGGTATCCACATCGCCAAGGCGGCAACGCCCCAGATCAGCAACAACAACGGCAATCGCCGCATGACCCCGATCTGCTGCTGTCCCCGCGCCCGATACATCAGAAGAAATCGATCGAGACCTGCATCAGGCGTTCGACCTCGGGCACGTCCTTGGCCAGTGCGAAAATGGACACCACGTCCTTTTCGTCGATGCGCAGGCTGCCGGTGGGCCGGATCACATCATCGCCCTTGCGCACGGCCCCCACCAGCACACCTTCGGGGAAGTCAATGTCGCGCAACCGCTGCCCGGCCATGGGCGAGGTCGACAGCACCTCTGCCTCGATCACCTCGGCCTCGGCATCACCGATGGAATAGACCTGCCGCACTCGGCCATGGCGGATATGGCGCAGGATCGAGCTGACGGTGGTGGCGCGCGGGTTGATATAGGCATCGATGCCCAACGGCCCCATCAGCGCCACCATGCTGGGATCATTGATCAGTGCGATGGCCAGCGCGCAGCCCTCGGCCTTGGCGCGCACGGCGGCCAGCATGTTGGTCCGGTCGTCATCGGTGACCGCCAGCATCGCGTCGGCGCGTTCGATCCCGGCCTCGCTCAGCAGGGACGAATCCAGCCCGTCGCCGTTCAGAACAATCGTGCGCTCCAGCGCCTCGGCGGCGATCTCGGCGCTTTTGCGGTCACGTTCGATGACCTTGGCGCGCACCCGGCCTTCGCGTTCTTCCAGCGTGCGCGCGACCTCAAGCCCGACATTGCCGCCACCCACAAGCACCACCCGGTCCTGTTTCTTCTGCGCCTTGCCGAACACCTCCATCGTGCGGTCGACATCCTTGACGCTGGTAAAGACATAGCATTCGTCGCCGACAAACAGCTGATCATCCGGTTCCGGCGCAAACAGAGACCCCTCGCGCCGCACCCCAACCACGATGGAACTGAGGGTCGAGAACAGATCGGTCAGTTGCCGCAGGGGCGTGTTGACGATGGGGCAGTCCTCTTCGACCCGGATACCCAGCAGTTGCGCCTTGCCATCCATGAAAATCTCGGTGTCAAAGGCCGAGGGTGCCGACAGGCGGCGCATGGCGGCGGCGGCGACCTCTCGTTCCGGGCTGATCACCA
>NZ_JALCBM010000007.1:42505-58390 GCF_028066395.1 Ruegeria sp.
GCCGACAGGCGGCGCATGGCGGCGGCGGCGACCTCTCGTTCCGGGCTGATCACCACGTCGATGGGCAGGTGATCGCGGCGGTAGAGGTCGGAATGGATCGCCTGAAGATAGGATTTCGAGCGCAGACGCGCGATCTTGCGCTGGATCGAGAACACCGAATGCGCCATCTGGCAGGTGACCATATTCACCTCGTCCGAATGGGTGGCGGCGATGATCATGTCGGCGTCGCGCGCACCGGCGCGATCCAGCACATCCGGGTAGCTGGCAAAGCCCGCGATGCCCTGCACATCCAGCGTTTCGGTCGCGCGGCGGACCAGATCGGGGTTGTTGTCGACCACCGTGACGTCATTCAGTTCGCTCGACAGGTGCCGTGCAATCTGCCAGCCCACCTGACCGGCGCCGCAAATGATGACCTTCATGTTCCTGGCCCTTCTGCCTGAAATCTTTGAATGACAGATGCCCCCATAGCGGTCAATTGAATTGTCATGAAGCGGCGGTTGAGGCAAGATAAGAGTATGAAAACAATACTGCGTTCCCTGATCCCTTTGATGATCCTGTCCTCATGCGGGCCGCTGTCGCTGTATTACCGCGAAGGCGAAAGCGTATCGCGCCTGCAGTCCGAGACGACGGCCTGTCAGGTCGCGGCGTTAAAGGACGCGCCGGTTGCAAATGAAATCCGCCAGAGCCCGCCGACCTACTGGCCGGGCCGCACCTATTGTGACGGCCACGGGCGCTGCCACCGGACACCGGGCTGGTGGCAACCGGGCAATGTCTACACCGTCGACGTCAACAAAGGCCTGCGCAACACGGTCGAGGCGCAGTGTATGGCCGCCAAGGGCTATCAGCCCGTTAGCCTGCCGCCCTGCAAATCGGGGGTGAAATCCGCGGTCACACTCCGCCCCACAACGGTTCTGCCGCCGCTGAACCCGTCCTCGTGTTTCGTGAAATTCGACGACGGGTCGTTCCAGATCGTCACACCGGGTCAGACCGGATAGCGACGACGGCGCAGGCCCAGCCACAGGTGCAGCAGAATGGCTGCACCATAGATGCAGGCCACCGCGATGAACATGCCCGTCTCATCCCCGCGCCATAGCACCGCCAGCAACACCGGCGTGCCCAGCAGGTTGCCCGCATTGCCCATCTGCGCCATTGCCCCGTAACTCAGCGCCTGCGCATTGGCCGAGGCGTTCAGCTGCGGCACCGCCGCAAAGCTGCCGCCCTGCACCAGCCCCAGCACCGCGAACAGGGCAACACTGGTCACCGCCAGCGGCGCGCCCAGAAACAGGGCGAGAATGGTCAGGATGCCCAGCCCCAAGCCCAGATTGACCACTGCGATACTGGTCATGACATTCAGCAGCAACGGCACCGCCAGCCAGGACAGAACAATCCCGGCCAGAGGCATCAAAGCGGCGATAGCAGCCCCCTGCCCCTCGGGCAGCCGTCCCGGCAGGATTGCCAGCAGCGACACGAAGGTCAGTGTGTAGAAGAACCACCCCAGCGCCGGAGCCGATATAAAGGGCGAGCGATAGGTTTGCAGATGCGCCTGAAGGAACCCACCGGAGGTTTCATCCGCCTCACTCGCAACCACCGGCAGGCGGCAGGTCAGGACCAAACCGGCGATCACCAGCATCTGCCCACCATGCAGCGCGAAGTAAATCGGCAGGCCAAAGCGGTCGACGAAGGGCAAGCCGAACCAGGCGTTCAGGGCAAAGGCGACGCCGAAAAAACTGCTCCACAGCACCATCGCCACATTGCGTGCCTTGCCTTGCGTGATCTGCGCGATCAGCGTCGGGGCGGCCACAACGATAGCCAGATGCGACAGCCCCTCGACCACGCGGCTGGCCAGCATCAGCGCAAAACCGGGCAAGGTCGCCTGCAGCAATGAAATCCCGCCGCCCAGCACCAGCCCCCACAAAAGCAGCCGCACCGGCCCAACCCGGCCCGTGATCGCGCCCGAGGTGGCGCCCAGCACCGCCCCCATCAGGCTGATGATCGACAGCAGCCATCCCAGCCCATCCGCATGATCGGGATAGAGCAGCCCGACCTCTCCAAAGGGCACCGCAAACTTGGCAAATTGCGTCGCGGCCCCCAGCCCGGCGCACCACAGCAGGAGGACCTGCAAACCTATGCGGATGGAATGCGTCATATTGCGGGTCTACCCCGGCCTGCCCGCCACTGGAACGCATAAATTATGCGGGGCGAGGCCCCGATCCGCTGACCAGACGCACGGGGGTGCCGTCGGACAGGTACAAACGCTCCCACATGATCTGACCGGCGCTGATCCTGATTTCGTCATGCACCGCCCCAGACGTCAGAAACGCCTTGGGAGTGGGCGATTGCAGGTCCCACCAGCCCTCATCCAGCAACTCGGCCTCGGCCTGCCGGATTTCATCTGTTGCAAATTGCCAAAGCGAAACGCCCAGCAAGGCCCGTTGGCTGGTATCCCAGTCCTGCGCGCGGCGGGCAGAGTATGCCAGACAGACATGGCTGGCCTCCTCGACCAGATGCACGCAATCTGCCGAATTCATCACCAGCCGTTTCAGCGCCGAATCCCCGAACCGCGCGGACCCTAGCGCCTGAAAAACCGCCTGTTGCAGATCACCCGAGGGCACCTGCACCCCGTTTTCCCAGCGTGAGATCGTTGTCTGATCGACCCTCAGCAGATCGGCCAGCGCCGCCTGTTTCAACCCGACTGACCGGCGCAGCCGTTTCAGACGGCGACCAAACGCCGGATAGCCGAGCGCCGTCACCGGAGCCCTGCCCGGCGGATCACTCTGCCGGTTCGGGCTCATCCAACTGCGCCACCCGCGCACCGGATTTGTTCGAGGTCACAACCCCCAGCGATTTCAGCTTGCGGTGCAGCGCGCTGCGCTCCATCCCAACAAAGCTGGCGGTGCGGCTGATATTGCCACCGAAACGGTTGATCTGGGTCAGCAGATATTCCCGCTCGAACGCTTCGCGCGCTTCGCGCAGCGGCAGGGTTGCCAGCACGCCCGACAAAACAACACGACCGGATTCGTCGGATTTCTCTTCCTCGCTGGGCAGCTCGCGCGCCTCAATCGGGCCGGTGCCGTCGCCAAGGATCAGCACCCGTTCGATCAGGTTCTTCAACTGCCGCACATTGCCGGGCCAGGTCATCGTCTGCAGCAGGGCAACCGCCTCATCCGACAGCTCACGCGCTGGCAGGCCTTGGGTTTCGTTGCACATCTCAATGAAATGCTGCGCCAGAACCGGGATATCCTCGCGCCGTTCCTCCAGCGAGGGCACGGCAATCGGCACCACGTTCAGACGGTGATACAGCTCCTCGCGGAACCGGTCGGCGGCAATCTCAACCTCAAGATCACGGTTGGTCGAGGAGATGACCCGCAGATCGACCCGCACCTTGTCGGTGCCGCCCACACGCTGGAACTGCTGATCGACCAGCACCCGCAGGATCTTGGACTGGGTGCCCAGCGGCATATCCGCGACCTCGTCGAAATAGACCACGCCGCCATGAGCCTCTTCCAGCAGGCCCGATTCAACACCACGTTCACTGGATTCGCGCCCGAACAGGACCTCTTCCACCCGTTCCGGCTCGATCCCTGCGCAATTCACCGTCACGAAAGGCGCGTTGGCGCGGTTGGAATGGGCGTGGATATAACGCGCGGCGATCTCTTTGCCCGACCCGGCCGGGCCGCTCAGCATCACGCGACCGTTCGATTTGGTCACCTTGTCCAGATGGCTTTGCATCGCCCGGAACGAGGCCGATTTGCCGATCATATCCGAACAACTGACCTCTTTACGCTTCAGCGAGGCATTCTCGCGACGCAGACGCGAGGTCTCCATGGCGCGGCGGATCACCACCATCAGCTGGTCGATATTGAAGGGCTTTTCGATAAAGTCATACGCGCCTTGTTTAATCGCGGCGACCGCGATCTCGATATTGCCATGACCCGAGATGATCACCACCGGCACATCCGGGTTGTCCCGCTTCACCGCTTTCAGGATGTCGATCCCGTCCATGCGGCTGTCCTTCAGCCAGATATCGAGGATCAGCAGCCCCGGCGGCTCGGCGTTGATGGCCGCCATGCAATCGTCCGAATTGCCCGCCAGCCGGGTGGAATAGCCTTCGTCCTCGAGAATATCGGACACAAGTTCGCGAATATCGCGTTCGTCATCTACGATCAGAATGTCGCTCATCTTTGGCCTGCTTTCAGTTTGTTGGTTTTAATCGCCTGTTTCTGTGGCGCAATTGTCGGGTCGCCTGAGACCCCAGGTAGACGGATGACAGCCATTGCGCCGAAATGGTCCTGTCCGTCGAAGGTGGGCGCGTCTTCCAATGTCAGCGCTCCGCCATGTTCTTCGATGATTTTCTTCACGATAGGCAGGCCAAGGCCGGTGCCCTCATCACGAGTTGTCACATAAGGTTCAAACAGCCGCGCCCGGTCTTCGGGCAGGCCGATGCCGTTGTCGGCAATGGTGATCTGAGTGCCCGCATCGTCGCTGGACATTGCCACCTTGATCTGCGGTTTCAGAGTGTCGGGCGCGCCCTTTTCCTGCAGTGATACAATGGCTTCGCCTGCGTTCTTGATCAGGTTGGTCAGCGCCTGGTTCAGCATGGTCGCATCCACATCCGCCAAAATCGGATCATCCGGCAGATCGGCATCAATCTGCACCTCCGGCTGACCTGCCTGCTGCAACAACACCGCCTCGCGCACCAGTTCAACGATGTTTTCCTCATGCCGATCGGGTTCCGGCATCCGCGCGAATTTCGAGAATTCGTCCACAATGCGCCGCAGATCGTTGGTCTGCCGCACGATCACGTCGGTCATCGAGACCAGCGTATCGCAATCGTCCTCATCCAGCTTGCTTGAGAATTTGCGTTTGATCCGCTCGGCGCTCAGTTGAATGGGGGTCAGAGGGTTCTTGATCTCATGCGCGATGCGGCGGGCGACATCGCCCCATGCGGCCATCCGCTGGGCGCTGACCAGATCGGTCACGTCGTCAAAGGCCACAACATAGCCTTCCAGCCCGCCATCCTCACCGCGCCGGGTGGCCATGCGGACCAGCAGGTTCTCCAACTGGCCCTTGCGGGTCACCTTGACCTCACCCTGCACGGCTTCTTGTCCGGTGTCTTTCAGGGTTTCGAACAGCGGCAGGAACTCCGGTACGGCGATGCCGATGGCCAGATGCTCCTCGCCCCGTGACCAATCCAGCAAGCGTTCAGCCGAGCGGTTGACGAAGGTCACGCAGCCATCGGGATCGACGCCCACAACGCCCGAGGTTACGGAACTCAGCACTGAATCGAACAGGCGACGTCGCCGTTCGATCTGCCGGGTGTTTTCCAGCAACGTGTCGCGTTGGCCTTTCAATTGCCGCGTCATCTGGTTGAAATACCGGCCCAGCATGGCGATTTCATCATCACTGGCCTCTTCGATCACCTGCACACCCAGATCACCGGCCCCTACGCGCTGCGCCGCTGTGGTCAGACGGCCCACAGGGCGCGAGAGGCGTTCTGCGAACCACATGCCCAAGGACATCGCCGCGAGGATCAGGATCACCGCAAAACCCAGATAGAGCAGGCCGAATTCGAACAGCACCCTGCCCCGCTCACTTTCCAACTGACGGTAGAACTGCGCCGTTTCCTTGGTGTCGTCCAGCAGCGTCAGCAGCTCTCCGTCCACCTCGCGGCTAACATAGAGGTAACGGTCAGCGAACGCCTGCAACGGCACCAGAGCGCGGAATTCGCTGTTGGTCCAGTCGTCGATGATGAGCATGCCGGTGTCATTGGCCTCGGCCATCTGGTCCGGCGTGGGTTGTTCGTAGTTGAACAGATAGGACCGATCCCCACGCGACCGGATCGTGCCGCTGCCGTCGATCACATAGGCCTCGCGCAGGCCACGCTGAATTTGCGCCTGCCCCTGCGCCAGAACCTCGCGCAGTTCGGCATCCGAGATGTAAAAGTCCAGCGACCGGGAATTGTCCAGAAACCGGGCCAGCACCGTGGCGTCCTGCGTCAGACCCTGCCGGTGCTCCTGTTCATAAGCCTCGGCCGCCGAAAGCGACGAGCCCACAACCTGCCGCACCCGGTCCGAAAACCAGCCCTCAAGCCCGATATTCACCGTCAGCCCGGCAAAGATCGCAACGGTGACCGTGGGCACCAAAGCCAACAGCGTAAACGCGCCGATCAGGCGCAGGTGCAGCCGCGACCCGGCGGATTTTGCCCGCCGCGCGGCAATCAGGCTGCCGAGCTGGCCCAAAACCAGCGCGGCGACCACAAGAATATAGACAAGATCGGCCAGAAGAATCAGCCGTAAGCTGGGCGCGGATGCGCCAAGATCAAAGGGACCGATGACCAGATAAGTTGCCAGCGCCAGCGCGGGGCCCAAAACCACAAGGCCCAGAGTGCTGAAATTGCGCAATCTCCGGGACTTGCGCCACCGGTTGATCGATAGGATCGGCCCGTTCTGTGCCCGGGTTGCCACCGTCTGCCCTCATTCTGATGTGTCGCTTGCGCGACGAACCGCCATATATCGTGGTCGTTGGCCGGGCCGAACCCGGATGCCACGTTTGTGTGGCGATATTACATCAGTTTGCGCCGACGTGTCACCTCAATATCGAGGTCGGTGATCTTTTTCCGCAACGTATTTCGGTTAATCCCCAGCAAATCGGCACATTTTGCCTGATTGCCACCGGTCGCATCCAGTGCAATTTCGATCAGGGGGGCCTCAACCTCGCGCAAAATACGCTGATAAAGGCCCGGAGGCGGCAAAATATTCCCGTGCAGATCGAAGTAACGCTGTAGATGGCGTGCGACCGAGGTCGACAGTTTTTCACGCTCACCATCGCCCAGAACCGGCTCGGCCTCGGGTTGGCTGCCCAGCACCATCTCAACCTCAAGTTTTGAGATTTCGTCGGCACGGCTGGTCAGGCTCAGACGGCGGATGGCATTTTCCAACTGCCGCACATTGCCCGGCCAGGAATAGCGCCGCACCAGTTCGACCGCATCCGCGCTGAGCCAACGTTTGCTGCCGGTCTCACGCTCTTCGCGCGTCAGGAAGTGTTCCGCCAGCAAGGTGATGTCGTCCACCCGCTCGCGTAGGGCTGGCACGTTGATCGTGGCGCCGCACAGGCGGTAGTAAAGGTCCTGCCGCACCCGGCCCGTCTCCATCGCTTCGGTCAGATCGGACTGGCTGGTGGCCATGAAACGCGGCACGTGATCGCCCGGCGTGTCCATCATGCGCACGATGCGGGCCTGTATCTCGTCGTCGATGTCCGAGATTTCGTCAATCAGCAGCGTCCCGCCCCGCACCCGTGCCAGCACCCGTGCCGGGCCTTCCAGATCGCTCAGATCAGCGGCGGTGACGGTGACGAAGGGCAAGGTGCGCCGGTCCGAGAAATCGTGAATCGCCCGCGCAATCAGGGACTTGCCCGTGCCACTTTCACCCGAGATCATCACCGGCAGATCGGTGTTCATCACCCGCGCCACCAGACGGTAGAGCGCCTGCATCACCGGGGTGCGCCCGACCAGAGGCAGTTCGTCCGGGCGCTCCTCTGGCCCCTCCGCAATCTCAGGCGTAGCGCGCTGCTTCTGGTCCAGCGCACGGGCGGTGCGTTTCATCAGGTCCGGCAGGTCGAAGGGCTTGGGCAGATAGTCATAAGCATCCGCCTCGGCCGCCTGAATCGCCGTCATGATGGTGTTCTGGGCCGAGATCACGATCACCGGCAGCCCGGGCCGGTCCTGCGCAATCTTTGGCAGCATCTCCAACCCGTTGCCATCCGGCATGACCACGTCCGAGATCACCACATCGCCCTTGCCTTCGGCCACCCAGCGCATCAGCGTGGTCAGCGAACTGGTCGCATGCACCTTGCACCCGGCCCGGGTCAGGGCCTGTGTCAGAACGGTTCGGATTGTGCGGTCGTCATCGGCGACCAGAACGGTGCCATCCATCAGATGCTCTCCTTTACGTCTTTGGGCGCGCGGCGCAGGGACAGGCGGAACACAGTGCGCCCGGGCACCGAGTCAGCGGAAATCCAGCCGTCATGGTCGGATATGATCTTGCTGACCAAGGCCAGCCCCAGCCCGGTGCCGTTTTCCCGGCCCGAAACAAACGGGTCGAATATGTCGCTGCGGATTTTCTCGGGCAGACCGGGGCCATCGTCGATGATCTCAACCTGCAGGGGCAGCGAATGGCCTGAGCCATCGCTACGACGCAGGCGAAAAGAATGTTCGAAATAGGTGCGCAAACGGATGGTTCCGCCTTTGGGCTCAGCGGCTTCCGAGGCGTTTTTGAGCAGGTTAAGCACCACCTGCAGGAACTGATCCGGGTCGCCATAGGCCAAGGGCAGCGAGGGGTCGTAATCCTCGATAATGGTCATATGCGCGCCAAACCCCAGCAGCGCGGAACGCCGCGCCCGGTCCAGCACATCATGGATATTGACCGGCCTAAAATCGGGCTGCTGGAGGTTGCCGAACTGCTCGACCTGTTCCAGAAGCTTCACGATACGGCGGGTTTCGGCCACGATAAGGTCTGTCAATTCAAGGTCTTGTGGTGGGATATTCATGCTAAGTAGCTGCGCCGCCCCGGTGATCCCCGCCAGCGGGTTCTTGATCTCATGCGCCAGCATCTCGGCCATGCCGATGGCCGACTGCGCCGCCGATTTCACCGTATTGCCCAGAGTCATCCGCCCTGCCAACTCACGCGGGGACAGGATCATGATCATCGACCCGGGATGCCCCATCAGCGGCGCGATCTGCAACGCGCATTGCAGCGGCGCGCGGTTGCCCGAGCCCACATCCACATCGTTCACAAACAACGGCGTGCCCTGCTGTCTGGCGCGCAGAAACGCCTCCTCCAGCGGGGCATCGACGGCCAGCAGGTCCCAGACGGGATTGCCTGTCACCGATTTGCGCGAGGCGTTCAGGAACCCCTCGCCCGCCGAATTGACGTCCGAGACCCGATCCTCGGGATCAATGATGAAGGCCGGAACCGGCAGTGAGGCCCAGATGCTGTGATCAGAGGTCATGCGGCCACCTCATCACCTAGGATCAGCGCGTCGCCTAGCAGGCGCAGCACCTCGGCCGGATCGCGTGAGGTCAGCACGGCGCGGCGCAGGGGTGCTGGCGTTGCGGCCTCATCCATGTACCAGCCCAGATGTTTGCGCGCGACGCGTAGGCCGAGGTCTTGGCCGTAGAACCCCAACATCGCCTGATAATGCGCCTGCACCATCTGGGTCAGATCGTCTCCCGAAGGCACCTCGGGCGCCGCAGCGCCATAGAGGTCATGGCACATCTGCGCCAACAGCCACGGCTTACCTTGCGCCCCGCGCCCGACCATGACGCCATCCGCGCCGGATTGATCCAGCGCCGTGCGAGCGGCTTGCGTGTCAACGATATCCCCGTTGGCGATGACGGGGATCGAGACCGCCTCTTTCACCGCCCGGATTGCTTGCCAGTCCGCATGGCCCTTGTAGAACTGGCACCGCGTACGCCCGTGGATCGTGACCATGCGAATGCCCGCCTCCTGCGCCCGCCGCGCCACATCGGGCGCATTCAACAGGCGGTCATCCCAACCCAGCCGGGTTTTCAGCGTTACCGGAATGTCGACGGCGCTCACCACCGCCTCGATCAGGGTCAGGGCATGATCGGGCGTTTTCAGCAGGGCAGAGCCGGAATAACCGTTTGTGACCTTCTTGGCCGGGCAACCCATGTTGATGTCGATCACCCGCGCGCCGCGGTCGGCGACCTGACGGGCGGCCTCTGCCATCCAATGCGCCTCGCGCCCGGCCAGTTGCACGGCGGTGTTTTCCACATCTGCCGACAGCTCGGCCCGTTCGCGGACGCCGGGCTTGGCCTGCACCATCTCTTGGCTGGCCACCATCTCGCTCACGACCATGCCCGCACCAAAGCGCATCACCAGATCGCGGAAGGGCCGGTCGGTGATTCCGGCCATCGGCGCCAGCAGCACCGGCGGGGTCAGTTCCTTTTCAGCAAGACGCAGGGTCAACGTGCCTAATCCTTGAGCATTTGCGGGTTTGATATCGAAATCGCAGCATATGAACAAGAAAACGGCGCCAAACAAGCCCGTGAAATCATCACTTGCCTATTTTTTGGGCAGATTGACGCGAATGATTGCCTCTGCATTCATCGCCGCCTAAACAGTGGCACAAAGGAGAGCCCGCCCGCATGCCCACCACCACCGCCGCCATCATCGTCGCCGCAGGACGCGGTACGCGCGCCGGGGGTGGTGTGCCGAAGCAGTGGCGCGCGCTGGCCGGACGGCGGGTCGCCGACTGGACCATTGACCGGTTCCAAGGGCAGGTCGATCACATCGTTCTGGTGCTCTCGCCCGAGGATGACGCGGCTTGGGCAGATTTCAGGGATACCGATCTGATCCTAGCATCGGGTGGCAGCGACCGGGCGGGCTCGGTCCGCAACGGGTTGCAGGCGCTGGCCGGGCATGGGGTGGACAAGGTGCTAGTTCACGATGTGGCGCGTCCTTGCGTTAGTGCGCAGATCATCGGAGATATTCTGTCGGCACTCGACACGCATCAAGCCGCCGCGCCGGGGCTGGCGGTGACCGATGCACTTTGGCTCGGGGACGACGCAACCGTCACCGGCACGCAGGATCGCACCGGTCTATATGCGGCGCAGACCCCGCAGGGCTTCCGCTATGAAGCGATCACTGCCGCTCATGCCGCCCATCCCGGCGGGGCCGCCGATGATGTCGAGGTCGCGCGCGCCGCAGGGCTAGACGTGGCCATCGTGCCGGGCGATGCGGACAATATCAAAATCACCCGACCCGAGGATTTTGCCCGGGCGGAGCGCATAATGGGAACGGATATGGATGTAAGGCTGGGCAACGGATATGACGTGCACCGTTTTGGCGACGGGGATCATGTGATCCTGTGCGGGGTGCAGGTGCCGCATGATCGCGGGTTGCAGGGGCATTCGGATGCCGATGTGGGCATGCACGCGGTCACCGACGCGATCTATGGCGCGCTGGCGCAGGGCGATATCGGGCAGCATTTTCCGCCCTCCGACCCGCAATGGAAAGGCGCGGCCAGCGAGATTTTCCTGCGCCACGCGGTCGAACTGGCCGGGCAGATGGGCTATCGCGTCTCAAACGTCGATTGCACGCTGGTCTGCGAATATCCCAAGATCGGCCCCCACGCCCCCGCAATGCGGGAAGAGATGGCCCGGATCATGGACCTGCGCGCCGATCAGGTCTCGGTCAAGGCGACCACGTCCGAACGTCTGGGTTTTACCGGGCGCAGTGAGGGGATCGCCTCGCTCGCCACAGCCTGTCTGGTGAAGGCATGAGCGCCGCGCGTCTGATCGGCACCGTCTGCGGAGTGGGCAACTTGCGCCCTGCCCCGGGCACCTGGGGCTCGCTGGCGGCGCTGCCGCTGGCGTATGTACTGCATATGATCGGCGGCTTTCCCCTGCTGGCCCTCGCCACCCTCGCGGCCTTCGTCGCCGGCTGGTGGGCCACGGGCGTGATGACCGCCGGGCAGGAAGATCACGACCCGTCCGAGATCGTGATTGATGAGGTCGCAGGGCAATTCATTGCAATCTGGGCGGTCTCTTACCCCGCTTGGTCACATGGGATCGAAGTCACAGCGCTCTGGCCCGGCTGGGTTGCGGGTTTCCTGCTGTTTCGGCTGTTCGACATCACCAAACCCGGCCCCGTCGGCTGGGCTGACCGGCGCGGCGATCCGCTGGGCGTGATGCTGGACGATGTGATCGCCGGGGTATTTGCCGCCATCGGCGTGGGCATTCTGGCCGGTATCTCGCACGGAGTACTGGGCCTGTGACCGCCGCCGACCTGCTGAACCGTGCCAAAGCGTGCGGCGTGATGATCGCCACCGCCGAAAGCTGCACGGGCGGTATGGTCGCCGCCGCGCTGACCGATATTCCCGGCAGCTCCGCCGTGGTGGATCGCGGGTTCGTCACCTATACCAACGCGGCCAAACAGGACATGCTGGGCGTTCTGGCCGACACGCTGGCCGCCCACGGCGCGGTCTCGGAAGAGGTCGCGGGCGAGATGGCCGAGGGCGCGCTGCGTCATTCGCAGGCACAATTGGCCGTGTCGATCACCGGAATCGCAGGCCCCGGCGGGTCCGAGTTCAAACCCGAAGGCCGTGTCTGTTTCGGGCTGGCCGCCACTGGACAGCAAACGCAGGTCGAAACCGTCGAATTCGGCGCACAGGGCCGCGATGCCGTCCGCCGGGCGGCTCGGGATCACGCGCTGACCCTGCTGGCGCGCGGGCTTTCACATTTCGCCTAAAATTGCAGCAATCCCGCCAAGATGATGCGGAATTCATCACCAGTTAACAAAAGGCTACCGGATTGAGCGCCTTTTTGCGCTGATGCCTCTTTTTTCCCCGCCAATGCTCCGCTTGGATGCTGTCTACACCACTCACAAAGCGCCGGTTTGTGATCTGTTGTCACAGGCCGGCGCACCCCTCCCGGCAACCAGAAGGACGATCACCGCTGCACCGGCACAACCATCAGCGTGTTCGGTATGCAGGCAAGGCCGCTGCTGCTGGCTGAAATCCCGGTGAGTTGTCACAATTGTAATCGTCAAACCGGTTGCGCTGATCACCGTGCCTGGCGTAGACGCCGGGGCTGAAACATACGGGTCACGCTTCGCCAAAGCGGTGCGCGCCCATGACATGAGCAACCAAGCCCACCTTGGCATGCTCGGCCCGCAAGGGCCAAAGCGGACCTCTTGGGGGTCCGCTTTTCTTTTGTGGCCCTCTCGACTCTGGCCCCGGCGACAGGCTATCAGCCCGCAACATCCTTTCAGCGCCCAGAGGTCCCGTCATGATCCCCAGCTCCTTCCCCGACAGCACCGAAATCGCCCGCCTGACCGCGCGGATGCTGCTGGAGATCAAGGCCGTGCATTTCAACGCGCGCGAGCCGTTCACGCTGGCCAGCGGATTGCCCAGCCCAACCTATATCGACTGCCGCAAGCTGATCTCATACCCGCGCATCCGGTCCACGCTGATGGATTTCCTGACCGTCACGGTGATGCGCAACGCGGGGTTCGAAGCGTTTGACAACATCGCCGGGGGCGAGACCGCAGGCATCCCCTTTGCCGCCATGGTCGCTGAACGCATGGCCCTGCCGATGACTTACGTGCGCAAGAAGCCCAAAGGCTATGGCCGCAACGCCCGAATCGAAGGCGCGATGAGCGAGGGTGAGCGCGTGCTGCTGGTCGAGGACCTGACCACCGATGGCGGCAGCAAACTGTCCTTTGTCGATGCGATCCGCGAGACCGGTGCGACCTGCGGGCATACGGCAGTGATCTTCTATTACGGCATCTTTCCAGAAACCGAAAAAACGCTGGGTGATCACGGAGTTCAACTACACTCCCTGTGCACCTGGTGGGATGTTCTGGCCGAGGCCAAGGCGCAGAAAGCTTTCGATCAGGAAACGCTGGATGGGGTCGAAGCCTTCCTGAACGACCCGCGCGGCTGGCAGGAAGCGAACAAAAGCTGACGCGACGCAAACTGTTTTCAAACCAGAAACAATAACCGTTTCGCAGGCTTTTCCTGCACAATATGTTGACGCCCTACCCCGCCATACGCCAATATGATGGGGTGGCGAGATATGCACAGCATATCCCCAGAAAACATACAATTTGCCCCGATGGCCGGGGCCGGGCTATGGACCTTGTCCCAAGGGACGGTGAGAGCAGCAATGAACGAGATCAGCAGTATCGAGCAGGCAGCGGCGCAGATTCAAAGTGCCGAAACCATGCCGCATTCCATCGAGGCCGAGCAGCAGCTTCTGGGTGCGATTCTGACGAATAATGACCTCTATGACCGGGTGGCTTCGATCATCGGGGCCGAGCATTTCTATGACCCGGTTCATGCCCGCATCTACGAGGTCGCATCAGCCCGTATCGCCAAAAACGCGCTGGCCTCGCCCGTGACGCTGAAATCCTTCATGGCCGAGGATGAGGGCCTGAAGGAACTGGGCGGTCCGGCCTATCTGGTCAAGCTGGCGGGCGCCTCGATCAGCGCCTTCGCGGTGCATGACTATGCGCAGATGATCTATGACCTCGCCATCCGGCGCGAGTTGATCCGGCTGGGCCGCGACATCTCGGACAAGGCCGCGCGGGTCGAGGTTTCCAGCGAACCCAAGGAACAGATCATCGAGGCCGAGCAACAGCTTTACCAGCTGTCCGAACAGGGCCAGACCGAACAGGGCTTTCAGTCCTTCCTCAAGGCGGTGACCGAGGCGGTCAATGTCACCAACGAAGCGTATCAGCGCGGCGGCGGCATGGCCGGGATTTCCACCGGGCTGGCCGATCTGGACAAGCAATTGGGGGGCCTGCACCCGTCCGACCTGATCATTCTGGCAGGGCGTCCGTCGATGGGGAAAACCTCACTTGCGACCAACGTGGCGTTCAACGTGGCCAAGGCCTATAAGCGTGGCACCAAGCCTGACGGGACCGAGGGCGCGATTGACGGTGGCGTGGTCGGGTTCTTCTCGCTCGAAATGAGCGCTGAGCAACTTGCAGGCCGGGTTCTGGCCGAAGCGTCGGAAATATCCAGCCACAAGATCCGTCAAGGCGACATGACCGAGGGTGAATTCCGCCGTTTCGTGGATGCCGCGAAAGAGTTGGAAGCCTGCCCGCTGTTCATCGACGACACCCCTGCCCTGCCGATCTCGCAACTCGCCGCCCGCGCGCGGCGGTTGAAGCGCACGCACGGTCTGGACCTGCTGGTCATTGACTATCTGCAACTCTGCCGTGGCATGGCCGACAATCGCGTCAACGAGATTGCCGAGATTTCGATGGGCATGAAGGCCATCGCCAAAGAGTTGAACATCCCCGTCGTCGCCCTGTCTCAGTTGTCCCGTCAGGTGGAAAGCCGCGACGACAAGCGCCCGCAACTGTCTGACCTGCGGGAATCGGGCTCGATCGAGCAAGACGCCGACGTGGTGATGTTCGTGTTCCGCGAGGAATACTACAAAGAGCGCGAAAAGCCCGGCGATCACGAGTTGGAGAAGATGGAAGAGTGGAAGCAGGCCATGGAACGCCTGCACGGCAAGGCCGAGGTTATCGTCGGTAAGCAGCGCCACGGCCCCATCGGCACGGTCGAGCTGTCCTTCGAGGCGCAGTTCACCCGCTTTGGCAATCTGGTCAAACCCTGGCAACAGGACGGGCAGATCGAAAGCTATTGAACCGGCTCAAGGAGGCGTCCGTCGTGAACGATGGGTCCCTCTGCCTGCGTTTGGACCGCGATCACAGACAGTTCAGACCGCACGCCTGATGCGACAGAACGTCCGGCATGCTTGAATATCCTGACGATTTTCGGCGGAAAACAACCTATGGTGGACGCACACACCGGAATTCCGCCCGGTTTACAGACCATTACCCCTTGACCTCGGTCGGCGCGATGTCATGAACGTCACATGAGTACAGCACGTTTAACGATCAACCTTCAGTCGGTGGCCCATAACTGGCGTGCACTGGATGCAAAAACCAGTGTCGAGACCGGTGCCGTGGTCAAAGCCGACGGTTACGGGCTGGGTGCCGGACCGGTGTCCTGGACCCTGGCCGATGAAGGGGTCCGCAAGTTTTTTGTCGCCGCCGCCGAAGAAGGTGCCGTGGTGCGCGAAGCCATTGGCAAGGGTCCCGATGTCTTTGTCCTGTCCGGGCATATGGAGGGCGATCACGAGCTGCTGGCCGCGCATAACCTGATCCCGATGATCAACTCGCCCCAACAGTTTCAGCGGCACCGTGAGGCGCTGCCCGATCACCCCATCGCCATTCAACTGGACAGCGGCATGAACCGGATGGGGCTGGAGCCCGCCGACTGGGCCGAACTGCGTGACGAAGCGCTGGCGCTGAACCCGGTGGTGGTGATGTCGCATCTGGCCTGCTCGGA
>NZ_JALCBM010000007.1:58490-66332 GCF_028066395.1 Ruegeria sp.
ACGAAGCGCTGGCGCTGAACCCGGTGGTGGTGATGTCGCATCTGGCCTGCTCGGATGAGCCCGAACATCCGATGAACCGCCAACAGTTGCGCACCTTCCGCGAGATGACGGATGGCATCGACGTTCCCCGCTCGCTGGCAGCGACGGGCGGTATTCTGCTCGGCCCTGAATTCCATTTCGATTTCTGCCGTCCCGGTGTTGGCCTGTTCGGCGGCATGCCCTTTGCCGGGGCGAAACCGGTGGTCACCGTCGACCTGCCGGTGGTGCAGGTGCGCAAGGTCGAGATGGGTGAGACGGTGGGCTACGGCAACAGTTGGACCGCCCGCCGTCCCTCGCGCATTGCCACCGTTGCGGCGGGTTATGCAGACGGGCTGCACCGCGCCATTGGAGGCGGGATCGACGCCTTTTCCGGCGATCAGCCCTGCCCAGTGGTTGGTCGTATCTCGATGGACCTGATCACCGTCGACGTGACCGACCTGCCCCATGACCCCGACCGCCTGCGCATCCTCAACGGACATCAGACCGTCGATGATCTGGCCGAGGCTGCAGGCACCATCGGCTATGAAATCTTGACCTCGATGGGCAGGCGCTATTCGCGAGGCTACGTGGAATGAACCCGATCGCTGCGCTGGGGGGGCTGGGCCGCACTATACTGGGCCTGTTTGCGGCGTTTGGCCGGGTGACGCTGTTTGCGCTGGATGCGCTCTCGCACATCTTCCGGCCGCCGTTCTACCCGCGCGAATTCGGGATCGCCCTGCTGAATATCGGCTGGCTGTCCCTGCCCGTGGTCGGCCTGACCGCCATCTTCACCGGGGGTGCGCTTGCCTTGCAAATCTACGCCGGTGGCGCGCGCTTCAATGCCGAGGCGGTGGTGCCCCAGATCGTCGCCATCGGCATGGTGCGCGAACTTGGCCCCGTACTGGTCGGCCTGATGATCGCCGCCCGCGTGACCTCATCCATTGCCGCCGAGATTGCCACCATGAAAGTGACCGAGCAGATTGACGCTCTGGTCACCCTGTCCACCCATCCGATGAAATACCTGACCGCCCCCCGCGTGCTGGCGGCGCTGATCACCGTGCCTGCGCTGGTGGCGGTGGGCGATATCATCGGCATTGCGGGGGGTTATACGGTAGCCACGCAAAATCTGGGCTTCAACCCGGCGGCCTATCTGAAAAACACCGTCGATTTCCTTGAAACCCGCGACATCGTCTCATCGCTGGTCAAGGGTGCGGCCTTCGGCATGATCGCCGCCATCATGGGCTGCTACTATGGCATGAACTCGGGCCGCGGCGCGCAGGGTGTGGGCCGCGCCACCAAAGGCTCGGTCGAGGCCGCCGCCGTGCTGATCCTGGCCGCCAATTTCGTACTCACAGGGGTGTTCTTCTCGCTATGATCCGGATGGAGAACGTAACAAAAGCCTTTGGCGACAACCACGTACTGCAAGGCATGAACCTTGAGATTCCCAAGGGCACGTCGATGGTAATCATCGGCGGCTCGGGCACCGGTAAATCCGTGGCGCTGAAATGCATCCTTGGCCTGATCCAGCCGGACAGCGGCAAGATTTATGTCGATGGCAAGGACGCGCAAAAGGGCGACCGCGACGCGTTTCTGGCCCGGTTCGGCATGCTGTTTCAGGGCGGTGCGCTGTTTGACTCGCTGCCGATCTGGCAGAACGTCGCCTTCCGCCTGCTGCGCGGCCCGTTGAAGCGCCCCGCCGACTATGCACGCGAGATCGCCATCGACAAACTGCGCCGCGTCGGCCTGCGCGCCAAGGTGGCCGATCTCTACCCATCCGAGTTGTCGGGCGGCATGCAGAAACGCGTCGGCCTCGCCCGCGCCATCGCCGCCGACCCCGAGATCATCTTCTTTGACGAGCCCACCACGGGCCTCGACCCGATCATGTCCGGCGTCATCAACGACCTGATCCGAGAGATCGTGACCGAGATGGGCGCCACCGCGATGACCATCACCCACGACATGAGTTCGGTTCGCGCGATTGCCGACAACGTGGCGATGCTGCATGACGGGGTGATCCAGTGGACCGGGCCGGTCGGTCAGATGGATGCCTCGGGTGATCCCTATGTGGAGCAGTTCATCAGCGGGAGTGCGGAAGGGCCGATTGAGGCGGTGCGGTGATGAGCCCGATCCAACTTTTTGCTCTTTCGATACCGGGCGTTTACTTCAATTCAGTACTAATTGTCTGGTTCATTACCATATTCTCAATACATGGTTTTATTTTTTCGCCGGTTCGTGCGTTCAAGACGATGAAGCCGGTGATGAAAGCCTTTTTGTACGGCTTTATTCCCGGTGCTTTGATCTCGAACATCATCGCATTCAATATGGAAACTGCTAACATACTTGCGATGCTTCCGGTCGTTTTCGGGGTCGCTGTTTCTGCATTTGTGCTTCATAAAGAACTATTCAGAATATCTTCGAACCCCCGCAAAACCGTCATGTATGTTGCAGTGTTTTTTGTTCTCATGACTTTGCTGTTTGGGTGGAGCGCGTTCAGTTTGCAGCATAGTGATCTCACATGACCCTCCGCCTCGCCACCCTCTCGCTCCTGATCCTCTACCCCATCGCGTGGTTCGCTCCGCTGATGCGCGCGGGATTGCTGCCGATCTTCGGCCTCAGCGAGATCAGCGTGATCACCGGTCTACAATCGCTGTGGAAATCCGACGTCTTCCTCGCGCTCATCGTCACCGCATTCGCCCTCTTCGCGCCCTACCTCAAAACCATCGGCACCGCGCTGATCCAGTGGAACCTGCTGGACGCCCGCGTCCAACCCGCACTGCACATCCTGGGCAAGCTGGCCATGGCCGATATCTTCCTCATCGCGCTTTACATCACGCTGGCCAAGGGCATCTCATACGCCACAATCGAAACCGCCTGGGGCCTGTACCTGTTTACCGGCTGCATTCTGGCCTCGATCGCGCTGGGTCACATTACGGAAATGACATCCAGTTCACGAAAACCTCAGACCTGATTGATTGAAAACGAAAATCCAAGTATCATTTAGATATTTCGAGCAGCAACGTTTTTGTAGTTCACGGGTCCGCAGCGGATCATCACGCCTGTTCTAACACCTCTCCGCTTCGGCCCGGTCGGTACCGGTTGAAAGGGAGATTTGGATTATGACCGCCCTCCACACCATCACATTGCAGTTTCAGAATGTCTTCTTGAGGCTGACCTTTTTCCTCATATGCGCAGCGGCCCTTTTTGCCGTGACCACCACTGTGATGTCCGCCTTCGGTCTGTTGCCGTGGCTGTCAATGCAGGCCGGGCTGAGCGATGGAGTGGTGATCGATGCCGGGATCTATGTTCAGGTCGGGCTGACCGCGCTGATCCTGATGCTGGCGTTCTACCTGCCCTCGAACGCGCGCATGATGGCGCTGGAGAACACACACCGGAAGTTTTCACTCAACATGCAGGACGTGGCGCAGGCCTATCAGGTCGCGCATGCCGCCGACCGTAGTGGCGCCTTTGCGCTGGCCTCGGAATTCGACGCGATCAAGGAACGGATGGCATTCCTGCGCGATCATCCCGATTTGGAGGCACTGGAGCCTCAAGTGCTGGAATTGGCCGCGCAGATGAGCCAGATCAGTCAGGAACTGGCCGACACCTATGGCGAGGCCAAGGTCGCCCGCGCCCGCGCCTTCCTGCAACAGCGTCAGGAAGAGGTCGAACGCTTCCAGCAACGCATCGAGGACGCCCAGACCATCCAGCACGAGCTGCGCCAATGGACCCGCGACATCGAGATCGAGGAATCCATCGCCCGCTCGCAGCTCACCCGCCTGCGGGATGAGTTGTTCGAACTGCTGCCGGAATTGTCCGCGCAACTGCAATCGCCACCCGATGACAACGATCCAACCGCATCCAGCGTCATCGCGATGACCCCGCCCCGCGCGGCTGAATAACCACCCGCCCTCGGCGCGTTAGCGCCCGCTGCGGTCGACGGCCCGCAAGGGCCCGAGGCCGCAGCGCGCCACCGGCGGTGAGGAAAGCCCGCAAGGGCTTGAAGAACCGCCCATCCTCGGGCACCAAAGGCGCCATGGCAAAGACGACTTCTTTCTCCTGCTCGGCCTGTGGTGCGACGCATACCCGCTGGTCGGGGCGCTGTGACGCCTGTGGCGAATGGAACACGATCACGCAGGACGCACCGCTTTCGGCTGGCCCGGCGAAAAAATCCCTCGGCGGCAAGCGCGGCCAGCCCATCGCACTCACGGACCTGTCGACCGAGGAAACACCCCCGCCCCGCACCCTCTGCGGGGTTGAGGAACTGGATCGCGTGCTGGGCGGCGGCCTTGTCCCCGCCTCGGCCCTGTTGGTGGGCGGAGACCCCGGCATCGGCAAATCCACTCTGCTGCTGCAGGCCGCCGCCCGGTTTGCGCGCGCGGGCGTCAAGACCATCTATGTCTCGGGCGAGGAAGCCAGCGCGCAGGTCCGCATGCGCGCGCGCCGTCTGGGGCTGGAGGACGCGCCGTTGCAATTGGCGGCAGAAACCAACCTGCGCGATATCCTGACAACGCTGGAGGCCGAAAAACCCGGCCTCGCCATCATCGATTCGATCCAGACCATGTGGGCCGACAATGTGGACAGCGCCCCGGGTTCGGTCTCTCAGGTCCGCGCCGCCGCACATGAGTTGACCACCTTCGCCAAACGCCACGGCGTGTCGATCATCATGGTTGGCCATGTCACCAAGGAAGGCCAGATCGCAGGCCCCCGCGTGGTCGAGCATATGGTCGACACCGTGCTCTATTTCGAAGGCGAGCGCGGCCACCAGTTCCGTATCCTGCGCGCGGTCAAGAACCGCTTTGGCCCCGCTGACGAGATCGGTGTGTTCGAGATGACCGGCAAGGGGCTGGCGCAGGTGACCAACCCCTCGGCCCTATTCCTGTCGGAACGTGGCACCCCCAGCCCCGGTTCAGCGGTCTTTGCCGGAATCGAAGGCACCCGCCCCGTGCTGGTCGAATTGCAGGCCCTCGTAGCGCCCTCGCCCCATTCGCAACCCCGCCGCACGGTCGTGGGTTGGGACAGCGGGCGGCTGGCGATGATCCTCGCAGTGCTAGAGGCGCGCTGCGGCATCCCCTTCGCGGGGCTCGACGTCTACCTCAACGTGGCCGGAGGGCTGAAAATCGGCGAACCCGCCGCTGATCTGGCCGTGGCGGCCGCGCTGCTGAGTGCGCGCGAAGACACCGCCCTGCCCGCCGACACCGTGGTTTTCGGAGAAATCTCGCTATCTGGGGCACTTAGACCCGCCCCGCAGACCGAAAACAGGTTGAAAGAGGCGCAAAAACTTGGTTTCACATCGGCAATTGCTCCGGCCGGTGGCAAAACCGGCACTGTGGCAGGTCTGACACTCACCCGACCCTCTGATTTAGTCGGGTTTGTTGGCGAAACCTTCGGAGCAGGTTAAAGTCGCGCCCTGAGGGGCAGAAAAAACAGGCGAGGGCCATGGAAGGTTTTACAATAATTGACGGGGTCGTTGCCCTGATCGTCGTGGTTTCGGGCATCCTTGCCTATTCCCGCGGCTTCATGCGCGAGGTTCTGGCCATCGCGGGCTGGGTCGCAGCCGCCGTGCTTGCCTTTATCTTTGCGCCACAGGTCGTGCCGCTGGTCAAAGAAGTGCCCGTGGTGGGCGAATTCCTGCGCGACAGCTGCGAATTGTCGGTGATCACCGGCTTTGCCGCCGTGTTCGCTGTGGCTTTGATCGTGGTCAGCATCTTCACCCCGCTGTTTTCGTCGCTGGTGCAGCGGTCGGCGCTTGGCGGTCTGGATCAGGCGCTTGGCTTCTTCTTCGGCATCGCGCGCGGCATCCTGCTGGTTGCCATTGCCTTCTTTGTCTATGACACCGTGATGACCGGCCAGTCCTACACGATCGTGGATGAAAGCCGTTCGGCCAAGGTGTTCGAACAGTTCAGCGGCCAGATCGAAGAGCAGAACCCCGAGGCCGCTCTGGGCTGGATCACCGCGCAGTATGAGGAACTGGTTGCCTCCTGCACCGCCGGTCACACGCCCGCGCCGGAAACACCGGACGCCACTCAGGACAGCTGAGGCGGCATCTTTAAGGACCGAAAGCCCGGCGTTGCCCGGGCTTTTGCTTTTTCAGGGATGAGTCAGACGAATCCTTCGCCGCCGCATACCGTGCAGCGGATGGCTTTCAGACCGAAACACCCATCACAACGGCTGGAGATCGGCCTGCCGTGGATATCGCGGCTTTTGACCACCTCTCCGGTTCCCTTGCAGATCTCGCAAGGCGCCCGCCCGTTGCCGCGGCAGCGATGGCACCGGCGTTTGACCGGGTCTTCCTTTTTCTTATAGCGTCTGTGCTGCCACATGTTCTGCCCTTTACCTGCACATCAATACTCTGAACCAAAACGTCACACAGGCATGACAGCACATATGTGTAACCATGTCACCAATCCTGTTGCGACACGCGCCCCGGCATAAATCCGACCCGCGACAAAACAGAACTGTGATCCTTTGATGACAGGCGCGCCATAAGGCATTATGTGGGGGCCGAACCGCCACGGAATCGGAGCTGCCGATCTTGTTCTTTCTGTCCTCATGCGCGCGCGCCGCAGTGATGACCGCCGACCCGGCGTCAGGAACAGCAGCCCCCGGATGCTCGGCTTTGCCGTGCCACCAAACGGTCAACCCTCAGGTCAGAACGTCATAGGAATTGGAGCCCGTACATGTGTGGGATTTTGGGGATCGCAAGCCGGACACATGATGTGTTTGCGGAAATCTATGACGGGCTGCTGATGCTGCAGCACCGGGGTCAGGATGCCTCGGGGATCGTCACTTATAATGGGGAATACTTCCGCGAGAAAAAGGCCAATGGGCTGGTCAAGGACGTGTTCAACGCCAGTGACGCGGAAACGCTGCTGGGCAAGATCGGCATGGGCCATGTCCGCTATCCCACAGCAGGCTCGCTCAGCGCGTCCGAGGCGCAACCGTTTTTCGTCAACGCGCCCTATGGCATCTATCTGGTCCACAATGGCAACATCACCAACACCGCCGAACAGCGCGAGAAAGTGACCGCCAAATACAGCCGCCACCTGCGCACCACTTCGGATTCCGAGATTCTGCTGAACGTGCTGGCCGACAAAGTCTCGGACGCGATCAAAGTGAACGGCAATGCCGAACCGATCCGCAACCTCTTTGCCGGGGTGAAGATGACGATGGAACGGGTACAGGGCGCCTATTCAGTGATCTGTCTGGTTGCTGGCGTCGGGATGCTGGCCTTCCGCGATCCTTACGGCATCCGCCCCCTGTCCGTCGCCAAGCGTGAAGTCGATGGCGAAGGTGATGATTATGCTTTTGCGTCCGAAGATGTGGCCTTTGGTATCAACGGGTTCGACAAACTGCGCGATGTAAAACCGGGTGAGGCCATTCTCATCGATCTGGACGGCAATATGCACACGTTCCAGGCGGTCGAGGGACAACTGACGCCCTGCATCTTCGAATATGTCTACCTCGCCCGCCCGGATTCCATGCTGGACGGCGTGTCGGTTTATAAGACCCAGATGCGCATGGGCCAGAGGCTGGCACGGCAGATCGAGGACGCTGGGCTTGAGATCGACAGGATCATCCCCGTCCCCGACAGCGCCCGTCCTGTCGCGTTGGAAGTCGCCAAGGCAACCGGCATCTCGTACCGTGAAGGCCTGGTGAAGAACCGCTATGTCGGGCGCACATTCATCATGCCCGGGCAGGAAGAACGCCAAAAATCCGTGCGCCGCAAGCTGAACGCAGTGCCGCTGGAGTTCAAGGGCCACAACGTTCTTCTGATTGACGATTCCATCGTGCGCGGCAACACGATCAAGAAGATCGTGCAGATGT